>VGEP01000062.1 GCA_016869215.1 Alphaproteobacteria bacterium | reverse complement strand
CTCGGCGGCAGGACGCCCGACGAGGTCTATGATATCGACATGGAGCCAGAAAAATTGGCGGCGTAATCAAACCCAGAATCCATCTTAGCCAAGCCGCCAAACTGTCCCGGAAACCGGGACCATCTCTCACCTTTAGGTAATCGCCAATCCGGAATGGCTTCGAGGCGGCGCACTCTTGTCGCACTTGGCTTGCTGCTGCTGGGATCGAATTGCGGGAACTCGCCTAACACTGTAATTGGCAAGTGGGTGTCTGAAAAGACTTCATTTGCGACTTTGGAGTTTTACCCAGATGGTACCGCAGCACTGTCAAGCACAGGCTTTTTCAACCTTCGATGGCAGCTCATAGATAGCAAGATCGTACGAATTGAGGCCCTAGAAAGGAAGCTTATATTTAATTTTAGAGTACAAGACGATTCGCGAGGTAAATTTGGCACACTTGAATTGGCTGGTTTTGATACATTGACTTTCAGGAAAATCTCGCGATAATTTTTGTTAGAATATATTATTTTGCTGAATCAATCAGCTGACCAATTATAAATTTGACTTGCATAGACAAGTCATTCAGCGATGCCTTTTTGCACTCAAACTCTCGAAATATCTCATCGATGTGCAAGTTGAATTCTTGTCTTACATCTACTGAGGCAGTGTTTGCTGTATACGGAGCAATCGCTGCTCCGCCGAGGCGCGTCTCGGGGAATGTTATTATTGTTGCCATGCTGCTGTCTCTTTTTCCAATCGCGAAACAAATCGAATCAGTGAAGCGCAACGCCACCATTTGAAGAATTCTCAATACAGAATCGTAAACAGTCGGTTAATGACCGGTCACTTTCTGTGAATTGTCGTTCCTCGCCCCCTGCCCGTCGTCCGGCCTGATCGTGCACGGCGACAAGGACGCGGTGGTGCCGCACAAGGATGTCACCGGCCTGGTCGACAAGCTCAAGACCCAGAAGGGCATCGTGATCGACCAGAAGGTGATCGTCGGCGCCAACCATTTCTTCGACAGCAAGATCGAGGATTTGATGGTGTCGGTGAACCAGTACCTCGACAAGCGGCTGAACGCGGAGCGCTGACAGGCGCAGGCAACTCGGCTTGTCGCTTGTAGCCCGGGTGAAGCGCAGCGAAACCCGGGACGCCCTCACCGCATGTAACGATCCCGGATTGAACGAAACGAAATCCTGGGACGCCATCCGGACTGCAATTCCGATCCCGCATTCCGCTTCGCTCCATGCGGGCTACGGGCTGCCGAGAATCTTCGCGGGCCGCTACGGCCTCGCCAGCACCCCGCCCGTCATCGCCCTCGGAGCGCCGCTCGTCGTCGGGAACGTGATCGGCAGGCCCCGCAGCGAGCGCACCGCGAGAAATGCAAACGCCTGCGCCTCCAGCGCGTCGGCCGAGAAGCCGGCCTGGTCGGCAGTCTCGACGCTCGCATTCGCAAGCCGCCGTCCCAGCATCCGCATCAGCGTGGCGTTGCGCGCGCCGCCGCCGGCGACGATCCAGGCGCGGGGCGGCTGCGGCAGGTGCGGCACGACGCGCGCCACCGCCTCGACCGTCAGCGCCGACAGCGTCGCCGCCCCGTCGGCGAGCTCAAGCTCCGGCAGGCCGATGTTGGCGAGCGCGAAGTCGTTGCGGTCGAGCGACTTCGGCGGCTTGAGATCGAAGAACGGATGCTCCAGCACGCGCGCGATGAACGCCGGATCGGGCTTGCCGGTCGCGGCGACGTCGCCGTTGTCGTCGTAGCGTGCGCCGGTGTGCAGACGCATAAAATCGTCGATCAGTGCGTTGCCGGGCCCGGTGTCGCAGGCGATCGGATCGGGGCCGCCGTCGCAGAACGTGACGTTCGCCACGCCGCCGATGTTGAGCACCGCGACCGGATGCGGCCGCGTCACGGTCGCGACGATGGCGCGGTGGAACACCGGCACCAGCGGCGCGCCCTGCCCGCCGGCCGCGATGTCGTTCTGGCGGAAGTCGTAAACGACGGGAATGCCGAGCCGCCTGGCGAGCCCCGGCCCGTCGCCGACCTGGACGGTGAGCCGCGCCTGCGGCTTGTGGATCACGGTCTGGCCGTGGAAGCCGACCACGGCGATGTCGTTTGCAGCGATCCGGTGGTCGGCGAGCAGCCTTTCGACGGTCTCGGCGTGGGTGCGCGTGGTCAGTTCCTCGGCCTCCCGCAACACGCCCGGCCGCGACACGCGGTCGGTGAGCGCAACTGCGTCGGCCAGCGCCTGGCGCAGCAGGTTGCGCTCCTCGTCGGTGTAGGGCCGGTAGGCGGTCGGGCCGAAGCCCGCGATCCGCTCGCCGTCGGTGTCGATCACCGCCGCGTCCACCCCGTCGAACGAGGTGCCGCTCATCAGCCCGATTGCACGTACCACCGCCACCCTGAATGCGCCCCAATCGTCCCAACAGTCCCGGCGTTGAATCCCCTGCCGGACCTGTTACACCACCGGCGCGAGAGACACGAGAGCGGTGAGCCGGGACCGGCCGATGAGCGCTTATAAGTCCGATTTTCTTAACGTTCTGGCGAGCCGGGGCTTCATCCACCAGGTTTCGGAGCCGGACGCGCTCGACCAATTGGCGAAGTCGCAGACGATCACCGCCTATATCGGCTTCGACTGCACCGCGCCCTCGCTGCACGTCGGCTCGCTGTTGCCGATCATGATGCTGCACTGGATGCAGCAGACCGGTCATCGGCCGATCGCGCTGATGGGCGGCGGCACGACTCGCGTCGGCGATCCCTCCGGCAAGGACGAAAGCCGCAGAATCCTGACCGACGCCGACATCGAGCAGAACCTCAAGGGCATCCGCGCGGTGTTCTCGAAGTTCCTGAAATTCGAGGGTGCCGGCGGCGACGCCATCATGGCGAACAACGCCGACTGGCTGAACACGCTGAACTACATCGACTTCCTGCGCGACGTCGGCCGGCACTTCTCGGTCAACCGGATGCTGAGCTTCGACTCGGTGAAGCTGCGCCTCGAACGCCAGCAGGAGCTATCGTTCCTGGAATTCAACTACATGATCCTGCAGGCCTACGATTTCGTGGAGCTCTACAAGCGCACCGGCTGCGTCCTGCAGATGGGCGGCTCCGACCAGTGGGGCAACATCGTCAACGGCATCGATCTCGGCCGGCGGATGCTGAACGCGCAACTGTTCGCGCTGACCTCGCCGCTGATCACGACGTCCTCGGGCACCAAGATGGGCAAGACCGCGGCGGGCGCGGTGTGGCTCAACGCCGACCTGATGAGTCCCTACGACTACTGGCAGTACTGGCGCAACACCGAGGACGGCGACGTGGCGCGCTTCCTCAAGCTGTTCACCGTGCTGCCGCTCGACGAAATCGGCCGGCTCGCGGCGCTGAAGGGCGCTGAGGTCAACGAGGCGAAGAAGGTGCTGGCGACCGAAGCGACGGCGCTCATCCACGGACGCGCGGCGGCGGACGAGGCCGCGGAGACCGCGCGCCGCACATTCGAGGAAGGCGCGCTGGCGGAAAGCCTGCCGACCGCACGCGTGCCGCGTCAGCGGATCGCTGAAGGCATTTCCATTGCCGATGCGTCAATTCTCGCCGGATTCTGCAATTCCAAGAGCGAGGTTCGGCGAGCCATTGCCAACAACGCCATACAGGTCAACGACGCGCGCGTCACCGACGACAAATACATGATCGGTAATAAGGACTTGACCGCCGATGATGTTATCAAGTTATCGTTCGGCAAGAAGAAACACGTACTAATTCGGCCCGTTTAGCCAGAACCGTAGATAAGACGCAGCAGCAAATGGCCCCAGAATGCACAAATGGCTGGTGGCACAAACAGCACCGAGCAGAAGCCAGCTAATAGCCAACGCCGCGGCGAGTCTTGCGGATCTTTTAACAAGCTTCGCAGTTCTCGAAACTTACAGATGCCTCCGATGAACGATATATAGACCGTTACGGTGACAACCAATCCAAGCGTGGGAATTGCGATTGCGTAATCGCTGATCATTGCACTGCGACCAGCCGCGTACGCCACAAGAAATGTAGATTGGGACAATACAAACCAGTTGAACCGGCTATGGATGAGCGTGTCCAAATGATGCCGCTGCGTCCAACGAATTGTTTTCTCTGCCTCGCTCATTGACTTATCCCCATCTGAGAAACAATAAACCACACTTTACGCTACACCTTTTAGCCACCCGTTGCAGGCTGCAATTTGGCCGAGCCATGGAGCTTTGGCGGGTGGGGATACGCCAAGGGCACGTGCGAGTGATAGCCTCCCTCCAGGGGAACGACCCATGTGGGAAATACTTATCGCTGCTTACAATTCAATTTCGTGGAACGCCACTGCGGGCATTGTTTTCGGCGCCTCTATCAGTGCCTTGGTCTCGTATCTGCTTCAGCGAAATCAATTTCGGGAGGTTCGAAGGCAAAGGGACGCGGATAGGATTGAGGAGCGCAAGGCCGTAGCGCTGAACGTGCTGACCAAAATGATGCGTATTGCGTCAACGCTTGAAATTCTCCAACTCTCAATAGAGGGCGCATTCAGGCGCGCAGAGAGGGACGGCCTCAAAGGTCCACCTTGGACATTCGTGATACCAATAGCCAACCTTCCCGGAAAAGTTCACTTCGAGCCCAATGAGCTAACCGAAGTGATGAGGTTAGACTTCCAACTCTTTAATGACCTTGGGCCATTCGATGATGTGCACAATGTTTTGCTTGATACATTCGCCATGTATCGCACAGACCGCAATGCGCTTACAGAAAACATGTCGGCCGAGATGAAAGGAAATCTTGGGACGACAAGCTTTACCGCAGAAGAAATGAAACGTCTCGCGCCAAAAATGGCAGCACTGGACACGCTGGTTGTTGGGATGATTGAACGAACGACCAAGGACAGCGCTGAAGCGTGGCAGATATTGACGAGATTGCAGGTTGCTCTCAACAAGCAGTTCAATTTGAAACTCCAACTTGAACGCAAGGAGCCTGTACATCAGACGTGATAAATAGGGTGGCGTCTACCTCGTCGTCGGCTCCGACGCGAACGCCCGGTCCGTCTGCTGCGTGTCCCGGAACTCGAAAAACTTCCGAAGCATGCCCGGCGCGATCGCCGAGATCGGGTTCACGATCGGGCGCGGGTTGGCAGTCGGGCCGGTCACCTCGTAGGTGATGCCGAAGATGCCCTCGTTCGAGCCGCCGCCGAGGAACAGGCCGACGATCGGTATCTGCCCGAACATGTTGTTGAGGCCGTAGAGCGGCACCAGCGTGCCGCGCACGTTCACCGCGTCGCGCACGTAGTCGATGTTGCCCTCGATGGTCGCGCCGATGGTCGGCCCCTTCACCACGCCGTCGCGGATCGCCATCCGGCCGGGCGTGCGCACGAAGTCGGCGCGCGCCTGGGTGAAGTCGATGGAGCTGGTCGAGGCGCGCTGGTTGCCCTGCCCGGTCACGACGCGGTCGAGCGCGCCTTCGCCGCGGATCGAGAAGTTGCGGACGTTGATCAGCCCTTCCTGCGGGGCGGCATCCTGCGTCGGCGGGTCCATGCCGACCCACATCGCGCCGCCGTTCATGCGCGCATAGACGTCGGTGAAGCGGAACAGCGCGCCGGCGTCGTTGGTCTCGAAGTACAGCACCGGGCGGTTGTTGGCGACGCGGGTGCGCATCTCGCCGATCAGCGGCGTGTCGCGGCCGATCTTGGCGTTGAGCGTGAAGGTGCGCACGCGGCCCGCGCGGCGCGACATCCGCAGATCGAGCCCGCGCAGCGCCTCGCCGTGATGGCCCGCGACCACGCCGAGCTTGATGTCGATATCGAGGTCGGGATAGCGCGCCTTGGCCTGTTTCGGATCGGTCGGACCGGACATCGCGGTCTTCACGAAGTTGCGGCCGTCGTAGACGTCGCCGCGCATCACGACGCGCAGCGCGCCGTCGGCGCCGCGGTCGACCTTGATCGAGGTCTTGTCGCCGTCGGAGGTGGCGAACACCGGGAAGTTCGCCGATTCCACGTCGCCGCTGTCGCTGAACTCGACCGTGCCCTTGGCGAGCACACCCGGCCCGTCGATCAGCAGGTCGTCGAAGCGCAGGCCCGCCTTTTCCTTGACGACGTTGAAGGCGACCCGCGCCGGGCGGCCCGCGGGCTTCACCCAGCCGGGCAGCAGGTTGTTGATGCGGACGCCCGTGAGGTCGGCTTCGGCGGCGAAGCGGCTGTCGCGGCCCGGGCCGCCGACGCGGCCGCTGAGCCGCATCGGCAGGCTGCCGCCGATGGTATTGCCGACGTCGAGCCCGAGACGGACGCGCGCGGCGTCGTCGAGCGTGGCCTGCAGCCGGAATTCCGCGTCGGGCTCGGTGCTGAGCTTGCGGTATTCGATCTGCGCCGGCGCACCGCCGATCCGGATATCGCCCCTGATCTCGTATTGCCGGTTGGTGGCGATTGCGCGCAGCAATTGCCCTTCGACGCGGTGGCCGAACAGCATCTTCTCGACCGAGAAGTTCGCTAGCTCGACGCCGATGTTGTACTCGGTCGACCCCTTCGGCAGATCGGGCCGCAGCGGCATGGCGAGATTGACCTGCGCGCTCAGGCTGCCGCGCGTCGCCGCGGGATCGAACGGCGCGCCGGAGAATTCGCGCAGCCGCTCCAGCGCGAGCAGCTCGGCGGCCGCGGGCACCGGGCCTTCGACCCGGAACCGCACCCGCGCCGGCGGCGCGGTCGGGCGGGTGTCGGGCACTTCGAACAGTCCGTCGGAGATCGTCAGCCGGCGTCCCGGCGACACGTCGACGGTCCCCTTGCTCATCGCGACGGTCGCGGAGCGTCCGTTGGCGCGCACCCTCATGTCGGCGTCGCGGATCGGCGGCAACCCAGCGACCGGGTTCAACACCGCGTTCCTGCCCACGATCTCGATCGCAAGCCCTTCGTCGGAGATCGGCGGCCCGCCGGGCTGCAGCGACGCCAGCGATGTGTTGGTCGCGATGTCGATCCGTTCGACGGTGCCGGAAACGATGTGCTGCACCACCCAGTCGCGGACCTTGGGCGCGATGAACGTCGGCCACAGCCGCTGCAGCGCACCGGCCGACATCTGGTTGCCGGCAAGACCGACCGCGAGCCGCGGATCGTTGCCGTAGTTCATCTTGCCCGAAAGGGCGATGGTCACGTCCCGTTCGTCCTTGCTGCCGAGTTCCTTGGTGCCGAAGTCGCCGTGCTCGATCGTGACCTGCCGGTTGGCGGGGTCGATGTTGCCGCGAACCGCCACGCGCTTGAGCACGAGGCCTTCGTCGTTGGGCGTCGGCGGCTCGAGCACGATCCATCCGCCGCCGAGCGCGAAGATCCAATTGCCGCCCGGCTGCACCGGCGCCGCAAACTCCGAGCGCAGCGCATAGCGGGCGGACCCCGCCGCGACCTTGAACGGCACGCGCAGCGTCCTTCGCGCGATATCCCAGTCCAGCCCGAACTCCATGCTGCCGATCGGGATCCGGTGCACCGGGTCGGCGGGATCGCCGATCGACCCGCCTTGCGCAACGATGGTGCCGACCAGCGTCTGCGGCGTGCCGTCGACCGCGATTTCTGAATCGATGGAGGCCGACACCAACGTGTCGGAACGCAGCCGGAATTCCGACATGCGCAACGCCAGCAGGTCTTCGAGCACCACGCGGCGCGCCTCGAGCTGAAGCCTGCGATGGCCCTGACGGCCGGGAAGCAGCGCAGCGCTCGCGACCCACGGCCGTTCCGGATTGTCCGACAGGATTCCGAGGGCCGCGCCGCCCTCCGCGGGGCGGCTGAGGCGGAGACTGATCTGCTTCAACTGCCAGCGGTGGTCGCTGCGGCGGTCGTCGATGTCGAGACTGGCGTTGGTCACGCCGATTTCCGTCAAGGCGCGGCCGTCGAAGCCTCCGCTGCCCTCGCCGCTCAGGCTGCCGAGGCCGTCGATCCAGGCCATCAGCGCGGCGAGATTATCCACGAGACTGCGGTCGGCGAGGTTCTGGAGCGATAGCCCGCGCAACGGGTCCGGCGCCGACTGCAGGCGCGCACGGCCAGGCGTGGCGGCGCGCGGCACGGCCGCCGTCTGCAGCGGCGGCTGCGACTGCGGTGCGGATGCCGTTTGGGCCGGCGCATCCGGCGCGATCACGGCGATCGGCTTCTCGCCGCCGATCATGACGTTGACGCGGCCGTCGGCATCGATGCGAATGGACATCTGGGCATCGACCAGCCGGAAACTTTCGGCGCGCGGGCTCGCGATCAAAAGACTTGTGCCCGAAATTCCCACTTCCGCCTTGGGCGCGACCGCGACCGAGGCTCCGGTCGCGTCGCGCACGACGATGTCGCGCAGCCGCAGCGCCGTGCGACCCTGCGCGTCGCGTTCGAGCTGGGTGCCGCCGACCTGCACCCGATACTGGCTGCCGAAGTTCTGCTCGATGGCGGACGTGAGCCACGGCGTCGCGAGGTCCAGCATGATCGGCCCGCTCGACAGCCGCCACACCAGCGCGCCGCCCGCCAGCAAGACCGCGACCATGGCGGCGCCCGCGCCGATCAGGATGCGGCGGATCACCGGGTGGCCCCGGCCGATCAGGAGGCCCGGATCGAACGGCAGCCGCAGCGCAGGAAGCCGCCACGCCGGCACGCGCAGACGCCAGCGGCGGCGCGGCGCTTTGGGAGGCTCCATGGCGGGCGGCGGCGCCGCCTCCATTTGGGCGCGCCGGTGCTCGTCGAGGGCGGCTTGCAATTCCTCAAGCGCCGCAAGACGCGGACTGCTACCTTGGTCCGTCATGCCCGCTCGGCCGTCCCCTATTCCGCCGGTTCGGCGCCGGCTTGAGCCGGCATCCCGATTCGCTTGGCCGCACAGGGATTTCGCATGAAAACCCGATGGACCGCCACTGCCCCACCCGCCTGATATGATTTGAGCAGATTGACCCCGTGAAAGCGACGAAAGGAAGGCACATGGCCGCCGCCCTCAACGCCGGCGCGAAGGCCCCCGGCTTCTCGCTCCCGCGAGATGGTGGTGGGACCGTGACGCTGGACGACTTCCAAGGCCGGACGCTGGTTCTGTTTTTCTATCCCAAGGCCGATACAGCCGGATGCACCCGGGAGGCGCAAGACTTTACAAAGCTCTCCGCCGCGTTTTCCAAGGCCGGAGCCGCAATTCTCGGGGTTTCCGCCGATCCGGTGAAGAAGCTCGACCGGTTCAAGACCAAGCATGGCCTCAAGGTCACGCTTGCCTCCGACGAGACGCATGCGATGCTGAAGGCCTATGGAGTCTGGGCCAAGAAGTCGATGTACGGCCTGAGTTTCATGGGGACCGTCCGCACGACCGTCCTGATCGGCCCGGACGGGCGAATCGCCCGCGTCTGGGACAAGGTCAAGGTCGACGGCCACGCGGCCGAGGTGCTGGCCGCGGTCAAGGCGCTCTGACGCCGCGGAACGGCCGCCGCCGGCATGCACGATTGATTTACCGACCCGCAGCAATTGAACGATTCCATTCGGGAAATATTAACCATGCCCCTCTCAAATCGAGGCCCCTAAAGGCAGGTCCTGCGCGTGTTTGCCGCGCGCATTCGGACCGGCTGCGGAGCGTCGATGAGCCACCGGTCGAGAGGACACGACTATCGCGCCGATTCCGGTCGCGTCATGCGTGCGCATCCGGCGCCTCGCGCCCAGGCGCGCGGCGGCTTCACGCTCGGCCACGGCAGCCGTCAGGTCCGCGTCGGACCGGTGACGTTCTGGATCACGGTCGGAAGCCTCGTCGTGATGGCCGGCTGGTCGCTCGCCACCGGAACCTACTTCGCATTCAAGGACGACGTCCTCACCCGGCTTCTCGCCCGGCAGAAGGACCAGCAATACGCCTACGAAGATCGCATCGCCGAACTGCGCTCCCAGGTCGACCGCATCACCAGCCGCCAATTGCTCGACCAGGAACGCTTCGAACAAAAGCTCGAACAGATCACGCGGCGGCAGGCGGTGCTGGAATCGCGGGCGGCCACGCTCAACGGCGTGCCCGATCCGACGCCGACCGGCTCGATCAGAAGCCGCCCGGCGCCGCTATCCGACACGCAATCGGGCGCCCAGCCCAAGGCCTCGCCGATCAGCGACACGGTGATCTTCACCGCGCCGCCCGACCGCGAAGCGCGGCTGGAGTCTCGGCAGGCCCCGGCGTTCCGCCTCGCGGCCGTCGAATCGCCGGTCGAACGCGCCGCGGCCGCAGGACTCGAAGGCACGATCGCGCGCCTGCAGTCGTCGCTCGACCGCGTTGAGACGCGCCAGACCGCAACGCTGAACGCGCTCGAAGAAAGCTACGAGGTCCGGGCGCGGCGCATCCGCAGCGTGCTCGCCGACCTGGGGCTGGAAAACCGCAAGGGCATTGCAGCGCAGGCCGCGGTCGGCGGCCCGTTCGTGCCGCTGAAACTGCGCAACGACACGGGCTCGTTCGAACGGCATCTCTACCGCGTCAACACCGCACGCTCGAACTACGAGCGGCTGGCGCGAACCATCGGCGCGGTGCCGGTCCGCAAGCCGGTGGCGAGCGACGTCGAGCTTTCGTCCGGCTTCGGCGTGCGCACGGACCCGTTCCTGCGCACGCCCGCCATGCACACCGGACTCGACTTCCGCGGCAGCACCGGCGATCCGGTGCGCGCCACCGCAAACGGCCGGGTCGAAAGCGCGGGTGCCAACGGCGGCTACGGCAAGATGGTCGAACTCGACCACGGCAACGGCTTCACCACCCGCTACGCACATCTCTCCGAGATCGAGGTCAGAGTCGGCCAGACGGTGCGCATCGGCCAGATTGTCGGGCGCGTCGGATCGACCGGCCGCTCCACCGGGCCGCATCTGCACTATGAGACGCGCATCGACGGCGAGGCGATCGACCCGCAGAAGTTCCTTCGCGCGGGCCTGCGCCTCGGCAACGCCGTCAACGGCCTCTAAGCTTTAGAAGGCGCGCGTACGCGGCGCCTCATCCGAAATGCGTGGGCGTCGGACGCTCGAGGCCGAGCGCGTCGGCATGCGCGACATCCTGCCGGTCGGACTGAACCAGCACCGCCGCGACGCTGAGACAGATTGCGGCGGCAGCGACGATCGAGAACAGCGCGATCCACATGATGGACCTCCATCGCGAGTTCCGTCGGGTTCCACTTCGCTTCCCGAAGGTGCTGAACAACGCACGTTCGGGGGCGCGGTTCCCAGCCACAATTGGGGCATTTCCAGGCGGCGTCAGGATCGAATACGGCGTATGAACGGCGCGTATCCGCGCGCGGGCGCAACTGAATCAAATGCCATCCGGGAATGCGCGCGCGATTGAATCAAATTCGCCGCGATGCGCGTCAGTCGACGGCGGCGACCTCTTCGGGGCCGCCGCCGAAGGCCCGCTGCGCGAGCGCGGCGGCCATGAACTGATCGAGATCGCCGTCGAGCACGTCGGACGGCGTCGGCGAGGTCACGCCGGTGCGAAGGTCCTTGACCATCTGATAGGGCTGCAGGACGTAGGAGCGGATCTGGTGGCCCCAACCGATGTCGGTCTTGGCCGCGTTCTCGGCGGCCGCGGCCTCTTCGCGGCGCTTCAATTCGATGGCGTAGAGCTTGGCGCGCAGCATCTCCCAGGCCTGGGCTCGGTTCTTGTGCTGCGAGCGCTCCTGCTGGCAAACCACCGCGATCCCGGTCGGAATGTGCGTCAGGCGCACCGCGGATTCGGTCTTGTTGACGTGCTGGCCGCCCGCGCCGCCGGACCGCATCGTGTCGGTGCGAACGTCGCTCTCGTTGATGTCGATCTTGATGCGGTCATCCACCACCGGGTCGACGACGACGCTGGCAAACGACGTGTGCCGGCGGGCGTTGGAATCGAACGGCGAAATCCGCACCAGCCGGTGCACGCCGCTCTCGGTCTTGAGCCAGCCGTAGGCGTTGCGGCCCTTGATCGTAACCGTTGCGGACTTGATGCCGGCGCCCTCGCCCGGCGTCTCTTCGAGATACTCGACCTTGTAGCCGTGCTGCTCGGCCCAGCGCGTGTACATGCGCAGCAGCATGCCGGCCCAGTCCTGGCTCTCGGTACCGCCTGCGCCGGAATGCACTTCGAGATAGCAGTCGTTGCTGTCGGCCTCACCGGACAGCAGCGCCTCGAGCTCGCGGCGCGCAATCTCCGCCTTCAGGCGCTTGAGCGCCTCCTCGGCCTCGGCGACGACGGCGGCATCCTTCTCGGCCTCGCCGAGTTCGATCATGCCGGTCTGGTCTTCAAGCTCGCGCTCGATGCGAGCGATGGCGCCGAGCTGCTCGTCGAGCGCGTTGCGCTCCTGCATCGCGCGCTGGGCGCGCGCACTATCGTTCCAGAAGGCCGGGTCCTCGGCCTGCCGGTTCAGCTCGGCCAGCCTGAGCGTTGCCCGGTCGACGTCAAAGATGCCTCCTCAGCAGTCCGAGCGACCGCTTGATGTCTTCGACGACGTTTTCCGTTTCCGCGCGCATGAATCGTTCCCGTGGGCGGCGAACCGCGATTGCGGTTGCGATCTAACCGTTCCTGGCGTCCGGCGCAATGGCGGCGCGCGCGGCGTTGACCGTTCCCGGCCCGCGCTCGACAATGCCGCGCTCACGAACAGGAACGGCCATGAAAGACAAGCTGATCGGAACCTGGCGACTGATCGACGTCGTCACCGAAGACGCCGCGACCGGCGAGAAGACCTCGGCCTGGGGCCCGGACCCCGAAGGCTTCATCAACTACGCACCCGACGGCCGGATGATGGTGATCAACATCCGCAGCGACCGCGCCAAGCCCGCAGGCGCTGTGCCGACCCCGCAGGAGGCCGCCGACCTGTTCAAGAGCATGCTGGCCTATGCCGGCACCTACACCGTCGAGGGCAACGTCATCACCCACCGCATCGAGATTTCATGGAACGAGGCCTGGACCGGCACACATCAGGAGCGCATCGCAACGCTCGACGGCAACCGCGTGCATCTGTCGACGCGGCCGACGCCCGACCTCGCAAGTGGCCGGATGAGCGTGCGCACGATGACTTGGGAGAAGTTGACCCGGGAAAAGCTCGGCTGAGCCGCCGCGTTCGGTCGATCAGTAGAGGCCCGTGCCGCGGCGCACGGCGCGGTCGGCGTCGGGCGACGCACCGAACAACCCGCCCGGTCCCTGCTGCTGGTCGCCGAATCCGACCACCGAATAGCTGTCGGGCGGCGCAGTGCCCGGCTTGAACGCTTCGAGGATCACGCGGCCCTCGCCGGGGCCGGCGCGCATGCCGCTGCGGGCGTCGACGCGAATGAGCTTGATGCCGGCCGGGACGCGGAACGGCACCGCCGGCTTTTCGGCGAGCGCGACCTTCAGGAATTCGGCGACGATCGGGGCCGCGAGCTGGCCGCCCGACGCGCCGCGCCCGATGTGCCGCGGCTTGTCGTAGCCGAGGTAAACGCCGACGGCGAGCTCCGGCGAGAAGCCGATGAACCAGACGTCCTTTTCGTCGTTGGTGGTTCCGGTCTTGCCGGCGATCGGCTTGCCGACGTTGCGGACCACCGTGCCGGTGCCGCGCTGGACCACGCCTTCCATCATCGAGGTGATCTGGTAGGCGGTCATCGGATCGATCACCTGCTCACGGCGGTCGATCAGGCTCGGTTCGGACTGGTTGCCCCACTTGTCGGCGGCGCAGCCGCGGCACTCGCGCTGATCGTGCCTGTAGACGGTGCGCCCATAACGGTCCTGGATGCGGTCGATGAAGGTCGGGATGATCCGCTTGCCGCCGTTGTCGAACATCGAATAGGCGGTGACCATGCGCAGCACGGTGGTTTCGCCGGCGCCAAGCGAGAATGACAGATAGGACGGCAGGTTGTCGTAGACGCCGAAGCGCCGCGCGTATTCGGCGATCATCGGCATGCCGACGTCCTGCGCGAGCCGCACCGTCATGGTGTTGCGCGACAGCTCGATGCCGGTGCGCAGCGTCGACGGACCGTAATACTTGCCGGCCGCGTAATTCTCGGGCCGCCACGGCGGCAGGCCCGGCCCCTGGTCGATCTCCACCGGGCCGTCGATCACCACGGTCGAGGGCGTGTAGCCGTTGTCCAGCGCCGCGGCATAGACCAGCGGCTTGAACGAGGAGCCGGGCTGGCGCATCGCCTGCGTCGCGCGGTTGAACTGGCTCTGGTCGTAGGAGAAGCCGCCGACCATCGCCAGCACGCGGCCGGTGTTCGGGTCCATGGCGACGATGGCGCCGGAGATTTCCGGCACCTGCCGCAACCGCCAGGTGTTGGTCTCGCGGTTGAGCGGCTCGACATAGATCACGTCGCCCGCCTCGATCACCTGGCCGACGCGCGTCGGCACGCGGCCGCGGGTCGGTCCTTCGGCGGCCTTCGCCCAGCGCAATCCTTCGAGCGCGACGATCCCGACCTGCCGTTCCTTGGTCAGCGCGCCGCCGGGCTCGCGCGACGGATAGAGACCGATGCGCGCGGACTGGTCGCTGGTCTCCAGCACCACGGCGAGCCGCCACGGCGCGATGTCGGACAATTGCTTGATTTCGGCGAGCTTGGGACCCCAGTCGCCGGATATGTCGATCTTGGCGACCGGTCCGCGCCAGCCTTGCGTCTCGTCGAACTTCACGAAGCCGTCGACCAGCGCCTTGCGCGCCGCCACCTGAAGCTTCGGATCGAGCGTGGTGCGGACCGACAGCCCGCCCTCGTAGAGGGTCTTTTCGCCGTACTTCTCATGCACCCAGCGGCGCACCTCTTCGGCGAAATATTCGGCCGCGAACATATGCGCGGTGGTCGGGCGGCTGACGACGGCAAGCGCCTGCTTCTTGGCGGCCTCGCCGTCGGCGTTCTTGATCGCGCCGATCTGGACCATCTGATCGATGACGTAGTTGCGGCGCTCGACGGCGCGGTCGCGCTGGCGGAACGGATGGTAGTTGTTGGGGGCCTTCGGCAGCGCGGCGAGATAGGCGGCCTCGGCGACGGTCAGTTCGTGAACCGACTTGTCGAAATAGAGCAGCGACGCCGCAGCCACGCCGTAGGCGCCGAGCCCGAGATAGATTTCGTTGAGATAGAGTTCGAGGATCTTCTCCTTCGAATAGGTGCGCTCCATCTTCAGCGCGAGCAGCGCCTCCTTGATCTTGCGCTGGAGCGAGACCTCGTTGGTCAGCAGGAAGTTCTTGGCCACCTGCTGCGTGATGGTCGAGGCGCCCTGCGGCCGGCGTCCGGACCCGTAGCTCTGCGCGTACAGGATCGCGGCGCGCAGGATGCCAGCGAAGTCGAGGCCGTTGTGCTCGTAGAAGTTCTTGTCTTCGGCGGCGAGGAAGGCGTTCTTCACCATCCTCGGCACGGCCTGGATCGGCAGATAGAGCCGGCGCTGGGTGGCGTATTCGGCGACCAGCGAGCCGTCGGTGGCGTGCACCCGGGTCATCACCGGAGGCTCGTAATTCTGAAGCTGCGAATAGTCCGGCAGGTCCTTGGAGAAATGCCAAAGCAGGCCGGCTGCGGCGCCGACGCCCACCAGGAACACGATCGTGCCCGCCGCAAAGACAAAGCCGCAGAAGCGCAGCAGAAGTCTCATTGCCCAAATCTCACTGCCGAAGTCCCATCCGTCCCGCGCCGCCGGACGCTGCAACGCCGCCGTCCGGCCGCGCGATCATTGCAAAGTTGAACACGACGCAGACCCGTCCGCCACAGCTATGAACGACGCGCTCCGGTGTCCACAGTTTCCGGCGCCGGAGCGAAAAGCCGCACGCCGATAAGCCGTTCGCCCGGCCCTATCGCGAAGGAATCGCTGCATTTTATGGTCAAACTGAGGCTCGCGCATCAGGGCGGTCACCGCCGCGCTCCCGGGGCGCCCGCCACGCGGGTGCTGAAGAAGGCGTCAATCGCCTGCGCCATCGATCCGGCGGTCTTGGCCCGCCAGGCGTCCGACGTCAGCAGCTTCAGGTCGTCCTTGCTGGACACATAGCCGAGTTCGATCAGCACCGAGGGCACATCGGGCGCCTTCAACACCTTGAACCCGGCGGACTTCAACGGTTGCTTGTGCAGCCGCGCCACCTTCCGCAATTCTCCGACCAGAAACTTGGCAAAGTGGATCGAGAATCCCTTGGTTTCGCGCTGCGCAAGGTCGATCAGGATGTCGGCGACGTCGTCGGGCTCGCGCGACAGGTCGATGCCTGCGATCACGTCGGCGCGGTTCTCGTTTTCGGCAAGCCGCGCCGCTTCCGCGTCCGACGCGGTTTCCGACAGCGTATAGACGGTCGCGCCCTGTGCGGCCCCCTCGCCGCGGCGCAATGCGTCGGCGTGGATGGAAATGAACAGCGCCGCCTGCCGGATACGGGCCATCCTGATCCGGTCGGACAGCGGCACGAACGAATCGTCGGTTCGCGTCATGGCGACGCGAAACTTGCCTGTGCCCTCGATCCTGTCGCGCAGCACGTTCGCGAACTCGAGCACGATCGTCTTCTCGGTCACGCCGGAGGATGCGACCGCGCCGAAATCGACGCCGCCGTGTCCCGGATCGATCACGATCAGCGGCCTCTGGTCGCCGGCCTTGGGCGGGTCGCGGTCCAGCGCGCCCGTGCTGGTGGTGCGGATCGGCCGGTTTTCCTGGGCAATGGCCCGCAGGAAGCTTTCGCGGTCGGTCGCCGCGAGGTCGAGTACGAGCCGCGCGGGCTGGCCGTTGACCGGGTCGAGCACAAAGGCCTTCTCGATCCGCACCGGCTTTGCGAGATCGAACACGATCCGCGAACCGCCCTGCATCACGAGACCGTAGCGGAACGCCTTGATCAGCCCGCGGCCCGCTTCGCCGGTGCGCGGCGCCAGATTGAACGTCACCTGCGGCAGATCGATCACCACCCGATAGGGATCGGCCAGCGTGAAAGCCCGCAGTTCGATCTTTTGCGTCAGGTCCAGAACGAAGCGGGTGTGGCGGTCGTCGCCGCCGACGCGCGCCTCGCTGGCAACCGGATGCTGGATCGTGGGCGTGCGCGCGGCCGCCCGCTCGGCCGGGATCGCCAGTCCCGCCCCGGCCAGCAGCACAGACAGCGTCAGTCCAACGAGGTCCGTCGCCCGATTTGCCACGAATCCTGAGCCTCCGAGCCTCTCATTACTCCATAAGAACCGCCTGGTTAATCGGAACTTAACGCCCGCGCCGCACCGGCGCGAAAACGGCGCCTGAACGGGGCGTTTGCGCGCCGGTGCAAACGCCTGCAGGATAGCGCAGCCAATCCCTCCCAGCGCCGCCCCATCGGCGCTGTCCTTTATTGCGGACGCGGACTGCAGCCCGCCGAACGACGATGTCGAATATCCCGGTCGCGGTCATCGCCTGGTGGGATGCCATCACCACGCGCCGCCACGCGGCCATCCTGCTGACCGCGTACTTTGCGGTCGCCGTCGTCCCGCTGATCTTTTTTCGCGGCTACCACTCCGACGAAGGGCTGGCGATTTCGATTGCGCGCAGCGCGGTCGAGAACGGCCAATGGCTGGCACCGCATATGTTCGGCGTCCGGCTGATCGAGCGCCCGACGATGCTGTCGTGGATCGTCGGCGCGTTGAGCCTGCCGTTCGGCGAGGTCGGACAGGCCGGCGCGCGGCTGACCGTCGCGCTGTTCCTGCTGGCCGGGTGCGTTCTGATCTATTCGCTGCTGCGCTCGGTCGCGGCCAGCATCCCGGCCGCCGTCTTCGGCGTGGCGCTGTTTCTGGCGTGCCCGATGGTGTTGCGCGCCTATGTCTTGATTACCGCTGATCTTCCGCTGTCGGTCCTGCAGTTGCTGGCGTTCTGGCTGTGGTGGCGCGGCCACCAAGGCGGATCGGTCGGTTTCGGCCGCTGGATCGCCATCGGAGCCGCTTTGGCCGTGGCGGCTCTGATGAAAGGCCCGCAACCGATCGCATTCTTTGCGCTCGGCATCGGCCTTTATCTGGTGGGTTCGCGCTCCTGGCGGCAAATCCCGGGCCTCATCCTCGCCGGCGCCGTTTGTGTTGCGCCGATCGCGGCCTGGTACTGGGCGAACTATCGGCCCGGCGACGAAACGATCTGGGCCACGTTCATGCGGATAAGCCCCGAGCAGGCGCTGGCGGCCCCGCTGCGGGCCGCGGCCGAGCAATTTTTCGAAATGCTGCCGGCGGCGCTGGCGGCAGGCGCGTTCCTGGTCGGCGGTGGCCTCCGTGGGCGCGCGGGACCGGACCTGCGGTTCGTGCGCGCGACCGTCTGCTTTGCATTCACGGCGGCGATCGTGGTCCTGTTCTGGCCCGGCGGCTCGACCGCGCGCTACTATTTCCCGATGGTCGCGCCGCTTTGCATTCTGGGCGGCCTCGCATACGACCGGCTGAAGGCGAACCGGCCGCAGGCGGTCGCGCCGGTCCTGACCGTCGTGCTGGCGCTGCTCACTTACGCCGCAGGCTATTCCGCCGCCTCGCCGTTCATGCCGCGACAGTTCCGCGGAGCCAAGTTGGACGCCGATCGGATCGCAGCGCTGGTGCGCACGGAGCCCGCGCCGATCCATTTTGTCGGCGCCGTCGGGATCAACGTTCTTGCATACCTGCCTGGACCGATATCGGCCGTCCGTTCCGCCGCGCTGGACAATCTCGCCGGTGCGGCCTGGCTCGCGGTCCCCGCGGACGTGGCCGACGCGCTGATCGGCCGGCGCGGGGACGCCGTCGAAGCGAAGCTCGCCTTCGGCCAGAACGGCGAGTGGCGTCTGCTTTACGTCAAGCCCGGCCGCTGATTGCGGCACCACCCGCTTCAGCCGAACCCGCGCAACCGCCATCGAACGAGGCGCGACAACAGCCGCGCAATGTTGCTGCCGACTCCCATCTTGCTGGCCGTCGGCTTCAGGTCGTAGCGAAGCCGCAGCGGGATTTCCGCAAAGCGGCATCCGAGCGAATGCAGCTTCAGCAGCAGTTCCACCGTGCAGGCGAAACCGCGCTCCGCGACCAGTTGCGCTCCGAACCGCGCTTCGGCCCGCTTGAGGGCCGCGACGCGATACGCGCGATAGCCGCAGGTGTAGTCCCGGACGCCGCGCACCGGATGCACGGCCTTGAACAGCACCAGGGCGCCGAGCGCCGTCAGGCGCCGGAACGCCGGCACGCCGGACGACGTTGCGCCGGCGCGGTAGCGCGACGCGATGACGATATCCGCGCCGGCGTCGAGGCGCGCGAGCATGTCCGCGATCTGCGCCGGGTCATGCGTGTCGTCGCAGTCCATCACCACCAGCACGTCGTGCCCGGCGGCCCTGGCGGCCGCATGCGCAGCGAGCGCACCGAGACCGGCGCCGAGACCCTTGTTTTGCGGACAATCGAGCAATTCGAGCGGCAGCCGCCCTTGCCACTGCCGGGCAACGGATGCCGTCGAGTCGGTGCTGCCGTCGTTGTAGACGACGACCGACAGGGACGGCAGCGACGCTCGCAGCTTTTCGACGCGCGCGAGCAGCCGCGGCAAAGCGATCTCTTCGTTGTAGGCGGGAAGTCCGACGAGGATTTGCCGTGACGGCATCGCAGTGTCCACCGAGGCCGGCCCACGGCTCATGACGATCCGCCGCGACCCAGGCCGAACGCAGCCGCGATGCGCTGCGCCGCATAGCCGTCGCCATAGGGCGAGCCGCCGGTCGCCATCCTGGCATAGACCGCCGGATCGTCGAGCAGTTCGCCGACCGCACCGACCAGCTTGTCCGCATCGGTGCCGACGAGTTTCGCCACGCCCAATTCCACCACTTCGGGGCGCTCCGTCACGTCGCGCATGACGAGCACGGGCTTCTTCAGGAACGGCGCCTCCTCCTGGATGCCGCCCGAGTCGGTGACGATGAGCGCCGCCCGCGCCATTTCCGATACCAGCCGGCTGTATCCCAGCGGCGGCAGAAGCACGATCCGGTCGCGCCCGCCGAGCAGCCGTTCGACGGTCTCGCGAACCGCCGGGCTCGGGTGCACTGGAATCCGGAACTCGATGTCGCCGTACGCGTCGATCAAACGCAGCACCGCCTCGCAGATCGACACGAGCGGCGGGCCCTGATTTTCCCGCCGGTGGGCGGTCAAAAGGATTTGGCGCAAACCCCCGCCGCGCGCCGGCTCCGGTGGCCTGCCCTCCAGGATTCTGCGCTCCAAAATCAGGCGCAGCGCGTCGATCCCGGTGTTTCCGGTCAGCACCATATGCGCGGGATCGACCCCCTCCGCGCGCAGATTGGCCATCGCACGTTCGGTCGGGCAGAAGTGCCAGTCCGCGATGCGTCCGGCCGCAATCCGGTTGAACTCCTCCGGAAACGGCGCCCGCAGATTGCCGGTGCGAAGCCCGGCCTCCACATGCGCGAACGGTTTGTGAAGATAGAAGGCGGCCAGCGCGGTCACCAGCACGGTGGTGGTGTCGCCCTGTGCGATCGCCACGTCCGGATTGTGCCGCTCGATCGCGCACTCCAGCGGAGCCAGCATCGCGCCGGTCAGCGCGGCAAGCGTCCGGCACTCATTCGGAATGACGATCTCGTCGTCGGGCTCGATTCCGAATTCCGTCAGCGGTTCGCGCGCCAGATCGGTGTGCTGCCCGGAACAGAGCGTCACCACCTGCGCATGGCGCGAGAGTTCGAGAATGACGGGCGCGAGCTTGATCGCTTCCGGCCTGGTCCCGACGACGCAGAGAAATCGCATGCCCCACCAGAACCCGGGAATTCGCCGCCCGCAGGCGGACCGGCGCCTTCGGGCGCGGCGACCTGCTGCCGCCGGAGCCGAAGCGACTTATTCCGATAGCCCGGCAGGGATTGCAACGCCAACGGCTTCGGCCTCGCCGATTCGGCCGCGAACGCTCCGGAACTTCGCGTTTACCATTCCGCGCCGCCCGCCCGTCCGCGGCAGCCGCGCCTTAAGATCGAACTTTCCGTGCTGAATAGCCCCGATCGCAGCCAATTTGATTGGCTTTTCAGCGACCGGCTTGCCAACCCCCTCGTCCAGCCGTAAGTAAGTGACGCTCACGGTTTGAGCATCCGGTTGTGCCGCGTTCGGGCCTCCGGCACGTTTTCCGAAGCTCCGCCTCACGGGGCCTTGCTCGGGGAACGCCCAGCGACCGCCATTTGCCCCGCGCTTCGGCGCTGTTGACGGCGGCCGGTCGGAGCCGATGCCCTTGTTCAGGACGTCCGGATGAAGCGGCGCGCGCCCGTGGCGCAATTCGCCGCTAACTGCGAGCGCATTCGACCGGCGGTGCCAAACGCCGCCGGGCCCACACGGGTCGAGGTCATGCCCGAATCGATTGTCCAGGTCCGGCCGGAGCGCAGCCCTGAGGATGGCGTGCGCGAAACGCTGCCGGCCCACCCCGAATCCTGGCGTGGCACCACGACCCGCTTCTCCCACCATCATTTGAGCGCGCACCTGCCTGCGCCGCCCTGCGCGGGCGGCAGCCGCACGTCGCGCCGTAAAGAGACAGTTCAATGCCAAACAAGATGCTTATCGATGCGACGCACCCGGAGGAGACCCGGGTGGTTGTGCTGCGCGGAAATCGGGTTGAGGAATTCGATTTCGAGACGGCGCAGCGCAAACAGCTCCGCGGCAATATCTATCTAGCGAAAGTCACGCGCGTCGAGCCGTCGCTGCAGGCGGCGTTCGTCGATTATGGCGGCAACCGCCACGGCTTCCTGGCGTTCAGCGAAATCCACCCGGACTACTACCAGATTCCGGTCGCCGACCGGCAGGCGCTGATCGACGCCGATGCGCGCGCAGCGCGCGACGAGGACGACGAGGCCGAAGCACGGGGCCGCCGCGGGTCCGGCCGCGACCGCCGGCCCCGCCCGATGCGGGCGCGGAACCGCGGCGAGTCGGTACAGGGCGACGCGCCCGCGCACGACGAAGCCGCTGCGGAAAACGCGCAAGAGAATGCACAAGACGCCGCAGGCGATGCGCCGTTCGAGGCCGCGCCGGAGTCCGCCGCACCGGGCGGCGACGCTCCGACTGCCGACGTCCCCTTCGAGGCGGCCCCCGCCCCGATCGGCGAATCCGCGAACCCGCCCGTCGCGGGCGAAGTGGCGTCGACCTACGAACCGGCCCAACCGACGTACGAACAGGCCTACGCGCCGCCGTATGCGGAAACGAACGGCACCGCCGGCGCATCCCAGGAGGCCGCCGCTTCCGAGCCGCAAGACGCATCCGCGGTTTCCGAGCCGGGTGCGCCGGCCGAGGACGGCCAGCCGGTCGCCGCCGCCGAGCCGGACGGCAACGGCCACGGCGACGAGGAAGAAGAAATCGTCGACACGGTCGGGGGCGCCGACGCCATGGAAGAGGTGATGGAGCGCGCGCCGCGCTACCGCCGCCAGTACAAGATTCAAGAGGTCATCAAGCGCCGGCAGGTCATGCTGGTGCAGGTGGTCAAGGAGGAGCGCGGCACCAAGGGCGCGGCGCTGACGACTTATCTCTCGCTCGCCGGACGCTATTGCGTGCTGATGCCCAACACCGCCCGCGGCGGCGGCATCAGCCGCAAGATCACCAGCTCCGAGGACCGCAAGAAGCTGCGCGAAATCGCCGAGGAGCTCGAGGTTCCCGAGGGAATGGGCGTGATCCTGCGCACCGCAGGCGCGGCCCGCACCAAGGCCGAGGTCAAGCGCGACTTCGAATACCTGCTGCGGCTGTGGGAACAGGTGCGCGACCTGACGCTGAAGTCCACCGCGCCCACGCTGGTCTACGAGGAAGGCTCGCTCGCCAAGCGCTCGATCCGCGACCTCTACGCCAAGGACATCGACGAGATCGTCGTCGCCGGCGAGCAGGGCTACAAGGACGCCAAGGAATTCATGCGCATGCTCATGCCGAGCCATGCGAAGAACGTGAAGCAATACCGCGACGCGCAGCCGATCTTCACGCGCTACGGCATCGAGAGCCAGCTCGACGCCATGTTCTCGCCGACGGTGCAGCTCAAGTCCGGCGGATACATCGTTCTCAACCAGACCGAGGCGCTGGTTTCCATCGACGTCAACTCCGGCCGCTCCACGCGCGAGCACCACATCGAGGACACCGCGCTCAAGACCAACTGCGAGGCGGCCGAAGAGGTCGCGCGCCAGCTTCGCCTGCGCGACCTTGCGGGCCTGATCGTCATCGACTTCATCGACATGGACGAGAAGCGCAACAACCGCACGGTCGAGCGCCGGCTGAAGGACGCGTTGCGCAACGACCGCGCGCGCATCCAGGTCGGCCGCATCTCGCACTTCGGCCTGCTGGAAATGTCGCGCCAGCGCATCCGCACTTCCGTGCTGGAAAGCTCGACCGAGAAGTGCCCGCACTGCGGCGGCTCGGGCCACATGCGCTCGGTGTCGTCGGTGGCGCTGCAATTGCTGCGCTCGATCGAAGAGACGCTGCTCAAGGGAGCGACCCACAATCTCGTCGTCCGCACCCGGCCCGAGATCGCGCTCTACGCGCTCAATCACAAGCGCGCGCATCTGCGCGCCCTGGAAGATCGCTTCAAGATCGCCATCACGATCGATGCCGACGCCGAGGTCGGCGGCCAGACCGGCTTCGCCATCGAACGCGGCGAACAGGTCCACACCCCTGAGCAGGCGCGCGCGCTGCTGGCGCAGTCCGAGACCGCGCCGGCGATCGTCGAGGAAGAAGAGCCCGAGGTCGCCGAGGAAATCGGTGAGGAGACCGAAGCGGACGGTTCCGAAGGCGCGGAAGCGCCGGAGACGGAAAGCGCCGAGGCCGACGCGGTCCAAGCCGAGGGCGAGACCGGTCGCGAGGCCGGACGCAGGCGGCGGCGGCGGCGGCGGCGCGGACGCGGACGC
>VGEP01000061.1 GCA_016869215.1 Alphaproteobacteria bacterium | reverse complement strand
TGCCGCCTGCGAAGACGAAGACCAGCACCAGCAGGACCGCGACCGCGCCGGCGATCCAGCCCCACATGGCGTTGTTGGACTTTTCCAGTTCCACGATAGCGCGCGGCGCGGGTTCGTGGCCGGGCCGCGGCGGATTGTTGATCGGGTCGCGATAGCGCGGGTCGGACATGGCGCTCTCCTTTCGAATGCCTTGGCCATGACAACCGCCGGATGGCGCGCGCGGTTCCGGAATTCTTGCGCCCATGCGGGACGCAGGGGAGGGTTGCATCCGGAACCGGACGGCGGGAACAATTTCGGTTACACAGCCCCGCCATGAAGGAACCGCGCGACAGCCTTGTGGAAGCCGCCGTGTTCGCAGCGCCGGCGGTGTTCGTGGTGCTGTGGGCCTCGGGTTTCATCGGCGCCAAATTCGGCATGCCGTACGCCGAGCCGATGACGTTCCTGACCGTGCGCATGGCGGCGGTGGTCGCGCTGCTCGGGCTGATCGCGCTGATCACTCGCCCGGTCTGGCCGTCGCGGGCCGGCGTCTGGCACAGCGCGGTGGCCGGGCTCCTGGTCCACGGCTGCTATCTCGGCGGCGTGTTCGTCGCAATCGACCGGCGGCTGCCGGCGGGCCTTGTCGCGCTGGTGGTCAGCCTGCAGCCGGTGCTGACCTCGACGATTGCCAACCGGCTGCTCGGCGAGCGCGTCGCGCCACGGCAATGGTCCGGCCTCGCGCTCGGCGTCGTCGGGGTCTATCTCGTGGTGCACGGCCGCACCGAAGGCGAGGCATCGCTCGGCGCCTGGGCCGCGGCGACGGTTGCGCTCGTCGGCATCACCGCCGGCACGCTCTATCAGAAACGCTTCGGCGGCGGCATCGAATGGCGCACCGGGTTCTTCGTGCAATACGCCGCGTCCTGCGTCCTGTTCGGGATCGCGGCGCTGGCGTTCGGGGAGAGTCTGCGCGTGCAGTGGACCGGCGAGTTCCTGTTCGCGCTGATCTGGCTGGTGTTCGTGCTGTCGTTCGGCGCGATCTGGCTTCTGTATTTCCTGATCCGGCGGCAGGCCGCGACGCGGCTGGTGAGCCTGTTCTACCTGACGCCGCCGCTCACCGCGCTGATGGCCTGGGCGCTGTTCGACGAGCGGCTCGCGCCACTCGCGCTTCTCGGCATGGCAGTCTGCGTCGCGGGCGTGGCGCTGGTGAACTGGCGGACGGGAACGCCATGAGCGGACGAAGCCGCTCATCCATATAAATCGGGAGCCCCGATTACGGATTCGGAATCGGCGTGCCGATCTGGCTCGGCGCCTGCGGATTCGGATTGAGGTGGTTCGGATACCGGAAGATCCAGTCCAGCGCCGGCAGGATCGGAAAGTGCGTATACGAAATTTTCGGCTGCGAATGAATGATTGCCGATTGGCGCATGTTGCTGGCCAGCGCGGCGTTCACGCATTGACCGCTGGCCGTCCGCCCTTCGGGGCAACCGGACTGGGCCGTCGCCGTTACGGGTGCCGCGAGACAGGCCGCGGCCAGTGACAGTGCAATCGGCAGTCTGATCATGTTCGGCTCCCAATTCCCCTTGGAACGGGACTCTCCACTCTTTGGTCGCTCACCGCGGCCGTCCGGTTCATAGCCGGCCCGGCACTCAGAAATTCACGTTCGCCCCGCCCGCCACCATCCAGCCTGTGCTCGATACCACCGGCACCGCCGATCCGGCGACAAACGCGTTGGCCAGCACACTGAACAACTGGCCGTTCGGCGCGGCCCGTTCGTCCTGGCGGGTCCAGATATGTTCGCCGCGCAGGTTCAGCGTCACGTTCTGGTTGACCGCCTTGCGGAACTGTGCGCCGGCCGTCCATCGTTCCTTGGCCGGGACGAACTGCAGCGTGCCCGCGTTGTAGCCGTTGCGATCGCGGTTCAGATAGCTTCCCGTCGGGCCCAGCGCGATCGTATCGCCGATCGGGAACAGGTGCTGGACGCCGACACGGTACACCATCGAATTGGTGTTGAAGACTTCGGTCAGCAGCGACGATGCGCCAAGGAACAGCACGTCGTTCCGATTTGAATAAGCAAAGGCGCCGTTGACCGACGTCTGGCCCCATTGGTCGGGCCAGTTTCGCGACACGGCGGCGCTCGCGACATAGCGCCGGCCGGCGCGATACAGTGGCGAACCGTTCTCCTTGGTCTCCGTCTCTTCCGAGACGGTGCCGGTCACGTTCCACGACCATCGATCGTCCTGGTAGCCGACTCCGAGCGTGCCGGTGATGACTTCGCCGGGATCGAGACGGGTCCGCGTCTGGATTGTCGGATCGGGCTCGGAGCTCGACCGCTCGCGATTGAACGGGTTTCGCTATGTGTAACCGACGCTGCCGGTCACCATCAGCGACGGTGTGATCGGCACGTTCACGCCGACCGTCGGGCCGACGTTCCAGCCCTCGCCAAAACTGCCGATCTCGACCAGGTCGGGGTCCATGCGTGCATTGGCGGCGCTGCCGAACAGCGCCGCTTTCCCGGTCGGTGCGTTGACGTTGATCGACACGAACGGCTGAACGCCGGTGCCGAGATAGGTGACGGTTCCCGACAGCACCGTATCGGTCATGGTCTCGACGGTGCCGCTGAGCCCGGCCGTGGTCTGGCTGGAGCGAACCCAGCCGCCGCGCGCGAGGAACTGAACTCTCACCGCCTCGGCCGGCGTCCCGGTCAGTTGCAGTGCGAACGGAACATAAAGTTGCGAGCCACGCCCGCTCGCCGCGTTGACCGTGGTCGGCGACCCGCGCGCGCCGACCCAGGAGTAGTAGCGGACTTCGCTGGCGAACGTTGCGCTCCAGGCATTCGCCACCACTGCCGCCGGTGCGGCCGGGGCCTTCATCGGAATGTCGGCGGCCAGCGACGCCGATGTCGCTCCCGCAGCGCATAGAAGTGCAAGTCCGATGCGCATCGTCGTCCATTCGCCCCCAGACTGGGGCATAACTATTTCGGATCAACAGGGCGTGTGCAATCCCTACGTGCCGCTTTCCAAAACCAAGTGGCAATTGGGTTTTTGGGTTATGAGGGTGCTACGAAAGGGCCGGAAACGCGGCCTTTCGACGGGCAGGGCCGTAGCCCCATACCGCCGAATCGGGATGTGCTGCGGCAAGTTGCCGTGCGGCTGCCCGAAGGCCTTCCGGCGATCGGGCCGCCGCCCGCAGCGTTTTCGAGCGAAGCGGAAACCGATTCGCGAAAAGCAAACGCGTCAAAACAAAAACGCTGGAGCCCCGGCTTTGATCCCATCAAAGCCGGAAAGACTCCAACTCTAATAAACCACCACGCTCCGGATGCTTTCGCCGTCGTGCATCAGATCGAAGGCCCTGTTGATGTCGGTGAGCGGCATCACATGGGTGATCATCGGATCGATCTGGATCTTGCCGTCCATGTACCAGTCCACGATCCTGGGCACGTCGGTGCGGCCCCTCGCGCCGCCGAAGGCGGTGCCCTTCCAAACGCGGCCGGTGACGAGCTGGAACGGCCGCGTCTTGATCTCGGCGCCTGCCGGCGCCACGCCGATGATGACGCTCACGCCCCAGCCGCGGTGACAGCTCTCCAGCGCGGACCGCATCAGCTCGACGTTGCCGACGCATTCGAACGTGTAGTCGCAGCCGCCGATCTGGTCGGCCGGCGTCTTGGTCATGTCGACGAGGTAGGGAACGAGGTCCTTGCCGATCTCCTTCGGATTGACGAAATGCGTCATGCCGAAGCGCTCGCCCCACTCCTTCTTGCCGTTGTTGGTGTCGACGCCGATGATCATGTCGGCGCCCGCAAGCCGCAGGCCCTGGATCACGTTGAGGCCGATGCCGCCGAGGCCGAACACGGCGGCCTTGGCGCCGGGCTCGACCTTCGCCGTGTTCAGCACCGCGCCGATCCCGGTGGTGACGCCGCAGCCGATGTAGCAGACCTTCTCGAACGGCGCGTCCTCGCGGATCTTCGCGACCGCGATTTCCGGCAGCACCGTGAAGTTTGCGAACGTGGAGCAGCCCATGTAGTGATGAATTTTCTCGCCCTTGAGCGAGAACCGCGACGTGCCGTCGGGCATCAGGCCGGCGCCTTGCGTGCCGCGGATCGCGGTGCAGAGGTTGGTCTTGCGCGACAGGCACGACGGGCATTGGCGGCACTCCGGCGTGTAGAGCGGGATGACGTGATCGCCCTTGCGCACCGACGTCACGCCCGGCCCGACGTCGACCACGATGCCCGCGCCCTCGTGGCCCAGGATTGCCGGAAACAATCCTTCGGGATCGGCGCCCGAGCGTGTGAACTCGTCGGTGTGGCAGATGCCGGTGGCCTTGACCTCGACCAGCACTTCGCCAGCCCGCGGGCCTTCAAGCTGCACATGGGTCACCGCAAGCGGCTTGCCCGCCTCGAACGCCACCGCTGCGCGCACGTCCATGTCGCTTCTCCGGAATTTGTCCGGCGTCAGCCGCCGGACTGGGTCATGACGATCTGGGTCTGGGTCACGATCGCGGCGAGCTTGCCGTCGCGGCGGGTGATTTTCGTCTGCCACACGGTCGTGGTGCGGCCGCGATGCAGCGGCGTGCACTCCGCGTAGGCTGTGTCGCCGACCGGGATTGCGGCGAAGAAATTGGTCTTGCTTTCGATCGTGGCGGTCGATGCGTTCGGCGGCAGGTTGGCCACCGCGGCGGTGCCGCCGAGATTGTCGGCGAGCGCGATCAGCGCGCCGCCGTGCAGGGTGCCGTTGCGGTTGGTGAGGCGTTCGGTCACCGGCAATTCCGCCGTCACGCGGTCCGGCGACAGATGCGTGATCGTCATGCCCATGAACTCGGCGAACGGCGGCTGCTCGTTCGCGTGCATCGCGAAATTGCGGGGGCCGCCGCCGCTCTGGCCGTTGTCGTTCATGGCGCTCCGCTTGCCACAGTTCGGCGGCACGGTCCAGGCGATCCGTCCGCTGGAATCCGCGGCCGGATGCACCCGCGCGGCGCCGTGCGATTGTGTCCGGTGCCCCAGCCGGTAGAATGAACCGTATCGCCGCGCCTCAAGGCGCGGATTTGAATTTTCGGAACGATGGGGTTGTCGGAATGGCTTCGCATGCAAAAGGCCGCCGCGAGGATGCACGGCTTCTGACCGGAACGGGCCGCTTCACCGCGGACTGGAATCTGCCCGGACAGGTCCACGCCGCGATCCTGCGTTCCAAGCACGCGCACGCCCGCATCGTGTCCGTTGATACCAAGGCGGCCCGTGCGCTGCCGGGCGTGCTCGCGGTGCTGACCGGGGAGGACTGGGCGGCGGCGGGCTTCAAGTCGACCGTGTCGCAGAATCCGGGACCGGGCCACGCGGGCTTCGCGCTGCGCGCGCCGGACCGGCCGGCGCTATCGGTGGGCCGTGTCCGATTTGTCGGCGAGCCGATCGCGATCGCGGTGGCGGAGACCGAGACGCAGGCGCTCGACGCTTGCGAGGCCATCGAATTCGAATTCGAGGATTTGCCGGTCGTCACCACGCCGGCCGAGGCGAGCGCGCCGGGCGCAGTGCAGTTGCACGACATTTCGCCGGACAACGTCTCCTACGATCTCAGCTTCGGCGACAGCGCCGCGGTGGAAGCTGCCTTCGCCAGGGCCGCGCACAAGGTCTCGCTGACGCTCGACGCCCAGCGTATCTCCGGCAATCCGATGGAGCCGAAGGCCTGCACGATCGCATATGATACTTCGACCGACAGCTACGACGTCTATATGCAGACGCAAGGCATGTCCGACATCCAGAACGCGCTGGCGCACGTCACGGGTCTGCCGCCTGAAAAATTCCGCGTGCACGCCCGGGACGTCGGCGGCGGGTTCGGGGTGCGCAACGAGGTCTATCCGGAGAACGTCGCAGTGCTGCTCGCGGCCAGGACCGTGAAGCGGCCGGTGAAGTGGGTCGGAACGCGCTCGGACTCCATCGTCAGCGATCATCAGGGCCGCGGCGCGGTGCTCACCGGAACGCTCGCCCTCGACCAGGACGGCAAGTTCATCGGCTACAAGGTCGAATGGCTGGTGAACCTCGGCGCCTATTGCTCCAAGTCGGGGCCGTTCATCAACACCATGGCGTCGCCGCGCAGCATGGCGAGCAACATTTACAAGGTCCCGGCGCTGTTCGCGCGCAACAAGCTCGTCTTCACCAACACGACTCCCGGCACCGCCTATCGCGGCGCGGGCCGGCCGAACGTGGCGTACCTGTGGGAGCGCCTCGTCGACGAAGCCGCGCGCGTCACCGGCATCGACCGCATCTCGTTGCGCCGGCGCAACCTGATCCCGAAGGGCGACTTCCCCTACAAGACGCCGAGCGGCTCGACCTATGACTGCGCCGATCCGTCGGGCCTGCTGGCCTCGGTGCTGGAAGCCGCCGACTGGAAAGGCTTCGCCAGGCGCCGCCGAGAGTCCAAGAAGCGTGGCAAGCTGCGCGGCATTGGCTGCGCCATGTTCATCGAGCCGTCGGGCGCGGTCGGCAAGGAGGAGATCGCCATCCGCTTCGGCAGGAATGGCGAGATATCGCTCTACACGCTTGCCGGCCCGAGCGGGCAGGGGCACGAGACGGTGCACGCCCAGATCGTGGCCGATATTCTCGGCGCCGATCCCGAAACCGTGCATCTGCACACCAGCGATCCCACGGGGCCGAAGCTGACCGCCGGCACCGGCACCTTCGGTTCGCGCTCGCTGCTGAGCCACGGCGTCGCGCTGCATCACGGCGCAAAGAAGGTGGTCGAGAAGGGCATGGAGCTGGCCGCGCAGGCGCTCGAAGCCTCACCCGCCGACATCGTGTTCGAGAAGGGCGATTACGTGGTGCGCGGCACCGACCACAAGATTTCGCTGTCAGAGCTTGCGCGCAAGCACGCGTCGGACGGAACCAACGCGCTCGACACCACGCTGCAGACGCCGGTGTCGGCCGCGTTCCCGAGCGGCGGGCACATCTCGGAGGTCGAGATCGACCCCGACACCGGTTTGGTCGACATCGTGCGCTACATTGCGGTCGACGACGCGGGCATCGTCTACAATCACGACATCGTCGAAGGCCAGATTCACGGCGGACTGATGCAGGGCATCGGCCAGGTGCTCGGCGAGCACTGCAACTACGATCCCGACAGCGGCCAGCTGCTCACCGGCTCGTTCATGGACTACTACATGCCGCGCGCGGCGGTGCTGCCCGGCGAGCTCACGCTGGTCGACCGGCCGGTGCCGTCGCCGGCCAATCCGCTCGGCGCCAAGGGTGCGGGCGAGGCGGGCACCACCGGCTCGGTGCCGTGCCTCGCCAATGCCGTGCACGACGCGCTGGCCACGGTCGGCGTGACGCACGTCGAAATGCCTTACACGCCCGCGAAAATCTGGGCGGCCATCAAACAGGCGACGGCCTGACGTTCGCCAGGCCGCCGCAGCAATTGCGCTTGTCTGTATCTATTGCGGCAGCGGATTGCCGCCGAGGTCTTCGGCCCGCTCGATCTTGATCAGGACGGCATAGCCCTTCTTCTCGGCGTCGGACTTCTTTTCCGGCTCGACGAGACGCTCCCAGACCTTGTCGTAGATCGGGCCCGACTTGTGGACCTTGGCCGTGCCGTAGAAGCGCGCCACGCCGCCGCGGGGCAGGAGCCCCGACTCGCGCAACGGCGGCTTGCGGAAGAACACCGTGACCTTGGTGCCGTCCTGGATGGCCGCGTTGGTGGAGCCGCGGCCGCGCTCCCACAATGCGAGATGTTCGTCGTCGAACACCATCGTGCTGCCGCGCACAGTGATCTGCGCATAGCCGTTCGGCAGGCTCGTGCCGACCAGGGTCGTGAACTGCGGATAGGCTGTGTTGATGTGCTCGTGCAGCGATTTCGGAATGGCCGCCATGGACTTCTCCCTCTGGTTTAGCGGAAACTTCGACATCCTTCGCCAACGTGCATCTGTGCGCCGCGCCGGCATCGAATCCGTCGTTCAATAGGCTCCCTGCTTTGCGGCTTGCATCGCCTGCCGCAAGGCGTTCTTGACCGCGCAGAGATGCCGGCGCATGGCGGACTCCGCCGCGGGTGCATCGTTGGCGCAGATCGCATCGACAATCTCGCCGTGCTCGGCGAGCGACTTTGCCGGCCGTCCGGATTGCAGGATGGCGCGGTACTGCAGCCGCACGACCTGGGATTTCAGCGTTTGCAGCAGACGGTTCGCGGTCGCGTTGGCCGCGATGTCCTGGATCGCGCGGTGCATTTCCACATTGCGCTGGGAGTACGAATTGAAGTCCTGCTTTTCGTACGCGGCGCGCATCCGCGCCATCAGGGCGCGCAGCGCGGCCTTCTGCCTGTCGTTTGCGCGCTCGGCGGCCTGCCGCGCCACCATCGCCTCGATGACCCGCCGCGCCTCGGCGATCTCCAGCGCCTCCTCGTCGGTCACGAGCCGCACCCGCGCGCCACGATTGCGCTCGCGCACGACCAAGCCCTCCTGGTCGAGCATTGCAAGCGCGATCCGCACGTTGGCGCGGTTGACCTTGTAGGCGTTGGCGAGGTCGGCCTCGATCAGGCGTTCGTTGGGCATGAAACGGCCGCTGATGATCGCGTCGCGCAATTTGGCGGCGAGGTCCGAACTGCAATCGGTTACGTGTGTGCTTGTGTCCAACATTGGCCTGAGCCGGCCCGATCGAACGGTGGCGATCCAGAATAAACCTGCGCAACGACGCCGGCATCATCGCGCCGGCGTTGTGCTGCGTCAACATGATCGCTGACCGGATTGTTGACAATCTGATCGTCAGTGGGCAGCCTTCATACCGGATCGCCACGCCATGTGGCCATCGAACAAGCGGCGGCCAACACTCCACGCGCTGCCGCAACCGGGAGGAATCCGATGTCTGCATTGCCACGCCTTGCGCTGCCGCTTGCCGCCTCGCTCTGCGCCGCGTTCGCCGGCAGTCCGGCCGCGGCTCAGCAGGCATCGTCGCAGCCGCTGCGGATCGTCGTTGCGTTCCCGGCCGGCGGCTTTGCCGACAACGTGGCGCGGCTGGTCGCGGACAAGCTCGAAGGCAAGCTCAAGCAGACGGTGGTGGTCGAGAACCGCGGCGGAGCGGCCGGAAACCTCGCCGCGCGCGCGGTCGCGCAGGGCGCTGCCGACGGGCAGACCGTGCTGATCACGACCACCGCTTCGGCAATCAGCCCGACGCTCTACAAGAATCCCGGCTATGGGCCGGGCGATCTGCGGGTGGTGTCGGTCGTCGGCTCCGCGCCGGAATCGATCGTCGTGCACCCGAACAATCCTGCCAAAGACCTCAAGGAGTTCGTCGCGCAGGCGAAGAAGGACAAGCTGACCTATGGCACCGCGGGCGTCGGCACCGGCTCGTATATTTCCGCGACATACCTGTTCAAGGAACTGGCCAAGGTCGATCTCACCCACGTACCGTTCCAGGGCGGCGCCGGCGCGACCAACGCCATCCTCGGCAACCACGTCACGGCCATTGCGCTGACCGTGTCGCCGCTGATCCCGCACATCCAGCAGGGCAAGATGAAGGCGCTGGGCATCGCGGCCGCAAAGCGCAGCGCGGCGCTGCCGAACGTGCCGACCTACATCGAGAGCGGCTTCACCGATTTCACCGCAGCCTCATGGGTCGGCCTGTTTGTGCCGTCGAAGACCGCGGACGCCCAGGTCGATCGGCTCAATGGCGCGGTCAACGACATCCTCAAGGAGCCCGACGTCCGCGAGCGCCTCGCGCGCTTCGGCCTGGAGCCGATGTCCGGCAATTCCAAGCAGATGGCGGCGTTCTATCAGGCCGAGGTCGCCAAATGGGGCAAGATGGTCACCACGCTCGGCATGAAGATCGAGTAACGCCTTAGCCGGGTTTGCGCGACGCGAGCCAGGACGCGGCGAGCCTCAGGTCCTGCTCGCCGAGTCCGTGGCCGAGCGGCAGCACTTCGTAGGTGACGTCCGCGCCGGCCTCGCCGAGCAGCGCCGCAAGCAGTCCCGCGCGCTCGGGCGGGATCAGCTCGTCGTGCGCGCCCGCGAGCAGCAGCACCGGAACGCCGCGCAGGTCGGGAATGGGGCGCGGGTCGAACGGCAGCATCGCGCGCATCAGGATCGCGCCGGCAAGCGCGCCGGGGTCCTTCAGCAGCATCGACCAGGCGACATTGGCGCCATTGGAATAGCCGAGCGCCATGGGCTTCGGCAGCGCGTAGGCCGCGCGGGCGCGCTTGAGGAAGTCCAGGACTTCAGCCGTGCGGGCCTCGAAGTCGGCGCGGTCCCAGCTCCCGTCCGCGAAGCGGCGGAAGTAGCGCGCCATGCCATGCTCGCTGACCTTGCCGCGCGGCGACAGCAGCGCAGACGTGGGCGCGATCCGGGCGGCGAGGGGAATGAGATCGTTCTCGTCGCCGCCGGTGCCGTGGAGGAGAAGCAGCGGGACCGGTGCCGGTTCCCGGCCCGGTTCGAAACGATGGATGAAGCCGAGGTCAGCCGCCGCGGTCATGCCGGCACCTGAACGAAAAGGGCGCGGCCCAGGCCGCGCCCTTGATATAGGGACAGGTCCGTGGCGCGGCTAGCTGGGGTCGCCGCGCCGGTTCCTTCGGCGGCGCGGCTAGCCCCGCGGCTGCGGCACGATGCGGATGTAGGGCTTCGGCGACTTCCAGCCGTTCGGATACTGCTTCTTGGCGTCGTCGTCGGTGACCGAGCCCGCGATGATGACGTCCTGGCCCTGCTGCCAGTTCACCGGCGTCGCGACCTTGTGCCTGGCGGTGAGCTGCAGCGAGTCGATGACGCGCAGCACTTCGTCGAAATTGCGCCCGGTGGTCATCGGATAGACCAGGATCAGCTTCACCTTCTTGTCGGGGCCGATGACGAACACGTTGCGGACGGTCTGGTTGTCGGCGGCGGTGCGCTTGGTGGGATCGCCCGAGACCGGCGCGGGCAACATGCCGTAGAGTTTCGACACGTTGTAGTCGGTGTCGGCGATCATCGGGAAGTTGGGCGCGAAGCCCTGCGTCTCCTTGATGTCCGCGGCCCAGCCGGAATGCCGATCGAGCGGATCGACGGAGAGCCCGACGATCTTGACGCCGCGCTTGTCGAACTCCGGCTTGATCCTGGCCATGTAGCCGAGCTCGGTGGTGCAGACCGGCGTGAAATCCTTGGGATGCGAGAACAGCACCACCCAGCTGTCGCCGATCCAGTCGTGAAAGCGGATCTTGCCTTCGGTGGTCTCGGCTTCGAAATCGGGCGCAGTGTCGTTGAGCTGAAGTGCCATTGTTCTCTCCGTTGACGATTGCGCCGCCGCAGCCGGCGGCGGAACGGCGGTCGAAAGTTGGGACGCTGCCGGCTCGCACCCCTTGGTGCGCCGCAAGTGTCGCGGTTCGGAAGTTCGCCTGAATTCTCAGCTTGCTCCGAAGCGAACTTCCGAATCAAAGGGACACTAGCGTGGCCGCAATATAGGTCGCCGCAATCGTGGCTTTAAGGCTAAGACTTCTCAAAGATATGACGGCCATTGGAAGAATGGCCCTGCGTGGCTTCGGTCAGGTAGGATGAACGTCTCTTCGAGCGCCACGTCATGGAATTCCAGGAACTGATCGCCCGTCTGGCGCTCGCGCTGGGCATCGGGCTTCTGATCGGGCTCGAACGCGGCTGGCGCACGCGCGGCGACACGCCGGGCAGCCGCGCCGCGGGCATTCGCACGTTCGCCATCTCCGGACTGCTCGGCGCCGTGATCGGCGCCATCGGGCAGGCGCTCGGCGGCGTCGGCGGCGGCATCGCCGTGGGCATCGCCTTTGCCGCCTTTGCCGCGGCGATGGCGGTGTTCTGCCTGGAGGAGAACCGCGCCGACCAGCAGTTCTCGGCGACCACCTGGGTCGCGGCGATGCTGACCTTCGCGCTCGGCGCTTATGCGCTGTTCGGCGACATGCGGGCGGCGGCGGCGCTGGCGGTCGCGGCGGCGATCATTCTTGCGCTGCGCGAGCCGATCCACGGCTGGGTGGAGCGGATCACCTGGCCGGAGCTGCGCTCTGGCCTCGTGCTGCTGGCGATGACCTTCGTCGCGCTGCCGATAATACCGGACGAGCCGGTCGGCCCGTTCGGCGGCGTCAACCTGCGCGAAGTCTGGCTGATCGCCATCCTGCTCGCCGCCGTGTCGTTCGCGGGCTACGCGGCGGTGAAATACTTCGGCGCGCGCCGCGGCGTCCTGCTCGCGGGCGTGGCCGGCGGGCTCGCGTCGTCGACGGCGGTCACGGTGTCAAGCGCGCGCCGCGCCGCCGCGGGCGAAAGCACGCCGCATCTATTGGCTGCAGGCGTATCGCTGGCGAGCGCCGTGATGTTCCTACGCGTCGGTGTCATCGTCGCCGCGATCAACACCGACTTGCTGGTGTTGATCGCGCCGCCGCTCGCTGCCGCTGCGGCGGTTGCTGCGGGCTTTGCGCTGTTCGCGGTTTTCCTGAGGCCGCCCAAGTCCGATGGCGGCAAGGAAGTGGCGTTCCGGAATCCGTTCGGATTCTGGTCAGTGGTCGGCTTTGCCGCGTTCCTCGGGATTGTGATCGTGCTCGGCCGCGCGCTCGGAGAAGGCCTCGGCGCCGCGGGTGCCATCGCCGGCGCGCTGGCGATCGGGCTTGCGGACGTGGACTCGGTGACCGTCGCGATGGCGCGGCTCGCGCCGCAGCCGCTCGGGCCGCAGGAGGCTGCGCTTGCGATCCTTGCGGCCACCGTCAGCAACACCGCCGTCAAGATCGTCGTCGGCGCAGCGATCGGGCGGGGCCGTTTCGCAATCGAAATTGCCGCTATGGCAATCGGCTGCATCGCCGCTGGGGGGCTCGTGTTCTGGGCGGTGTCGTTGATCGCTGCTTGATAGTGACATTGGGCTCTTGCCCGTGACCGCCGGTGCGGCATGATGTGGCTTCCGGCCCGGGAGCGGACATGGCGCACCTGAACCGACGCAGCTTCATGACCGCGGCCGCGAGCTTCGCCGCGGTGGGGCCGGCGATGGCACAGGCCGGACCGGCACCGGTTGCCTATCGCTCCATCAACGGCAAAGACCTCAAATTGCGGCCGTTCGTCGGCCGCCGGACCGCGCTGCTGATCGACCCGGCCCGCCCGGTCGATCGCGCCTCGGTTGAGCGTATCCTCGCGGCGTTCGATCGCGGCTGGGAGTGGTATCTGGCCTTCTTCGAAGTGGATGTCTCGCTGAAGAAGCAGCACGCCGGAAAGCTGACCATTGCGGAGGTCGCCGATCAGGGTTTCATCTATGGCGCCGGCGGCATCGAAATCCTGCCGTCGTCGACCACGCTTCTGCTCAACGAGGCTGCGCACGACCGGTACAATCAGTCGGCATTCTATTGCATGGGGCTGAATTGCTGGGGAAGCGGCAAGCCGCTCGGAATAATCGACGCATTCCTGTTCGGTTTCGCCGATGTACACCGCTTCCATTGCATGGAGGGTGCCGGCATCACCGGCGCGCCGTGGGATGTCGACCTCGATTTCGATCACTACCGGCATTCGATCCTGATCGATCTGCTCGATCGCTATCTCGCGGATCAATCGCTGAACTGGCAGAACACGCTCGCCGCCGGTAAGGCGCCGGTCAATCCGCGCGGCTGGGGCGCGAACGAACTTGCCGGGGCATTCTACTATCGCATCCGGCGCGATCACGGACGCGCCGGCTATCGGCGCTTCTGGAAGATGATGCTGGATGCGCCCAAAGCCGAGACCCCGAAAGAATGCGCGTCGCGCTTCGTGCAGATTGCACGCACCGCGACCGGTGAGGACTATCGCTGGATGTTCAAGGATCAGACCCTGCAGCTGGTGTATTGACGCGAGGACAAAGACACGATGTTTGCCCTCTCACGTCGGTCGCTGGTGGTTGCCGCCGCATCGATCGCGGTGGCTCGTCCGGCTATCGCAAATCCGACGGGGCCCAAGGAGGCGTCCTACCGCACGTTCGTCGGCCAGAACATTCGGGTGGACGCCTACACCGGGCGCAACATCGTATTGATGCTCGACAGCGGTCGCGCGACCGACAGCGAGATTGCGATCAGGGTCGTAAACGCCATCGACGCGGCGTGGGACTGGTATCGCGACATGTTCGGGCGCGCCCCCGCGGCCAACAACCTGTTCGAGGGGCGCACGATCATTGCCGAGAACGCCCAAGATCCCGCCGCCGCCGCGCGAGGCCGGGTGGGTCAAACCGGCATCGAGATGGGACCGGACTCGATGCACCGCCTGCTGATCGAAGCTGGGCAGGATCGCTACAACCAAGCGGTTTTTTATGAGCTTGGCCGGAACTTCTGGTTCTTCAACGAGCAACTGGGAGCCGGCATGCCGGCGCCGGTCGTTGGCGGGGTGTTCACCACCGGTTTTGCGACCGTCAATCGGTTCTATTCCATGGAGTCCAAGGGCATCGTTGGCGCACCTTGGGACGACAAGATCGATTTCGACCGGTTCCGTTACATCAGCCTGATCGACACCGTCGATCGCTATCTGGCCGATCCCAAATTGAATTGGGAAAACACCGTGGCGCTGAACAAACCTGCGCCCGGCCCGCACGGATGGATCGCCGGCTATCATCTGGCAGCCGGATTCCTGCACCGCATCCGCCGCGACCATGGATTTGCCGGCTATCGCCAGTTCTGGCAACTGATGGCGCGGGCGCCGAAGGCCGCGACGCCGCGTGAGGTGGCCGCGAACTTCGTCCGGGTCGCCCACACGGCAACGCGGCAGGACTACCGCGATCTCCTGCGCGACAAGACACTGCCGCTCAGCTGATCCGGCCGCGCCTTGAGTTGGCGTTGACATTGCAGGTCGGAGCCGCAACGGTGTTCCGAAAGGGCGCTCACGCGGCATGTTCAAGCGTATTCTGATCGCCAACCGAGGCGAGATCGCCTGCCGGATTATCCGGACGGCGCGCCGGATGGGCATCTCGACCGTAGCGGTCTATTCCGACGCCGACCGCGACGCGCTGCACGTGGAGATGGCCGACGAGGCGGTTGGCATTGGACCGCCGGCGGCTGCGGAAAGCTATCTTGTCATCGACAAGATCGTCGACGCCTGCCGGCGCACCGGCGCGGACGCGGTGCACCCGGGTTACGGCTTTCTCTCCGAGCGCGAGGCGTTTCCGAAAGCGTTGGCGGCGGCGGGGATCGCGTTCATCGGCCCGAACTCCAAGGCCATCGCCGCCATGGGCGACAAGATCGAGTCCAAGCGTGCGGCGGCCGCCGCGGGCGTGACGACCGTTCCGGGCTATCTCGGCGTGATCGAGAACCACGACGAGGCGGCGAAGATTGCAACCGAAATCGGCTACCCGGTGATGATCAAGGCCTCCGCGGGCGGCGGCGGCAAGGGCATGCGCATCGCTTATTCGGCGGCGGAGGTCGCGGAGGGATTCGACCGCGCGCGCTCGGAGGCCAAGTCCTCGTTCGGCGACGACCGCGTGTTCGTCGAAAAGTTCATCGTCAATCCGCGTCACGTCGAAATCCAGGTGCTGGGCGACAAGCACGGCAATGTCATCCATCTCGGCGAGCGCGAATGCTCGATCCAGCGCCGCAATCAGAAGGTGATCGAGGAGGCGCCGTCGCCGCTGCTCGACGAGGCGACGCGCGCGAAGATGGGCGCGCAGGCGGTCGCGCTCGCGAAGGCCGTGGGCTACGACAGCGCGGGCACCGTGGAGTTCGTCGCGGGACAGGACCGCAGCTTCTACTTCCTGGAGATGAACACGCGGCTGCAGGTCGAGCACCCGGTCACCGAACTTGTGACGGGCATCGATCTGGTCGAGCAGATGATCCGCGTCGCGGCCGGCGAACGGCTGGCGCTGAAGCAGAGCGACGTGAAGCTCACCGGCTGGGCGGTGGAGAGCCGGGTCTATGCCGAGGACCCGTATCGCAATTTCCTGCCGTCGACCGGACGGCTCACGCGCTACCGTCCGCCCGCCGAAACCGTCATCGATGGCATCACGCTGCGCAACGACACCGGCGTGACCGAAGGCGGCGAGATTTCGATCTACTACGACCCGATGATCGCCAAGCTCGTGACGCACGGGCCGGCGCGTGCCGACGCCGTCGCCGCGCAGGCTAACGCGCTCGACGCCTTCGTCATCGATGGCATCCGGCACAACATCCCGTTTCTCTCGGCGCTGATGCAGCATCCGCGCTGGCGGGAGGGCAGGCTATCGACTGGCTTCATCGCCGAGGAATATCCGGACGGCTTCCATCCGGTCCCGCCCGCCGGCAAGACGGCGGAAACCGTCGCCGCGGTCGCCGCCGCCATCGACCATGTGCTCGGCGAACGCAAGCGCCGCATCTCCGGCCAGATGACGGGTCGGGACGTGTCGCGCGAGCGGCGGCGTGCGGTGCGGCTCGGCGACCTGTGGCTGACGCTCGATATCGGGCGCGAGGCTTCGGGCATTGCCGTGCATTTCGTCGGGGCGGGAGGCGACGTGGGCCCCGCGCGCGTGCTGGTGTCGTCATGGAAGTCCGGCGATCCGGTTTGGCACGGCACAGTCGGCGGCGAAACCGTCGCGGTCCAGGTCAGGCCGCTCGCCAACGGTTTCCTGCTCGCGCATCGCGGGGTCGAGACGGCGGCGTATGTCTACACCGGGCGCGAGGCCGCGGCCGCGCGCCTGATGCCGCCGCGCAAGGCGCCCGACACCGGCCGCTTCCTGCTCTGCCCGATGCCGGGGCTGGTGCGCGCCATCGCGGTCTCGGAAGGGCAGGAGGTCAAGGCCGGCGAGACGCTCGCCATCGTCGAGGCGATGAAGATGGAAAACGTGCTGCGCGCCGAGCGCGACGTCACGGTGAAGGCGATCAAGGTCAAGCCGGGCGACAGCCTCGCGGTCGACGCCGTCATCATGGAATTTGCCTGATCGTCGTGCCACCATCCGAGGCATGAGTCCCCTGTCCCAGGTCTCGCCGTCGGGCCGCATCGGACGCGGACCGTTCGCGATAAGCATCGCTCTCGTCTACCTGCTCGGATTCGGCTCGCAGGCGCTGCTGTCGCCGCCGGTGACGTCGCGCGCTGGGGTCTGGGCCTTCGTCGCGGCGCAGGCGGCGCTGACCTGGCTCTGGTACACGCTGCATGTCCGGCGGCTGCACGACGCCGGTAGGCCCGCCGGGACGGCAGCCGGGGTCGCACTTGTCTATGCGCTGGAAATCGCGCTGCTCGTCATCGTGGTGTGGCTGATCATCACGTCCGGCTTCGAGCAAGGCAGCGCGCGCGAGGATGCCGGAATCCTGAAGCTGTTCGTGTTCCTCTACCTGATCGCGCTGCTCACCGGCGATCCGTCGCTCGGCGGCCTCGGCTATTGGCTGCTCGGCTTTGTCGCGCTGCTTCTCTTGCCGGTCGTCATCGCCGTCTGCTTCACGCTGTGGACGGCGACGCGGCCGAGCGTGCCGGCGGCGCCATGACGCTGCACTTTGCCTATGGCGCCAACATGAGCCGCGCAGTGATGCGCCGCCATGCGCCAGGGGCTTCACCGCTTGGCGCCGCACAACTCGCTGGCTATCGCTTCCTCATCACGGGAGACGGTTACGCGTCGGTTGTTCCTGCGATGGGTCAGACGGTCCATGGCGTGCTGTGGCGGATTACGCCGCGCGACCGCGTGACGCTCGACTCCTGGGAGAACGTCGATGGCGGGCTTTACCGCGTGGCGATGCTGCCGGTTACGCACGCGCGCCGGCGGCTGAACGCGCTGGTCTATTGCGCGAGGCCGAGCGGCGAGGGCAGGCCGAAGCCGGGCTACATGGAACTCGTGATCGCAGCGGCGCGCGAATGGGGCCTTCCCGAGGCGCATGTGCAATCGCTTGCGGGCTGGAACGCCGCAACGGCGAGCGGGACCGACGTGCGCAAGCTTGGAGATTTGGCGTGACCGTGGCCCGGCACATAATCGCGCGCGGGCGCGTGCAGGGGGTCGGCTATCGCGCCTTTGTCGCGGACGAGGCGAACGCGCGCGGTCTTGTCGGCTGGGTCCGCAACCGCCGCGACGGCACGGTCGAAGCGGTGTTCGAGGGCGATGCAGCGGTAGTCGAGGCCGCAATCGCGTCATGCCGGACCGGGCCGTGGGGCGCGCGGGTCGATGCGGTCGAGGTGCGCGAGGCGGGCGCGGCCGACCGCGCGCTCACGCCTGGGCGCGGGCGCTTTGCGGTGCTTGCGACGGCGTGATCGCTGCCGGCCCGAACAGCGGCTCGAACTCCGCCCGCAGCGCCATGTCCACTTCGGCCATGGTCACCGGCAGGCCGAGATCGGCGAGGCTCGTGACGCCGTAGCGGCGATCTGCGACGCCGCAGGGAATGACGCCGGAGAAATGGGTGAGATCGGGTTCCACGTTGATCGCGATGCCATGCAGCGTGATCCACTTGCGCACCCGGATGCCGATCGCCGCGATCTTGTCCTCGTATCCGTCGCCCTTGTCGGGCCGCCGCACCCAGACGCCGATGCGGTCGGAGCGCCGCTCGCCCCGCACGTTGAACCGCGCAAGCGTGCGGATGATCCACTCCTCCAGCGCCGCCACATAGGCGCGAACGTCCGGGCCGCGGCGGTTGAGGTCGAGCATCAGATAGACCACGCGCTGGCCCGGCCCGTGATAGGTGAACTGGCCGCCTCGGCCGCTGGTGTAAACTGGAAAGCGCGCCTCGATCAGGTCCGAAGGCCTGGCGGAGGTGCCGGCGGTGTAGAGCGGCGGATGCTCGATCAGCCAGACCAGTTCCGGCGCCTCGCGTGCGGCGATGGCGGCGGCGCGCTCGTCCATCGCGGAGAGCGCCGTCTCGTAGGGCACCGGGGCGTCGCCGACGCGCCATTCGACCGCCGCGCCGGACGGGGCTTTCAGCCCGGAAATACGGCCGGTCGTGAGGGTATCGCGGACGTTAACCACCCATTCACCATACCATGTTGACCTGACTGCCGGTCCGGTTTCTCCCGCCAAGGATTCGCATGCCCACCCTCGACAAGGTTTCGCTCGACATTGCCGTTGTGCTCGGCACCACCGACATGCCGGTTCATCAGGTCCTGCGGCTCGGCCGCGGCGCCATCATCGAGCTGAACGCCACCGAGGACGACGAGGTCAACATCCTCGCCAACAACTTTCCCGTGGCCAAGGGTACGGTGGTGGTTCAGGGCAACCGCATCGCGGTCGAGGTCAAGGAAGTCCTGCCGCGCTCGCCCGAAGCGCGCTGATCCTGCACCGGCTGTCTGCAGGCCCCGCCAATCGTCCGCGCCGCTCTTGTCGCTGCCGGATCGATTTGTTACATCGCGCCCACCTCGATGTCCGGCCGTTCGGCCGGCATCCGCTCCAACTGCGGTCGTGGCGGAATTGGTAGACGCACCAGCTTGAGGTGCTGGCGGGGCAACCCGTGGAGGTTCGAGTCCTCTCGACCGCACCAAGGACCTTAATCGAACGGGTTCCTTGAATTATCGCCGGATATCGATCCGGCACGGGATGCGCTGGTGCGTCCCGGATCCGCCGCCGGGCGGAGGAAAGCCGCCGGACCGGCCGCTCCCGATATCAACAGCCGATTGCTGGTCTTGATCCAGATCAAAGACGCCGGCCTCCATGCGCCCGAGCTTAGTTGCGCCCGTAACCAATTGCCGATTCAGCGGCTCTTTTCGCGGAACCCGGCAATTCGCTCCCGGCATCGCGCAGGAGGACACGCCATGATCCAGGCCCGCCGTATCGGCCACGCCACCTTCGAGACTCCCGATCTCGATGCGGCCGTCGACTACTACACGCAGGTCAACGGCCTGGTGCTGGCCGAGCGCGAGCCCGGCCGCGCATTCCTCGCCACCAAGCTCGGCCAACTGGTGGTCCGGATCGACGAGGGCTCGAACGCGCAATGCACCGGACTGTCGTTCGAAGTGGCGCCGGACAGTGACTTCGGCGCGATGGCGCGGCAGCTTCAGGCCGACGGCATCGCGCACGAGCTGAGCAACGACTCCATCCCGGGCCTCGGCAAGGTGCTGAAGTTCAAGGACCCCAAGGGCACCACCATCGAGCTGTTTTCGGAGTGGGGCTACCTCGGCAAGCACCATCAGACGATCGGTGTCGGGCCGTACAAGCTCGGTCATGTCGCTTTCATCGTCGACGACGCGAAGAAGGTCACCGACTTCTACGTCAAGGTGCTGGGTTTCCGCGTGTCGGACTGGGTCGAGGACTTCTTCTCGTTCCTGCGCTGCGGGCCCGATCATCACACGGTCAACTTCCTGACCGGCAAGAAGACGCAGATGCATCACATCGCCTTCGAGGTGAAGGACTTCGCCCACATCCAGAACGCCTGCGAGCTGTTCGGCCAGAAGTCGATCCCGATCATCTGGGGCCCGCTGCGCCACAGCGGTCCGGGGCATAACATCTCCACTTACCATCACAACCCGGAAGGGCATGTCGTCGAGTTCTATACCGAGCTCGATCAGATGAAGGACGAGGCGCTGGGCTACTTCGAGCCGCGGCCCTGGCACCATGACACGCCGCAGCGGCCGAAGGTCTGGCAGAAGGATACGCGGCGCGGCGGCTGGGGGCCGCCGCCGACGGAGGCATACTTCCGCAGTTCACGGCCGCAGTAGCGTACCCTGACAGCGGCCAACCCGCGCCCCGGCTAACCCATCGGCCGGGGCGCGGTCTTTTGCTTTGGAGACGTGCGCGCGCCGTGGTAAGGCGCGGCCCGAAATTGGGCGACCCCTCGGGGGCGCCGTTATGGGAAGCGCGTATGAAACGTTACAGGATTCTGATCGCCGGAGCCGGCATCGGCGGTCTGTCGGCGGCCTCATGCCTGATGAAGGCCGGCCACACAGTGGAAATCTACGAGCAGGCGCCTCAGCTCGGAGAAATTGGCGCGGGCATCCAGATCAGCGCCAATGCGATGCACGTGCTGCGCGACCTCGGCCTGGAGGCCGCGATCGCCCGCGTCGGCGTCCGGCCGGGTGCCTATGTGTTCCGGCTGCACGACACCGGCGAAGAGATCCAGCGTTTCTCGCTCTCCGAAGAGCACGAGCGCATGCACGGCGCGCCGTACACCCAGCTTCACCGCGCCGACCTGCACGACATTCTTGCGGCGCGCGCGCGCGAGGCCGATGCCGGCGTGGTCCGGCTCAATCACCGCGCCGTCGGCTACACCGAACACGCGGACAGCGTCGAGTTGCACTTCGACAACGGGGCGTCCGTGCGCGGCGATATCCTGATCGGCGGCGACGGCGTGAAGTCGGTGGTGCGGGGGCAGATGCTCGGCGTCACGCCCGCGACCTACACCGGCGACGCCGCTTGGCGTCTGGTCGTGCCGGCCGACCGGCTGCCGCCCAATCTGCTCGAACGGGTCATGTCGGTGTTCATGGGGCCGATGGGGCACGTGGTCTGCTACTACCTGCGCGACGGCACGCTGCTCAATTTCGTCGGCTGCATCGAGACCGACGAGGTGTCCGAGGAGTCCTGGACGCTCAAGCTGCCGTGGGAACGCTTCAACGCGCAGTTCGCGGGCTGGCATTCGGCGATCCGGACCATCGTCGAGGCTGCCGACCGCGACCAGTGCTATCGCTGGTCGCTGTTCAACCGTCCGCCGATCCGGAACTGGAGTACCGCGCGCGTCACGCTGCTCGGCGACGCGGCGCATCCGACGCTGCCGTATCTCGCGCAGGGTGCGGTGATGTCGATCGAGGACGGGGCGGTGCTGGCGCGAGCGCTTGCGATGGAGGACACGATCCCCGCCGCGCTCCAGCTCTACCAGCGCAACCGCATCGACCGCACGGCGCGCATCGTGCTGCAGTCGAGCGCCAACCGCGAATTGTTTCATCTGCCGTCGCAGCAGGAAATCCGCGCACGCTTCGCCAAGCGCGACGAGGGCCAGGATCGCAACCGCTGGCTTTATTCGTACAATCCGCTGAAGGTAGCGCTGGCTTAGAGCATGATCCCGAAAAGTGGGAACCGGTTTTCGGACAAGGTCATGCTCAAACAAGAAGCCAAAGCAGGATGACGATTCAAAAGACCGTCATCCTGATCTAGGCCCGGCGTCCGGCGTTACGGCTCTTGCTGGAACCGGCCGTCGGGCCGCTGGCTGGTGCGCACCAGCGCCGAGACGCCGACGCCGCCGGCGCCCGGCACCGGCACGCTCACGACATTCGGCGGCGCTTCCATCCGCAGCACGGTGATCTTGCCGGGGGTCGCGGCGCTGCGCGGCGGCTTCATGGTGGAGGCGAGCGGCCGGGACACGCGCTCGATTGCAGCGCGCGAGGCGGGCCGCAGATCGGATGGGGCCTCGTTTGCTGCCGTGCGTTGCGGCGAACGCGGCTCGCTCGGGACCGGCATGGCGGCCGACGCGCGCGCTTCCGCGGGCTCCGAAGCCGGCCGGCGGGGCGCTTGCGCCTCCGCGGCTTGCTGCGCCGGTTCACGCCGGCGCGAAGTCGATGCAGACGGGGGCGGTTCCGCCGAGGCGACCGTGTCCACGGCGTGGTCGGGGCCGTAGATCCTGCGTGCGGGACGCGGCGCGGGGACCGCGGCCGTTTCAGGCGTGGTACGCGCCATCGCCTGCAACGCTTCGGCGGCGGGTGTGGCCGTGACGGCCGCCGTTGCCGGCTCGTTGGCGGTCGCCGCGGCGTGCGCCGGTCCGCGCATCCTTCCCGGCACGGCGTGCACGATCCGGTAGCCCTGCGCCTTCAGATCGCGCAGCAGCTCGGGCAGCGCCAGCGCGGTCGCGGGCTGGATGTCGTGCAGCAGCACGATGCCTTTGCCTTTTTCCGCGAGCCGCTCCATGACGCGGCGAACGACCTCGCTGGCGGTGATGTGCTTCCAGTCGTCGCCTGCGATGTCCGCGCTCCAGGTCGTGAGCGTGCGGTGTTGCAGATAGCCTTCGACCTGGGGCGCGCGCAGCAGGCCCGGGATCCGGAAGAACGGCGCGACCGCCTCGCGTTTGCCCAGCGCCTGCGCCACCGACGCGATCCCGTCCTCGACCTCGCGTTGCACTGCGTGCAGCGGCATGCGGTCGAAGGCCAGGACATGGTTCTGGCTGTGCGTACCGACGGTGTGGCCGTCCGCGAGAATCCGCTTCAGCAGGTCCGGATAACCGCGCGCCATGCGGCCGATGATGAAGAATGTGGCCTTCACGCAATGCTCGGCGAGGATGTCCAGAACGCGGTTGGTGTAGGGCGGCATCGGACCGTCGTCGAAGGTGAGGATCACCTCCTTGTCCTCGAGCGGCAGCGTGTTGGTGTATTGCATGGTGCCGATGCGCGGATATTCGCGCGGATCGACCGTCATCGTGCGGGCGGTGCCGAGGGCGTTCGCCCGGCCGGGGCAGGGCGCGGCCGATGCAACGTCCGGCGCGAACGCCGCGACGGCGATCGCGAGCGCTGCGAACGCGCGCGGCATCGAGCGGACGGCGTTGAGATTTCGGCGGCGCATGACGGTCCCGTTCCCGGCCGCCACCTTAAGCCGCAGAGCGCCCGGTGACGGCTGCGCGCGGGCAATTATCGGCCGTTAACGTTGGCGCACATGCTTAACGGCGCCGGCCGCCGCCGCCGGTACCGCATGGACCACGCGATAGCCGCGCGTTTTCAGTTCGCGCAGCAACGCGGGCAGCATCGCCGCGGTCTGCGGCTGCGTGTCGTGGAACAGCACGATGCCGGAGCCCGCGGCGTCGAGCCGCCCGAGCACCTGTTCGAGCTGCCGCGCAGGCGGCATCGGATTCCAGTCGCTGGCCCACAGATCGGCCCCGAACACGGCAATGCGCCGCCGCGCCAGGATGTCGAGCAGGACCGGACTCGATGCGAAGCCCGGGAAGCGGAAGAACGGCGTGCGCGGTTCGGCGCCCGCCGCGCCATAGAGGGCGGTTTCCACGCTGGCGAAGCCGCGCTCGACCTCGGCGATCGCGCGCTCGACCGGCATCCGGTTGAGCAGGGGATGCGAATGGCTGTGATGGCCGACGGTGTGGCCTTCGGCCAGCACGCGCCTCGCCAGCCCGGCATGGGCCGTGGCGTTGCGGCCGAGCATGAAGAAGCTCGCGCGCACGCATTCGTCCCGCAGCGCCGCGAGAACGCGCTCGGTCGGTCCGGGCCACGGCCCGTCGTCGAAGGTCAGAACCACCTCCCTGGGCGCCAGCGGCAGCGTGGCCGGAAAGTGCTTGCGGCCGACCGCGGGCGTTGCCGCCGGGTCGACCGCGAGCACGCGCGCGGTGCCGAGCGCGCCGGCGTGGCAGCCGGCCGCGGCGGCATACGTCCACAGGGGCAGCGCCAGCGCCGCCAGAAGGCAGCCGGTGATCGTCGATATCCGCCGTGTCATGCCGGATGGGTTCCGAGAGCGGTGCATCCTTGCGCTA
>VGEP01000060.1 GCA_016869215.1 Alphaproteobacteria bacterium | reverse complement strand
TCGTGTTCCGCTGGGTGTTCCTGTCGGCGTTCGTCTGCCTCGCGCTGGCGCTGGCCGCGCTGATCGCGATGGAGGAGCGGCCGCTGCGGACCACCACGGCGCCGGCGGAAGGGCCGCCGCCGGCGGGGCGGTAACGCGGCGGCGCGCGCTGTCTCTGTTCCTACTTCGCCGGCAATCTCAGGCTCAGCAGGTCCTTCGCCACCAGCACCTGGCCCTTGAAGCCGCCGTCCGCGGCGGCCTTGCGGTAGTCGGCCTCGGAGAGCGCGCCGCCCGGCACCTTCCAGACGCCCTGCGATGCGGCCCCCGGCGGCGGGATCAGGTGCGTCAGCACCAGGTGCTTCGTGCCCGCCCGCTGCGCCATCGCGCCGAGGTCGCTGGCGTTGCTCTGCCGGAAGAAGATCGGCGGCGGCATGCCGCTGTCGCGGTCCGGTCCCATCGCCGGATGGATGGTGGAGTGCACGATCACGTCGGCGCCCTTGGCCAGCAGTTCGACCTGCGCGGAGGTGGACGAGTCGCGCGGCGGCGCGAACTTGTCGTTGCCCGCGTCGCCGCCGATCACGACGCTGCCCGCCGGCGTGTCGACGCGGTAGGACGCGTGGCCCGGAATGTGCGTGGAGCGGATCGCGCTCACCTTGACGTCGCCCGAGGTCCAGACCGTCTGCGGCTCGTTCCTGGCCGCGAAGGTCACGACATTGGCCTTCGCGGACGGCCCCGCCGCGTCGCGCTCCTTGTTTTCGGCGAGGCGCTGGGCGATCTCGCCGGATTGAATGGCGTTGTCGGCGATGTGCGCAACGAACTTCTTGCAGCTCATGGTGAAGCCGAGCGGCGCCTGGACGTCGTCGCTGCACACCACGTCGAGCTTCGGGCTCTTGGGGAAGATCATCCAGCGGTGCTGGAGCAGTTCGGCGAGGCCCTCGCTGTGGTCGTTGTGCAGGTGGGTGATGAACACCGCGCCGACCTGCGCCGACTGGATGCCGAGCTGCGACAGCCGAAGGATCGTGCTGCGTCCGATGTCGAACTGCAGCCGCACGGCGTTGCAGTTGTTGGCGTCGTCGCCGTAGCGCACCAGCGTGCCGGGTCCGGCCTGGCCCTGGTAGGCCTGCGGGCCGCCTTGCGCGCCGGTCACGGTCACGGTCATGCACGGCGCGGCGTGCGCGCCCGGCAGCGCAACGGCCAGCATGGCGGCACACACCGCCGCGAGGCGGATATCCTTCAGGCGCATCGCGTTCTCCCGGCGAGGTGGTGACAATGATGCAAATGTTGCTTCGCCCGCACCGGCCGATCAACGGCGTCTGGCAACGACCTCTCCCAATGCAAGCGCCGTTGACTGGCTTGGCGAAAGCTGCAATCCTTTCGATGATATGTCAATGAAAAGTTCTCGTATCGCCCCGCTGCGGTCCGGGCCGGCTGCTCCGGCGGCGAGACTTCGCGCCGGGCGTTTCGCGGTCTGGTTCGCACAGATCAGCCGCGCGCTGGCGCAGCAGATGCTGGTCTATGCGCGGCGCGAACTCGGGCTCAATCTCGCGGAATATCGCGCGCTATCGGTGCTGTCCGAGTGCCCCTCGGCCTCGATCAGGGAGATCGCCGCGGGAACGCAGCTCGACAAGGCGCAGGTCATCCGCGCGGTCGGAAGTCTGACGCGGCGCGGGCTTGCCATTCAGTCCATCGACCGGCGCGACCGGCGGCTGCGTGTGGTCAAGCTGACTTCGGCCGGGCGGGCGCTGGTCGCAAGATCGCTGCCGTTCGCGGTCGAGCGGCAAGAGCGCATGGACCGCGCGCTCGCGCCCGGCGAGCTGCGTGCACTGTGGCGAGCGCTGGCCGCGCTCGACCGGGAAACGCGCGCCATGCTGGCCGAGGAAATCCAGCGGCCAAGCAAGCGCGCACGCGGCAAGGCCGCCGCGAACTATTGAGCGGACGGAAGACAACATGCGCCATCGCGATTTCGGGCTTCTTGCGTGTGACGAGCGCCGGGCGACGCCGGGCGTGACGCTGTTCTCGCCGCTCAACGGCAAGGCGACCTACATCCTCGGGATGCGCGGCGACGTACTGCACGCGTGGTCGCACCCGCTGACCACGGGCACCTACGCGCGGCTGTTGGACAACGGCAATCTGTTGTGGGCCGGACGGCTGGCCGAAGGGCCGCAGCACATGGGCGGCCGCGGCGGGCTGATCCGCGAATACGACTGGGACGGCAAGGTGCTGTGGGAGCACAAGCACGTCGGACAGCATCACGACCTGCGCCGGCTGCCGAACGGCAACACCATTTTCCTCGGCTGGGAGGTGGTGCCGCCGGAGATCGCGGCGCGCGTGCCCGGCGGCATTCCGGGCTCCGCGCATCCCGACGGCTGCATGTACGGCGACACCATCGTGGAGGTGACGCCGGAGGGCCGCACCGTCTGGGAGTGGCAGGCGTGGCGCGACATGGAGGTGGAGAGGTATCCGCTGGTCCCGAACCAGGTTCGCGACGAGTTCGCCCATGCCAACGCGATCTCGCCGCTGCCGAACGGGGACATCTACATCAGCTTCCGCAAGCTCAACACCATCGGGCTGATCGACAAGCGGACGAAGAAGATGAAGTGGGAGCATCGCGACGACTCGTTCGGCATGCAGCACGATTGCGAGCCGCTGCCGAACGGCAACATCACGCTGTTCGCGAACGGCCTCAACACCAGGACCAATCCATTCTCGCGGGTCATCGAGCTTAACCCCGTCACCCGCGAGACGGTCTGGGAGTATCGGGCCAAACCGGCCTACACGTTCTTCAGCCCGCATGTCAGCGGCGCGCAGCGGCTGCCGACAGGCAACACGCTGATCTGCGAAGGCCAGTGGGGCCGGCTGTTCGAGGTGACGCCGGACGGCGAGATCGTCTGGGAGTACGTCAGCCCGTTCATGGGGCCGGACCTGCGCGGCGATCCTTCGAACGAGGTGTTCCGCGCCTACCGCCTCGCGGTGGACTCGCCGCAGATCGGGGGGCGGGTGAAATCGATCTACGGATGACGCTCGGTCCGGCGCGACAAGAACGCTGGCCGCAACGAAGGGAGGAAGGCATGGACAGGCGAACATTCGTCAAGGGCGCCGCGGCATTCGGCATCGGCGCCACAGCGACACCCGCATTCGGTCAGGCGTTCCCGTCCAGGCCGATCCGCATCGTCGCGCCGACGCCCGCCGGCGCGCCGCCCGACATTCTGGCGCGCATCGTCGGCAACGCCATCGCCGAAGCCGAAGGCTGGACGGTGCTGATCGAGAACAAGCCGGGCGCTGTGATGACGCTCGGTGCGGCCGAAGTGCTCCGTCAGCCGGCCGACGGTCATACGCTCCTGTCCGTTACCGCCCCGATTGCGGCTGCGCCCACGTTGTTGCCAAGCGCGAAGCTCAATATCGAGACGGATTTTGCGCCGCTGATCAAGGTCGGGACCACGTACAACGTGCTGGTCGTAAACCCGTCGACGCCGGTGCGCACGGTCAACGAATTCATCGACTACCTGAAAAAGAGCCCCGGCAAATACACGTTCTCGTCGGGCGGCTACGGCACGCCGGCGCATCTGCTCGGCGAGCTGTTCAACCTCGAAGCCGGCACCAAGAGCGTCCACGTGCCCTACAAGGGCAACACGCAGACCATCCCCGACCTGATGAGCGGCATCAACACGTACCAGTTCATCACGGCGGTGGCGATTGTGCAGCTTGTCAGGGCCGGCAAGCTGCGCGCCCTGGTGGCAATGAGCCATCGGCGCGTGCCCGCGCTTCCCGAGGTGCCGACCATTGTCGAGGCCGGCTATCCGAAGCTCGCGAGCGAGGACTGGGCCGGCATGCTGATGAAGGCGGGAACGCCCGCGCCCGTTGTGTCTCGGCTCAACGAGGCCCTGAACAAGGTGCTCAAGACCCAAAAGGTGCGCGAAGCCTTCGCCAAGGTCGGAACCGATCCGGGCGGCGGAACGCCCGACGCCTTCGGCAAACTCGTGAACGACGAGGTCAAGCATTGGGCCAAGGTGATCGAGGACGCCGGAATCAAGATCAACCCGTGACGCCGCAATGGTGGCGGCGGCTCGCGGTCAGTGCCCATGGGTGTGGTGCATGTCCGGCGTGTGCGGATGTGCATGCTGCAGCGCGCCATGCGCGTGGGCATGGGTGTGCGGCTCGCCCGGAGGGTCGTCCGGGCCGTGCCGGTGCTGGTGATGCTCGTCGTGCACGTGCGCGTGGGCGTGCGTCATCGGCTCGTGGACGTGCTCGTGCTCGTGCCGTTCGGTGAGATGCAGCCAGACGCCCACGGCCATCAGCGCGCCGGCGAGCAACAGCTGAACCGTCACGGCTTCCCCCAGCGCCAGCACCGCGACGACCGCGCCGAGAAACGGAGCGGTCGAAAAATAGGCTCCGGTGCGGGCGGCACCGAGATGGCGCAGCGCGACGACGAACAGCGCAAGGCTTACGCCGTAGCCGAAGAAACCGACGACGCCCGCAAGCAGCGCGTTCGACAGGGCCGGCAGCGCGCCGCCGGCCAGGAGACCGAGTACGACATTGACCGGACCGGCGAACAGCCCTTTGAGTTCGACGATTTGCAGAGGATCGGCGAGCGACACCTTGCGCGTCAGATTGTTGTCGAGGCCCCACATGATGCAGGCGCCGACGATGGCGGCGGGACCTATAACGCTGGCCCATGTCGGCGCGCCCGACCACGCGAGCACCGCGGCCCCCGCGACCAGGAACAGCATGCCGAACGCAATGCGGCGGTCGAAGTGCTCGTGAAAGATAAACCACGCCATCAGCGCGGTTGCCGCGCCCTCGAGCGTCAGCAACAGCGAGGCCGCCGCCGCATCGGTGCGCGCAAGCCCGAGCATCAGCAGCACTGGACCGGCGAGCCCGCCGGCGACGATGGCTGCGGCAAGCCAAGGAACGTCGTCACGCCGCAGGGCCTGTTCGCGCGCGGCGGGAGCAAGGACCGTATGCGCGAGCCGTCGCAGCACCGCAATACCGATGCCCGCGCCGCAATAGAGCAGGCCTGCGAGCACGATCGGGTCGATCGCGCCGATCAGGCCCTTGGCGGCCGGCGTCGAAACACCGAACAGAGCTGCGGACGCGAGCGCGTAGAGGGCTGCGGTTCGGTTCATGCGGGAATACTATCTCAGATGCTGCGCCGCCTGCCGCCGCCGCGCCGGTTTGAGAAGGCGGCATTCTGTCCCTTCCGCCCCGGCCGCAACCCACGGTAGGATGGTTCCGCACTGCCAGAAATGCGCAATCCGGCGTTCGACGTCCCTGCGCTTACAGCCGGCCGTCAGCGTCGCCCTACAACGCAATTAAACGGACTTCGGTCCAGGAATTGAGGGGGGAGCCATGAGACACTCGCGTCGTCGTTTCCTGCAACTGGCGGCGGGCGCCGCCGCGATTCCCGCCCTGCCGCGCGGCGCCTCCGCGCAGGCCTATCCCACCCGTACCGTGACGCTGGTCTCGACCTTTCCGGCGGGCAGCGCGCCCGACATCATCGCGCGGCTCACGGCGCAGCACATGGGCGAGAAGCTCGGCCAGAACGTGGTGGTCGAGAACAAGCCTGGCGCCGGCGGCAACATCGCGACCGAATACGTGGTGCGCGCCCAGCCCGACGGCTACACGCTGTTGATGCCGGTTTCGACCAACGCGGTGAACGTCGCGCTGTATCGCAACCTGCCGTTCGATTTCCAGCGCGACATCCTGCCGGTCGCGGGCATCGCCAAGACCGCGTTCCTCATCGTCACGCCGGAGAAATTCCCGACCAAGAACCTCGCGGAACTGGTCGCGTATCTCAAGGCCAATCCCGGCAAGGTCAACATGGCCTCGGGCGGCATCGGCACGTCGCCGCACCTGTGCGGCGAGCTGTTCCAGATCCAGACCGGGACCAAGATGGTGCACGTGCCGTACAAGGCCAACTGGCTGCCGGACCTGCTCTCGGGCACGGTCGACCTGACGTTCGCCCCGGTCGCGCAGGTGCTGCCGCTGGTCAAGCAGGGCAAGCTGCGCCCCTATGGCGTGACCACCGCCTACCGCATCAAGCTGCTGCCCGACGTTCCGGCGATCGGCGAGGTGGTGAAGGGCTACGACGCCATCGGCTGGTACGGCATCGGCGCGCCGGCCAAGACCCCGCAGGCGGTCGTCGCCAAGCTCAGCGAGGCGGTGAACGCCGCCATCACCGTGCCGGCGGTGAGGGCGCGTTTCGAGCAGCTCGGCGTCGAGCCGATGCCGCTGACGCCGGACGGCTTCAAGAAGCACATCGAGGTCGAAGTCGGTAAATGGGGCAAGGTGATCAAGCAGCAGGGCATCAAGTCGATCTAGGCTTCGGCCCGACTTTCGGCCCAAAGATTCGGCCCAAAGATTCGGCCCAAAGATTCGGCCCAAGATTGGGCCCTGGCTTGAAACAGGCGGCCCGCGCGAACCATCCGCGCGGGCCGCAGCCTTTCCAGCACCCCGTCCGCGCCCCGCAACGCCGCCGGATTTCGGCTAAGATCGCCCCGACCGGGTTGTCGGGGCCGATTGTCGGGCCATGCGCGAATTCTTCCAGGGCCGTTGGATCGGCAGCGGCGACATTCCGCCGAACGAGATGCTTGCGGCCGGCGCAATCGCGCTGGTGCTGATCGCCGTGCTGACCGCGGGGCTGGCGGCGGCCTCGATGGTCGCCAACGTCGATCACGTCACCAGCATCTACCTGATCCCGGTGCTGGTCGCCGCGATCCGGGGCGGCGTCGCCCCGGCGGTGGTGGCGGCGGCGGCCGGGATCGGCGCCGCGGCGTTCTTCTTCTATGCGCCGGTGCACGACTTCCGGGTGCAGAACACCCTGCACATCGTCGACCTCGTGCTGTTCGTGGCGGTTGCGGCCGTGATCGGGCGGATCGCAACCAACCTGCGGCGGGCGCGGATGCGGGAGGCGGCCGACCGGCTGCGCGAGGCGCTGATCGGTTCGGTGTCGCACGAACTGCGAACGCCGCTGACCGCCATCGTCGGCTCGGCCTCCGTGCTGGCGCAGGCGCCGCAGGTCGAGCGCGATCCTCGGCTCGGGCCGCTGGTCGCGGGCTTGCGCGAGGAGGCCGAACGGCTCGACGCCCACATCCAGAACCTGCTCGACGCCACCAGCATCAGCAGCGAGGGCGTGCGGCCGCAGATCGAATGGATCGATCCCGCGGACGTCATCAACGCCGCCATCGAGCGCAAGCGGACGCTTCTGGAAGGCCGCCCGCTCGCGGTGAAGCTCGCCGGCGATCCGCCGCTGGTGCGGGTCGACGCCGGCCTGATCGAGCGCGCGCTCAGCCAGGTGATCGAGAACGCGGTCAAATACTCGCCCGCGGGCAGCCCGATCGAGATTGCGGTGGAGCGCGACGGCGACCGGGTGCGGATCGAAGTTCGCGACCGCGGGGCGGGCTTGACGGCGGCCGAGCGGGAGCGAATCTGGGAACGCTTCTATCGCGGGCCGCGCCACCGCGATACGGTGGCCGGCTCCGGCCTCGGGCTCTGGGTTGCGCACGGGCTGGTCACGGCTTGCGGCGGCGCCATCGCCGCCGAAAGCGAGGGACCGGAGCGCGGCACGTGCATTGCCGTGCATCTGCCGGCGCCGCCGTACCAGGGCGCGGCGCGCATCAGCGAGACCTTGAGCGAAACCTCGGACGAAACCAATGGCTAGAAACCAGGCGACAGTGCTGGTGATCGACGACGAGGCGCAGATCCGCCGCTTCCTGCGCGCGGGCTTCGAGCTCGAAAAGTTCTCGGTGACCGAGGCCGACAGCGCGGAATCCGGCTTGCGCGCGGCGACCCTGCAGCCCGCGGACCTGATCGTGGTCGATCTGGGCCTTCCCGACGGCGACGGCGCGACGGTGGTGGAGCGGGTGCGCTCGTGGTCGGCGGTGCCGATCATCGTGCTGTCGGTGCGCGCCAACGAAGCCGAGAAAGTGCGGCTCCTGGAACTCGGCGCCGACGACTACGTGGTCAAGCCGTTCGGAATGGCCGAGCTGCTGGCGCGCGCGCGCGCGGCGCTGCGCCGCCACCGCGCGCCGGGCGACATGCAGCCGTCGGTCAGGGTCGGGCCGCTGACCATCGATCTCTCCGCGCGCGCCGTCACCCTCGACGACGTGCGCGTGCCGCTCTCGCCCAAGGAGTACCGGCTGCTGCAGGTGCTGGCGCAGCACGCCGGCAACGTCGTGACGCACCAGCATCTGCTGCGCGAGGTCTGGGGCGCGCGTCATATCGAGGACACGCACTACCTGCGCATCTTCGTGCGCAAGCTGCGGCGCAAGATCGAGGCCGATCCGACGCGGCCGCGCATCCTGCTCACCGAACTCGGCGTCGGCTACCGGCTGGCGCAGGGCGCCGAGGCGCCGGTGCCGGCGTAGCCGCGCCTGACGCGCGGCTACGCGGAATTTACGAACGCCGTTGCGATAGATACGCGACCCTTTACGCATGCCTCCGCTACGAATGCTGTGCGCGCGATGCGTCGCGCGCGGCCCTTGAGCATTCCAGCGGACGGTCCGTCGATCATGATTTCCTTTGCAGTCGGCGCAGCGCTCATCGTCGGGACGGCGTTTGCGTTCTGGAGCTTCATGCCGAAGGAGGGCCGGGTGCACCGCCTGGTCGAGTCGATCTGGGGCCCCTATGTCGGCATCGGCATCACCTCCGGCTTCGCGATCGGGATCGTGATGATCCTGGCCAGCGCAGTGTCCGCGTTCGGCTGAACGGCCCCGGAGCCGGGGCGGGCGTCCCGCGGTTGCGCGGCATTCTGGCGCAGTCCGCGGCCCTCCATGGCCGCACCGACGCGACGCCGGCCCGGCGTATCCAGCATTTTTGAGGGTTTTCGCGGACGTTAAGCCCCGCGGCGACGGCTTTTGATGCACCGCAAAACGTGCGCGCCGTTCCGCTGTACATGTTCGGTTCAGTTGCCGGAACCGAGTGTCCGGGCGGAAAATTCAAAAAAACAGGTGGCCGGGGGCGGCGCCATTGCTGGGACAGTTCGGAGAGGTGGCGCATACCGCGCGGCGCGATGTTGCGCCGCTGTCGCGCAGCCGTGAGACGACGCTGACGCTTGCCGCGGTCGCTGCGGTTTGGGCGGCGGCGGTCCTGCAATGGATCGCGGCCGACCTCGTGGTGCCCTGGGACTCCAAAAACCAATTCTACGCCTTCTTCCGCTTCATGGCGCGCGCGATCCACGACGGCGCGCTGCCGTTCTGGAATCCATATCACTACGGCGGCCATCCGAGCCTCGCCGATCCGCAATCGCTGGTGCTGTCGCCCGTGTTCGTGCTGTGGGGCCTGTTCGATCCCGCGCCGACCCTGCGTGCGTTCGATCTTGCGGTGCTGGCGCACCTGCTCGCGGGCGGACTTGCGCTCGCGCTCTACGGCCGCCGCCGCGGCTGGCCGGCCGCGGCCTGCGTGCTGGCGGCGGCGGTTTTCATGCTCGGCGGCCCCGCGATGGGCCGCGCGCAGCACGTCGGCATGATCCTGTCCTACGCGATGTTTCCGATCGCCCTGCTGCTGCTCGAAATCGCGCTCGACCGGCGCTCGCTGTTCGCCGTGCTCGGCTGCGGCATTGCCGCTGCGCTGCTGCTGCTCGGCCGCAACCAGGTCGCGATGTTGTTGACGCTGTTGCTCGCGGGTTTCGCGGTCCGGGCCGTCGCCGCGTCCGGGCGGCCGGGCGAATACCTGCGCAGCCGTGCACCGGCGTTTGCAGTCATGGGCCTTTCGACGCTCGCCATCGCGATCGTGCCGATGCTGCTCACCGCGCAATTCGCACTGCTCTCCAACCGCCAGCATATTCCGCTCGACGTCGCGCTGATGTCGTCGCTCTATCCGGTGAACTTTGCGAACCTGCTGGTGGCGAACGTCTTCGGTTCGCTCGATCCGCACGCGGTCGGGCACTGGGGGCCGGGGCCGTCGACGCGGCCGGGGCTCGACGCCACCGACAGTTCGTTCAACTACCTGTTCGCGGGCAGTCTCACGGCGCTGCTGCTGCTGTGGCACGGGATCGCGGGCGGGCGCGCCTTCGCGCCCGGGCGCAGGTTCCTGATCGTGGCGTTCGCCGCCGCCGCGCTCTATGCGCTCGGCCGCGCCACGCCGTTCTTCGAACTGATGTTCGACTACGTGCCGGGCGTGGCGCTGTTCCGCCGCCCGGTCGACGCCACCTTCGTGCTGATGACCCTGGCCGCGCTCATGTCGGGGCATCTCGCCGCGGACTACATGCGCGACGGCGCGCCGCGCGTGCCGCGCTGGGCGCTGGCCGTGCTGCTGGCGGCGGTCGCTGCGTTGCTCGCCTGGGCCATCGCGTTCTCCGGCATTTCCGGCAAGGCCAACGCCGCCGCGCTCGAAATCGCAAAGGCTGCGCCGATCTATGTGGCGCTCGCCGCACTGCTTGCGCTCGCACATTCGGCGCGCACGCGCGTCATCGCCGCAAGCGTGGCGGTTGCGTTCACCGCGGGCGAGTTGGCGCTGCGCAACGCGGGCTCGGAGCTGAACGGCGAGGCACGCTGGTACTACGGCGTGCTGGAGCGCCCGGAGGGCGAGGACCGCCGCATCGTCGAAACCATCGAGCGGGCGGTTGCGAACGACCGCAAGGGCGCGGTGCGGCCGCGGGTCGAGATCGTCGGTCTCGGCGGCCCCTGGCAGAACGCGGCGATGGTGCACGGTTTCGAGGCGACCAACGGCTACAACCCGCTGCGCATCGGCGCCTACGACCTGCTGGTCGCGCCGGGCGAGTCGCCGTGGACCGCGGAGCACCGGCTGTTTCCGCGCTCGTTCCCGCGCTACGGCTGCCTGCTGTCGAGCCTGCTCGGGCTCGAGTTCGTCGTGCTCGACCGGCCGATCGAGAAGATGCCGCATCTCACCGAGCGCCCGGATGCCGAGCTGATCATGGCGGGCCCCAAGGCCTGGATCTACAAGCTGCGCAACCACACGCCGCGGGTGACGCTGGCGCGCGTCGTGCGCATCGCCGACGCCGACGGGTTCATCGCCACCGCGCAGTTTCCCGAAATCCAGTCCGACGGCGAGGTCTGGATCGACGACGACGACAAGCTGGCGCAGACCTACGGCGGCTCCGGGCCGGCCGGCGCCGGACGCGCGGAGATCGTCGGCTTCGCGCCGGGCCGCGTCGAGATCGCGGTCGCGATCCCGTCTGCGGCGATCCTGACCATGCACGCGCCCTGGTATCCAGGCTGGGAGGTCGAGGTCGACGGCGTGCGCCGCCCGCTGCTGCGCGCCGACGTGCTGTTCCGGGCGGTGGAGATTCCGGCCGGCACGCACAAGGTGGTGTTCACGTTCCGGCCGCTGACGTTCGCCAATCTGCGCAATGCCGCGCTGAGCCTCGTGACGCCAAGACCGCATTGGTCCCTTGCATCGGCGGACTGGCCGGGCCTGTAATTCGTGGTAACAATTCTCTTATGGACGTTCTTGTCATCGGCGGCGGCATCGGCGGGCTGACGCTCGCGCTGACGCTGCACGCTTCGGGTGCGGCGCGCCGCATCCGCGTGTTCGAGGCCGCGCCCGAGATCAAGCCGCTCGGCATCGGCATCAACCTCGGCGCGCACGCGATGAAGGAGATGAGCGCGCTCGGTCTGGAGGACGCGCTGGTCGCGACCTCCTGCCAGCCGACGGACTACGCCTTCTTCACCCGCCACGGCCAGCTCGTGTATCGCGAGCCCTGGGGCAAGGCCGCGGGCCACCAGTGGCCGCACGTCTCGATCCTGCGGCCCGATTTGCACCGCGTGCTGCTCGACGCGGTGCGCGCGCGCATCGGCGCCGACAATGTGGTGCTCGGCCACCGCTGTACCGGCGTGGAGCAGTCGGGCGGCCGCGTCACCGCGCGGTTTGCCGATGCGTCGGGGGCGGGACTTCCGGCGCAAGAGGGCGACGTGACGATCGCCTGCGACGGCATTCACTCCGTGGTGCGCACGCAGTTCTATCCCGGCGAGGGGCCGTTCATCTACCGCGGCATCAACCTGTGGCGCGGCGTGTCGCTGACCAAGCCGTTCCTCACCGGCGCCAGCATTGCGCGCATCGGCGCGCGGCATTCGACCGTGATCATCTATCCGCTGCGCAACAACTACGACGGGCAGGGCAACACGCTGGTCAACTGGGTCGCCGAGATCGAGCGCGACGTCGCGGTGCCCGTCGACTGGAACAAGCCGGGGCGGATCGAGGATTTCCTGCCGACCTACCAGGACTGGACCTTCGACTGGATGGACGTGCCGGCGCTGATGAAGCGCGCGCAGCAGATCCTGTCCTATCCGATGGTCGACCGCGACCCGCTGCCGCGCTGGAGCTTCGAGCGCGTCACGCTGCTCGGCGACGCCGCGCATCCGATGTATCCGCAGGGCGGCAACGGCGGCGCGCAGGCGATCCTGGACGCGGCAACGCTGGCGCGATTGCTCAAGAGCGAGAGCGATCCGGCGGCGGCGCTGCGCGCCTACGAGGCGGCGCGGCTGCCCGCGACTTCGAAGATCGTCGTGCAGAACCGCACCGCGCCGCCCAATCTCATCGTCGACACCGTCGAGCGGCGCACCGGCGACAAGCCGTTCTCGCGGCTCGAGGACGTCATCACCAAGGACGAGATGAAGGCGATCTTCGAGAGCTACCAGCGGACCGCCGGCTATCACGTGCAACAGGTTTCTGCCTCGACGTCATCGCCGGGCCGGCGCGCAGCGCCGTGACCCGGCGATCCCAATGACAAAGGCAGCGCATCTCTAAGCGGGATGGCCGGGTCAAGCCCGGCCATGACGCCTCACCGAAAGGACATCATCAATGGCCGACACGGCAGCATCGCTGAAATTCACCCTCGAAGGCGCGACCAAACTGCTCAACGCCGCCATCGCCAAGGCCAAGTCGATGAACGTGCCGCAGTGCATCTGCATCGTCGACGCCGGCGGCCACCTCATCACCATGGCGCGGATGGACGGCGCGTTCTCGATGTCGATCCCGACCGCGCTGCGCAAGGCGCAGACCGCGGCGGCCTACGGCATTCCGACCGGCGATATCGTGGCCGGGCTCGACATCAAGCTTGCCATCGCCACCGAAGGCCAGCGCGTCAATCTGCTGGGCGGCATTCCGGTGATCGTCGACGGGCACCTGGTCGGCGGCATCGGCATCGGCTCTGGCACCGGCGAGCAGGACAAGGAAATCGCCATCGCCGCGGTCGCGACGCTGCCGGGCGCGAAGAAGTTCTGAGGCGGCCGGAAAAGAAAACTCCCGCACGCTTGCTGCGTGCGGGAGTCCTTCGTTTGCGCGTTGCGCGCGCTCAGTTCGCCTTGAAGCAGTAGAACAGCCCGGCGCCGCCCGACGCCTTGAGGTTGTCCTGGCTGCAGCCGCGCGAGCCGTGCGAGGAGTTCCAGGATTCCATGTGCCGCGACGGCTTCAGGCCGACGCGGTCGTGATGGCCGACGATCGCCGAGCCTTCGGCGTTCTTGCTCCAGTTGCCGCAGGTGGTGTCGCCGCCGGCGGTCGAATACATGCCGTTCGGGTCGGAGCCGGTGAGGATGTCGTGCTCGTTGGGCTGGTCGCCGCGGCCCTTGATCGGGTTGCCCTTCTCGTCGAGCGCGGTCTGCTTGTTGATGTTGACCTTCGCCGAATGCAGATCGTTGACGTTCCTGGCCACGACCGTGCCCTTGGCGTTGCGCCACGGTCCCTTGCCGATGCGGTCGCGGGCATTGACCCCCGGCGCGCCGCCGGGCTCGACGGTGCTGAGATAGGCGCGCCAGGTGCCGGACGAGCCGGCGCCCTTGGCGAGCGCCGCGCAATGCGCGTCGGCGCCCTCAAGGCCGCCGAGGTTGGCGCCGTTACCCTTGCCGACGCTGGTGACGAAGAACGACATATTGGACTTTTGGGCCTGGGCCTGCGCGGGCGCGACGGCGAAGGCCGCCGCGGCGGCGGCGGCCAGCAGCAACGATGCGGATCGGATCATGTCGATGGTCTCCCCAAGTGTGACACGTGTGATGTGTCCGATGTTTAGCACTCGCGCGCCGGAGCTCCCAGCGGCAGGCCGGTTCAAAACATTTTTGTGATTGCGGGAATAATCGCCGGAGCGGGCTACCGGGCGCCCGCCAGCGCGCGCTTCACCGCGTCGAGCAGCGGCGTCACGTCGTAATCGTTGTAGTAGCCCGCCGCGACGCGCACCGGATCGCCCGCGTAGTAGCGCTCGTACTGCAGCATGCGCTGGCCGAACTGCGTGCCGGTGGCGTCCCAGGCAAGCTTGAAGAGGCGGATGCGGTCTTCCGCCTCGACCGCGGCGCCCTTGTAGTACTTGCGGATGTCGGGGCCCACGGGCGAATTCAGATCGGCCTCGGTCGGGCTGATGAGCAAGCCGCCCGCGGCCAGCACCTGCGTCACCTGCACCATGCGCTCGTACCACTTCGGCAGGTGGTAGCGCAGCGATTGCAGCGGCGCATAGGCGGGCCGGATCGCGCCGCGCCCGGTCGGCTCGGCCTTGCGCTCGGCGAGCTCGATCGCGCCTTCGATCAGTTGCAGATAGCCGAGGCATTCGCCGAGCTGCTCCTGTACGTGCAGGAAGGTGTCGGACTTCACCGCGCGGGTCAGCGCCACCGCGATGCCGGTGATGAGCTGGCATTTGGCGAGCCCGCGGATCGCGGTCTGGTGGCCGGTGTGGTTGCGGATCGATGCCTGCGAGAACAGCGCGTTGCCCATCTTCACGTCGCCGTAGAGAAACACGCGGTCCCACGGCACCAGCACGTCGTCGAACACGCACACGGCGTCGGGCTCCTCGAAGCGCGCGCCGAGCGGATGGTCGAAGACGTTCTGCGTGCCGTCGTCGAACGGCTCGCGGCAGATAAACTTCAGGCCCTTGGTCGCGCACGGAATGCCGAAGGCGAGCACGTAGCGTTCCTCGCCCTCGCGAATGCCTGGCTGCGGATAGACCAGCAATTCGTCGGCGGTCGGTCCATGCGTCGCGAGCATCTTCGCCCCGCGCACGATCAGGCCGTCCTTGGTTTCCTCGACCACGCCAAGATGCGTGAAGGCGTCGTCCTGCTGGTGCGAGCCGCGCGAGCGGTCGGACTGCGGATTGACGATGGCGTGGGTGAGGAAGAGATCGTTGGCGCGGCAGAGCTTGTAATAGTTGCGGACGTTGTCGGCGAAATGCGCGCCGCGCTGGCCGAAGAAGTCCGCGCCCTCTGCCCAGGTCATGACGATGGTGTTGAGATAGTCCGGCGAGCGGCCGACCAGGCCGAAGCTTGAGTCGGCCCAGACCTTCATCGCGCCGCGGCGCTTGACCAGATCGGCGTGGCTCTTCGGGGTGAGGAAGGTCGCACCGAAGGTCTCGCCGTCCTCGCTGCACGTCATGGTGGCGGGATCGGCGGCCTGCCGGTCGTAGAGATCGGCGATGGCCTGCACCGGGCGCTTGAACGCAGGATCGGCGGTGACGTCCGTCACCTTGCGGCCGGAAATCCAGGTTTCGCGGGGGGCTTGGCGCAGGCCTTCGACGAACTGCGCCCCGTTGCGTGCGGCCATGAGTAGCTCCCCCGGCATTGCAATTGCTTGTACGCTTATACCGGGATGGTCCCAGGGTCCACGCATGCATTCGCGTGCGGCGGCCCGGCGCCCGCGAAGGGGAGGCATGAGATGACAGTTCGGCTCATCGTTGCGGCGATCGCCGCCGTTGTGGCGGGCGCATCGGCGCACGCACAGTCCTATCCCTCGCGCGCAGTCACGATCATCGCGCCGTTCCCGGCCGGCGGGCCGCTCGACACCATCGCGCGGATCGTGGCCGAGCCGATGCGCGAGGCGCTGGGCCAGCCGGTGCTGGTGGAGAACGTCGCAGGCGCGGGCGGCAACATCGGCACCTTGCGCGTCGCGCGCGCGGCCCCCGACGGCTACACAATCGGCATCGGGCAGTGGAGCACGCATGTCGTCAACCCGATCACCTATTCGCTGCAATACGACGTGTTTGCCGATTTCGAGCCGGTCGGGCTTCTGACCATCACGCCGCAGCTCATCATCGCGCGCAAGGATTTTCCCGCAAAGGACATCAAGGAGCTGATCGCCTGGCTCAAGGCCAACCCGGACAAGGCGACGGCGGCGACGGTCGGCGCGGCCGGCGGCGCGCAGATGTCGTCGATCTATTTCCAGGACCGCATCGGCACCAAATTCCGCTTCGTGCCGTATCGCGGCGGCGGGCCCGCGGTGCAGGACATGGCGGGCGGCCGCGTCGACCTGATGCTCGACCAGGCCGCGAACGCGCTCGGCCCGGTGCGCAGCGGCACGGTGAAGGCCTATGCGGTGATGGCGAAGGAGCGCTGGGCCGCGCTGCCCGACGTGCCGACCATCGACGAGGCCGGCGCGCCCGGACTCTACGTCGCCTACTGGCACGCCATGTGGGCGCCCAAGGGCACGCCGAAAGACGTCATCGCGCGGCTCAACGCGGCGGTCGGGCGCGCGCTCGCCGATCCCGCGACCAGCAAGCGGCTCTCCGGCGTGGGCCACGACGTGTTCCCGGCCGGGCAGCGTTCGCCCGCGGCGCTCGCGGCCTATCACAAGACCGAGGCCGACAAGTGGTGGCCGATCGTGCGCGCGACCGGATTGAAGGCGCAGTAACCAGCGTAAGGAGGCAACCTATGGCCAAGATCACCCGCTTAAGCCCGAGCAGCATCTCCAAGCCGTTCTCGAACTACTCGCATGTCGTGACCGCCGAGGGCGCGACCAAGCTCGTGTTCTGCGCCGGGCAGGTCGCCGCCGACACCGACGGAAAGGTGCTGCCGCCGGACGACTTCGAGGCGCAGGCCAAGATGGTGATGAAGAACCTGGAAAACGCGCTCGCCGCCGGCGGCGCCAAGCTCTCCGACGTCACCAAGGTCACGCTCTATATCTGCAATCCGCACGACGTGCCGAAGACGCGGAAAATCCTGTTCGACTATTTCGGCGCGCATCCGCCGGCGAGCACCTTGTGCATCCTGCGCGGGCTGGCGAACCCGAATTTCCTCTTGGAGATCGAGGCGATCGCCGCGGTGTGAGGCTGGCGCCCGGCCGCTGCCCTGCAGCAACGCGGGCGTGCGGTTAAGACTTTCGTCGCGCGTTAACCTTTCGTTAACCATGTTCCCCCAGGGTTTTCACATCGCCGATTTGGCGAATGGGGGGCGTCGGGAATGCACGGGGCCGTCCAGCGCCTGGAAATCGCCGATTCCGAAAAACCCAGGCAGCCGCTCGCCGACATCGGCGAACGCGGCGGCCACCTCGGCGTCGAAATCGCCGACATGTCGGGCCTGATCGGCGACCTGACGGCGCTCGGCCACAAGCAGACCGAACAGGCGCGCGCCGCGGTCGCCGCCGCCGAGCAGATGGGCCAGACCAACGCCGCGCTCGCGTCCGCGATGGACGAGGCGCGCGCGTCGGTGGACTCCACGCGCACCACGCTCGGCGAAACCGCCACCCATGTCGCCGACACGCTGACCCGGACCACCGAGAACCTCGGGCGGCTCGGCGAAGGCGCGATCGCGCTGAAGGATTCCATCGAGAACGTCCGCACGACCATCAAGAGCGTGCAGGACGCCAGCGAAGCGATCCTGGAGATCGCCCGCGACACGCAACTGCTGGCGCTCAACGCCGGCGTCGAGGCCGCGCGCGCGGGCGAGGCGGGCCGGGGCTTTGCCATCATCGCCGACGCGGTGAAGGTGCTGGCCGACAAGATCCGGCCGTTCACCGCGGAGAACAAGCGCAACCTCGATACGCTCACCCGCACGCTCAATTCGGTGATGGCGGAGGCGGGCAAGAACGCCACCATCGCGCAGACCGCAATCGAGGATTCCAACGGCGCGCGCAAGGCGACCGAAACTTTGCAGAATCTCGTTCAGTCCGCGCAGCAGCTCACCCGCGATTTCGGCGTCATGGCGCAGTCGGTGGTGTCCAACAGCGAAAGCTACGAGGACATGCGCCGGGAGATGACGGCGCTGGTCGATACGGTCAAGGCCTGCGAGTCCAAGCTGAAGCTCGCGGACCTGCGCGCCGACTCGATCCTCGGCATCAGCGAGGACTTCATTCTGTTCATCGCCGAAAGCGGCATCGAGACGCCGGACAGCCCGATCGTGGCACTGTGCCAGGACACCGCGCGAACGATCGCCGGGCTGTTCGAGGACGCGCTCGATACGAACCGGATCGGCATGGCCGATCTGTTCGACGAGAACTACCGCCCGGTGCCGAACACCGATCCGCAGCAGGTGATGACGAAGTTCGTCACACTGACCGACCGGGTGCTGCCGCCGGTGCAGGAGCCGATCCTGACGCGCGATCCGCGCATCGTGTTCTGCGCCGCCGTCGACCGCAACGGCTACCTGCCGACGCACAACAAGAAGTATTCGCAGCCGCAGGGGCCCGATCCGGCCTGGAACGTCGCCAACTGCCGCAACCGCCGCATCTTCAAGGACCGCACCGGGCTTGCCGCCGGCCGCTCGACGCGCCCGTTCCTGCTGCAGACCTACCGGCGTGACATGGGCGGCGGCAACTTCGCGCTGATGAAGGACGTTTCGGCGCCGATCGTGGTGCGCGGCCGCCACTGGGGCGGCTTCCGGATCGGGTTCAAGGTTTAGGCGGATAGGCAATGCAGCGCCGCCGCGAACGCGGTGCTTGTCGCTGTGCCTCTCCCCCTGAGGGAGAGGGCACAGCAACGCCGGCCGCGGTTCTGAGCAACGCCGGCTGTCGTTCGCTCACTTCGGCGTCGCGTAGGCGGCCTTCACCTTTTCCAGCAGCGCAGGCGAGAGGTTCGCGACCTCGCCGACCAGTTTCTGCAACTCCTCGCCCGGCAGGGGCCCGAGCGTCAGCTTGGACTTCAGCGCGTCGGCGATGAACTCCGGGTCCTTCATGGTGGCGTCGAAGGCGCGGCGCAGCGCCGCGACGCGATCGGTGGGCACGCCCGGCGTGGTGAAGAACGCGGTGCCGATCTCGGTCGCGTTCATCACCGCGCGGAGGATCTGCCGCTCCTCGTCGTTGCGCGCGAGCTCGACCACGGTCGGCACGTCCTGCAGTTCGGGATGCTTCTTGAGCGCGAACTGCACGATGACGTTGATCTTCTTCTCGGGCCGCCAGGTCGGATGGCCGACCTTGACTGCGGTCCACGAGGTCGAATGGCCCTCGACCTCGCCGCGCTCGACGGCGAGCTGCGCCGCGGCCGAACCCTTGTAGCCCATGATGATTTTGAACTTGGTCCCGAGCACGTTGTTCATCACCGTCGGATAGACCGAGACGGTGGAGCCCGCGCCGGTGCCCGACAGCGTCGACTCGAACTTCTGCGCGTCGGCGACCGATTTCACCTTCGACGTGTGCCACAGGAACACGATGTTGATCAGCGAGTCGATGCGGCCGATCCAGTTGAACTCGGCGGTCTTGAAGCGAACGCCGGCCGAGCCGAGCTTTTCGTCGAGCGCCGCGGTCGGCGCGCCGATCGCGATCACGGTGCCGTCCTTCGGCGCGATATGGGCGACGTAGGCGAGGTTGGTGAACGAGCCCGCGCCCGGCCGGTTCTGCGGCACGATCGTCGGGTTGCCGGGGATGTGCTTGCCGATGTGGCGGCCGAGCAGGCGCGCATAGACGTCGTTGGAGCCGGCCGGCGGATAGCCGATGGCGATCTCGACCTGCTTGCCCTTGTAGAACTGCTCGGGCGTCTGCGCCGCGGCCGGAGCGGCGGCGAGCGCAACGACGGACGCGGCAAAGGCCGCGCGGCGGATGAACGGCATGGTGAGCCTCCCAGGAATCACGGTCGGCGCGCATTGCAGCCGCCGCATGGCGGGGCGTCAAGCGCGCTGCCCGAAGCCTCGGCGCCGGGCAGTTCATGGTCGCGCGTTCCGGGATACTCCGCCCTGCGGCAGGGCGGCGCAGGCCGGCCGATCCGACGCCGGTGCCGGCGCAATCAGGCCGCGTATTCGGGTTCGGAAGCGGAAGACTCCATTTCGTCCGATGCCGCCGGCTCGCCGAGCGTTTGGGTCTGCTGCGCCAGCCGCACCCAGGCGAGCGCGACGTTGAGCAGCAGGTTCTTGTCTTCGGGCGTCGATTCGATCTCGGCCTTCAGAATGCAGTCGGCGGCGTAGTCCCGATAGTGCTCCACGTTCATCGTCGCGCCTCCCCGCGTTGTGCAGCCGCCCCGGCCCGCGCGCAGGAAAGCGGGCGACTGCGGCGCGGCGCGGTCGGCAATGCGGCGGAATTCTTCGAAGCCTGCGATTTTTTCGCGCCGCAAATCGGGCAGGGCGAAAGTTCCATGCGCGGCGCGGCAAATCGAATCATCGCGCACGCGCCGCGACTCAGTTACGAGACGCCGCAATGGCGATGCAGGGGGACATGCAGCGCCCGAGCGTGTTCCGGTTGTGGTGGTGGCGCAGGCTTGCGCGCCACCGCGACATCGAGCGCGCCGCGGCGGAATTGCTCGACGGCTATGGGCCGGCGGCCTACGGCATTGCGCGCAACTCGGCGCGCGCCAACGCATCGGAGCGGCGGTACTGGCGTGCGGTGGCGCGGCGCATCCGCTGGCGGCTGTTTGCGGCGGCGCTGCCGCGCTGAAAATTTCAGGCCCGCTTCTTCTTCGCCGCAACGTAGCTGCGCAGCACCGCGCCCATGCGCGACTGATAGCCCTTGCCGCCGCGCTTGAAGAACCGGATCACCTCGGGATCGAGCCGCAGCGTAATCTGCTGCTTGGTCTCCGGCATGACCAGCCGGGCGTTGTCCCAGAAGCCCGGCGGAATGACGCCCGCGTCGGGATCGGATGCAGCGCGGCGCTCGGCCTCGGCGTCGGACATCGCGATCAGTCTTCGATTCAGCGGCTTGACCGGAATCTCGTCGAGACTGCTATAGCGAACCATCCGAGATCGCTTTCGCGTACGTTTCGCGCTCATGTTTCGATGCCTTCCAGGCGGAGATAATACGAATTGTCCCTTTGCGCGGTGTATAGACCACGCTCAGCAGGACGCCGTTGGAATCGACTCCCAGCGCAATCAGCCGCGTCTCGCCGTAGTCGCGGCGCGCATCGAGCCGATTCAGGCACGGACCGCGAAACACCGACGCCGCTTCGTCGAAGCTGACGGCGTGCTTGCGCCGGTTGGCCGCGTCCTTGTCCGGTCCCACTCGAAGCGCATGCAATGTAGCTACAAATTGGCGTTAATCCAAGCCGTGCGCCAAGAAGAACATAACATGAACATCTATCTTGCGCCAGAGCGGTCTTCGGCAGAACACTGCGCGCCGGTCCTGCGGCGCCGAACAACGTCGCAAGCGAAGCCGCCGCACACCTCCGGAACTTTGTTCCTCCACATGGAACTCTGCTACCGCGTTCGCGATTGCGCGCGGCTGCGCCTACGATCGATGCCGGGGAAGGGGGCTCGATCCATGATCGTGAGCAAGCTTGCCGCCGCGGCGCTCGTTGTTAGCGTTGCGGCAGCGCCGCTGCCGGAGGAACGCGAAACGGCCGCGCGCCAGTTATCGATGCACCGGAAGAACGTCGTCGTTCAGCCCTATCAGCGCCGCGCCACCGACTGCATCGTGCGCGCGGTCGCAGCCGACGGCCGCTTCAAGGACGGTCCGGCGGACGGTCCTTCGAACGCACTTGGCGACCTGATTGTCGAACTGATGCCGCAATGCGCCGGGCCGATGCGCGCCATGATCGAAGCCTATGACCGCAACTTCGGCGCGGGCGCTGGCGAGGCGTTCTTCATGGGGCCCTATCTCGACCTGCTGCCGCGCACGATCGGCGAGCGCGCCGCCGGAATCTCCCGCTGAACGCCGGTCGCCTTGCGAATTCGCAGCGTCCATCGCTGCCCATGCCTTGTCGCTGGCCGCCGCCTCCGGGATAATCCTTCCAACGACGACGCCGAGGGAGGAAACCATGGTGCGCCTGACAGGTGCGCGGCTTGCCGCGCTGTGTGGTGCCGTCTTCATCGCAACGGCCGGATTGGCGCCGGACTTGGCCCGTGCGCAGAACTATCCGACCGGTCCGGTCAAGGTGATGGTGCCGTTCGGCGCGGGCGGCGCGACCGACATCATCGGCCGTGTGGTCGCCGACCAGCTGCAGCAGAATCTCGGCCAGCCGTTCACGGTCGAAAACCGCACCGGGGCGGCCGGCCAGATCGCGGCCGCGGCGTTTGCGCGCGTGCCGCCCGACGGCGCCACGCTGCTGTTCACCACCGCGGCCCCGATCACGGTCGCGCCGCAGATGGTGGAGAAGCCGCAATACGATCCGCGCAAGGACTTCGTGCCGGTGGCGCTGATGGCGCTGCAGCCGATCTGGCTCGTGGTCAACGCCAAATCGCCGCACAAGTCGCTGGCCGACGTCGTCAAGTTCGCCAAGGCAAACCCGGGCAAACTGACCTACGGCTCGCCCGGCGTCGGCAGCGAGCCGCACCTGATCGCCGAAGCGGTGTTCCGCGAAGCCGGCATCCAGGCGACGCATGTGCCGTTCCGCGGCGGCGGCGCGGTGGTGCCGGCGCTGCTCGGCGACCAGATCGCGCTGGCCGCGCTCTCGACCGCGTCGATTGCGAGCGGCATCAAGGGGGACACGCTGCGCGCGCTCGCGGGCTCGATGCCCAAGCGCGAGCCGGATTTCCCGAACGTGCCGACGTTCGCGGAGCTCGGATACAAGAACGCCACCATCGTGCCGTGGTGGGGCATGATGGCGGTCGCCGGCACGCCGCAGCCGATCGTATCGAAGCTGACGCAGGAGCTGGAGAAGGTCGCCAAGACCCCCGCGGTGCGCGACCGCTTGAAGGCGACGTTCGTGCAGGTGCACTTCGGCGGGCCAGCGGAGTTCAACAAGCTGCTCGACTTCGAGACCAAATGGTACGGCGACATCATCCGCGCCGGCGGGTTCAAGCTGGGGCGGTGAACGGCGCGCGCTGCGCCGGCCGCCACGGCGGGTGAGGTGCCATGCCTGACAATCGCGTGACGATAGCGGCTACGGGCGGTTTCTATCCGGCGGAGCAGGCGGACACGCTGGCGGTGCTGCTGCATGCGTTCGATCAGGCGCCGACGAGTCTGCAGCGGGTTGCGGAAGCGGTGCGCGAGGAGTTTCCGCGCAGCGACATTTATGCGCCGCGGCTGCCGTTCCAGCCTTGGTCGTGCGCGGACCCGGAGGCCGTGGCCGAAGGCATCGTTCGATACCTTTCGGCGCTCCCCAGGATCGGCGAGTACGGGCGCATCGTCTTTGTGGGCCACAGCTTCGGCGCGGTGATGGCGCGCAAGGTCTGGGCGCTCGCGCACGGTGCGACGCCCGCGGCCGCGGTCGATTCCGCCAGGGCGCAGCCTTGGGCCGCCAAGATCGAGCGCATCGTTCTGCTCGCGGCGATGAATCGCGGCTGGACGGTGTCGTCGGCGCTGAAGCCTTTGGACCGCTTGGCGTTCGCCTTCGCCAGCGGGATCGGTCATTTCATGCGGCACGTCCTGGGCTGCGAACCGACCATCTTCGGCATTCGGCGGGGAGCCGCGTTTCTCAGTACCATGCGGCTGCAATCGCTCGCCGTCGCGAACGCGTTGGGCGAGCGCAATCCAATCGTCGTTCAATTGCTCGGCACCGACGACGATCAGGTCGCGCCGGCCGACAACCTCGATCTCGCAGCCGGCCGGAACTTCCACTACATCGAGATTGCCGAAGCGACGCACCGGGGCATTGTCGAACTGCAGGACGAAGGTCCGCAAGGTGCGCTGGCACGCTTTCGTCTTGCGCTGCGCGGCGAGCGCGCTGTATTGGCCGAGGCCGCGCTGAAGCTAAGCGACTTGCACGACATCTACGACGAGTCGCCCGACGACTACGATGCAGTGGGCGAACCTTTGCAGGACGACGCGGTCAAGCGCGTCGTCTTTGTGATTCACGGCATCCGCGACCGCGGGTTCTGGACGCGGCGGATCGCGCGCGAGGTCAAGAGGCAGTCGAGATTGCGCGATATGCCCTGCCGGGCGGTGACGTCGACCTATGGTTTTTTCCGATGGGGCCGTTTCTTCTACCGTGGACGCGCTGGGCCAAGGCCGAATGGCTGCTGGACCAGTATGTGACGGCCCGGGCGCTCTATCCGAATCCGGCGGCCCAATTCTCCTATATTGGCCACAGCAACGGCACCTATCTGCTCGCAAAGGCGCTGCAACTCTGTCCCGCGGTCCGGTTCGAAAACGTCCTGTTCGCCGGGAGCGTGGTGCATACCCGGTACGATTGGTCGTCTCTCATCCCGGCGCGCGTGGCGCGCGTGGTCAACTATGTCGCGACCGACGACAAGGTCGTCGCCGTGTTCCCGCAGGGTCTGGAGCGTCTGCGATATCGCGACCTGGGCGGTGCGGGGCACCTTGGCTTTGAGGAGAGATGGTCCCGGTTTCCGGGACAGTTTGGCGGCTTGGCTAAGATGGATTCTGGGTTTGATTACGCCGCCAATTTTTCTGGCTCCATGTCGATATCATAGACCTCGTCGGGCGTCCTGCCGCCGAG
>VGEP01000059.1 GCA_016869215.1 Alphaproteobacteria bacterium | reverse complement strand
GCAGAAACGCACCGTCGACGACGTCTGGCGTCACATCGGCAGCCTCGTCACGACCATCGGCTCCCGCGAATGCAGCGCATACTTCGCCAACGCAGGATACGCTTCCGTCAAAACGTGAAACGCTCTAATGCAGGGTTTCGCCGCCACCGACCACGCGCAGGGCGATCCGGCCGATCAGTTCCGCGCGCTGCGCTTCGGCCGCCGCCACTTGAGCCTCGGCTTCGTTCGCCGTGCTGCGGTTCGATCCCATCAGCACGAAGCCGCCCAGGACGGCGACGATACCGACCAGCATGGCCGCCGCGTCAAACCGAATCGCACCGACCATCATCGCGATCAGGATCACGCCGCCGAGACCGACGGCGACGCGCGACGCCAGGATGATTTTCTGGCAGTTCTCGATTGTGATGGACAGTTGCTCGATCCGCGCCTCAAGGCGCGCGATCTGGTCGCGCGGGTCGGCGAATTCCGTGACCGTCTCGTCCATGGGCGCATTCTACATGGCCGCGAGGCGCTGGCGACGCGCCTCGTGGACCGGTTTGCGCCCTACTCCGCCGCCACCCGTGTCGCCGGATCGGCTGCCTCCACCTTGGCGGCGCAGAACTTGAACTCCGGGATTTTCCCGAACGGATCGAGCTTCGGGTTGGTCAGAAGGTTCGCCGCCGCCTCGACGTAGGCGAACGGAATGAACACGACGCCGTCCGGAACCGCGTCGTCCTGCCGCGCCGCAAGCTCGACCGTGCCGCGGCGCGTGGTCACGCGCACCAGGTCGCCCGGCTCGATACCGAGCTTCTCGATGGTGCCGCGCGAAAGCTGCGCGATTGCCGACGGCTCGATCGCGTCGAGCACGGTGGCGCGCCGCGTCATCGAACCGGTGTGCCAGTGCTCCAACTGCCGCCCGGTCGACAGGATGAACGGATATTCCGCGTCCGGCACTTCGTCCGGTGGCTGGAGTTTGGCTGCGACCAGCTTGCCGAAACCGCCGGGCCGCGGGAAGCCCTTGTCGAACACCACGTCGCGGCCTGGCTTGTCCGGCGCGTCGGACGGATACGTGACGGCGCTCTCGCGCTCGACGCGCTCCCAGGAGATATTGTCGAGTGCCGGCATCATCGAGGCCATCTCGGTGTAGACCTCGCCGACGCGCTTGTAGTTCCACGGCAGGCCCATGCGCTTGCCGATCTCCTGGATGATCCAGAGATCGTGGCGCGTGTCGCCCGGCAGCGGCAGCGCCTGACGGCCCATCTGGACTTGCCTGTTGGTGTTGGTGACGGTGCCGTCCTTCTCCGGCCAACCGGACGCCGGCAGGATCACGTCGGCATAGACCGCGGTCTCGGTGAGAAACAGGTCCTGCACCACGAGATGTTCGAGGTGCGCCAGCGCCTCGCGCGCGTGGTTGAGGTCGGGGTCGGACATCGCCGGGTTCTCGCCCTCGATGTACATGCCCTTGATCTCATCATGGTGGACCGCATCCATGATCTCGACCACGGTCTTGCCGCGCTTGGGATCGAGCTTCACGCCCCAGGCGGCTTCGTACTTGGCGCGGATTTCCGGATTCTCGACCGACTTGTAGTCGGGGAAGAACATCGGGATCAGGCCGGCGTCGGAGGCGCCCTGCACGTTGTTCTGGCCGCGCAGCGGATGCAGCCCGGTGCCCGGCCGTCCGACCTGGCCGGTGATCAGCGACAGCGCGATGAGACACCGCGCATTGTCGGTGCCGTGGGTGTGCTGGGAGACACCCATGCCCCAGAAGATGATCGCACTTTCGGCGCGGGCGTAGGCGCGCGCGACCTCGCGCAAGGTGTCGGCGTCGATGCCGCAGATCGGCGCCATCTCCTCCGGGGTGAAGTCCTTGATGTTCTCTTTCCAGGCGTCGAAGCCTTCGACGTAAGTCTGGATATACTGCTGGTCGTAGAGCTTTTCCTCGACGATGACGTTAAGCATGGCGTTGAGCATCGCGACGTCGGCGCCGTTCTTGAACTGCATCATCTTCCAGGCGTGGCGCTTCAGCGCCTGGCCGCGCGGGTCCATGACCACGAGCTTGGCGCCGCGCTTGGCCGCCTGCTTGAAGAAGGTCGCCGCGACCGGATGGTTCTCGGTCGGATTGGCGCCGATCACGATGATCAGATCCGAGTTCTTGCACTCGTTGAAGGTTGCGGTGACGGCCGCCGAGCCGACGCCTTCGAGCAGCGCAGCGACCGATGAGGCATGGCAGAGCCGTGTGCAGTGATCGACGTTGTTGGTGCCGAAGCCGGTGCGCACCAGCTTCTGGAACAGGTAGGCCTCTTCGTTGCTGCCCTTGGCCGAGCCGAAGCCCGCCAACGCCTTCGGTCCGTCGCGGTCGCGGATTTTCTTTAAGCCGCCGGCGGCGCGATCGAGCGCCTCCTCCCAGGTGGCCTCGCGGAAGTGCGTGTACGGGTTCGACGGGTCGATGAACTCGTGCGGCACCTTCGGCACGCCGTCCTTGCGGATCAGGGGCTTCAGCAGGCGCTGCGGGTTGTGCACGTAGTCGAAGCCGAACCGGCCTTTGACGCACAGGCGGTTCTGGTTTGCGGGACCGTTCTTGCCGGTGACCGAGACGATCTTGTCGTCCTTGATGCCATAGGTGAGCTGGCAGCCGACTCCGCAATACGGGCAAACCGAGTCCACCGTGCGGTCGGGCTTGCCGAGATAGACGTTGTTCTCGTCGACCATCGTGGACGGCATCAGCGCGCCGGTCGGGCAGGCCTGCACGCATTCGCCGCAGGCGACGCAAGTCGAGGCGCCCATCGGGTCGTCGAAGTCGAACACGATCTTTTCGAGGTGGCCGCGCCCGGCCATGCCAATCACGTCGTTGACCTGCACTTCGCGGCAAGCGCGGACGCAGAGATTGCACTGGATGCAGGCGTCGAGATTGACCGCCATCGCGATGTGGCTGCGATCGGGCTCGGGCACCGCCTCCGTCTCGCGCTTTGGGAAGCAGCCGGCTTCGAGCTTCTGTCGCTTGACGATCTTCCAGAGTTCGCTGTCGGGATCGTGCGCCACCTCGATCGCGGGCTGATCGGTGAGCAGCAGCTCGGCGACCATGGTGCGCGCGGTCTTGGCGCGCTCGGTCTGGGTCTGCACTTTCATGCCGGGCGACGGCGTGCGGATGCAGCTTGCCGCCAGCACGCGCTCGCCCTCGATCTCGACCATGCAGACGCGGCAATTGCCGTCCGGCCGGTAGCCGGGCTTGGGCGTGTAGCAGAGGTGCGGCAGCTTGATGTCGAGCCGGCGCGCGGCGCGGAAAATCGTCTCGCCGTCGCGGATGTCGACCTCGCGACCGTCGATGAAGAAGGTGTTGGGCTTCTGTGCGGATTGCTCGCTCATGACGGCCTCGTTGCTCACCAACGTCCAAGCGGTTTGGTGAGTTCGTCGGGGAAGAACTTCAGCACGCACAGCAGCGGGTTCGGTGCAGCCTGGCCCAGGCCGCAGATCGAGGCGTCACGCATCAGCGTCGACAGCTCGGTCAAGAGCGCGGCGTCCCACGGGCCGGCTTCCATCAGCTTGACGGCCTTCTCGGTGCCGACCCGGCATGGCGTGCACTGGCCGCAGCTCTCGTCCTCGAAGAACTTGAGCAAATTCAGCGCCACCGCCTTCATGTCGTCCTTATCGGACAGGATCACGACCGCGTGCGACCCCACGAAGCAGCCGTGCTTTTCCAGGGTTCCGAAGTCCATCGGCTCGTCGGCCATCGAGGCCGGCAGGATGCCGCCGGACGCACCGCCCGGCAGATAGCCCTTGAACGTCTCGCCGTCGGCCATGCCGCCGCAATACTCTTCGACCAGTTCGCGCGCGGTAACGCCCGCGGGAGCGACCACGACGCCCGGCTTCTTCACGCGCCCCGACACCGAGAAGCTGCGGAAGCCCTTGCGGTCGCGGCGCCCTTGAGACGTCATCCATTCCGCGCCCTTCTCGACGATGTCGCGGATCCAGTAGAGCGTCTCGACATTCTGCTCCAGCGTCGGGCGGCCGAACAGGCCGACCTGCGCCACGTATGGCGGACGATGCCGCGGCAAGCCGCGCTTGCCCTCGATCGACTCGATCATCGCGGATTCTTCGCCGCAGATGTAGGCGCCCGCGCCGCGGCGCAGATGAAGCTTCGTGTGCTTCGCAAGTCCCGCCTGCTCGACCTTGACGAGTTCAGCTTCGAGCATCAACCGCACTTCGGGATATTCGTCGCGAACGTAGATGTAGGTCTCGACCGCCTCGACCACGAAAGCCGCGATCAGCATGCCCTCGATGAAGCGGTGCGGGTCCTGCTCCAGATAGAAGCGGTCCTTGAACGTGCCGGGCTCGCCCTCGTCGGCATTGACTGCCATCATGCGAGGGCCCTTCTCCGCGCGCACGAACTGCCACTTGCGGCCGGTCGGGAAGCCCGCGCCGCCAAGCCCGCGAAGCCCTGCGTCGCTCACGATCTTGATCAAGTCGTCGCGGGGGCGCTTGCCAGCCATCGCCTCGCCGAGCACACGATAGCCGCCGTCGGCGAGATAGCGTTGGAAATCGATGTGCTTCGTCCATGCGTGCGGGTGTGGCGGCACGGCCATGGACTTCGCGAGCTTCGACTCGTCGGCCTTGAACACCTGCATGTGGCCGACAGCACAGACCGGCGCGCGGTCGCACGCGCCCATGCAGGGTGCGCGCATGACGCGCACATTCGGTCCCAATGCTTTCGGCAGCGATGTCAGCATGCGCTCGCTGCCGGCCATCGCGCAGGACAGCGAGTCGCAAACCCTGATCGTCAATGGCGGCGGCGGCGTCTCGCCTTCCTTCACCACGTCGAAGTGCGAATAGAACGTCGCGACCTCATAGACCTCGGTCATCGACAGCTTCATCTCCGACGCAAGCGCCGCCATGTGCGCGGCGGAGATGTGGCCGTACTGGTCCTGGATCAGATGCAGATGCTCGATCAGCAGGTCGCGGCGGCGCGAACGGTCGCCCAGCAGCGCCTGCACCTCGGCCAACGCGGCGGGGTCGACCTGACGGCCTTTCGGGGTCCGGCGGGGCCGGCGGCTTTGCGGCTGCGAGCCGTTTCCCCCGGCGCCGGGCGGATTGTGGATATTCATGGCGTTCTCCGACCACCACAATTGAACCCATCCAAAGTATCGAACAATCCCGCGCTCCCCATGGTTTGATAGGAATCGTCTATCAGAATTGATAGATTTGACCGGAATTGTTCGCTCATTGCCGGCCCGTCTGTTATAAACTGCTGGTTTCAAAAGAGCTTTCCGGATGATCGACAAGCTGGACTTCATCCTGGCGCTGGCCCGCGAGAGGCACTTCGGCCGCGCCGCCGAGGCCTGCGGGGTGACCCAGCCGACGCTGTCGGCGGGGGTGAAGCAGCTCGAGGAACAGATGGGCGTGCTGCTGGTGAATCGCGGCTCGCGCTTCCGCGGCTTCACGCCGGAAGGCGAGCGCGTGCTCGACTGGGCGCGCCGCATCGTCGGCGACACCCGCGCGATGCGCGAGGAAATCAACGCGCTGCGCCACGGCCTCACCGGACGCTTGCGCATCGCCGCGATCCCGACCGCACTGCCGATGGTCGCAGAACTCACCACGCCGTTCCGCGAACGGCATCCCAACGTGCAGTTCACCATCTACTCGCGCACGTCGATCGAGATTTTAGAACTGCTCGATAATCTGGAAATCGACGCCGGCGTCACCTACCTCGGCAACGAGCCGCTTGGGCGCGTGACGGCCGTGCCGCTTTACCAGGAGCGATATCGCCTGCTGACATCGGCTGATGCGCCGCTCGGCAACCGCGACACGGTAACGTGGGCCGAGGTCGCACGCGTACCCCTGTGCCTCTTGACGCCCGACATGCAGAACCGGCGTATCATCGACCGGCTCCTGCAGGGTGCGGGCGGGGAGTCGCGGCCGACGCTGGAATCGGACTCGATGATCCTGCTGTTCACCCACGTCCGCACCGGGCGCTGGGCGAGCGTGATGCCGGCGAAGCTCGCCGAAACGCTAGGCCTCACCGACACCCTGCGCGCGATCCCGATCGTCGAGCCCGAGGCGGTGCAGACCATCGGCCTCGTCGCGCCGGCGCGCGAGCCGATGACGCCGGTCGCTGCGGCGCTGGTCGCCGAGGCGCGCCAGGTCGCGGCCCGGATCGAGCGGGACTAGCGAGCGGCCATAGGCCGCGACCCGGCAACCCTTGATGGCGACAGCCGCCTGACGCACAATTCCCTCCAACACGACAGCCGGAACCCTCCATGTACATTGCCGACGCCAAGCGCCTGACCCATGAGGGCGCACGAAAGATGATGACCACCGCGATCGCCAAGGCCGCGGAGGCCAGGATCGCGATCTCCTGCTGCATCGTGGACGCCGGCGGTCACGTCATCGCACTGGAGCGCATGGACGGAGGGCGCTTCCATACGCTCCACTCGTGCACCACCAAGGCGGTCTGCGCGGCCTCCAACAAGCGCACGACCTCGGCCAAGGGCGCGGTCGGCCAGGACCTCGACACGATCCATGCGCTGGGCTTGGCGCTCGCTGCGGGCCCCGAGCGCTGGACCGCCATGGAGGGCGGCGCGCCGGTGCTGGTCGACGGCCAGTGCATCGGCGGCATCGGCGTCAGCGGCGGTGACTGGGAGACCGACGAGCGCATCGCGCGCCAAGCCGTCGAAGCGATCGGTGCGAGCTGGAAATGACGGATATGAAGTCGAAGCCGCTCCGCGTCGCCTGCATCGGCATGGGCTGGTGGTCGGACGTGCTGGCCGACGCCATCAAGCGCTCGGACAAAATCGAGATTGCGGCCTGCTACACCCGCTCGGAGGACAAGCGCGCGGCCTTTGCCAAAAAGTACGGCTGCAAGCCCGTATCGAGCTATGCGGAGATGCTGGCCGATCCGACGGTCGAGGCCGTGATCAACACCACACCGAACGACGTACATCTCGAAACCACGCGCGCCGCCGCCGAAGCGCGCAAGCATGTGTTCCTCGACAAGCCGATCGCCAACAACGTCTCCGACGGCCGCGCCATCACCGAAACCTGCCGCCGCGCGGGCGTGGTGCTGGCGCTCGGCTATCAGCGCCGCCGCGAAAGCCATTTCCGCTGGATCAAAAAGCAGATCGACGACGGCCATTTCGGCAAGATGGTCAACGCCGAGGCCAACATCAGCCGCGACCGGCTCGGCAAGATCGACCTGTCCTCTTGGCGCTACCAGGCCGCCGGAATGCCCGGCGGCGTGATGCTGCAGATCGGCATCCACTACACCGATGTGCTGACCTATCTAATGGGGCCGATCAAGGCGGTGCGCGGCCAGTTCGCTCAGCTCGTGCTGCCGGGCGACAACCCGGACGTGGCGAGCCTGATCCTTGAACACGAGAGCGGCGCATTGTCGACGCTGAATGCGAGCTACGCCTCGGCGTCCGAATATTACCTGATGAACATCTACGGCAAGGACGCCAGCGCCTACTATGACATGCACGGCGGCCTGCGCCTGCTCAAGCGCGGCGATGACAAGCCCGTAGCCGTTCCGGCGGCGAAGAACGACACCTTCGTCGAAGAACTGGAAGAGTTTGCGGCGGCCTGCCGCGGCGGGCCGAAGCCCGAAGTCGGCGGCGACTACGCGACCGTGTCGCTGGCCGTCGTGCGCGCGGGGATTCTCTCGGCACGCGAGGGCCGCAAGGTGGAGGTCGAGGAGATTCTCAACAACGACTGAACCGAACAAAAACCTGGATGGGAGGAAGCCATGACACCGGGATTCAAACTTCTATCGGCATTGGCTGTCGCAACAGTTGCACTGGCTGTGCCTGCGCAGGCGCAGGACTACCCCACCCGCGCGGTGACCGTTGTGGTCCCGTTCCCGGCCGGAGGCCCGAGCGATGTGATTGCGCGCATTGTCGCGGAACACATGTCGCGCAGCCTCGGCCAGCAACTCGTAATCGAGAATGTCGGCGGCGCCGGCGGCACCATCGGCAGCACCCGCGTCGCGGTGGCCAACCCTGATGGCTACACCCTGCTTGCCGGAAGCATGGGCTCGCACGTATCCGCGCCGGTGCTCACGCCGAACGCAAAATATGACGCGTCGCACTTCACGCCGATCGGGCCGACCGCGCATTCGCCGGCGGTGATCGTCGCGCGCAAGGACTTCCCGGCAAAGGACTTCAAGGAGTTCGTCGCCCACATGAAGCAGAACGGGGCCAATGTGCGTCAGGCGCACGGCGGCATCGGCGCGTCCTCGCACATGGCGTGCCTCCTGTTCAACACCGCCATCGGCGTGAAGCCGACGCTGGTCGCATATCGCGGCACGGGGCCCGCGATGAACGACCTGATCGGCGGCCATGTCGACACTTTCTGCGAACAGTCGGTGAGCGTGTCGAAGCAGGTCGCGGGCGGCTCGATCAAGGGCTACGCTGTGTCCGCGAGCCAGCGGCTCGCCGCGCTGCCGGATCTGCCGACCGCGAAGGAAGCCGGCGTGAACTACGACATGAGCATCTGGGCCGGCATTTTCGCGCCCAAGGGCACGCCTGCGGCGGTGGTGAACAAGCTCGCAGGCGCGCTCGACAAGGCACTCGACGACGCCAGCGTCCGCAAGCGCATCGGCGATCTCGGCGGCTCGGTGCCCGGCAAAGCCGAGCGCACGCCGGCGGCGTTCCAGACTTACGTGAATGCCGAGGTCGCGCGCTGGGCGCCGATCCTGAAGGCCAGCGCGGAGAAGAAGTAGCGGGTTCGTGTCCCGCACGCGGCGCAGCGCCACAAGCGCGTTTACGCGCTTGTGGTATTGCGTCGCGCCCGGGACACGAAGCCGCCGTTACGCCACCTTCTCCTTCAGGTGGCGGAACATCGCGTTCATGGACTCCTCGTCCATCTCGGTCTTGAACTTGTAGCGGTCCTTGAGCGTGCCGGCCTTCTGCGCTGCGGGCCGCGCGTTGATCTCGTCGACCAGCCGCTTGATGTTCTTGAACTTGTCCCATGCGCCGTCACCGCCGCCGACGACGTTCGGCAGCATACGCGCCCAGCCCCACAGGTTCATGTCGACGATGGTGTAGGTGTCGCCCAGCATGTACTTCCGCGTCGCAAGCCGCGCGTCGAGGATGCCGAAGTGGCGCTGTCCCTCGTAGACGTAGCGGTTGATGGCGTAGGGGATCTTCTCGGGCGCATAGTTGCGGAAGTGCACCGCCTGTCCCGAATACGGCCCGACGCCGGACGAGATGAAGAACATCCAAGACAGCAGTTCGCCGCGCGCCTTGTCGGTCTTGGCCGGCAGGAACTTGCCGGTCTTCTCGGCGAGGTAGAGCAGGATTGCGCTGGAATCGAACACCGTCACGTCGCCATCGACGATCGCAGGCAGCTTGGCGTTCGGGTTGATCGCCAGGAATTCCGGCTTGTGCTGTTCGCCCTTGCGGGTGTCGACCGGGATCGCGTCGTAGGGCGTGCCGGTCTCTTCGAGAAACAGCGCGACCTTGGTCGGGTTCGGCGCGCCGGAGTAGTAGAATTTGAGCATTGCTGGTCTCCTTCACATCAAAACATGGGCTGAATATCGGAAGCCCCGCCACAGCCGTCCAAAGGACGGCGTCGCTTCGCGCGCCTATGGCGGGGCTTCTTTAGTCGAAAATGGAACCGGAGGCTAGAACAGCCCGACGATGCGGCCCTGCGCGTTGACGTCGATGCTATCGGCCGACGGCACCTTGGGCAGGCCCGGCATGGTCATGATCTCACCGCAGATCGCCACGATGAATTCCGCACCCGCCGAGAGCCGCACCTCGCGCACCGGGATGTTGAATCCGGTCGGCGCGCCCTTGGCGTCGGGGTTGGTCGAGAACGAGTACTGGGTCTTGGCGATGCACACCGGCAGTTTTCCGAAGCCCATCTCCTCCCAGGACTTGAGCTGGTCTTTCACCGACTTGTCGGCGGTCGCGTCGTCGGCACGGTAGATTTCCTTGGCGATGGTGCGGATTTTGTCGAACAGCGGCATGTCGTCGCCGTAGAGCAGCTTCAGGTTCGCCTTGCCTTCGTCGATGATGCGGACCACCGCGCGCGCAACGTCGGCAGCGCCCTCGCCGCCCATGGCCCAGTGGTCGGCCATCAGCGCCTCGACGCCGAGCGCCTTGCACTTCTCCTTCACTAGGTTGATCTCTGCATCGGTGTCGGCGGAGAAGCGGTTGATCGAGACCACGGCCGGCAGGCCGAACTTCTTGATGTTCTCGATGTGACGCTGAAGGTTGGACATGCCGGCTTCAAGCGCTTTCAGGTCCTCCTTCTTGAGGTCTTCCTTTTTGACGCCGCCGTGCATCTTGAGCGCGCGGATGGTCGCGACCACCACCACGCAATCGGGCTTAAGCCCCGCCTTGCGGCACTTGATGTCGAGGAACTTCTCCGCCCCGAGGTCGGCGCCGAAGCCGGCTTCCGTCACCACATAGTCGGCGAGCTTCAGCGCCGCGGTCGTGGCCGATACCGAGTTGCAGCCGTGCGCAATGTTGGCGAACGGGCCGCCGTGGATGAAAGCCGGTGTGCCTTCGAGCGTCTGCACCAGATTCGGCGCGATGGCGTCCTTCAGCAGCGCGGTCATGGCGCCGTGGCCGTTGAGTTCCTTTGCACGTACCGGCTTCCGGTCGCGGGTGTAGCCGACGATGATGTTGCCGAGCCGGGCTTTCAGGTCCTCAAGGTCCTTGGCGAGGCAGAAGATCGCCATCACCTCCGAGGCCACCGTGATGTCGAAGCCCGCTTCGCGCGGATAGCCGTTGGCGACACCGCCGAGCGAGCACACGATCTCGCGCAGCGCGCGGTCGTTCATGTCCATGACGCGGCGCCAGGCGACGCGGCGGCTGTCGATGCCGAGCGCATTGCCCCAGTAGATGTGGTTGTCGATCAGAGCGGAGAGAAGATTGTGCGCCGAGGTGATGGCATGGAAGTCGCCGGTGAAGTGGAGGTTGATGTCCTCCATCGGGATCACCTGGGCGTAGCCGCCGCCGGCAGCTCCCCCTTTAACGCCGAAGCAAGGCCCGAGCGACGGCTCGCGCAGCGCGCACATCGCCTTCTTGCCGATGTGGTTGAGCGCGTCGGTGAGGCCGACCGTGGTCGTTGTCTTGCCCTCGCCCGCCGGCGTCGGATTGATCGCCGTGACCAGGATCAGCTTGCCGTCCTTCTTGCCGGCGAGCGACTTGATGAAGTCCATCGACACCTTGGCCTTGTAGTGGCCGTACGGTTCGAGGTTTTCCGGCGCGATGCCGAGGCGATCCTTCGCCACTTCGAGGATGCGTCGCGGCTTTGCGGCCTGGGCGATTTCGATGTCGGATTTCGGGCTCTGATGTTGCGAGGCGGGCATGGGCGGGGTCCAGTATGATCTTGCTGTTGATTGTGAGTTTGTCAGTCCGGCCGAGCGCAACGCGGCGCTCCGGAATGACGCTGAGTGCTTCGGAAGACACGCATCAGGTCAGCCGCGTCCCGGTGGCGAGGCCCGCGGACTTCAGCCACTCGGCGGCTTCGACCTTCTTGCCGCCGTCGGGCTGCACGCGCGTGACCTTGAAGCGGCCGTCGGCGCAGACCACGGTGAAGCCGTCGGCTTCGACCGCGACAACCTCACCCATCTTGCCGGCAATGCCCTTGGGGTCCTTGGCCGGAAGCGGCTTGGCATCGAAGATCCGGAGCGGCTTGCCGTCGAGATTGGACCACGCACCGGGCGCGGGATTGCAGCCGCGGATCAGCCGGTCGATCTGCTCCCAGGGCTTGCCCCAGTCGATCTTCGCGTTGTCGGGACCGCAGCGGCCTTCGTAGGTCGCCTTGCTCTCGTCCTGCTTGATGCGCGGGGCCTTGCCGGCCTTCACGAGATCGACCGATTCCAGCATGGCGTCGACGCCCATCGGGAACAGGCGGTCGAAGTACACCGTACCGAGCGTGTCGGTGCCGGAGATCGGCGTCTTCTTCTGCAGCAGCACGTCGCCGGTATCGAGCCCGTTGTCGGGCCAAAAGATCGACAGGCCGGTCTCCGTCTCGCCCTTGATGATCGGCCAATTGATCGCGGATGGGCCGCGATAGGCCGGCAGCAGCGAGGGGTGATACTGGATCGAGCCGTGGGTCGGGATGTTGAGGAATTCTTCCGGGACGAACAGCGTCACGAAGGCCATGACCTGCAGGTCGGGCTTCAACGCCTTGAACTCCTCCCACACCTCCGGCTTGCGGTAGGACGCCGGCTGGTAGATGGGGAGCTTGGCCGCGAGCGCGGCCTCCTTCAGCGGATCGGCGCGGGCGCCTTCCTTTTCCGGCGCGACATAGACGGCAACGACGTTCTCGCCGCGCTTGATCAGCGCCTCCAGCACGGCCTTGCCGAACGCCTGCTGGCCGTGAACCACGATACGCATAAAGCTCTCTCCCCAAAACTCAGCTCTAGTCCCCTCCTCCCTTGCGGGGGAAGGTCAGGGAGGGGGTAGCGCTGCGTCACCGGTTGCCCGACATGCTCGACCCCCACCCCGCTCGCCTTCGGCGAGCGACCCTCCCCATAAGGGGGAGGGTAGGAACCCCTACGCCGCCTCGGCCTTTTCCGGCTTCGCCGGCGGCGTGATCGCGCCCGACTCCTTGATCGCCACGATGTCCTTCGACGAATAGCCGAGCACCTTGCCCAGAATCTCCTCGGTGTGCTCGCCCAAGAGCGGCGAGCGCGTCACTTCGGTGATCGAGTCCGACATCTTCACCGGGTTTCCGACGGTGAGATACTTGCCGCGAGTCGGATGGTCGACCTCGACCACCGTGCCGGTGGCGCGCAGCGATTGCTCCTCGGCGATCTCCTTCATCGACAGGATCGGCCCGACAGGAATGTCGACCGCGTTGCACTTCTCCATGACCTCGAACTTGGTCTGGGTCATGGTCCACTGCTCGATGGTGCTGAAGATCGCCTTTAGCCGCGGCAGCCGCGCCGGCGGCGTGGCGTAGTCCGGATCGGTCTTCCACTCCGGCTTGCCGATCAGGTCGCAGATCGGACCCCACACCGGGGCCTGAGTGATGAAATAAATGTAGGCGTCGGGATCGTCCTCCCAGCCCTTGCACTTGAGAATCCAGCCCGGCTGGCCGCCGCCGGAGTCGTTGCCGGCGCGCGGCACCGCCTTGCCGAACGGCACGCCCTCGCCGTATTGGCTGTATTCGGTGAGCGGACCGTGCGCGAGGCGCTGCTGGTCGCGCAGCTTGACGCGCGCGAGGTTCAGCACGCCGTCCTGCATCGCGCACAACACCCTCTGCCCCCGGCCGGTGCGAATCCGCTGGTAGAGCGCGCAGACGATACCCCAGGCGAGGTGCAGTCCGGTACCGCTGTCGCCGATCTGGGCGCCGGTCACAAGCGGCGGTCCCTCGCGGAAGCCGGTGGTCGAAGCCGCACCGCCGGCGCATTGCGCAACGTTTTCATAGACCTTGCAGTCTTCATACGGGCCGGGTCCGAAGCCCTTCACCGACGCCACGATCATGCGCGGGTTGGTCTTGTGGACGTACTCCCAGGTCAAGCCCATGCGGTCGAGCGCGCCGGGCGCGAAGTTCTCCACCAGCACGTCGCAATGCCTGATCAGGCGCTCCAGGATTTCCTTACCCTTGGGGTGCTTGGAGTCGATCGTGATCGAGCGCTTGTTGCCGTTGAGCATCGTGAAATAGAGCGAGTCCGCGCCCTTCACGTCGCGCAGCTGACTGCGCGTGATGTCGCCGCCGCCGGGCCGCTCGACCTTGATCACGTCGGCGCCCATGTAGGCGAGGAGTTGCGTGCAGGTCGGGCCCGACTGCACGTGCGTGAAGTCGAGGATCTTGATCCCGTCCAGCGCCTTGCCGGCCTGGCCGAACGGCTTGCGCGACGGCGGCGGCAGGCCGCTCTTGGCGGGCTTCGCCGCCGGCTTCTTCGACTTGAGCTTGACGACCTTCTTCGAAGCAGCCTTGGACTTCGGCTTGCTCTTGGCTTTCGATTTCTTGCGCATGGCCATTGCTGATTCCCCTATCCTTATTTCTTGCGAAGGGCGCTCTGCGGATTGAGATTGCCGATGCGGCCGCTTTCGCTGCCGGCCGCCGGGTCGATCACAGCGTTGATCAGTGTCGGCTTGCCGGAGTCCATTGCCTCGTTGACGGCGCGCTTCAGCTCGTCGGGCGAGGTCGCGTTGATACCGACGCCGCCGAAGGCTTCCATCATCTTGTCGTAGCGGGCACCCGCGACGAACACGGTCGTCGCCGGATCGGAGCCCGCTTTGTTGACGTCGGTGCCGCGATAGATGCCGTTGTTGTTGAAGATCACGACGCAGACCGGCAGCTTGTAACGGCAGATGGTCTCGACTTCCATGCCGGAGAAGCCGAAAGCCGAGTCGCCTTCGACGCATAGCACCGGCTTGCCGGTTTCGACCGCGGCCGCGATGGCGTAGCCCATGCCGATGCCCATGACGCCCCAGGTTCCGACATCGATGCGCTTGCGCGGCTTGTAGATGTCGATGACGCCGCGTGCGAGATCGAGCGTGTTGGCGCCCTCGTTGACCAGGATCGCGTCCGGCCGCTCCTTGACGATCGTGCGCAGCACGCCGAGCGCGCCGTGGTAGTCCATCGGCACGTTGTTGTTCATCAGGCGCGGCGCCATCTTGGCGACGTTCTCGTCGCGCTTCGACGTCACGGTCTTGACCCAATCGGCAGGCGGCGCGGCCCAGCCGCCCATGGCCGCGAGCATCGCGTTAACGCAGGAGCCGATGTCGCCCACGACCGGCGCGGCGATCTCGACGTTGGAGTCCATTTCCTTGGGCTCGATGTCGATCTGGATGAACTTCTTCGGCTCGGTGCCCCAGGTCTTGCCCTTGCCGTGCGACAAGAGCCAGTTGAGGCGTGCGCCGATCATCACGACCACGTCGGACTGCGCCAGCACCGTCGAGCGCGCGGCACCCGCGCACTGCGGATGGGTGTCGGGCAAGAGGCCCTTGGCCATGCTCATGGGCAGAAACGGCACACCGCTCTTTTCGACGAATGAGCGGATCGCGTCGTCGGCCTGGGCGTAGGCCGCGCCCTTGCCGAGAACAATCAGCGGACGCTTGGCGCCCTTGAGCACGTCGAGGGCCCGCTTGATCGCGTCGGGCGCGGGAATCTGGGCGGGCGCTGCGTCAATTACCTTCACCAGCGACTTGCGCCCGGCTTCGGCGTCCATGACCTGGCCGAACAGCTTGGCGGGCAGGTCGAGATAGACGCCGCCGGGTCGGCCCGAGACTGCGGATCGGATCGCGCGCGCGATGCCGATGCCGATGTCCTGGGCGTGCAGGATGCGATAGGCCGCCTTGCAGAGCGGCTTGGCGATGGCAAGCTGGTCCATCTCCTCGTAGTCGCCCTGCTGCAGGTCGACGATCTCGCGCTCGGACGAGCCGGAGATCAAGATCATCGGGAAGCAGTTGGTGGTGGCATGAGCGAGGGCGGTCAGGCCGTTGAGGAAGCCCGGCGCTGACACCGTCAGGCAGATGCCAGGCGCCTTGGTGAGATAGCCCGCGATCGAGGCCGCATAGCCCGCGTTCTGCTCGTGGCGAAACGACAGCACGCGAATGCCCTCGGCCTGCGACATGCGCAGGAAGTCGGTGATCGGGATGCCGGGAACGGCATAGATGGTCTTGACGCCGTTGAGCTTGAGCGCATCGATGATGAGGTGAAAGCCGTCGGTCAGCTCGCGCTCCGCCTCCTGCGCGGGCATCGCCTTCACTGCTGCGTCGGACATGTCGTTCTCCCGTAATCTCATGCCTCGCGCATCGCTCCGCGCGCGGCGTACCGTTCGCGAAATTCAGTCCAGATAATCTGCGTACTTCTCGACGTGCTCGGCGAGGCCCAGCGCGTGGGTGCGCACGAGTTCTTCGGCGCGGGCGGTGTCGCGCGCCTCCAGCGCCTCGATGATGTTCATGTGGTCCCGGATCGATCGCTCGACGCGGTCCTTCTCGCCGATGGTCTTGCGGCGGATCATGCGCATGTGGGTGAACAGGTTCTCGGCGAGCGAAATCAGCACGCCGTTGCCGCTCAGGCGCACAATGGTCTGGTGGAATTCGATGTTCGCCTCGGAGTACTCGTCGAGATGCGCGCGCAGCTCGCCGTTCTCGAACGTCGCGAACATTTTCCGTAACGCTGCGATGTCCTCGGGGGAAGCGTTCTGTGTGATCAGGCGGGCGGCCATGCTTTCGAGCGCCGCCCACGCGGTGATCATCTCGATCACCTCGCGTCGGGTCTTGCGCACGATGTAGACGCCGCGGCGCGGGACCGAGCGCACGAAACCCTCGCGCTCGAGCTGCGCCATCGCCTCGCGCACGGGCGTCCGGCTGATGCCGAAGTCCTGCGCAAGCCTGCGCTCGTCGAGGCGGATATCGGTGCGGCTGCGATAAACGTCCATCGACACGATGACGTTCTTCAGGGCCGCATAGGCCTTGTTCTTGAAGCTGTCCGCGACGTCTAGAGGCACGACCGCGGGCCGCGCGACGACGGCCGCATCCCCGGACGGGGCGGCAAACGCTCGACGTGCGGATATGTTATCTGGCATGTCTGGCATACAATATTCCACCATCAATCCTGGCGCAACGCCCGCTCGAAACCGTCATTTCGGGCTCAAGTCGCGGCCCTGGCTGGCCGCATCCGCGCCCATAGAACATTGAAGATCGGCCAGAACAGCGCAATGAGACCCAGCGCCATGATGCTTCCGACGAGGCCGTTGGACCAGAAGATGTCCAGGCTGCCTTGTGACGCCAGCAGCGACTGCCGGAAGTTCTCCTCCGCCTTGTCGCCCAGGACGATCGCCAGAACCATGGGCGCCAATGGGTAGTCGCACTTTTTCATGACGTACCCGATGATGCCGAAAACGAGCATCAGGACGATATCAAAGGTCGAATTGTGAACGGTGTAGGCGCCGATCGCGCAGATCACGAGAATGACCGGCGCAATAATGCTGAAGGGAATGCGCAGGATCGCGGCGAACAACGGCACGCAGGTCAGCACCACGATCAGGCCGACGACGTTGCTGATGTACATGGAAGCGATCAGGCCCCAGACGAACTCCTTCTGCTCCACGAACAGGAGCGGGCCCGGCTGAAGGCCCCAGATCAGAAGACCGCCGAGCAGCACGGCCGCGGTCGGCGAGCCGGGAACGCCGAGCGACAGCATCGGCAGCAGAGCCGAGGTGCCGGCCGCGTGGGCCGCGGTCTCCGGCGCCACCACGCCTTCGATCTCGCCCTTGCCGAAGTTGTTGCCGCGCTTGGACGCGCGCCGGGCGATGCCGTAGCTCATGAACGAGGCGGGCGTAGCGCCAGCGGGCGAAATACCCATCCAGCAGCCGATGATGCAGGAGCGCAGTGACGTCGCCCAGTAGCGCGGCAACTCCGCCCAGGTCTGCAGCACCACCTTGGGATTCATGCCGGCCTTCCCGCCCCGGAATTTCAGGCCTTCCTCGATCGAGAGCAGAATCTCGCCGATGCCGAACAACCCGATCACGGCAATCAGGAAGTTGAACCCGGTGAGCAGCGTTTCGGTGCCGAACGTCAGGCGCAATTGACCGGTAATCGAATCGAGGCCGACGGCGGCGAGCGCAAACCCGATGAACATCGCCGCAATGGTCTTGAACGGCGGCTCCTTGCTCATGCCGACGAAGCTGCAGAACGCCAGGAAATAGACCGAGAACTGCTCCGCCGGTCCGAACTTCAGCGCGAAGGCGGCGACCAGCGGCGCAATCAGCGTGATCATGACGATCGCGAACAGCGCGCCGACGAACGACGACGTGAACGCCGCCGTCAGCGCCTCGCCGGCCTTGCCCTTCTGCGCCATGGGATGGCCGTCGAATGTAGTGGCCACCGACCATGGTTCGCCGGGTATGTTGAACAGGATCGACGTGATGGCTCCGCCGAACAGCGCGCCCCAGTAGATGCACGACAGCATGATGATCGCCGAGGTCGGCGACATCGTGAACGTCAGCGGCAGCAGGATCGCGACGCCGTTGGCGCCTCCCAGGCCCGGCAGCACGCCGATCAGCACGCCCAGCACGATGCCCAGAAACATCACGCCGATGTTGAACGGCTGCAGCGCGACCGAAAAGCCGTGCATCAAATTGGCAAGTTCTTCCATATTCCCGCCCCGTATCCGCCTTCAGCGCCGACTGGCCCTGCAGCAAATTTTTTAGAATCCCAACCACGCTTCGATCGGCCCTTTCGGCAAGGGCACGAGGAACCATCGTTCGAAGACGACAAAAGCCACCAGCGGCAGGCCGATCGCGATCGCCGCAATCTGATGCCAGCCGTAGTTGCCGAGTCGCTTCATGAAGAACGCAATGAGAATAAGCGAAGCGACGTAGAGCCCGATCCACGGAATGACCGCCACATAGACCGCAGTCGGCACCACGACGGCGAGCACCTGCCGGAGCTGGCCCCAGTCCGCGAACAATTCGCTGCTGGATTCGCCGCGCGCGCGAACGAAGTTGACGGCGCTGGCGATCAGGATGGCGATCCCGACATAGAACGGGAAGAACCCCGCCTTTGGACCTTCTGCGCCCCAGCCGATGCCGGCTTGAATGCTTCCGTAGATGACCAGCAGCGCAAACAGCGCCATTACGACGGCAACGCCGAGTTCGGCGCTGCGCTGTCCGGGCCCGGAGCGTGCCGCTCCGTGCGAGTCGTCACTCATGAACGTTCACCCCAAACGCAACACGATGAAACCGCCGGCGGAGTTGCTCCGCCGGCGGCTGGCTCGATCGAAATCACTTGGTAGCGAGGAAGCCTGCGTCCTTCATCAGGTCGTGGTGGCGCTTCTCTTCGGTCGCGACCCACTTCACGTAGTCCGGGCCGGTCATGAAAGTCTGATTGAATGCGCCGTCGGCCATCAGCTTCTTCCATTCATCGGTCTGACGGACCTTCTGGAACAGGCCGATGTAGTAGTCGACCTGGGCCTTGTTGGCGCCCGGAGTCATGAAGATGCCGCGCAGCATCAGGTACTCGATGTCGAGGCCCTGCGCCTTGCAGACCGGGATATCGCCCCACGACTTGCCTTCCGCAATCACATCCTTGTACGGCATCGGCTTGGCATCGAACACGCAGAGCGGGCGAAGCTTGCCGGCGCGCCAGTGGGCCACCGCTTCGTTCGGATTGTTGACCGTCGAGTCGACGTGATTGCCGACGAGCTGCACCGCGACCGCGCCGCCGCCACGCTGCGGGATGTAAATGAACTTGGCGCCGGACTGTTTCTGAATCGCCTCGGTGATGATCTGGTCTTCCTGCTTGGAGCCGGTGCCGCCCATCTTGTACGTGCCGTTCGCCTTCTTGGCGGCCTCGATGTAGTCCTTCGCAGTTTTGTAGGGCTTCTCGGCGTTGACCCAGAGCACGAATTCGTCGAGCGCCAGCATCGCGACCGGAGTGAGGTCCTTCCAGCTGAACGGAATGCCGGTGGCGAGCGGCGTCGTGAACAGGTTCGACAGCGTGATGACGATCTTGTGCGGGTTGTTGCGCGAGTTCTTGACGTCGAGGAATCCCTCGCCGCCGGCGCCGCCCGCCTTGTTGATCACAACCATCGGCTGCTTCATCAGGCTGTGCTTGGTGACGATGCCTTGCACGGTGCGCGCCATGATGTCGGCGCCGCCACCAGGTCCTGCAGGAATAATGAATTCCACGGGACGCGTCGGCTCCCATGCCTGCGCCGGCGTAAGCTGGGCCGCGCAGACCACCGCCGCTGCACCCAACACACCTTTCGTGATTGATTTCATCATGGCCGTTGTCCTCTCCCTGATCGGACCGTTTCGCGTCCGTCTTCGACCGCATTTTTCGGCTGAAGGGCGACGTCGGTCGTCGTCGTCCATCGTATCTGCCTCATCTAACCCCATTCTATAGGGTTAATCATTGGTAAACCAATCCTGGGGCGGTGGGCAGTGAGGGGTATGGTTGACGCCCGCGCGCTCTAGTGTCGCAGAGCAGCGGTGCGGTCTCCGCCCCGGCACCGTGGCTGGGCGACGGGTTTCGATGGGCCAATAAAGAAAATCTATCGTGCATCAGCGCCGCGATCGCAGGCAGGCGGGCTTGCTGCAATGCGGCAAGACCTGCGGGAGCCCCATCTGGGCTGCGGCGGAGCGCCTGAAAATGAAAATCCGCCAAGTCGGCGGTCCGGCCAGGTGCCGAACGGCGAAACTTGGCGGATCTCAGTTGGTTGCGGGGGTAGGATTTGAACCTACGACCTTCAGGTTATGAGTGGAAACCAAACGACTGCGATTACTTTCGCTCGACTGCGAATGAGCCGACATTTCCGAGCCTTGGCGAGAATTTTACGATCCACATCTTTCGCTCAACTTCGCCCGAATGCGCGCCAACTCGCCCCCTCTTGCTTCCACAGTGCTTCCTGATTTTGCGATGCTTAAAATCAGGAAGCAGATTAGTCTGAGCAATTCCAATCACCTGCACCTTCATGTTTAAAGATTTGAACCCGAAATGGCCAACTTATCGCAAGCAATTGGCCCATACTTCCGGCGCGCCATCCGAAAGTTGAAAATCAGCACCCGACCGCCGAAGACCACGCCTTCAACGCGCTGACCAGCCTCGCGCTGTTATTGCGACAATAAAGTCGCTTGGTTTTACTTTTAACGCAAGTTGTATCGGTGTGCACGACGATGCGGCGGGCAGAAGGTCATGTCTTCTCTGCCATCAGACGATCAATTTTCTCAACGGTCTGCATGAGTTGGTTTCGCACGTCGCCGAGATGTTGCACGGCCACGGCCTGGTTGCGCCCGGCCATGATCAGTAGGACCTGCAGCACAGCGTCGGAATTCCGGATCAAGTCGACCAGGTGTTGACCGCTGGGACCGCTGATCCCAGCAAGCCAGTTTTTGACCGTTCGCTCCCCCGCACCAGTCCATTTCCTGATGACTTTGATGGCCTGATGGGTGGAGCCCAGCTCGCATTTCAGAGCATAGGCAATGGCTCGTGGATACGGTCCGAGATTTTCGTCGTTTGGAAAAACTATGCCCTTTTTCGGCAACATTCTGCCGGCCCTCCGCAGCTATGGTGACGTGCAGTGCGGATTTGATGGGAAGGTGACGATCGGTGCTCGATCGGCTGGTCGGGCATGAATGTCCCTTTAACGCTCGGCCGCGGGCTCGAGACATTTGGGATCGTCAACAGTGGGACACGTGTTGGGTGAGGGCCGGAGCGGCGTGATCGGTGGCAAGCCAGTTCGTGCCGCGCAGTACGTCCGGATGTCCACCGAGCACCAGAAATACTCGACCGAGAACCAAGCTGAGGCGTTGCAACATTATGCTGCCCAGCGCGGCATCGAAATTGTTCGCACCTATGCTGATGAAGGGAAAAGCGGCCTGAGCCTGGAGGGCCGCGACGCACTCAAGCAGCTGATCGACGACGTCCAAACCAAAAAAGCCGATTTCTCGACCATCCTTGTCTACGACATCAGCCGCTGGGGACGGTTTCAGGACGCAGACGAGAGCGCCTATTACGAATACATCTGCAAACGCGCCAACATCAGCGTGCAGTACTGCGCCGAACAGTTCGAGAATGACGGCAGTCCAGTCTCCACGATCGTAAAGGGCGTGAAGCGGGCGATGGCCGGCGAATACAGCCGGGAGCTTTCTGTCAAGGTATTCGCTGGGCAGAGCCGGCTGATCGAACTTGGCTACCGACAGGGTGGCCCACCGGGATACGGGTTGCGCCGTAGCCTCATTGACCAAGCCGGCACCCCTAAAGGCGAACTCACGAGGGGCGAGCACAAGAGCATTCAAACCGACCGCGTGGTGCTGGTCCCCGGCCCTGCCGAAGAGATCGATACGGTCCGTTGGATGTACCAATCGTTTGTGAAGGAGGGAAAGCTCGAAAGCGAGATCGCCAGTATTTTGAATGAACGCGGGATTCCAACCGATCTCGGCCGACCGTGGACCCGCGGTACGATCCATCAGGTCCTGATCAACGAGAAGTACATCGGCAACAATGTATGGAATCGGGGGTCGTTTAAACTCAAACGAAGGCGGGTTCGTAACAATCCTGACATGTGGATTCGTGCCGAGGGAGCATTCGAGCCCATCGTCGACCGGTCGCTGTTCGAATCCGCCCAGGCGATCATTCGCGAGCGATCACACAAGCTGTCCAACGATGAGATGATAGCGGCGCTCCAGAACTTGCTGCAGGAGTGCGGTTATCTCTCTGGTCTGATCATCGACGAAACTGAGCGCCTGCCCTCTAGCAGCGCCTATCAAAGCCGCTTTGGAAGCTTGCTCCGCGCCTACGAATTGGTCGGGTTCAGCCCTGATCGCGATTATCGCTACATCAAAATCAATCGGGCGCTTCGGCGTATGCACCCGAACATCGTCGCTGAGGTGATCGCGGGGATCGAACAGGTGGGAGGCTCCGTCAAACAGGATCCCTCAACCGATCTTCTGACTATCAATGACGAATTCACAGCGTCGGTCGTGGTCGTGCGGTGTCAGACGACAGCTGCGGGCTCACTCCGCTGGCAAATCAGATTTGACGTCGGGCTCTGGCCGGACATCACCGTCGCCGTTCGCATGGACGGCCCCAATCAAAACGCCCTGGATTACTACCTGCTGCCACGGATCGACATGACGACACCGCGCTTGCGGCTCGCGGAGGACAACGGAATCTCTCTCGATGCATATCGCTTCCCGACGCTTGATACCTTCTTCGGACTGGCGACACGGGTAAGCCTGCAGGAGGTTGCATGAACGATCCGGCTGACGATTATAGGGTCGAAACAATTCCAATCGAACGCATTGACGTGATCAATCCGCGGGCGCGCAACAAGAAGATATTCAAGGAGATCGTGTCGAACATCGCCGAACTCGGCCTCAAACGGCCGATCACCGTCACCCGTCGGGATGGCACGGACGGCCCGAGATACGCCCTCGTCTGCGGGCAAGGACGAGTTGAGGCCTATCAAGCCCTTGGCCAGCAGGAGATCCCCGCGATCGTCGTCGAGGCCAATACCGAAGACTGCATGGTCATGAGCTTGGTGGAGAATCTGGCTCGCCGCCAGCACCGCGCTATCGACCTGCTTCACGACATCCAAGGTCTGAAGCGGCGCGGCTATAACAACACAACGATTGCGCAGAAGACCGGCCTAACCATCGAGTACGTCAAGGCTGTCCTTCGACTGCTGCATAGCGGCGAACATCGGCTGCTGCGCGCTGTCGAGGCCAATCAGATTCCGGTCAGCATCGCCGTTGAAATCGCCGCAGCGTCAGACACCGAAACACAGGCCGTTTTTCAGCAAGCCTACGAAAAGAACCTGCTGCGTGGCCACAAGCTCATCGCGGCCAGACGACTCGTCGAACAGCGGCAACGGCGGGGTAAAGGACTTCGAATCTACAAGGACATGAGTGGCAAGCGTCGAGAAAGACCATTGTCGTCGAACGCGCTCATTCGCGCCTATCAGGAGGATGTCGATCGCAAGCGTCTTTTGATCCGCAAGGCTGTGGCCACCCGAAATCGCCTGGTATTCGTCACCGAGGCGTTGCGCAACCTCTTCGGCGACGAGAACTTTGTGACACTGCTACGGGCTGAAGGGCTCGATACCTTGCCGGGGAACATTGCGACACGCATTCAAGCTGGAGTTCAAGCGTAATGGGTCGCAGGCCGGCATTATCGACGGTGAAGCAGGCGTTCGAGGAGACGCGGCTTCGAATTCCGATTGCTCAATTACAGCCACTCAAGCTCGTAACTCCAGCGATCAAGAAGACACCCAAATACCTGCAAATCGTGGCGTCCGTTCGGGAGGTCGGCATTGTCGAGCCGCCTGTTGTCGCGCGCGACCGTAGCGATCCTGGCAAGTACCTGCTGCTGGATGGGCATCTTCGAATCGACGTGCTCAAGGATATGGGCGAGTCCGAAGTCACCTGCCTGATTTCCACCGACGACGAGGCCTTCACCTACAACAAGCGGGTCAATCGTCTCGCGATGATCCAAGAACATCGGATGATTGTAAAAGCGGTGCAACGAGGCGTCCCCGAGGAGAGGATCGCAAAAGCGCTCAACGTCGACGTCCAGAGCATTGTCCGAAAGCGAAAGCTGCTCGACGGCATCTGCCCCGAGGTCGCCGAGATTCTCAAGGACAAGCACATCGCAATTGCGACGTTCACTGAACTTAGGAAACTGGTTCCGTTGCGGCAGATCGAAGCGGCCGAACTCATGGTCGCCATGAACAAATTCACGATCAACTACGCGAAATCGCTGGTCGCTGCCACGCCACAGGAGCAATTAGTCGAGACGAACAAACCGAAGCAGGTTAAAGGGCTGAGCGAGGAACAAATCGCATTGATGGAACGTGAATCGGTAAGCCTGCAGCGCGAATTCAGAATCGCCGAGAAATCCTATGGCGCCGACCACCTCGATCTCGTCCTGTCGAATGGGTACGTCGGGAAATTGCTCGGTAACGCGCGAATAGTGCGCTACCTCGCGCAGCATCACCAAGACATACTCGCTGAATTCCAAAAGCTCGCTGAGACTGAGATTGCTGCGGCGTGAGCCGACAACAGCCTGCGACCATTTTGACATGGTCGCCGATGGGGACAGAGATGGTCCCGGTTTCCGGGACAGTTTGGCGGCTTGGCTAAGATGGATTCTGGGTTTGATTACGCCGCCAATTTTTCTGGCTCCATGTCG
>VGEP01000058.1 GCA_016869215.1 Alphaproteobacteria bacterium | reverse complement strand
GGAAAGAGGTCGGGTCATGAGCTGCTGGCCTCCAACCCAGCCAGCAGCTTGAATCACAATCCGTAGCCCAACGGAATCCCTATCGATTCAGAAAAACGGTGAACCGCTCTAGCGGCGGCAGGCGGCGGTGGACGTCGATGCCCTCGAGCGTCTTGGCCAGCCGGACGTCGTAGACCGGCCCGAGGCTGCGCTGCTTGACCTCGAAGGTCGAGCGCGAGAACCCGAGCCAGTCGTCGTCGGAGAGCTTGGTGAACTGGCCGCCGAACAGGCGGCGCAGGATTTCCGCGCCTTCCTCGTAGCTCGCGGGCCGGGGCAGCTTGCCGATATAGCTTTTGATCCGCACCAGGCCCTCGGGCTCGATCGCCGGGCCGATGTCGTTGAACACCGCGCCCGCGATCGCCGCGGGCCGGGCGCCCGCCAGCATCATGGTCAGGATGCCGCCGCGGGATGTTCCCACGAACACCGCTGGCGGCACTTCGAGCGCGGTCAGGACCGCGAGCAGGTCGGCGAGTTCCGTCGCCAGCGTGTAGTTTCGCGGGTCGCGGTCGTATTCGGACTGCCCGCGTCCGCGGTAGTCGACCGCGATCACGTGGCGCGGGGCCTGCGGATCGTCGGCGAGCGCGCGGGCCAGCGTGTCAAAATCCGCGCTGCTGCGGGCGAGGCCGGGCAGGCAGACGACCGGAAGGTTCGGCGCCAGCCGCGAGCCGTAGCTGCGGGCATGCAGCCGAAGCCCGTCCGGCGCGCTGACGAAGACACTCCCGAACGCATCGTTGCCGGCACCGACTTCAGCCATTCACCCACCTCTTCGCGGCCACGTGGTACAAAAATAGGACGCTGGCGGCCCCAGCAATAGTCCCCAACCGAACCTGCGATATCCGACCCGATGGCGCAAACCACAGCCTCATTGCTGCAGCAGGCAACGCAATATCACCGTCAGGGCCGGCTTGCCGAGGCCGAACCGCTTTATCGGGCTGCATTGGCGCAGCAGCCGAAAAGCTTCGACGCGCTGTATTTGCTCGGCGTGCTCAAGACGCAGCAGGGGCGGCCGGAGGAGGCCGCCGAACTGTTGTCTGCGGCGATCAAGCGCAAACCGGGCTCGGCCGAGGCGCTGTCGCTGTACGGTTCGGTCCTGCTGGGCCTCAACCGGGTCGACGAGGCGCTCACCTGCTTCGACCGCCTGGTGGCGTTGCAGCCGAACGACGCCGACGCGCGATACAATCGCGGCGTGGTGCTCGAACGGGCCGGCCGTCTGGACCGGGCGCTCGCGGACTACGATCGCGTGGTGGCGGCGCAGCCCGCGCTGTTCGAAGCGTGGTTTAACCGCGGCAACGTGCTGGCGCGGCTCGCCAGGCACGAGGAGGCCGTCGCGAGCTACGACAAGGCCGTAGCGCTCAACCCGATGGCGGTGGACGCCCTCAACAATTGCGGCATTGCGCTGGCCGTGCTCGGACGCCACGAGGCCGCTCTGGAGCGGTTCGGGCGGGTCCTGGCGCTTGCGCCGGCCCACGCCGACGCCTTGAGCAACCGCGCGGCCTCGCTGAATGCGCTGAAGCGGCATGACGAGGCCCTGGCCAGTTCGGAGCGCGCGGTCGCGCTCGGCCCCGACCGCGCCAATGTGCATGCGACGCACGGCAACGTCCTGCACGCCCTGGATCGGTACGCTGAGGCTGTCGCCAGCTACGACCGCGCGCTCGCGATATCGCCGCCGGACGTGGAGATCGTCATCGGCCGCGGCATGAGTCTGATCAAGCTGGAGCGTCCGGACGAGGCGCTTGCCAACGCGGAACGGGCCATCGCCCTCGATCCGCACCATGCAGCGGCCTACTGCGGCCGGGGTATCGCCCTGCAGACGCTCCTGCGGGACGACGAAGCGATGCGGGACTACGAGAAGGCGCTCGCGCTCGATCCCGGCTGCGTCGATGCGTACTTCAATTCAGCCACGACGCTGCAGGCGCAGGAGCGCCATGCCGAGGCCATCCCGAATTTCGTCAAAGCCGCGGAATTGAAGTCCGACTACGCCGACGCAAGGTGGATGGCCGCCGCGTCGTATCTCTCCCTCGGCAGGTTTGCCGAAGGCTGGAAACTCTACGAGGACCGCTGGGGCCGCAAGTTGGAGGGCCCGCCGCCGCGCCAATATCCGTGCCCGCTCTGGGACGGCGAATATGTGCGCGGCACGCTGATCGTCTGGCCCGAGCAGGGCATCGGCGACCAGTTGATGTACTCAGGGCTACTGCCGGATCTTAAGGCGCACGCCGATAAGGTCGTGGTGGAGATCGAAGCGCGTCTGGTGGACCTCTTCGCCCGGTCGTTTCCGGATTTCGAAGTGGTGCTCGCGCGCAGCGAACACTACGGCGGCAAGGTCGACCGCCACGTTCCGATTGCAAGCCTCCCGCTGCACCTTCGGCGCAGCTGGGCGGAGTTTCCGGTTCGCGAGCGGGGCTATCTCGTTCCGGACGCCGGGCGCGTTCGCGAGCTGCGGCAACACTTGGCGTCCGATGGCCGCCGTGTGATCGGGCTTTCGTGGCGCAGCGTGAACCGGACGCTGGGCCGGTTCAAAAGCGCGCAACTGGCCGATTTTCGCGCCTTGCTGCAGCAGCCGGGCTGCGCCTTCGTCGACCTGCAATATGGCGACACCGCCGACGAGCGGCGCGCAATCGAGCGGGAACTCGGCGTAAGCGTCGAGCATATCGACGATATCGACAACCTGAGCGACATCGAAGGATTGGCGGCGCTCGCCGCCGCCTGCGACGCCGTCGTGTCCGTGAGCAGCGCGGCGGCTCATCTGGCCGGCGCGGTCGGCGCGCCGACCTGGGTCATGGTGCCCTACGGACGCGGCCGGCTGTGGTACTGGTTCGCTGACCGGCCAAGCAGTCCATGGTATCCGCGCGTGCAGGTGAGGCGTCAGAAGCCCGGTCAGGGCTGGGCGGACATGATCGCGGAGCTTGCGCCGCAAATCGTGCAGGCGGACGCGGCGGGCGCTGCGTCGCGACCCGGCGCGTGAGTCCGTCTGCGGGAAGCCGCAGCATCGGCCGTCAAATTTGCGCTCTCGGTTCGGCGAGCACCCAGAAGCCGCCGGGCGACCGCTGGAGCTGTGCGATCTCAAAGTGCTCACACAACCGCGGCAGCCACCAGGACGACGGCTTCTGGATGATATGCGCGTTGCGACCGTCAGGCAGCGTCTTTGCCGCGGCGCCGGTGTGGACCGAGAAAAATCCGATCCCTTTGGTGATGTCCTTCAGGTCGAGCAGGACCCCGTCGAGATAAGATTCCTCAATGTGCTCCAGGACATCGATGCAGCAGACCAGCGGCGCGGCCTTGGGCGGACCGTACTCCGGGAACACCGGATCGTAGGGAAAGTATTCGAAGCCGCGCAGACCCAGATCGTTCAGGCCCTTGCGCAAGTTGCACTTGCCGGCGCCGTAATCGGAAATCGCCTTGATGCCGGTTTGTTCGAGGATTTGCTTGACCAGGGGCGCATATCCGAGCGACGCGACCCCGTAATTGGGATTCTTGTGCAGCTCCCGCTGTTGCGAGAGGTAGTCGTCGGAAATGGTGCTTCGGCTTTGCATCGATCCGGCCTGGATATCACGTCAAAAGGAACGCCATGGGGCAGTCAAGCATCCTGCGGCGCCACCATGGCCGCCGCACATTCTCCGCAGGCCAGTTCAGCTTAACTCACAATGGCTTCGGCGAGGAGCTTGATGTTGTTGTCGCGTCTCTTGGGTTGGCTCCGCACGCGGGACAATTGCGTCCCTGGGCCGCCGCCTAGTTCGCCGCCGCACCCCGCCGCAGGTCCGCCTCGATCAGAAGCCGCGGGCTGCCGCCGAACCGCACCCGATAGACCTGGACGTTCTCCAGCACGCGCTGGACGTAGTTGCGGGTTTCGGCGAACGGGATCTTCTCCACCCAGTCGATCGGATCGACCTTGGGGTCGCGCGGATCGCCGAAGCGGGCGACCCAGTCGCGCACCCGGCCGCGGCCGGCGTTGTAGGCCGCGAACGCCATGATGTAGGAGCCGCGGTAGTCCTTGATGACGTCGCCCAGCTCGGCGGAGCCGAACTGCACGTTGTAGACCATATCCTTCAGCAGCTTGTTCTGGTCGAACGACACGCCGTACTTCTTGGCGATGTGGCGTCCGGCCGGCGGGGTGACCTGCATCAGGCCCATGGCCTTGGCGCTGGAGACGGTCCGCGGGTTGAACCAGCTTTCCTGGCGCACGATCGAATAGACGATGGCCGGCTCGACCTCCGGGCCGATCGGCTTGTAGTCGGGGATGCCGATGGTCGGGAACGCGGCATGGTCGAGCGAGTAGCCGCGCGCCAGCGCAAACTTGCCGACCAGCAGCATCCCGCGCGCATCGCGGTACTTGGCGGTGATCTCGGCGAGCAGCGCCAGCGTGCCGGCGTCGGTCACCTTGTCGCCGAGATCAGCCAGCGCCGCCTGGGCCATGTCGCGCGCATCGATCGCGAACAGAAGCTCGACCGCGCGCACCACCTCGGACTGCCCAATCTGGGCGCGCTGCGACACCGTGAGCGCGGGGAAGGGGTTGAGGTTGAGTTCGCCGAGGCCCGCCTTGGCGCGGGCGATCTGGCCGTAATAGGCGGTCGGATGACGGGCGGCCTCCTGATAGTGCCGGCGCGCCTCCTGATTGCGGTTCATGGCTTCGAGCGTGCGGCCGAGCCAGTAGTGGCCGCGGGCAAGCCCGATCGGGTTCTCGGTCAGCTTCGGAATCCGGCTGAAATGGCCGTGGGCGGCCGCCGGGTCCTTGAGGAAGCGCAGCGCGATCCAGCCCGCCATGAACTGGTGCTCGACCTTGTAATTTTCGCGCTCCGGCTCGGTGGCGCCGACGATGACCTGATAGGCCGCCTTGGGATCGTTGTGCTCGATCAGGTCGCGCGCCAGCACCCGGCGTTCGATCCACCATTCGTCGAAGTCGTGGCTTCGATCGAGCGGGTTCGGGACGGTCTTCATGACCGCAGCGGCCTCGGCGAACTTTTCGGTCCGCCGCAGCATCTGGGCGCGCGCAAACTTGTAGCCGATGTCGTCGCGGGCCGCGGCCGGGACTGCGTCGATCGCAGGCTTGTTGGCGCCGCGATTGTGCATGGCGGCGCGCGCCTTGGCGATCAAGGGCTCGTGGCCGCCCAGCCGCTTGGCCATGCGGATGCCTGCGGCGGTGTCGCTCGACTCGTAGAGGCGGCGGTTCATGCGCGCCTTGTGGTCGTCGCGCGTCAGGATTTCGCCAAACGCGTCGTGAACGCGGTTTTCGGCTTCCTCGCTGAACGTGTCGTAGCGCCAGGTCTCGCGCACCAGCGCTTCTCCGCCCTTGCGGTCGCCGCTCTGCGCCATGGCGCGCGCCAGCGCGAACTTGCCGCGTGCCGACAGCGGCGGCCATTTGTCGAAGTAGGCGCGCACCGCTCCGGGGTCGGGACGCTCGGTAAACGCCATCGCTTCCGCCTTGCGGCGCAGCGTGACCAGACTGAACCAGTTCGGGTTGGCGGAAATGAACGCGACGTAGCGCGCGAAGCTCGATCCGGCGTCGTCGCTGCGCAGGATCGCCCATTCGACGACCTTCTGCGCCACCGGATCGGCGATGGTCTTCTTGACGTCGTTGGCCTGCGACTGCTTGCGCCCGCGCACCAGCTCGATCGCGCGCTTGAGCGCCGCCATGTCGATCGGAGGCGTGCGGATCGAGGTCGTCGCGGCTGCGGGGATGGCGAGCGCCTGGCCGGTGGCCGCCGGAGGCTCCGCGGCGGGGGCGGGCGAAACGGCGGCGCCTGCCGGCCTGCCGCCATCGGGAATTGTGGGCTGCAGCGCGGCAGCAACCGGCGGCGCCAGCCCCGGGGCGTCGGGCCGCGCATTCGGCAACGGGACGGCCGCCTTGACGTCGGGCTTGCCGGCTTCGGCCTTGGCCAACTTGCCCTTGGCCTTCGTGTCGGCTTTGGCCTTGGCATCGGCCTTCGCCTTGGCATCTGCCTTGGCCTTCGCGTCGGCCTTGGCTTTGGCCGCCGACTTGGCTTTTGCGGCCGCCTTCGGCTTGGCCTTCGCCTTCGATTTTGCGACGCGCTTTTGCGCCGAGAATTCGGCGAACGCGGGTGCCGCAGCGCCGCTGCGCGGATCGGAGCTCGGCGGCGTGGCGGCAACCGGTCCTGCGACGACGAGCGCGCCAAGAAGCACAAGCAGCCCGGTTGCGCCGGTGTGGATTCGGTTGGGCAAGAGGCGTTCCCTCGCAGCGGTTCGAATCGTGTCGCCGACCCGATAACTATTTCATTGATCCGATTGACGAAAGCTAAACTCGCGTCGAAACGCGGCCACAGTTTGACGCCCTCAAACGGTGTGTTGAGAATGTCACGGAGGCCTTTGGCCTGCTGCCCTTCCGTCCACCGCGCCGAGGGGATATTTTGCTGCTAACTTAACGTGGAACCGGCGGCCTTGCCGCCGCTGCAACCTGCAATCGAGGACGCCATGGCCGCCAAGACGAGGTTCCGGGGATCGTTCACCGCGCTCGTCACCCCGTTCAAGAACGGGTCGGTCGACGAGAAAAAGTTCCGCGAACTGGTGGAGTGGCAGATCGCCGAGGGCACCAACGGCCTGGTCCCGGTCGGGACCACGGGCGAGAGCCCGACTCTGTCCCACAAGGAGCACGAGCAGGTGGTCGAATGGTGCGTCGACCAGGCCAAGGGCCGGGTGCCGGTGGTCGCGGGCGCAGGCTCGAACTCGACCGCCGAGGCGGTGAGCCTGTCCAGGCACGCCGAGAAGGCCGGCGCCGACGCGGTGCTTGTGGTCACGCCGTACTACAACAAGCCGACCCAGGAAGGGCTGTACCAGCACTTCAAGGCGATCAACGACGCCATCGGCATTCCGATCATCATGTACAACATCCCGGGCCGCTCGATCGTCGACATCAACGTCGACACCATGAAGCGCTGCTTTGAGCTGCAGAACGTCGCAGGCGTGAAGGACGCAACCGCCAACATGGCGCGCGTGTCCCAGCAGCGCGCGGCCTGTGGCGAGGACTTCAACCAGCTCTCGGGCGAGGACATCACGGCGCTGGGCTTCAACGCCCACGGCGGACACGGCTGCATCTCGGTGACCTCGAACGTGGCGCCGCGGCTGTGCTCGGAATTCCAGGCCGCTTGCCTGAAGGGCGACTACGCCACCGCGCTCAAGCTGCAGGACAAGCTTGCGCCGCTGCACATCAACCTGTTCGTCGAGACGAGCCCGGCGCCGATCAAGTACGCGATGTCGCTGATCGGCAAGTGCGACAACGACCTGCGGCTGCCGATGGTGCCGGTGTCGGAGAAGACGCAAGGCCTGGTGCGCGATGCCATGGTGCACGCCGGGTTGATCAATTAGTCCGATGTTCCAGATTTCGCGGATCGAGTGCTCGCCGGCGGGCAGGGCGATGGACATCGCCGGCGGCTCTTGGGCGAAAGTCTGTTACTCGGCCGCCGCGACCGTGACGCTGACGCGAAACCGTTCGGTCACCGAGGCGTCGCCTTCCCAGTGACGCCAGTGCTTCAGCGCGATTTCTCCTGCGCCCGGCGCCTTGCCCCGAAATGCGAATTTGACGTCCCCGCCGGATCCCACGGCAGGGGCCGCATAGTGCGGCGAGGCGGGCAGCGCTTCGAGTATCCCGTCGTCGTAGCGTTCGATGGCCCAGCGATAGCCCGTGGTGGCGTTCTCCGGCAGGGACACATCGACAGTCTCGCCGACGCGGATACCCACCGAGCGATTGTTGTCGGATTGCGTCAACATCATTGCGGACGATCCGCTCGTAGCGCCGCGGTTCGGACCGGCGGCGGAGTGAGCCCACCGCCGGTGCCCATGTCGTCGACCGTCGAAGCGATGGGTTAAATTCTTATTCCATAGCTCTCGTTGAAGAACGCGGCATTGATATAGCTCTCACTCGCATAGGCAAACCCCCGATCACCCCACGCGGTTCCCCAGCTATTGCGAACGATGAAGCGGTTGGCGGCGGTGTAGCCTACGACGCAAACGGCGTGTCCGCCTCTTGTGGTGGCGGGTTGAAACGTATTCAGGTTGCCGTTGGTCGCCGTGGCGTTATCCCAGGTGGCGTCGACGTTGAGCGCGACCAGCAGCGGACCTTCGGCGGCAAGCCAGTTCCGCCAGGCCGCCAGATTTTTCTGCAGATTGAAGTACGATGCGATCCGGCGCGAGGCGGCGGTGGCGAAGAATGCATTCTCGTTGCCGAGGTACAGATTGGTGGCGATCTTGAACGGCAACAACGTCTCGGGCACCGCGCCGTACCTGCGGAGAATGTCCAGCGACGCCTTGAGGCTCGTACCGGCGCCCTCGATCATCGTTTCCGGCCGGTTGACGAATTCGTCGGTCTCCTTCGAAGCCATCCAGACGAAGCGCGGCGACAGCTTCGCGTTCTGGGCGAGCCTGCCGGCCCTGACGAAGTGGTAGCGCGCGAGGCCGTCCGCCGACGCCCAGCCCACGCAGGAGCCCGTGGTTTCCTGGTTGCCGATGCCCCACCATGGAGCGCGAAGGTCGACCGATACCGGCGCGGCGAGCGGGGCTGCCGCCGCGCCCGGCGCGCCCAGAGCGCGCGCTGCGACTGCGTTCTCGAAACTCCAGTCGTTCTGGGTGTTGCGCGAGGGCTCGACGTTGCAGATGCGCTGAGACTGCGGCCGTACGGCCGACTTCCTGGTTCGAGACTTGCTGGCTCGGGATTTCTTGGCGTTGGATATAGCTTTGGACTTTTTGGCCATCTCTGCCTCCTTCAGTCGTGTTGAAACGAAGTTGGAGCTGTCGATTTCAGGGCCGAAAAGGCTGCAAATGCTGCAAGCAATGGTCATCGCCCGCGTCGCAGGCGGCATCGGACTAAAACATGTTTACGTGCAAGAATCCACGGTGCCAGCACCGGTTGCGGCGGGCAGGGGTGCGTGATAGCGCAATATCCGGCGCGGGCGACTTGATGCATTCAGCCGGACGCCATCGCGCTTATTTTCCGAAAACCTTGCGAACGCCGGCTTCGGAGGGATACCACCGGTAACCCCATGGCCAAGCCCGATCCCCGATTCAAGGTCGTCGCCGACAACCGCAAGGCGCGGTTCAACTACGCCATTGGCGAGACATTCGAGGCCGGCGTCGCGCTGACCGGCAGCGAGGTCAAGTCGCTGCGCACCGGCAAGGCCAACATCGGCGAGTCCTACGCCGCCACGCGCGACGGCGAGCTGTGGCTCGTCAATTCCAACATCTCGGAATACAAGCAGGCCGGCCGCTTCAATCACGAGCCCAAGCGCCCGCGCAAGCTGCTGCTGCACAAGCGCCAGATCAACAAGCTGATCGGTGCGGTCGAGCGCGAGGGCATGACCATCGTGCCGCTCAAGCTCTATTTCAACGACAAGGGCCGGGCCAAGATCGAGATTGCGCTCGCCAAGGGCAAGAAGCTGCACGACAAGCGCGCCACCGAACGCACGCGCTCCTGGGAGCGCGAGCGCGGCCGGCTGTTGCGGCAAAAAGGATAACGAGGATGGCATCCGAACGTCTGGTGGGAATGCTGATCTTTCCGCGGCTGACGCAGCTCGACATGACCGGGCCCTACGAGGTGTTGGCGCGGTTGCCGAACACCAAGGTCCATCTGGTCGCGCATACGATGGCGCCGGTAAAGACCGACCGCGGCATGGAGATCGTGCCGACCGTGACCTATGCCGATTGCCCGCAGCTCGACGTCGTGATGGTGCCCGGCGGTCCCGGTCAGCAGGACCTGATGGAGGACGAGACCGTGCTGGAGTTCCTACGCCGGCAGGCGCGGACTGCGAAGTACGTCACGTCCGTCTGCACCGGATCGCTGGTGCTGGGTGCGGCCGGCCTCCTGAAAGGCAAGCGCGCGACCTGCCATTGGGCGGCGCTGGAGCACCTGAAGCTGCTCGGCGCGGTGCCGGTGAGCGAGCGCGTGGTGGTCGACGGCAACGTCGTCAGCGGCGCGGGCGTGGCCTCCGGAATCGACTTCGCCTTGAAGCTCGCCGCGATCCTGGAGGGCGAGGACGTGGCGCGCCAGATCCAGCTTCAGATCGAGTACGACCCGGAGCCGCCGTTTAACTCCGGCTCGGTCAAGAGCGCGAGTCCCGACGTCGTCGCATCGCTGCGCAGCCGCGGCGCCGCGCTTTACGAGCAGCGCCGCGCGGTCGCCGAGCGCGTCGGGCGAAAGCTCGGCGTGCAGCCGTAGAGGAAAAGCCATGCCGCTTCCGACCGTGCTCGATCACTGCGTCATCCACGTCTCCGACTGGGAGCGCTCGAATGCGTTCTACCGGGACGTTCTCGGCGCGGAACTGGTGCAGCGTCAAGCCGGCTGGGCTTACCGCTTCGGCGACAAGCAGCTCAACGTCCACGGCGAGGGCGTGCGGCCGGCGGAGGTCGCGCGGCTGCCGGTGATGCCGGGAAATTCGGACCTGTGCTTCGAATGGCAGGGCCCGATCGAGGAGGCGATCGCGCACTTGAAGCGCCAGGACGTGCCGATCCACGCCGGTCCCATGCGCCGCTTCGGCGCCAAGGGCGAGGGCACCAGCGTCTATTTCCGCGATCCCGACGGGTCGCTGATGGAATTCATCTCGTATCGGGGCTGAGCGCCGGGCATCAGCCGTCAAGCGTCAAACTGCTTGCGCACGGCCGCGAACACCGCGCGGAACATGTCGGGCGTCAGCACCCCGGTGTTGGTGTTGTAGCGCGAGCAGTGATAGCTCGAATGCAGCGTCAGCCGGCCGATCTCGGCCTGCGCGCCGTGCGCGAAGCCGACCTGCGAGGGCCGCATTCCGAGCGCCCGCACCGTGCTGTCATGTGCAATGCGCCCGAGCGCCACGATGGCGCGCAGCCTCGGCATCTCCTCAATGGTGGGGGACAGGAATTCGCGGCAGGTGTTGATCTCGGCCGGCGTCGGCTTGTTTTCCGGCGGCACGCAGCGCACCGCATTGGTGATGCGCGCGTCGACCAGCTCCAGCGTATCGTCGGGGCGCGCCTCGAACTCGCCGCGGGCGAAGCCGAACTCTTTCAGGGTCGCGTAGAGCAGGTCGCCTGCGTAGTCGCCCGTGAACGGCCGCCCGGTGCGGTTGGCGCCGCGCAGGCCCGGCGCGAGGCCGACGATCAGCAGCCGCGCGTCCACGGGCCCAAACGAGGGCACCGGCGCATTGAACCAGTCGGGCTCGCGCTCCCGCCAGGCCTGACGGAAGGCGACGAGCCTCGGGCAGCGCGGGCAATCGCGACCGGACTTTGCGGTTCCGCCAGCCATGGCGGACGATCCTGGGGCAGGGACCCCCGTCCGATCAATCGTCGAAATCGTCGTCGGCGCCGACCGGCGCGCGCTGCGGATTGGTGCCGCGCTGCAGGAACTGCGGGGTGTGCTGCCGCGGCTCACCGCGAGGTTCCCTTGGCTCCCGCGGTTCGCGTGCGGGCCGTTCCGACGGGTCGCGGCCGATCTTGGATTGCAGCTCGGCGATTTCGATGAACGTATCGGCCTGCCGTCGCAACTCGTCAGCCACCATCGGCGGCTGGGTCGAGATCGTCGAGGCGACGCTCACCCGGACACCGCGCCGCTGCACGGCCTCGACCAGCGACCGGAAATCGCCGTCGCCGGAGAACAGCACCATGTGGTCGATGTGCGGGGCGAGGTCCATGGCGTCGACAGCGAGTTCGATGTCCATGTTGCCCTTGACCTTGCGGCGCCCGGTCTGGTCGACGAACTCCTTGGTCGCCTTGGTGACGACCGTGTAGCCGTTGTAGTCGAGCCAGTCGATCAGCGGCCGGATCGAGGAATACTCCTGATCCTCGATCACCGCGGTGTAGTAAAACGCGCGCAGCAGATTGCCGCGCGACTGGAACTCGCGCAGCAGCCGCTTGTAGTCGATGTCGAAGCCCAGGGATTTGGCGGTGGCGTAGAGATTGGCGCCGTCAATGAAGAGCGCGATTTTCTCGGATTGTCCTGACATGATTCCTCGCTCGAAATCGGATTCCTGCCGCGTCAGCCGCGGCGGCCCGGCAACGACTGCCGGCAGTATGACCCGTTAAGGGTACGGTCGAGACCGATCGGACCTGAGCCGCCTTGCAATGCAACCCCAGCGGCGGCTGTCCCGAATTCTTCAAGTTCCCGCAAAAAATCAGAATTCGTGCAGTCCAGAATGGCTTCCTCCGTGCCTAACAAACACCTGTATAGCGGCCAAGCAATTTCTGCGGGCTTGCGCTTTTGGTCGCAGGAGGCTACCTACACGCGCAACAATCCAGGACAACGACTCGTTGTGGGAGCGCCGCTGACATGGCCCGCGTTACCGTTGAAGACTGCATCGACAAGGTGGAAAACCGCTTTGATCTCGTGCTGCTCGCCAGCCACCGCGCGCGCATGATCTCCTCCGGTTCCCAGATCACTATCGACCGCGACAACGACAAGAATCCGGTGGTTTCGCTGCGCGAAATCGCCGAAACGACGATTTCTCCGGGCGACCTCAAGGAAGACCTGATCCATTCGCTGCAGAAGTACGTCGAAGTCGACGAGCCGGAGTCGGATTCGGTGCCGCTAATCGCAGGCGCAGGCGGCTCGGTGGATGCCGACGACACCGAGGTGTCGGTCGAGCACATGAGCGAGGAAGAGCTGCTCAAGGGCCTCGAAGGCCTCGCGCCGCCCGAAGAGCAACCCGAACCCGACGAAGAATAGGCATTCCTGCGGATTTCCGCGTTGAACGGCCCGGCTTTTCCGGGCCGTTTGCATTTCCTGCACCGAATTACAGGCTCGGCCTTGCGGCAGGGCCGATTCCCCGCGATATCTTGAATTTCAGGGGCCGGCCGGGAGCCCGTGCGCGTCATAAGGCAGCACCCGGCTGCGTCCGGAGGACCATGGCGCGATCGAAAACCGACCTGCCACGCATGCAGAACCCGGCCCGAAGCCGGGTGCCGTTCGGGCGCGGTTTGAACTTCGTCTCACAAGTCATTGGGCGGGTTGAGAAACCGGACAGTCCGCCGCCGATGATGCGGCAGTACGAACTGGTCGAGCGGGTCCGCCGCTACAATCCCCACACCGACGAGGCGCTGCTCAACCGCGCGTATGTCTACGCCATGCGGGCCCATGGCGAGCAAAAACGGGCCTCGGGAGACCCGTATTTTTCCCACCCGCTGGAGGTGGCGGCGATCCTCACCGAGTTGAAGCTCGACGACGCCACGATTGCGGCGGCGCTCCTGCACGACACGATCGAGGACACGCCCACCACCCGCGTCGAGATCGACCAGCTGTTCGGCCCCGACATCGGACACCTGGTCGAAGGCCTCACCAAGCTCAAGAAGATCGACCTCGTGTCGCGCGAGGCCAAGCAGGCCGAGAACCTGCGCAAGCTCCTGCTGGCCATCGCCGACGACGTGCGGGTGCTGCTGGTCAAGCTGGCCGACCGGCTGCACAACATGCGCACGCTGCACCACATGCCGCCGGAGGGCCGCAGGCGCACGGCGGAGGAGACGCTCGACATCTATGCGCCGCTCGCCGGGCGCATCGGCATGCAGGGGCTGCGCGAGGAACTCGAGGATCTGTCGTTCCGGGAGCTCAATCCCGACGCGCACCAGGTCGTCACCGAGCGCCTTGAGGCGCTCGCCGACCGCAGCGCCGGCCTGATCGGCGACATCGAACAGGAGCTCACGCGGCGGCTGGCGGATTCGGGGATTTCCGCGGTGGTGCAGGGGCGGCGCAAGCGCGCCTACTCGATCTGGCGCAAGATGGAACGCAAGTCCGTCGGATTCGAGCAGCTTTCCGACATTTTCGGCTTCCGTGTCGTCGTCGGAACCCTGCCGGAGTGCTACCGCGCGCTCGGCGTGGTGCACACCACGTGGCCGGTCGTGCCCGGCCGTTTCAAGGACTACGTCTCGACGCCCAAGCAGAACGACTACCGCTCGATCCACACCACGGTGATCGGGCCCGGCAACCAGCGCGTCGAGCTGCAGATCCGCACCGAAGAGATGCACGAGATCGCCGAATACGGCATCGCGGCGCACGTGCTCTACAAGGACAGCGTTTCGTCGCCTGGCGAGATGCTGTCGCGGGAGTCCAACGCCTATGCCTGGCTGCGCCGCACCATCGAGCTTCTCGCCGACGGCTCCAATCCGGAAGAATTCCTGGAGCACACCAAGCTCGAACTGTTCCACGACCAGGTGTTCTGCTTCACGCCCAAGGGCAAACTGATCGCGCTGCCGCGCAAGGCCACGCCCATCGATTTCGCCTATGCGGTGCACACCGACGTCGGCAACCACGCGGTCGGCTGCAAGATCAACGGCAAGATCGCGCCGCTGGTGTCGGAGCTTAACAACGGCGACGAAGTCGACATCATCACGTCGCAGGCGCAGTCGGCGCCGCCGGCGGCCTGGGAATCGATCGTGGTCACCGGCAAGGCGCGGCTCGCCATCCGTAGGGCCACGCGCGTCGCGGTGCGCACCCAGTACGCCGCGCTCGGCCGCCGCATCGTCGAACGGCTGTGCCAGCGCGCCAAGCGCGAGTATTCCGACGAGAAGCTGACCGGAGCGCTGCCGCGGCTCGCCCGCGGTTCGCTCGACGATGTGTTCTCCGCCGTCGGCCGCGGCGAAATGCGGCCCTCCGACGTCGCCCGCGCCATGTATCCGGATTACAAGGAGGAGCGCATCGCCGCCGTGCCGCCGCCGAAGTCGGAAGGCGGCTGGTTCGGGCTCAAGAAGGGCAAGGCGGTCAAGTTCAAGGTGCCGGCGGCCGATCAGAAGCAGGCGATCCCGATCCGGGGCATCAACTCCGACCTGCCGGTGCGGTTTGCGCCGAACGGCGGCGCGGTGCCGGGCGACCGGATCGTCGGCATCCTGACGCCGGGCGAGGGGATCACGATCTACCCGATCCAGTCGCAGGCCTTGAAGGAGTTCGAGGACGTGCCCGAGCGCTGGCTCGACGTGCGCTGGGACATGGAGGACCGCACGCCGCAGCGCTTCCCGGCGCGGGTCGCGGTGCAGTCGGTGAACTCTCCGGGCACGCTGGCCCAGATCGCGCAGGTGATCGCCGAGCACGACGGCAACATCGACAACATCCGCATGACGCGCCGCTCGCCGGATTTCACCGATTGCACCATCGATCTCGAAGTCTACGACCTCAAGCACCTCAACGGCATCATCTCGCAGCTGCGCGCCAAGAAGGTGGTCGCGGCGGCGGAGCGGGTGAACGGGTAGCGGCACAATCGCTCAAGAACGGGATAACGACTTGCCTGCCGCCCCTCATCTCCGCCTCGGCGTCAACATCGATCACGTCGCGACCATCCGCAACGCGCGCGGCGGGCCGCATCCCGACCCGGTGCGGGCGGCGCGGATCGCCATCGAAGCGGGCGCCGACGGCATCACGGCGCACCTGCGCGAGGACCGCCGCCACATCAGCGACGACGACATCGCGCGGCTGAAGGCCGACATCGCCAAGCCCCTCAATCTCGAAATGGCCGCGACCGACGAGATGCTCGCAATCGCGTTGCGGACCAGGCCGCACGCCGCCTGCCTCGTTCCCGAGCGCCGGGCTGAGCGCACGACCGAGGGCGGTCTCGACGCCGCGGCCCAGCACAATCAGCTCGCGCCCATCGTCGCCAGGCTCGGCGCCGCGGGCATCCGCGTGTCGCTGTTCATCGCGCCCGACGCCCGCCAGATCGAGGCGGCGGCGTCCCTCAAAGCCCCCGTGATCGAGATTCACACCGGGGCCTGGTGCCATGCGCTGGCCGACGCGCGTTCCGCCGACGCCGAGGCCGAGTGGCAGCGCATCCGCGACGGCGCAGGGCTCGCGAAGCGGCTCGGGCTCGAAGTCCACGCCGGCCACGGCCTCGATTTCGCGAGCGCCGAGACGATCGCGGCGCTGCCGGAGATCGTCGAGCTCAACATCGGGCATTTCCTGGTCGGCGAGGCGGTGTTCGTGGGGCTGGCGCCGTCGATCAAGGCCATGCGCGCGGCGATGGATCGCGGGCGCGCGAAAGCGGCGGCGTGAGCATACGATGATTTTGGGGCTCGGTTCCGACATCACCGACGTTCGCCGCATCGCCAAGGTGATCGAGCGGCACGGCGACCGGTTCCTGGAGCGGATCTACACCGAAACCGAACGCAAGCGCGCCGAGCGCAGGAAAAACCGGATCGAGACCTATGCCAAGCGCTTTGCCGCCAAGGAGGCCTGCGCCAAGGCGCTCGGCACCGGCATCCGCTCCGGCGTCTGGTGGCGCGACATGGGCGTGGTCAACCTGCCGTCCGGGCGGCCGACGATGCAGCTCACCGGCGGCGCGCTCAAGCGCCTGCAGGCGCTGACCCCCGAGGGATACGACACGCGCATCGACCTGACGATCGCCGACGAGGGACCGATGGCGGTGGCTTTTGTGGTGATTTCGGCGGAACCGCGCGCCGCCGCAAGCCGTTCCGGAGCGGCCTGAAGCACGCGGAAATAAGTCCGCGGACAACGCTCTCGCGGGCTTCTCCCGGCTTCATCTGCGATCCTCGGAACAGTCGCCATGGCATTGAAAGAAAAGCGAAACAGCCCGCTCGGGAATGCCGGAAACCTATGCCGCCGTTTGATTGCGCGGGTCATTTCCAGCGGCTACAAGGGCGCGGGATTGCCAGCCGGATTCTTTGCAGGGACGAAAGGCCGATGAGCGTGTCGAGCGGAACCAAGCGCAAGGAAGGCGGCCTCGGCGAATTCATCCGTCTCCTGATCCACGCCGGCATCATCGCGCTGGTGATCCGAACCCTTTTCTTCCAGCCCTTCAACATCCCTTCCGGCTCGATGAAGGCGACGCTGCTGGTCGGCGACTACCTGTTCGTGTCCAAGTTCTCCTACGGCTACAGCTATTATTCGCTGCCGCTGTCGCCGCCGCTGTTCGAAGGCCGCGTGCTGTCCTTCGCCAAGCCCGAACGCGGCGACGTCGTCGTGTTCCGGCTGCCGAAGGACGACTCCACCGACTACATCAAGCGCGTGATCGGCCTGCCCGGCGACCGCATCCAGATGATCGAGGGCGTGCTGCACATCAACGGCCAGCCGGTGAAGCGCGAGCGCATCGAGGACTTCGTCGACACCGACGAAAGCCGGCGCACCACGCGGGTGCGGCGCTGGCGCGAGACGCTGCCGAACGGGGTGAGCTACACCACGCTCGATCTGCCCTACAACCTTCAGTCCGACAACACCGACGTCTATCATGTGCCGCCCGACAACTATTTCATGATGGGCGACAACCGGCACAATTCGACCGACAGCCGCTTCCCGCAGGTCGGCTACGTGCCGTTCACGCACATCATCGGCCGCGCGCAGGTCATCTTCTTCTCGGTGCTCGAAGGCGAGCGCGCCTGGGAGGTCTGGCGGTGGCCCTGGTCGGTGCGCTGGACCAGGCTGTTCACGATGGTTCGATGAGGCGGCCCCGCACGAAGTCCTCAGCCTCGAAATCGGCGCCGCCGTCCGACGAGCTTCCCGCGGCGGCGGAGCCCCGGACCAAGCGCGAATCCGCGCGCGGCGCAGAACGGCCCGGGGCGCGGAATTCGCCGCGCCGCCGCATTCCCCCCAGTGTCCTGGAAGCGACCATCGGCTACCGCTTCAAGGACCGCGAATTGCTGGAACGCGCGCTGACCCACATCTCCGCCGTGTCCGGCGGCAACCGCGCCAACAGCTACCAGCGGCTGGAATTCCTCGGCGATCACGTGCTGGGGCTGATCATCTCCGACATGCTGTTCCGCGCCTTCCCCAAGGCCGACGAGGGGGAGCTGTCGCGGCGGCTGGCCGATCTCGTGCGGCGCGAGGCCTGCGCCGACGTGGCGCGCGCCATCGAGCTTGGTGCGGCGCTGCGGCTCGGCGCCTCGGAGGCCAACGCCGGCGGCCGCCAGCGCACCGCCATCCTCGCCGACGTCTGCGAGGCGCTGGTCGGGGCGGTGTTTCTCGACGGCGGCTACAAGCAGGCCGATGCGCTGGTCGAGCGGCTGTGGGGCGAGCGGATGCGCGCGCCGGTGCGGCCGCTGCGCGACCCCAAGACCATGCTCCAGGAATGGGCGCAGGCGCGCGGCCTGCCGACGCCGTCCTACAAGGAGGTCGAGCGCACCGGGCCGCATCACGATCCGGAGTTCCGCGTCGCGGTCGCACTGCCGAACCTCGAACCGGCGGAAGGGCTCGGGCGCTCCAAGCGCTCGGCCGAACAGGCCGCCGCCGCCGCCCTGCTCAAGCGCGAGGGCGTGCGGGCGGAACGCGCCGATGGCTGAGGGCGCGGCAGGCGAAGGCGGCACGACGCGCTGCGGCTTCGTCGCGCTGATCGGCGCGCCGAACGCCGGCAAATCGACGCTGGTCAACGCGCTGGTCGGCAGCAAGGTCGCCATCGTCACGCCCAAGGTGCAGACCACGCGCGCGCTCTTGCGCGGCATCGCGATGCAGGGCGACGCGCAGATCGTGCTGGTCGACACCCCGGGAATCTTCGCGCCCAAGCGCCGGCTCGACCGCGCCATGGTCGCCACCGCCTGGACCGGAGCGCATGACGCGGACATCGTCGCAGTGCTGCTCGACGCCAAGCAGGGCCTGGATGAGGCGGCGGAGGCGCTGCTCGGCAAGCTCGGCGAGGCGCCGCAGCCGAAAATCCTGGTGCTCAACAAAGTCGATCTCGTCGAGAAACCGAAGCTGCTCGCGCTCGCTCAGGCCGCCAACGAGCGGGCGCGTTTTGAAGCCACGTTCATGGTTTCGGCGCTGTCGGGTAGCGGCGTGCTGGACCTGCTGAAATGGCTCGCGGCCCGCGTTCCCGAAGGCCCCTGGCACTTCCCAGCGGACGAGGTGTCGGATGCGCCGGTGCGCCAGCTCGCCGCCGAGATCACCCGCGAACAGCTTTATCTGAAGCTGCACCAGGAATTGCCGTACCAGTCGACGGTCGAGACCGAGACCTGGACCGAGCGCCCAGACGGCTCGGTGCGGATCGAGCAGACGGTCTATGTCGAGCGCGAGAGCCAGCGCAAGATCGTGCTCGGCAAGGGCGGGCAGACCATCAAGGCGATCGGGGAGGCCGCGCGCCGCGAACTGGCCGCGATCATCGAGCAGCCTGTGCACCTGTTCCTGTTCGTCAAGGTGCGCGAGGGCTGGGGCGACGATCCCGAACGCTACCGGCAAATGGGGCTGGAGTTTCCGAAGGAGTGAGTGCGGGGGCGTGAGAGAACGACGGAGTTCGTTTCGATGCATCAGCCACTCTTGAATCGCCGCGCCCGTGTGAACCGCCGCGCCCAGGGCAGGCCGCTCTTGCGGTTCTTTGGCGCTGCGGTTGTCCTCATGGCGCTTGCAGTGCCGGGAGAAACGGCCTCGGCGCAGCCCGCGCCGCCCAAGCTCGAAACCAACGAAGCCGACATTGCCGCGCTGTCGCGCGCGCCCGCGTTCGCCATCGGCGACATTCCGGCGGTGTTCGCCTATGTGATGTCGCAGCTTCCCGAGCGCGTGAACGTCTATCCGACCGAGAACTACTACTACTTCCGCTTCCAGCACGGCGGCGTGCCTTACGGCGGCAACATCCGGCTCGCCGCCATCGACCGCGACAAGGGCCTGCTGCACTTCGCCTACGGCGAGGACGTGACCGACTGGAACCTCGATCCCGATGAGCGCTACATGGCGCTCGGGCAGGAGCAGGGCGTCGCGGTCGAGCGCGTCGAGCCGCTGGTCTATCGCGTCTCCCACGGCGGCAAGAGCGTGACCTTCGCGCTCAACGACCTGTCGAAGGTGAAGCCGCCGGCGGACCTTGTGCGCGCGGACGAGACCTATCTCGGGCCGGTGTTCGACGAATCCGGCGTGCGGTTTTTTCTCGTGTTCAACGCGCGGCTCAAGGTGTTCCATTACCTGCTGGACGAAACCGCCGGACCGTCCGACGTGTTCTTCTCGCCGCTCGAAGGCACGCCGATCCGGATCGGCAAGCGCACCGGCTTTGCGTTTTACCGCCACGAGGGCCGCGACATCCTGATCGGCGTCGGCGAGCGGCAGTCGATGCTCAACACCTATTACGACGGGCCGTTCGACCAGCTGCCGGAGAACTTCATCGAAGGCGAGGCGCTGCGCGAGGCAATCGTGGCCGCCGATCCGAAGATGAAGGGCCGGATCGACCGGCTCGGGCATTTCCCCGACGGTGCGAGCCGCTACCTGATCCATCCCTACATGACCTATCGGCAGTCTCCCGATCTCGCGGTGTTCCACCGCTGCGCGACGGCCAAGCGCGTCGTGCCGGCGCAGCGCCCGGCCTGTTTCGTCATCAGCGAGGCGGAAGCGCGCCGCCCCAATCCGCAGCCGCTGCCGTTCGCGAGGCGGTGAGGGCATTCCGATTGAGGCTTTGGCGATTCCGGATTAGGTACGCCGCATGGAATGGACCGACGAGGGCATCGTGCTCGGCACGCGCCGCCACGGCGAGGCCAACGCCATCGCGGAACTGATGACGCGCGGGCACGGCCGCCATCTCGGCCTGGTGCGGGGCGGGGCGGGCTCGCGCCAGCGGCCAGTGCTGCAGGCCGGCAACGTCGTGCGCGCGGTGTGGCGCGCGCGCCTCGACGAGCATCTCGGGAATTTCGCCATCGAGCCGCTGCGGCTGCGGGGCGCTGCGACGATCGAGTCCGCGCATGCGGTTTACGGTGTGACGCACCTTGCGGCGCTGTGCCGGCTTCTGCCCGAGCGCGACCCGCATCCCGAACTGCACGACCGGCTGTCCGAGGTGCTCGACCGGCTCGGCGACGGCATGGCCGCGGCCGCGCTGGTGGTGCGCTTCGAATTGCAGATACTCACGGAACTCGGCTTCGGCCTCGACCTTGAGAGTTGCGCCTCGACCGGGCAGGGCGACGATCTCATCTATGTCTCGCCGAAGTCCGGGCGCGCGGTGTCGCGCGTCGCGGGCGAGCCGTGGCGGGACCGCTTGCTGCGTCTGCCGGCGTTTCTGTCGGACGAGGCGCCGGCGTCGCCGGATGACTTGGCCGACGGCTTCACGCTGACCGGCTACTTCCTCGCGCGCCACGTGCTGGAGCCGCGCGGCATCGCCTTTGCCGACGCGCGCGAAGGCTTCGTCGCCGCAGTGCTCGGCCGGCGGCAGGGGCCTTCGCTCTAGCGGGTCTGGTTGCCCATCTTCCAGCACCACAGCGAGCCGCAGGCCTGGCGGATGCAATTCGCAGGCACGTCGGGCCCTGAGGTCGCGGCTCTGCTCTGGCTGGTCGCGGTGCTGTAGCTCTTGATGCTGTGGCTTTTGGCGCCATAGCTCTTGGCGCCGTTCGAGGCGGCGCCGGCTTGCAGCGGGGCAAACAGGATGACGGCGGCAGCGAGGCTCGCCGCCCGAATGACGCTTCCCACGTTACGCACTCCACAGGTCCGGGTGCCTCTCCCCGGGCCTCAAGCGATGCGCCGCATTAACCGTAAAATGCCGCAGTGTGGGGGCCTGCGCAAGACGCCGGCGGCGGAATTTCCGATCGGAAATCCCGCCGCCGTTTCAGTCATTTATGACCAATTCTTACCAGCGGCGGCTGCGCCAATGGCGGTGCCGCGGGCGGCCGGGCTCCCACCAACAAACGCGCCGGCTGCTCCGCCAGCGGTGACGGCATACGGTGCGGGCTTCGTCCACCATGGCAGTTTCGGCGGCCGCGGCCTGGATGCCGGGCGCAGTGCCGACCGTCATGGCGCTGGCCGAGGCCGGCAGCAGCGCGGCGCCGGCCGCGAGCGCGGATGCGGCGGTGAACGCGAGGAAAGTCTGTCGCATAAATGCAAGCTCCTTGGATTGTGTTTTCGCCTATGTCGATCAAACCCGTCGGCCGTAACAGGTTTGCAACTCACGGATCGGGTCCGTGGTTCCCGGAATTTGAGCCGAACCTTCCTGAATTCGTTGTGGTTACCTCATTCAGATCGCGTTCATGCAACGGGCGAGAATGGGGCAATCGCCGAAGGCCGTCCCCCTTCGCCGCCGAGAACTCAAATCGCGGTTTGTATTGGTCGCGCGAGCGCGTCGTCCGGTTCAGCCGACCGGCCGCGACGGCATCGAAAAAAGAACCGGCCGCTGCCGCGGCCGGCCCGAAGTCGAATTGCGGTTAACGCAACCGGTGTCAGTCGTAGCAGTAGTAGCGGCGGCTGGTGCGCCAGCGATGGCAGATCAGCGGGGCGGGCATCCAGATGCCGCCGCGCCACCAGCCTCTGCCGCGACCACGGCCGCGGCCTCTGCCGCGACCACGGCCGCGACCGCGGGCCTCCACCTGGGTGCCCGAGGACGTCAACATGACGCCCGACACCGTGAGCGTGCCGATGCCGTACGCCGCAAGCAAAGCCGCTGCGGCGATGGCGCGCGTTGCTGCCTTGCGGATTCCTCCGCTTGAGTTGGGTGTGCTCATCCTTTTCTCTCCACTTCCTGGTCAGAGCCACTCCGCCAGGGACTTGGTCGCGGTCCAAAGCCGGCCGGTTCAACGCGCAGGGAGAGCTTGACGGTCGCCAAAAATAAAACCGGCCGCTGTCGCGGCCGGTTCCATCGTCCGGGAATACCCGGTCAGCAGTAGTAGCGGCGGCTGGTGCGCCAGCGGTGGCAGATCAGCGGCGCCGGAACCCAGAGGCCGCCACGCCAGAATCCTCTGCCGCGGCCCCGGCCCCGGCCACGGCCTCTGCCGCGACCACGGCCACGCTGGGCCTCGGCGGTCGATACCGTGGTGGCCAGCATGAAGCCCGACACCGCGAGAGTGCCCATGCCGTACGCCGCCAGAAGCGCCGCTGCGGCCAAAACACGCGTCGTGAACCTGCGGACCGTTCCGTCCGACTGAGATGCTGTCATCGTGTCGCCTCGCTGCATTTCGAGTCAAAGTGCGGCGCCCGGCGAACCCATGACGCCACGAAGGATCGATTACACTGGCGACAAGGTGAACGGTCAATGAACGGACGCCAATTGCGCGTCTGGGCTATGGTGTCGCCGCAAAATCGCTCAAAAGCGTCCACAGCAGGGATCAATGACCAAGCGCCACAATTACGTTCTTGGAATTAATGCCTACGATCACGACGTCAGTGCGTGCCTTCTGCGCGACGGCGAGATCGCGTTCGCCATTTCCAAGGAGCGCATCACCCGCGAAAAGCACGCCAGCGGATTCTACCAGGAGGTTGTCGACTATTGCCTGAACGCGGAGGGCATCACGCTCGACGACGTCGATCTGGTGGTTCGCAATTGCTACATCCTGCCGGTCGAAGAGATGGAGCGGCGCCTGCTGCAGCAGGAAACGACGTTCTATCTGCCGGAAAAGGAGCGGATCGCGGCTTCGAAGCACCCGCTGTTCCTCAACCGCTCCGGCAAGGCGGTGACGATCTCGCATCATCTCGCGCATGCCTACAGCGCCTTCGCAGCCTGTCCGTTCGACGAAGGCGCCGTGATGGTGGTGGACGGCGTGGGCGGCTATGCGTCCGACATTTCCGAGCCCTTTGCACTGGGCAACGACGTCTCGCCGCTGTCGCGCGAGTCCGAGAGCTACTACCGCTTCAAGGGCAGCGAGATCGTTCCGCTCAAGAAGGCCTGGCTCAGGCCGACCCGCGGCTTCCTGAGCGACGAGTTCTATAACATGGAAGGACTTGGCGCGGTCTACAGCCGCGCCTCGACCTACGTGTTCGGGGACTGGAACAAGTGCGGCGAACTGATGGGGCTTGCGCCTTACGGGCGCCCCGACCGCATCCAGCGCATGCTGGTGATGAAGAACGGCGAGCTTGAGGCTCCGGAATGGGGCGCCGATTTCGACCGGCCTTACCTGTCCGAGAGCGAAAGCGGCATCAAATGGGACGACGACCCCGCGGTGCCGCATTGGGAGGACGTCGCCTGGCGGGCGCAGGACGACGCCGAACAGGTGCTGCTTGAGCGCGCGCGCTGGCTGCGCGAGACCACCGGCGCGAAGAACCTCGTGATGGCCGGCGGCGTCGCGCTCAATTGCGTGGCCAACGGCAAGATTGTGCGCGAGGCCGGCTTTGAGAACGTCTGGATCCAGCCGGCCACCGGCGACGACGGCATCGCCATCGGCTGCGCGCTCTACGGGCGGATCGCGATCCAGAAGGAGCCGCGGCGCTATGTCATCAATCACGCGTTTTTCGGCCGGCCGTACTCCGAAAAGGAGGTCGACGACACGGTGTCGAGGCGCATGGTCCGGATGGTCGCGTCCGCCGACCGCAGCGACGACATCTGCCGCGATACGGCAAAGCTTCTTGCGGAAGGAAACGTGTTCGGCTGGTTCCAGGGCGGCTCGGAGTTCGGTCCGCGCGCGCTCGGCAACCGCAGCATCATCGCCGACCCGCGCACCGCCGAGATGAAGGACATCCTCAACAAGCGCGTGAAGCACCGCCAGGCGTTCCGGCCGTTTGCGCCCATCGTGATTGCCGAACGCGCCGACGAGATTTTCGAGGGGCACCGGGAATCGCCCTACATGCTGCTCGCCGAGATGGTGCGGCCGGAATGGCGCGACCGGATCGCGGCGGTGGTGCATGTCGACGGCAGCGCGCGGGTGCAGACCGTGACCGAGGCGCAGAACGCCAAGCTCTACCGTCTGCTGAAAGAGTTCGAGGCGCTGACCGGCGTGCCGGTGCTGATCAACACGTCGTTCAACGTCAAGGGCGAGCCGATCGTCGAAACGCCGGTCGACGCCGTCGAGTGCTTCCTGACGACCGGCATCGATTGGGAATTATATACGAAACTAGACAAATCGCTTGCAACCCCTCGCGATTTTTGGTACATAATTAGACATAGCGAGGGGGCGAATCATGGCGAAGAAGGCACCAGGCCGGAGCGACCGTCACGGCATTTCCGTGATGGACCTGTTCCGGATGTTCCCCGACGAAGCCGCCGCCCGGAAATGGCTTGAAGACATCCGTTGGCCCGAAGGCCAGCGCAACTGCCCGCACTGCGGGTCGCTGAAGACCGCCGTCGTGAAGAATGAGATACCGATGCCATACCACTGCGGCGACTGCCGGGAGTATTTCAGCGTCAAGACTGGCACGGTCATGCAGTCCAGCAAGGTGCCGCTGCAAAAGTGGGTCATCGCCATGTACCTGCTTTCGACTAGCCTCAAGGGTGTTTCCAGCATGAAGCTGCACCGCGATCTGGGAATGACCCAGAAGACGGCATGGCTGTTGGCTCAAAAAATCCGTCAAGGCTGGATCGACGGCGGCGGCAAGCTGTCCGGTGAAGTCGAAATCGATGAGACTTTCGTGGGCGGCAAGGAGCGTAACAAGCACAAGAGCAAGCGGCTGAAAGCTGGTCGCGGTTCGGTGGGCAAGGCCGCCGTCATTGGAGCGAAGGCGCGGGACGGAAAGATCAAGGCGGAGGTTATCGAGAGGACCGACACGCCCACGCTGGAAGGCTTCGTCGTCGCGAATGTCGAAGGTGGGTCCACAGTCTTCACCGACGAACAGAGATGGTCCCGGTTTCCGGGACAGTTTGGCGGCTTGGCTAAGATGGATTCTGGGTTTGATTACGCCGCCAATTTTTCTGGCTCCATGTCGATATCATAGACCTCGTCGGGCGTCCTGCCGCCGAG
>VGEP01000057.1 GCA_016869215.1 Alphaproteobacteria bacterium | reverse complement strand
GCCGGACGCGCGACCGGCTGCCGCGGCGGCGCAACGTATTGCCGGCGCTGCTGCTGCTGCTGCTGCTGCTGAACCCACAGCGGAAGTTGCGCGAGCGCAGGCGACATATCGATCGCAACGATCGCTGCGAGCGCTGCACCGCTGATGACGTGCCGCATTCCCCGGTTCATTTCCGCCTCTCTAGGTCCCGAAACTGCGCGCGCCGACACGGACCTATCCACACTTGCGCGGTCACCTATAGAACGGCGCGCATGGTGAACGTTGCGGTTTCGGCGGGTAACATTAATCCGCGGGCCCGCGTTTTACGGCGCGGCGCCTGAACTTGCGCGGCATTCGCCGAGGCGTACTTGCGCGCATCGGGCGCGCGGCGTCGTCGCCTTGCCGGAGTTCCGGCATCCGGCGGCGCAATGAGAATTGCGGTCGCGACGGGGCCGCCGACAGCGCGCGCGCAAGCCCGTTAACCCGGCGGAAACGGTAAACGCGAGCCGTTTACCCTAACCGCGTTGCAAGGCGGGACCGGCGAAAGCGTAGTTAATACTAACGCGATCAATCCGCGTGCAGCGCGGCGTTCCGCATGGCCCGCACCTTCGAAAGCGAATACAAAATTTTCGCACGCTTCGAATTTGCGGCGGCGTCATGCAGGCAGCGCGATGAATCTCATCCTCGTCAAAATGTTCGCGACCGCGCTCGCGCTTGCGCAAGTGACCACGCAACCGGATACGTTGAAGACCGAGTTTCATCCGACGAACGATGAGGCCGAAGTCGTCCAGCTTCTCAAGGACGGCTGCGCGCACATGCGCAAGGCCTTCGACATCGAGTCGCTCAATCTCGATGCGCTGATCGAGACCGCGCTCGACGATCCGCAGACCGTGGCGGGCGAGATCAAGGCGTTTCGCGGCATCAACTTCCAGGATTTGCACGTCGCCTACAAGCTGTTCTGCAGCAGCGCGCCGTACGAGAACTCGCCGTTCGATCTCAAGCTGGTGATCGAGTTCTACAACAAGGTCGCCGCCGATCTGCCCGACCACGCCAAGCTCAAGGGGCTGAAGCTGCCGGGCACGAGCGTCGTGCTGGATCGCAAGGGCGAGCGGGTCGCCGAGCTGTTCGAGTCCGACCACCGCCGCGTCTGGGTGCCGCTCAGCGAGATTCCGGAGTTCGTCCAGCAGGCGTTCATCGCCGCGGAGGACAAGCGCTTCTACCAGCACAAGGGGCTCGACGAGCGCGGCCTGATCCGCGCCTTCATCTCCAACCTCACCGAGCCGGGCCGGCCGCAGGGCGGTTCGACCATCACGCAGCAGGTCGCCAAGAACCTGCTGGTCGGCGACGACGTGAGCTATGAGCGAAAAATCCGCGAGATGATCGTCGCCTCGCGCATCGACCAGGCTCTGACCAAGGCCGAAATTCTCGAGGTCTATCTCAACTCGATCTTCCTCGGCCGCGGCTCCTGGGGCATCGACATGGCGGCTCGCAGCTATTTCAAGAAGCCGGCGTCCGCGCTCAATCTCAACGAGGGCGCGATGCTCGCGGCGATGGCCAAGGGCCCGGCCTATTTCAGCCCCGACCGCTTCCCGGACCGCGCCCGCGAACGCTACGCCTACGTCATCAAGCGCATGCAGGAGGACAAGGTCGAGGGCGCCGACCTGCACGTCCCCGGCACCACCTTCGGCCCGCGCATCGTCCCCTACGAGCGGCCCCGGCGCGAGTCGGGATTTCATTTCGTCGACCACCTGATGCGCGAGGCCAGGACGCTGGTCGGCATGCAATCGCTGACGGTGGAGTCCTACACGGTGCGCTCCACCATCAACGTCAAGCTGCAGCGCGCCGTCGAGGCCTCGCTTCAGGAAGGATTGGCGCGCTACGAGCTCTGGAAGCACCGCGTCAAGTACGAGGGCCCCGAGATGAATCTCGGCGAGGCCGTGATGCGGGCGCGCACCGAACAGAACACGCGCGCGCAGCGGCGCGGCCGCGTGGTCATGCCGGAATGGCGGATCGCGCTGATCGGCGCCCGGCTGCCGCTCTACGACGTGCACTGGTCTCCGGCCGTTGTGCTGGAGCGCCGGCCCGGCGACGGCGGACGGTTTCAGATTCGCGTCGGCCTGAAGGATGGCCGGATCATGCCGCTGTCCATCCCGGAGGGCGTCGACTCCAGGGATATCAAGCTCAACGACGTCATCTATGTGAAGGTTCAGGAGAACAAGGACGCCAAGAAGCGCGCCGAAGTGCGCGCCGAGCTGCGGGTGCGGCCCAATGTGCAGGGCGCGGCGCTGGTGCTGGAGAACAAGACCGGCCGCATTCTGGCGATGGCCGGCGGCTTCTCCTATCCGATGAGCCAGCTTAACCGGACCGCGCAGGCGCTTCGCCAGCCCGGCTCGTCGATCAAGCCGCTGATCTATCTCGCGGCTCTCAACCGGGGCCTGCAGCCCAACACGCTGGTGCAGGACCATTCGGTGACGCTGCCGCCGATCCCCGGCGTCACGACGCATTATTGGTCGCCCAAGAACTACGACCGTTCCGCGGCCGGCACGATGACGATGCGCCGGGCGCTGGAGAACTCCAAGAACATGGTCACGGCCCGCCTGCTCGACGGCGGCGTGGACAAGGACCCGACCAAGAGCCTGGAACAAATCTGCGATCTGGCGCTTGAAGCCAGGATCTATACCGAGTGCATGAAGAACTATCCGTTCGTGCTGGGTGCGCAGTCGCTGCGGATGATTGACCTTGCGGCGTTCTATGCGGCAATTGCCAACGAAGGCCAGCGTGTCATTCCCTACGCCATCGACTCGATCGAGCAGAACGGCAAGGCCGTCTACCGCCGCAAGCCGCTCGCGCCCCACATCATGGCGAACGGAGACCGGGTGGCGTTCTACCAGTTGCGCACCATTCTCGAAGGCGTGGTGACGCGCGGCACCGCGGTCGAGAAGCTCAAGGCCAATACGATCATCTTCAACGACCACCGCGTGGACGAGAAGACCGATCAGGGCACATTCATCCATTTCGACGAGTGGTCGAAGGCGAAGCCGGCGCAGTACAAGTTCCTGAACATCTTCCCCGGCTTCAAGGAGGGGATGGTCCACAAGATCATCGACGGATCGAAGAAGGAGGTCCGCGACGAGCTGCAGATGTACGTCACGGAAGCGCGCTTCAAGCTGGCGCGGCCGGCCGCCTCGATCGACCTGAAGACCTACGCCAACCTTCCGTTCATCCAGAGCATCGACCCTTCGATCAAGCACTCGCTGATCCAGGCGTCCGAGGTGTCGGTCCTCAAGGACGAGAAGTCCGCCAACATGCGGAACCCGAACCGTCCCTGGTGCGAAGGCGCGGGCGTCACCGCCTGCATCCGCTCGCACTACAAGCTCGAAGGCAAGCTGCCGATCGGCGTCGCGCTGGCCAACAAGATCCGCGACAGCGAGCGCAAGCTTTCCGACTCGATCGAGTTCGAGAGCGAGTTGCGGCTGCTGACGGCGGCCGACGTGGACGAGCAGGGCCTCAAGCAGCTGACCGGAATCAACACCCCGGTCACGGGCGTGCTCGAGCAGAACATGTTCTACGTCAACCAGGTGATGCGCTTCGGCAAGCTGCTTGCGGTGTTCCAGCCGAACCCCGCGGACGCCAACAGTTCGGTCGCGACCGTCATGATCGCGCTTGCGGTCGGCTCCAGCACGCTGGACATGAAGAAGAAGTACCAGGCGGTGCCGGTGCTGCGGAACCTCGTGCCGTCGCAGGTGTTGCTCGGCTACAGCTCGTTCAACACCGGAAACTCGATCAGCGCCGGCCTGCCGAATTACGTTCGCAACCGGATCAAGGCGATCGCGGAAATCCTCGACAAGGGCTGAGCGAAAGTCTTGCATCGGATTCGAAAACGGCCCGCCTCACGGCGGGCCGTTTTGTATTGGGTGTGTCGTCGATCCGGTTAAGCGGTTCGCGGTCATTCCTGGGCTGCCCGTTCGGAGTTCACGGCTCTGGATTCCGGGTTCCAGCCTCCGACCGCCCCGGAATGACGGCGAATCGATCAAGCAGACTCCGCACCAATCGTTCGACGCACAAAAAAGCCGCCGGCTGCATTGGCGCAGCCGGCGTAAGGTCTCGCGAAGCTGTGGATCGCTTGGAGCTTCGAAACTCAGTTGGTCTCGCGCGGGATCACGTAGCCCAGCACGCGGTGCTTGGGATACTTACTTTCCCAGACCTTGTTGCCGTGATTGCCGGAGATGACGATCGGGTTGCCGTCGCCGTCGGTGCCGCGCACGATGCCGACATGGCCGCCGTTCTTGCCGCGCGTGAGCACGACGATGGCGCCGACGCGCGGGCTGTCGACACGCTTGCCGTAGTCGAGGAACGACTTCGCCGCGCGTGAATTGGTCGTGGGGTGGCCGGTGCGGCGCAGGACGAAGTTGATGAAGTCCGCGCACCACAGGTCGGGATAGGGCACGCCGACTTGGCGCGACGACGCGCCGACCCATTTCAGGGCTTCGAGGCCGATGGCGAACACGCTGTCCTTGGCGTCGGCCCGGGGAGCCGGCGCCGACAGGGGAGCCGCGGTGTTGACGGTGCGGTGAGTGGTTTCGACGGCGGAGCTGAGGACGAAGCGCGCTTCGTCCTTCTTGGCGCCGGCTGCGAACGCCGGCGAACACATGGCCGTCATGGTTGCAAACACAAGGAGCGTCTGAACGGGGCGCTTCATGGTCATTTCCATCCGATCGCTGGGTCTTCCACGTCCTCCTATTTCCTGAGCCGCCGCACGCGGGAAACAGTCGAATTATTCAGGCTTTTGCCGACGATTCTTCTCATCGCTGCAGCCGCCTCGCAAGACGATAAGGTGGGCGAACGCCGTTTGCCTTTCGTTATGGTTAACGTGGCCCGGCCCGCGAGGCTCAAATCGTTGATTCGGCTGGCCCATCGTCGTTACGCGGCCGCGGGCTTCACCGCCTCCGGACTAGCCGTTAGGGTGCTCCCCGCAAGCGCCGACGGCGCCCGAAAAATCCAACGGGGAGACGGACGACAATGCCCGCAGAGCCGACCAAGGCGCTGGCCGAGTTCGCAGCTCGACTCGAATACGACGCCATTCCGGAACGGGCGCGCGAGCAGGCCAAGAACCTCCTGCTCGACTCGCTGGCTTGCGCGGTCGCGGGGCATCGCGGCGACGAGACCTCGCAGGTCGCGGGACTGGCCGCGTCGCTTGCGCAATCGCGCGAGGCGAGCGTGATCGGCGGCGACCGGCTGTCGCTTGCGGGCGCTACCCTGCTCAACGGCTTCCTCGTCACCGCTGTGACGATGTGCGACACCCACCGCGCGACGCTGACCCACGTCACGCCCGAGGTGGTGCCGCCGGCGCTCGCGATCGCCGAGCGCGACGGGCTTAACGGCCGCGACCTGCTGGTGGCGCTGGTCGCGGGTCTCGAAGTCACGACCCGCGTCGGCCTTGGCCTCGACTACAAGGCGTTCCGCGCGCGCGGCTGGCACGGGCCGGGCGTGATCGGTCCATTCGGCGCGGCGGCCGCGGTCGGACGGCTGCGCGGCTTCGACGCCGAGACCATGGCCAAGGCCTACGGGCTTGCGGGCTCGCAGGCCGCCGGCACCTTCGCCGCCTGGGGCACGCCGACGGTCAAGTTTCACCAGTGCCGCGGCGCGCTGTCCGGTCTGATGGCGGCGCTGCTCGCCGAGCAGAAGTTCCTCGCGACCGCCGAGTTCCTGACCGCCAGGGACGGCGGCCTCTACAACACCTACACCGACGGCGGGAAACCCGAGGCCGCGCTGGCCGATCTCGGCACGCGCTGGGAGTTCGAGCAGATCGCGCTCAGGCTGTGGCCGTCGGCGTCGTCGACGCAGGCGATGAACACTGCGCTGTTCGATCTGGTCGAGAAGCACGACATCGATCCGGCGAAGGTGAAGCGGCTGCGCGTGTCGCTCAGCCCCGCGGTGTTCGACCTGCACGGCAAGCTCGCCAAATACAAGGCCAAGTTCGACGCACTGATCTCGGCGCACTACACGGCCGCCGCGATCCTGCATGACCGCGCGCTGACGCTCGATCAGTTCGAGCCCGCGCGCTACGACGACCCGGCGCTGCGCCGCGCCGCCGCCGAGCAGGTCGAGGTGGTCGCCGATCCCGCGCTGAAAGGCATCGTCGCCGCGGTCACCGCCGAGATGACCGACGGCAGCAAGCTCGAAGCGCGTTGCGAGCATCCGCGCGGCTCGTTCGAGAACCCGCTGACGCGGGCGCAGATCGAGGACAAGTTCCGCAGCTACGCCAAGGGCGTGATTTCGGATGCCGCCGCCGGCGAAGTCGTCGCCTCGGTCAACCGGCTGGAGGACCTGGCCTCCGTGCGCAAGCTGATGGACCTGCTGCGCGCGACGGCGCGGCGGGCGAACGAACGGGCGGCGTGACCATGTCGAAAACTGGTGCCGGCGGAGGGATTTGAACCCCCGACCCCCCGCTTACGAAGCGGATGCTCTACCACTGAGCTACGCCGGCAGCGCCGAAATCGGCGGGATTCGGGCCTCTCTTATCGAGCGGCCGATGGCTTGGCAAGCAACCGCCCGGCGCCGGTCGCGATCTATTTGAACAGCCCCAGGCCGCGCGAGCCTTCGGACGGCTCGGGCTGCGGCTCCCGGTCCGGCGCGGGCTCCGGGCCCGGATCGTCGGGCACGTGCATCAACGGGATCACCGCATCGACGCGCTTCGGCGGCGCTGCACGCGGTGGCGCGGACGCGCGCGCGGGAGCAGGCTCCGCGGGCGCCGTCAAAACCGGAGCCGCGGCACTGGCCGCGGCAGCCGCCGACGGCGGCAGCGCCACCGCCGGCACCACCACTTCCTCGGCCTCCGCCTCGACCGCCTCGATTGCGTCGCTCGGCGCAGCGAGCTCCGCGAGCGGCACCCGCCATTGAAAGCGGTCCAGACGGCCGTCCGGCGTCGCCGGCAGCCAGCGGTCCGACACGATGCCGTCGGCGGTCCAGGCCGGATCGCGCGGCGCGCGCAGTGCGCGGGCCATCCATTCGCGAGCGCGGCCCTCGTCGCCGCTTTCGCGCTCCTCGATCTCGGCCATCAGCGCCGCGACCCGCTGCGTCGGCTCCTTGAGCAGCGGTTTGAGCGCGTTGCGCGCGGCGACGAATTCCTGCGCATCGATGGCGGCCCGCGCCACCGCCAGCGCGCTCTCGGCGTGGGACGGCGCCTTCTGCGCCAGCGTCTGCACGCGCGCCAATCGCTCGCGCGCGGAATCGCCGGACCGCAAGTGCGCGTAGGTATCGGCGAGGTCGGGATGCGGATTGGCCTGCCAGGCCCGTTCGACGATCCGGCTGGCGCGGCGCAATTCGCCGGCCTCGCCGAGCAGGCGGCCCGCAAGCTCCGCCGCCGGCACCAGCGACGGGTCGAGCTTGACCGCGTCAATCGCAAGCGAGCGCGCGGTGTCGCGGCTGCCGTCCTCGGCCTCGGCGGCGAGCGCGCGCGCCGTCAGCAGCACCGCGCGCTGACGCCGGTAGGCGGTGCGATCGACCAGCCGGTAGCGGCTGTTGCGGTCGAGCGCAGCCAGTGCGCCGGCCCAGTCGCCCGAGGCGACGCGGAATTCCAGCGCCGCCTGCCCGGCCCAGGCGAGCGACGGCGAGGCCTTGGCCGCCTCGTCGGCGAAGGCGCGGGCCGCGGCCATGTCGTTGCGCCGCTGCGCCTCGACGAACAATCCGCGCAGGCCCAGGAGCTTGGTGTCCGGGCGCTCGGTCATGGCGCGGAACGCGAGTTCCGCCGCCGCACGATTGCCGGCGAGCTGCGCGGCCTGTGCGTTCAGCAGCAGCGCCAGCGGCTCGCCGGGCGCGATGCGCTCGGCCTCTTCCGCGGCGCGCTGCGCCGCGCGCACGTCGCCCGAGCCGACCGCCACCAGCCCGCGCGAAATCGCAAGATAGCCGCGCACGCCGCGGCGATGGCTCAGGAACATCGCGATGAGATCGGGCGAGCGCAGGATCGTCCGGACGATCGACCACAGCAGGATCGCCAGCGCGACGACGATGCCGAGCGCCACCACGGCGACCATCACCGAGGTTTCGATCCGCCAGCCCTGCCAGGTGACGGCGACGTCGCCGGGACGGTCGGCGATCCAGACCACGCCGAGGGCGATCAGGGCGACCAACACAAGATACAGGAGAACGCGTATCATCGCGGCGCGCGCCTCACGGTGACGCCTTGAGCGCGGCCATGGCGTCGGCGGCAAAGCGCCGGCTCACATCGACCGCGCGGTTGCGCGCCTGGACTTTCGCGATCCACGCCTCGACCGGCGCGCGCGCGTCCTTCGGAAGCCTGACGAGTTCCTCCAGCGCGCCGGTTGCATTGCCCTGCCGGGCGCGCAATTCCGCGCGCGCGAGGATCGCGCCGCGTTCGTCGCCGCGCGCCTCGTCGATCGGCCGGATGCGCACCAGCTTCTCGGCGTTGGCCTGCAGCCGTTCGAGGAAGGTGCCGTCGCGCGGCGGCTCGCCCGCGACGCGAAGCATCGGCTGAAGGAGCGTGTCCAGTTCGCGCGCCAGTGCGGACTCGCTCGGCACGCCGCCGGCCGCATAGGGCTCCAGCGGCGCCAGAACGGACGGATCGGACGCCAGCGGCCTGACGGTCGCAAGCGCCGCCGCGAACGGATCGCCGCGATCGACCGCGGCCCGCAGCGCCGACGCCGCAACCGCAAGCCTCACCGCACGGTCGCTGCCGACCGCCGCGGCATGCGCGGTGCGGCGCAATTCGTTGAGCGACGCCGTGAGTGCGTCGAGCCGGCTGTTGGTGTCGCGCACTGCCGCTTCGATGTCGCTCGACCGGCGCGACAGCGCCGCGGCGTTGTCCGCCGCCGACTTCGCGGCGCTTTCGACCGTGTTGAGCCGGCCGAGCACCACCGGATCGGTGACCGGTGCGCGCGGCGCGGCCTGCAGCGCCTCGATGCGCCCGAGCCGCGCCGACAGATCCGCAACCGATTTCGGATCGACGCTCGGCGGCACAGGCCGCGACGCCAGCTCGCTTAGTTGCCGCTCGATCGCGGCGAGCCGCGGGCTCAGGTCCGGCGCGACCTCACGCCCGCCGGAAAACGCACCCAAAATCCAGAACAGGAACAGCGCCAGCACGCCGCCGGCTGCACCCGCGGCGATGCTGTTGACCTGCGGCCATGACAATTCCTCCGGCAGCCACGCGATGCGGCGGCGGCCGGGCGGCGATTCTTCGGCCCGGCGCGGCGGCGGATCGCGCGGTGGAGGCGGTGGCGGTTCGAAACCGGCGTGCGAGACCGGCTCCGGCTGCGGCGAATGCGGCGCAGCAGGGGCTGCTCGTCCGGGCTTCGGCGGCTCAGGGGTGGATTCCGGTGCCGCGGCCTTTTCGGCAGGCGCTGCCGCTGCGACCTCGGTCGCCTCCAGGTCGATGGTCGTCGGGGGCCGCTTGCGGCGCCCGCCCGGCGAGCCGGGAGGTGGACGCTTTCCACTGCTCATGCCGGCATCCTAGACGATTCTGAACGGCCTGTGGCGCAACCAAAGTCTTAACCGGGTGCAGGCGCGACCAAATCGAGCAGGCTCGCCTCGTCGGGGTGCGCGGCAACCTCGATCCGCGCCGCGCCCGCGCGCCGCAGCGGCTCGGCGGCGCCCGCCGACAGGCAGAATTGCACCGGCGCAAACGCGCGCGAACCGAGGCTTCCGGCGCAATGGACGTAGGCCTCCGCGCTGCGCCGCGAGAAATGCAGCACGCCGTCGATCCGGCCCTGCGCCAGCGCCGCCTGCACGCCGTCCGGCAGGGCCTCAGCCTTGGCGGCGCGATAGACCGTGACGCTGCGGACCGCGATTCCCGCCGATGCCAGTTCATCCGCCAGATCGCGGGAGCGGTCCTCGCCGGCGAGATTGAGCAGCGGCGCTTTCGATCCGGCAAAGCGCACCGCCGCAAGCCGCACGAGGTCGCGCGCGTCGCCGTCAGCGGACGCGACATCCAGAAATCCCGCCGCGCGCGCCGCATCTGCGCTCGCACGCCCCACCGCCAGCACCGCAAGCACGCGAAGCTCGCCGCGCCGCGGATGCGCCGCCGCCGCGCGCGCGCCGTTGGCGCTGGTCAGGAGAACTCCGGCGAACGGCGCTTGTCCGAGGTCGGCATCCGTCACCGCTTCGATGTGCAGCAGCGGCGCAAGCAGCACGTCATGCCCGCGCGCGCGCAACGTCTCCGCCGTGCGCGCATTGTCGGGCTCCGGTCGGGTGACGAGCAGCCGCATGGTCAGGCAACGGCGAAGAAGCCGGCCCCTGCGCGCGTTTTCAGTTCCGCGCCCGCCTCGGCTCCGAGTTTCTCGGCGTCGGCCGCACGGCCTTCGCGCGAAGCTTCGTGGGCCTCGCTGCCGTCCGGCCTGACGATCATCCCGCGAAACCGCAGCGCGCCCTGCGAGATCGTCGCGTGGCCCGCAATCGGCGTGCGGCACGAGCCGTCGAGCACGGCGAGAAACGCGCGCTCGGCGGCAAGCGCCTGCCCGGTGTCGGCGTGATCGATCGCGGCCAGCAGTTCGCGTGTCTTCGAATCGTCCGCCCGCGTCTCGATTCCGATGGCGCCCTGTCCGACCGCCGGCAGAAACTCGTCCACACTGAGGATCGCGCTCGCGGCGCGTTCCAAGCCGAGCCGCTTGAGGCCCGCGAGCGCCAGCAGCGTCGCGTCCGCTGCTCCGTCCTCGATCTTCTTCAGCCGCGTTTCGACATTGCCGCGCAGCGTCACGATGGACAGGTCGGGCCGCAGGCGTTTCATGAGCGCCTGCCGGCGCAGCGACGCGGTGCCGACAACCGCGCCGCGCGGCAGATCGGCGACCGAACCGACGTTGTGCGCGATCAGCGCGTCGCGCGGGTCTTCGCGTTCCAGGAACGCCGTCAGCACGAGGCCGTCCGGGAGCACGGTCGGCATGTCTTTTGAGGAATGCACGGCCAGATCGATGGCGCCCGAAATCAGCGCCTCCTCGATCTCCTTGGTGAAAAGTCCCTTGCCGCCGACCTCCGCCAGGGGCCGGTCCTGGATGCGGTCGCCGGTGGTGCGGATGACCTCGATGGCGATCCGCTCGGGTTCGAGGCCATGCGCCGCGGCCAATGCCGTCCGCACCGTGCGCGCCTGGGCCAGCGCCAGCGGGCTGCCGCGCGTGCCGAGCCGAAGAACGATGCCGGAGGGTGACGCCACTTTCCCATTTCCTGTGGTAGGAATTTGCCATGGTTGTACTCGGAATCGAGACCACATGCGACGAGACCGCCGCGGCGGTGGTCGAGCGCGGAGCCGACGGGCGGGGCCGGATCCTGTCCAACGTGGTGCTGTCGCAGGTCAACGAGCACGCGGCCTTCGGCGGCGTGGTGCCGGAGATCGCGGCGCGGGCGCACGTCGAGGCGCTGGATCTGGTCATCGGCAAGGCCATGGCGGAGGCCGGCCAGAGCTACGACACGCTCGACGGCATCGCGGCGGCGGCCGGTCCGGGCCTGATCGGCGGCGTGATCGTCGGGCTGACCACCGCCAAGGCCATCGCGCTGGTCAACGACAAGCCGCTGATCGCGGTCAATCATCTCGAGGCCCATGCACTGACCGCGCGGCTTACCGAGGGCACGCCGTTTCCCTATTGCCTGTTCCTTGCCTCCGGCGGCCACACCCAGATTCTCGCCGTGCGCGGCGTCGGCGATTACGTCCTGCTCGGCACCACCATGGACGACGCCATCGGCGAGGCGTTCGACAAGACCGCCAAGCTCCTGGGCCTCGGCTATCCCGGCGGTCCGCTGGTGGAGAAGGAGGCGATGCGCGGCAACGCCACGCGCTTCGCGCTGCCGCGGCCGATGCACGGGCGGCCCGAACCGGACTTTTCGCTCTCGGGGCTGAAGACCGCGCTGCGCCTCGAAGCCGAGAAGGTCACGCCGCTCGGCGACCAGGACGTGGCCGACCTCTGCGCCTCGTTCCAGCAGGCGGTGGTCGAATTGATCCACGACCGCCTGCGCGCTGGCCTCAAGCGGTTCAAGGCGCAGCACGGCAATCCGACGGCGCTGGTCGCGGCCGGCGGCGTCGCCGCGAATGAGGCGATCCGCAAGGTTCTCAGCCGCGTCGCGTTCGAGTTCGGCATCAAGCTCGTGGCGCCGCCCGCCGAGCTCTGCACCGACAACGGCGCGATGATCGCCTGGGCCGGCGCGGAGCGGCTGGCGCTCGGGCTGACCGACAAGCTCGACGCCGCGCCGCGCGCGCGCTGGCCGCTGGAAGATGTCGTGGGCCGCAAGACGCTCCCGCCGGCGCCGCAGCTGCAACGAAGCGCCGAACCGGCATGAGCATCGAGCGCATCGCAGTCCTCGGCGGCGGCGCCTGGGGTACGGCGCTGGCGATGACCGCCGCGCGCGCCGGACGCAAGGTCACGCTGTGGGAGCACGACGCCGTCAACGCCGAGCGGCTCGCAAAGCAGCGTGAGAGCCGCTTCCTGCCGGGCGTCCGCATCGAGGACGGCATCGCGGTGACGCGCGAGCTGTCGGACGCCGCGCGCGCCGAAGCGATCCTGCTGGTGGTCCCGGCACAGGTGCTGCGCCAGGTTGCGACCTCGCTATCGGCGCTGATCGCTCCCGGCACGCCGCTGATCGCCTGCGCCAAGGGCATCGAGCACGGCTCGCGTAAATTCATGACCGAGATCGTCGAGGAATGCGCGCCGAAGGCGGCGCCGGCCATCCTCTCCGGGCCGAGCTTCGCCGCCGACGTGGCGCGCGGCCTGCCGACGGCGGTGACGCTCGCCGCCGACGACGAGGCGACGGCCGCCGCGCTGTCGCAAGCGCTCGCCACGCCGCGATTCCGGCCCTATCAGTCCACCGACCGTCGCGGCGTCGAGGTCGGCGGCGCGATCAAGAACGTGCTGGCCATCGCTTCGGGCATCGTCACGGGCCGCGGTCTCGGCGCGAGCGCGTCCGCCGCGCTCACCACGCGCGGCTTCGGCGAACTGGTCCGCTTCGGCCGCGCACACGGCGGCAAGACCGAGACCATGATGGGCCTGTCCGGCCTGGGCGACCTGATCCTGACCTGCTCCAGCCCGCAATCGCGCAACTTCAGCTTCGGCGTCAATCTCGGCCGCGGCGACAAGATCGGCGAAATCCACGGCAAGACCGGACTCGCCGAGGGCGCGTTCACCGCGCCGGTGCTGCTCGACATGGCGCGCGAACGCGGCGTCGACATGCCGATCGCGTCCGCGGTCGCCGACGTGCTGGCGGACCGCCTGAGCGTCGGCGAGGCGATCGATTCGCTCTTGGCGCGGCCGGTCGGCGCGGAAATCGTGAGAGGATGAAGTCCGGAGAAATCCCATGGCCTACTGGCTGATCAAGAGCGAGCCCGACGTCTGGTCGTGGGACAAGCAGACCGCCAAGGGCGCCAAGGGCGAGGCCTGGACCGGCGTGCGCAACCACACCGCCAAGCTCAATCTGATGAAGATGAAGAAGGGCGACCGCGCGTTCTTTTATCATTCCAACATCGGCAAGGAGATCGTCGGCATCGCCGAGGTGGTCCGCGAGCACTATCCCGATCCGACCGCGGAGCCGCGCGATCCGTGGGTGGTTGTGGATTTCAAGGCCGCCGAGCCGATGCCGAAGCCGGTGACCCTCGACGCGATCAAGGCCGAGCCGAAGCTGAAGGACATGGCGCTGCTGAAGCAGTCGCGGCTGTCGGTGCAGCCGGTCACGGCCGACGAATGGAAGACCGTCTGCAAGATGGGCGGCAAGAAATAGGGAGACGCCAATGCTCGCCGCGATCCTGTCGAACACGAATTTTCTTTCGGTCTTCGCCGCCGCCGTCGCGGCCTGGATATTCGGCGCGGTCTACTACGGCGTCCTCGGCAAGTCCTGGGTCGCGGCGCAAGGCAAGACCATGGAGGCGTTCAAGCAGGCGCAGGCCGCAAAGAAAGGCAGCCTCGCCGCCATGACGCCGTTCCTGCTGTCGTTCGTGGCCGAACTGGTCATGGCCTTCGTGCTGTTCGGCATCCTCACGCACACGGGTATGTTCAGCGTTCGCGCCGGAATGATCTCAGGCGCGTTCTGCTGGTTCGGCTTCGTGCTGACGACGGTCGCGGTGAACAACGCCTTCGGCGGACGCCGGGTCATGCTGACCGTCATCGACGCCGGCCACTGGCTCGGCGTGCTGCTGATCGTCGGCGCGGTGCTCGGCGCGTTCGGCAAATAGCCGGCGCGCCCTATTGTTCTCGATAGAACTCGGAACACTGCACGTGACTCGCCAGTGACGGCGGACGGTAAGGCGCGTTGCCGTGCACGGTCGGGACGAACGCGGCGCGGAAGCGGTCCCTGACGTGATCCTGGTGCAGCACGGCATTGTTGCGGATTTCGCGCGTGCCCTTGACCCAGGCCTTGCCCAGGCCCGTGCGCTCGTCGTGCTGCATGGCGGCGCAGTTACACGCCAGCGCGAGCATGTTGCGATCCACCGCAATCGGGTCGGGGATCGACGTCGCTTCGTCGACCATCCACTCCAGCGCCAGATCGGACAGGCCGCGTTCGGCATAGCCGCCGCCGATGTCGGAATGCACGCCGGGGAACCAGCGCTGCTTGATGCGTCCCGAGGTTTCGTCGTTCGGCGTCTCCTCCCACAATTCCGGTTTGAACACGTCGCGGTTCTCGTCGATCGCCAGTGCGTGACGTGCGTACGGCACCCGTGAATTGAGCGTCGCGTCGTGGAACGCGTGACGCCAGCCGATCAAGCCGCTCGACCCTGGAAAACCGAGCGCGCGAACGGTGTCGAAGACGCCGATGAAATGCGGAACGGCCGGATTGCCGTCCGCGAGATTGCCGCCGAAATCCCGGCGGAAATTGGCGCCCCGCTGCAGCCGTTCGCTCTTGGTTGCTTCGTCGTTGCCGTAGTGCTTGTAGATCTTGTCGACGGCCTCATCGACCAGCGCCGCGCAGGCTTCTTTGTCGACGGCCGGACTACGGCCTTGCGCGTCGCGCAGGGGGACCCCGCAAAGCGACAGGACGCCGCCGAGGCTTCGCACCGTGTACGCGCCGCGGCTGAAGCCGAACAGATAGATCCGGTCGCCGGGCCGGTAAAGCCGGATCAGGGCGGCATAGCAGTCCTTGACGTTCTGCGAGATGCCGAGGCCGGTCGCCTTGCTGAGCAGATCGTGGCTCCAGCGCTTCCAGCTGGAGTCTTTCTCGACGTTGGCGTCGGAAGCGCCGAGCCCCGGATCGTAGAAGGCCAGTTGCGAACCCAGCGCGGCATTCTCGGTCGCGCGAAAGAGCCGCAGGATGTTCGTCTGCTTGTCCGGCATGCTGGCGCCCTGGCCGGTGCCGTCGGAGAAAATGAGAACGTTGTTCGGCATGGCTCACCCCTTGGCGCGGTCGTAGCCAGGAGCCCCAACGATACAACATCGGGTTGAGCGAAAAAACTGCCCGAATCCGGAGGGTTGGAACGGAATCGAGGCCGCATCGACGGGGCTTGCAACCAAAGTGGCAGTTCGGCCTGTCTTGTCGCTCGTTCGGCCGCCGTCGCATAATACCGGCACGAGAAAGCGCCGATCGCGCGTCCGTTTTGCGAAATCGCGCTCCGCGTGGAGGATGACAATGTCCGACAAGACCTACGACGTGCCCGCCGAGTGGAAGCAGCGGGGCCTGATCGACGACGCCAAGTATCAGGACATGTACAAGCGGTCGGTCGCCGATCCCGAAGGATTCTGGCGCGAGCAGGCCAAACGCATCAACTGGTACCGCGAGCCGGCGCGCATCAAGAACACGTCGTACGATCCGCACAACGTCTCGATCAAATGGTTCGAGGACGGCGTTCTGAACGCGGCCTACAACTGCATCGACCGCCACCTGCCCAAGCGCGCCAAGCAGACCGCGATCATCTGGGAGGGCGACGATCCCAAGGACTCCAAGCACATCACCTATCAGGAGCTGCACGACGAGGTGTGCCGGATGGCGAACATCCTGCGCAACCGCAACGTCAAGAAGGGCGACCGCGTCACCATCTACATGCCGATGATCCCGGAGGCGGCCTACGCGATGCTCGCGTGCGCGCGGCTCGGCGCGATTCACTCGGTGGTGTTCGGCGGCTTCTCGCCGGACTCGCTCGCCGGCCGCATCGAGGACTGCAAATCCAACGTCGTCATCACCGCCGACGAGGGCGTGCGCGGCGGCCGCAAGATTCCGCTCAAGGCCAACACCGACGCCGCGATCGCCAAGGTCGGCGGCGTCGATCATGTGATCGTGGTCAAGCGCACCGGCGGCAAAATCGACTGGGACCCGGTGCGCGACGTCTGGTACCACGAGGCGGCCGCGGTCGTGACCAGCGAATGCCCGTGCGAGCACATGAACGCGGAAGATCCGCTGTTCATCCTCTACACCTCGGGCTCGACCGGCAAGCCGAAGGGCGTGCTGCACACCACCGGCGGCTACGCGGTCTACACCTCGATCACGCACCAGTACGTGTTCGACTATCACGACGGCGACATCTACTGGTGCACCGCCGACGTCGGCTGGGTCACCGGCCACAGCTACATCGTCTACGGGCCGCTTTCGAACGGCGCCATCACGCTGATGTTCGAGGGCGTGCCGAACTATCCGACCATGTCGCGCTTCTGGGAGGTTTGCGACAAGCACAAGGTCAACATCTTCTACACCGCGCCGACCGCGATCCGCGCACTGATGCAGGCCGGCGACGAGCCGGTGAAGAAGACCTCGCGCAAGTCGCTGCGCCTGCTCGGCTCGGTCGGCGAGCCGATCAACCCGGAAGCCTGGGAGTGGTATCACCGCGTCGTCGGCGACAGCCGCTGCCCGATCGTCGATACCTGGTGGCAGACCGAGACCGGCGGCATCCTGATCACGCCGCTGCCCGGCGCGACAAAGCTCAAGCCAGGTTCGGCGACGCGGCCGTTCTTCGGCTGCCAACCTGAAATTGTCGACGCCGAAGGCAAGGTGCTGACCGGCGCGACGTCGGGCAATCTCTGCATTGCGGACTCCTGGCCCGGCCAGATGCGCACCGTGTTCGGCGACCATCAGCGCTTCGTCGACACCTACTTCAAGACCTATCCCGGCAAGTACTTCACCGGCGACGGCTGCCGCCGCGACGAGGACGGCTACTACTGGATCACCGGCCGCGTCGACGACGTGATCAACGTCGCCGGCCACCGCATGGGCACCGCGGAAGTCGAGAGCGCGCTGGTGGCGCACAAGGACGTGTCGGAGGCCGCGGTCGTCGGCTATCCGCACGACATCAAGGGCCAGGGCATCTATGCCTACGTGACGCTGATGTCGGGCGTGCAGCCGACCGAGGACCTGCGCAAGGAGCTGGTGCAGTGGGTGCGCAAGGAGATCGGACCCATTGCGTCCCCCGATCTCATTCAGTTTGCGCCGGGCCTGCCCAAGACCCGCTCGGGCAAGATCATGCGGCGTATTCTCCGCAAGATCGCCGAGGACGATTACGGCGCGCTGGGCGACACCTCGACGCTCGCCGATCCAGCCGTGGTCGACGACCTGGTGAACAACCGGCAGAACAAGAAGGCCGGGGCGAAAGCGGGAGCGTGAACGCAAAGCGTCGCCTCTTGCTCCGTACGTTCCCGCGCAAGCGGGAACCTGGAACTGCAAATTCAGATTGTCGCTGAGGTCTGGGTCCCCGCTTTCGCGGGGACGAGCGGCAGCGCTTATTGCGCGGCGCGCGCAAGTTCACAGCATCCTGTTTCAAAATAGGTCAACGTCCGGCTTCGCGCGGGCGCTGCAAATCCTTGTCAGCCGGCGCGTTCATGGTTAATGAAAGGTTAATGATGCGGCAACGTTAGCTAGGACGTTGCAAATGCGTAGCGCGTACCGGGCCTTCGCCGCGACTCTCGCGGCGGCCGCATCGTTTGTCGTCACCGCCCCCGCAATCACGTCGACGGCACAGGCGCGCGAGGTCGTGCCGTTCAACGGCGACGTATCGCCCGGCACGATTGTCGTAAGAACCAACGAGCGCAAGCTTTATCTCGTGCTCGGGCAGGGCCGCGCTATGCGCTACAAGGTCGGCGTCGGCCGCACCGGACGGCAATGGGCCGGCCGCTCGATCATCAGCGGCAAGCACATCCGCCCGGCGTGGTCGCCGCCGAAGGACATCAAGCGTGACAATCCACGTCTGCCGGACGTGATCCCGGGCGGCGCGCCGTCGAACCCGATGGGCGCAGCCGCGCTGACCCTGTCGGGCGGCGGCGACTACGCGATCCACGGCACCAACAATCCCGGTTCGATCGGCGGCTTCGTGTCCTACGGCTGCATCCGGATGTACAACCACGACATCATGGATCTCTATGCGCGCGTCGGCGTCGGCACGCCGGTGATCGTCACGCGCTGAGACGCGGCGTCGGGCCTGGGTTTTCAGGGACACCAGCTTTCGCGCCGCCCGCCCGAATAGCGGCGTACCGCGCCGGCTTCGAGCAGCGCCCGCGCCACGTCGGGCGTGGCGTGCGTCATCGCATCGGCCACCACGCGGCCGCCGTACTTGTCGAGCGTGACGCGGCCGATGCCGACCTCGCCCTGCGCCAAAAGCGTGCGAAGGGCGTCGCGCGCGGCCTCGGCCCGGTCCCGCTCCTCGGCGCAGCGCGCCCTCAATTCCGGCGCGTCGATGCCGCGCAGCCGCACGCGCGTGGTGATGTCGAGGCCGGGCCACAGATGCACGCGCGCCTCGAACGTGTCGCCGTCGACGACGCGCAACACCTCCGCCGGATGCACGCCGCGCAAAGCCGGCACTGCCGGAACGCCTCGCATGGATTCGCCTGCCGAAGCCGCCGCGACGCCGATGCCGCGGCCGGCCAGCGGCGTTCCAATCGCTGCGCCGATGGCGACACCGGCCGCAAACGCCGCCGCCGCCAATCCAAGCACAGACAGCCCGCGCAAGGCCGCGCGTGGAGACTCGGAAAGTTGTCTCTCTGAAAGGAACATAATCGTAAAAATAGCCGATTCTTCCTAGGCGCGCAATTGCGGTCGACAATTCCGGGATCGAAATTGCGCGATGGAGAGGAAGTTCGGGCTCAGAAATCCGACGCCAGACCGTTGCGCTCCCAATCGCCGTAACGGGTCGGCTCAGGGCCCTCGCGCCGGCCGGTTTCCTTCGGCCGTTCCGAGGCTTGGCGGTCTGCGGCAGCCCGCCGCTCGGCGGCCTCGGCAAGTGCGCGCTCGGCCGCGGGCGGCAGCGGTTTGCGGTTCGGATCGCTCGGATTCTGCGGATCGTCGGGCAGCGCCATGCCCCTTAGAGGCCCGCCAAAGCGTTCCGGTCAAGCCGGGCTTGCGGCATCTTTGCAAGGCGGAGTCCCGTTCCCACATTGTGCAGCGACGGAGGCCCCGTCCTGACGGGCTCCGCTGGAGGGAATCGATGAACTATTTCCGCACCGCGATTCTGCTGGCCGGATTGACCGCGCTGTTCATGGGCGTCGGCTTCCTGATCGGCGGCCAGAGCGGCGCCCTGATCGCACTGGTCGTCGCCGCCGCGATGAACCTGTTCAGCTACTGGAATTCCGACCGCATGGTGCTGTCGATGCACGGCGCGCAGGAGGTGGACCAGTCCACCGCGCCGGAGCTGGTCGGCATGGTCTATGAGCTCGCCAACCGTGCCGAGCTGCCGATGCCGCGCGTCTTCATCATGGACAATCCGCAGCCGAATGCGTTCGCCACCGGCCGCAACCCGCAGAACGCGGCGGTGGCCGTCACCACCGGCCTCATGCAGCAAATGAATCGCGAAGAGCTCGCGGGCGTGATCGCGCACGAGCTGGCGCACATCAAGAATCACGACACGCTGATCATGACCATCACCGCCACGATTGCCGGCGCGATCTCGATGCTGGCGCAGTTCGGCATGTTCTTCGGCAATCGCGGCAACAACAACAGCGGCGGCATGGGCATCGTCGGCACGCTGGCGATGGTGATTCTCGCGCCGATTGCCGCGATGCTGGTGCAGATGGCCATCAGCCGCACCCGCGAGTACGCCGCCGACAACCTCGGCGCGCGCATCGCCGGCCGGCCGGAGTGGCTCGCCTCCGCGCTCGCAAGGCTCGAAGCCGGCGCCCATGCAATCCCCAACGACAACGCCGAGCGCAATCCTGCGACCGCGCACATGTTCATCGTCAACCCGCTGTCGGGCGAGCGCATGGACAACCTGTTCTCGACCCATCCCGCGACCGAAAACCGGATCGCGGCTTTGCAGCAGCTCGCCCACGACATGAACCAGGGCGGCTTCGGCGGCTATGAAGCGCAGCCGGCGCCGCGGGCCGTCGCGCACGGGACCCCGCAGCACGGGCCCTGGGGTGGCGGCGGCCGGCGCCGGTCCGGCCCCTGGGGCTGAGCCAAGCCTGAAAGCACCAATCCTGGAAGCAGTGCAATTCGCCGTTGTCATGCCCCGTGAAAGCGGGGCATGAACGCTTGGCATGGTGCAGACCGCTTCTCAGTCCCCGCCGCCCGGCCTGGCCGCCCGCCGTATCGCGGCCGGCATTCTCTCCGGCGTGCTGCTGCGGCGGCGGCCCTTCGACGAGCAGATCGAAACCAGCGGCATCGGCGCGCTGCCCGAGCGCGACCGCGCGCTGGTCCGCGCGATCTCCGCAACCGTGCTGCGCCGGCTCGGCACGCTGCGCCATCTGCTGACGCCGATGCTGGAACGCGGCCTGCCGCGCGAGGCGCCGCAGATCGAACCGATCCTGCTGGTCGGCGCAGCGCAAATTCTCTTTCTCGACGTTCCGGATCACGCTGCGGTCGACCTTTCGGTGCGGCTCGCGCAGGCCGACCGCCATGCGTCGCACTTCGCGGGCCTTGTGAACGCGGTGCTGCGGCGGCTCGCGCGTGAGGGCAAGGATAAACTTGCGAGCCTGGACACGGCGATGCTCGACACGCCGGACTGGCTGATGCGGCGCTGGATCGCGCGCTACGGCGAAGCGACCGCGCGCGCCGTCGCACTGGCGCATACGCGCGAGCCCGCTCTCGACCTCACGATGAAAAGCGATCCGGCGGAATGGGCCGTGCGGCTGAACGGCCGCGTGCTGCCGACCGGCACGGTGCGGACCGCCGCCTCGGGCCCGGTGGCGCAGCTCGAGGGCTTCAAGGAGGGCGCGTGGTGGGTGCAGGACGCTGCGGCGGCGATCCCCGCGCGCCTGCTCGGCGACGTGCGTGGGCGGTCGGTCGCGGACCTCTGCGCCGCGCCCGGCGGCAAGACCGCGCAGCTCGCGCATGCCGGAGCGCGCGTGACCGCGGTCGATCGCTCGCCCGCGCGGCTCGCCCGGCTCAGGCAGAATCTCGCGCGGCTCGGACTGACCGCCGAAACGGTCGAGGCCGATGCGGCGCTTTGGCAGGCCGGCCCGTTCGACGCGGTGCTGCTCGATGCGCCGTGTTCCTCGACCGGCACGGTCCGGCGACATCCCGACATTCCCTGGCTCAAGTCGGAAACCGATCTCGGCAAGCTCGCCGCGCTGCAGGCGCGGCTGCTGGATCGCACCGTTACGCTGCTCGCACCGGGCGGCACGCTGGTCTATTGCACCTGTTCGCTGGAGCCCGAGGAGGGCGAAGACGCCATCGCGGCCCTGTTGTCCCGCCATCCGGGGCTGCAGCGCCGCCCCATCGCCGCGGGAGAATTCGCCGGTCTGGACGGCCTCGTCACGCCCGACGGCGACCTTCGCACCCTGCCCTGCCACTGGCCCGACGACGACCCGCGCATGGCCGGGCTCGACGGCTTCTACGCGGCCAGAATCGTCAGAAATCAGAGGGCTTAGCGGGCGCCGCCGGTTGGCCGCGGTACCCGCCTTCGCTATATGTTGCGCGGGGTAGGCGGGCCACGGCGCCCGCAACGGTAACGGGGGCAAGCGTTCCATGGCCGGCCTGTCGGTTTCAGAGCGGGCCAGACTGTCCCTGCTGCTCGGGCGGCGCTATTTGCGCATTCTCGCCGGCCGCCTGCGCGGCCACCCGCTGATCCGCTGGAGCTTCATACCGTCCAGGCCCGAACGCCTGCTGATCGCGCCGCAGGACCTGCGCACCGCCGACGGCACGCGCGCCGGCGAAATCTACGCCGGACGGTTCGCCTTCGCCGGCAAGGTGGTCATCAGCGACGGCCGTTCGCCGTTCGAGATCGAGCCGCCGTCCGAGGAATGGGCGGCAAGCCTCCTCAGCTTCACCTGGCTTCGCCACCTGCGCGCGGCCGAATCCGGCATCACGCGCGCCAATGCCCGCGCGCTGGTGGACGAGTGGATCGCGGTGCAGGGCGCGTGGCACCCGCTCGGCTGGCAGCCGGAGATCCTGTCGCGGCGGGTCACGTCCTGGCTCACCCACGCCCCGCTGATCCTGAACGATGCCGACGACCAGTTCTACCGCCGCTTCCTGCGCAGCCTGGCGCGGCAGGTGCGCTACTTGCGCCACACCGCGATGGAAGCGCGCGACGGCGTTCCGCGTCTGCAGGCGCTGGTCGCGTTGACCTATGCCGCGATCTGCATGTCCGGCCAGGCGCGCCATCTGCGCGGCAGCATCAAGCGGCTCATCGCCGAGGTGGAGCGTCAGATACTGCCCGACGGCGGCCATATCAGCCGCAATCCCGGCGCGCTGATCGAGCTGCTGCTCGACCTCTTGCCGCTGCGGCAGGCGTTCGCCGCGCGCAACATTGCACCGCCGCCGGCGCTCAACAACGCCATCGACCGCATGATGCCGATGATGCGCTACTTCCGGCACGGCGACGGCAGCTTCGCGCATTTCAACGGCATGGGTCCGACCCATCCGGACGTCATGGCGACCATTCTCGCCTACGACGACGCGCGCGGCGCTCCGCTGTCCGGCGCGACGCATTCGGGCTACCAGCGCGTCGAGGCCGGCGACTTGCTGCTGCTGATGGATACCGGAACCTCGCCGCCGATCGCGGTCAGCCAGGAGGCGCACGCCGGCTGCCTGTCGTTCGAACTGTCGCACGGGTTGCAGCGGATCGTCGTCAATTGCGGATTGCCCGGAAACAACCGGGAAACCTGGCGCCGGGTTGCGCGCGCCACGGCGGCGCATTCGACGGTGGTGTTCAACGATTCGTCGTCGTGCCGGTTTCTCGAAGGCGGTGCGTTCAAGCGGCTGCTTGGCACGCCCATCGTCAGCGGTCCGACCAATATCCAGATTTCCCGCGAGGACCGGGACGACGCGGTGGTGCTGCGCGCGTCGCACGACGGCTACGCCGACCGCTACAGCGTCATTCACCAGCGCGCCTTGAAGCTTGCGGCGGACGGCTTCCGCATCGACGGCGAGGACCTGTTCGCGCCGGTCGACGGCGACATGCTGCCGCAGAACGTGCAGGACGAGTTCGTGGTGCGGTTCCACCTTCATCCCGCGATCAAGGCCAACAAGCTGACCGACGGCTACGGCGCCATGCTGATGCTGCCGAGCCGCGACGTGTGGACCTTCAACGCCTACGAGGATCGCGTCGAGCTGGAGGAGAGCGTCTACCTGTCCTCCAGCGAAGGCCCGCGGCGCGCGTTCCAGATCGCGATCTATGGCCGCGCCCGGAAGATTCCGCGGGTGCACTGGAGCCTGTCCCGCGTCAGCGCGGCGGGCCCCGCGCCCGGCCGCCGCCGCGGCGACGAACCCGAACTGTCGCTCGACACGCCATAAACCGCGGAGCCCGATTCGTAACGCCCATGACCGAACTGCGAAAAGTCGCCCGCGCGCTGCTGTCGGTGTCCGACAAGTCCGGCCTGACCGAATTTGCCCGCGGCCTGGCCGGCCACGGCATCGAGCTGGTCTCCACCGGCGGCACCGCCAAGGCGCTGAAAGACGCGGGCCTCAAGGTTCTCGACGTCTCGGACATCACCGGCTTCCCCGAAATGATGGACGGCCGGGTCAAGACGCTGCATCCGAAGGTGCACGGCGGCCTGCTCGCGATCCGCGGCAACAAGGACCACGAAGCGGCGCTGGCCGCGCACGGCATCCGCCCGATCGACCTTCTGGTGGTGAACCTCTATCCCTTCGAAGCCACGGTCGCGAAGGGCGCCGCTTACGACGACTGCATCGAGAACATCGACATCGGCGGTCCGGCCATGATCCGCGCCGCGGCCAAGAACCATGCCGACGTGGCGGTGGTGGTCGAGCCGGACGACTATGCGGCGGTGCTGGCCGAGCTTTCGCAGCACGGCGGCGCAACCGCGCTCGGATTGCGCAAGCGCCTCGCCGCCAAGGCCTATGCCCGCACCGCGAGCTACGACGCAGCGATTTCCAACTGGTTTGCGGGCGAGCTCGGCGACACGGCGCCCGCGTTCCGCGCCTTCGGCGGCAAGCTCGCCGAGGCGCTGCGCTACGGCGAGAACCCGCACCAGAACGCGGCGTTCTACCGCGCGCCGGAGCAACGCTTCGGCGTCGCCACCGCGCGGCAAGCGCAGGGCAAGCAGCTCTCCTACAACAACATCAACGACACCGACGCGGCCTACGAATGCGTCGCCGAATTCGATCCCGGGCGCACGGCGGCGGTGGTCATCGTCAAGCACGCCAACCCGTGCGGCGTGGCGGAGGGCGCAAGCCTCGCCGAAGCCTATCGCAAGGCGCTGGCCTGCGACTCGACCTCGGCCTTTGGCAGCATCGTCGCTGTCAACCGCACGCTCGACGCCGAAGCCGCAAAGGCGATTACCGAGATTTTCACCGAAGTCATCATCGCGCCTGACGCCAGCGAAGAGGCGATCAAGATCGTCGCCGCCAAGAAGAACCTGCGGCTGCTGATCGCCGGCGGGTTGCCCGATCCGCGCGCAGCGGGTCTCACGGTGAAGTCGGTCGCGGGCGGGCTGCTCGTGCAGTCGCGCGACAACGCCTCGGTCGACGAGATGCAGCTTCGCACGGTGACGAAGCGCGCGCCGAGCGCGGCGGAGCTCGGCGACCTGCGGTTCGCGTTCCGCATCGCCAAGCACGTGAAGTCGAACACCATTATCTACGCCAAGGACCGCGCCACGGTCGGCATCGGCGCGGGCCAGATGAGCCGCCTCGACGCCGCGCGGATCGCGGCGCGCAAGGCCGAGGACGCGGCAAAGGAATTGGGCCTGCCCGCGCCGCTCACCAAAGGCTCGGTGGTCGCCTCCGACGCTTTCTTTCCGTTCGCGGACGGGCTGCTCGTTGCAATCGAGGCCGGAGCCACCGCTGTGATCCAGCCCGGCGGTTCGGTGCGCGACGACGAGGTGATCAAGGCCGCCGACGACCACAATGTGGCGATGGTGTTCACCGGCACACGGCATTTCAGGCATTGAGATTGATGAAGCGCCACTCGCGCGCTTCACCCTCCCCTGGAGGGGGAAGCTGAGCGCCGGGTTTGCTGCTGAGCCCTCACCCCTTCGCCAGATCGCCCAGCAGGCTCGCCGCCACCGTCAGCTTCGACAGCGTCAGCCCCGAGCCCGCGATCTGGTGGATCGATGCGCGGATGCGCTCGACCTCCACCTTGCGCGGCGCGACCCAGGCTTCGACCGCCGCGGCCCCCGCACTGCCGGTCGAAACCATCGCCGCAGTCATGCGCCGCTCGGCGTCGCCGATGGAATCGAGCGCGCGGTCGAGCGCGAGGCGATCGAAATAGTCCGACACCACAATGCCGCGCGCCGCAGCGATGACGCGGTCGAGCCGGAAGAACGCCTCCGCCGCGAAGTAGGTCGCGGCGATGGCATCGATCGGCTTTCCGGTGCGGTCGGCGATGTGAACCAGATCGGGCGCCGCCGCCAGCACCGGCAGATCGCCGATCCGCTGCGCCAGCGCCTCCGGAATGCCCTGGCCCGCGAGCTCGCGCGCACGCGCGGCGCGTGCCGCGG
>VGEP01000056.1 GCA_016869215.1 Alphaproteobacteria bacterium | reverse complement strand
TGATATCGACATGGAGCCAGAAAAATTGGCGGCGTAATCAAACCCAGAATCCATCTTAGCCAAGCCGCCAAACTGTCCCGGAAACCGGGACCATCTCTAGGCCAAGGTCGGTCGCAAAGGCCTGCGCTGGGATGATGTCGCGCAAGGCAAGCTTGGCTTTGGCGATGCTTATTACCTTCGCGCCGATCAGGCCGTTGCTTTCGATCCCAATGCGGGCTGGGCCGAGGGCGATACGCTTCCGCGTCGCATCCTGACTCCCGCCGATCGTTCGCGCGGCGATATCGCCGTCGCCGGCGAAGGCCGCTGGAAGGACGGCTACTGGGACGTGACCTTGCGGCGGCGGCTCGATACCGGCAATCCGCTCGACGACAAGATCTTGCGCGATCAAGGTGCCTATCACGTTGCCTTCTCTGTGCATCGCGATGCACAGCAGGAACGCTGGCATTACGTGTCGCTGCCTTTCACGTTGGGTCTGAACCGGCCGGCCGAAATCGTTGCGCCGAAGTTTGCCGGCGACGCTCCCGACTGGAAGCAGGAGTGGACCGAGGTCACGCTGTTCTACCCAGGCCAGGTCAGTTGGCCTCACCTCAACAGCAAGCGACACGCCGGCGCCGAATACATCAAGAAAGGCGTTCCGGTGAGGTATCGCCACAGCGAAGCACAGCTCGCCCACTACGGTGTCGAAGCGGAGTTCGCCGACGCTATCCGCCGGCAATGGCTGCTGACGATGTTGGCGGGGGTCCTTCTGATTGCCGGTTTCGGCGTCGCCGTGAACCTGCTGCGCAGCCGTAGGCAAGGAGTCTGACCATGGCCGCCTATCATGTCGTCCTGGTTCACTTTCCGATCGCGCTGTGGATGACCGCGACACTGGCGATTGTGTGGCGCGCACTTTCCGACGGAACGCTCGCCAAGGCGGTGGACCGCGCGCTTGTCCCGCTGCTGACGCTCGGTCTGCTCGCCGGCATTGCCGCCTACACGGTCGGCCTCATGGTGTGGCCGTGGGAAACGATCTCGTCGACACCCCTAGGGCGCAACCACATGCTGTTGGCGACTTGGACCACAGCCTACTGGGCGCTGTTGCTCGCGACGCGCTGGATTCAGGGCGAAGCCGTGTGGGACGGCGTGATGCGCTGGGTCATGGCGGGGCTCGCGATCCTCGGCAGCGTCCTGCTTGGAATCACGGGCACGCTCGGCGGCCATCTGGTCGGCATCTACACGGAGGTTTCGCAGGTGCTGCGTCTCCTCGGTTGGGAAGTCTACACGACCTTCTATGTGCCAACCCTGACGCTGGCCGTGATCGGGGTTGTTGCGTTGCTGCTGATCGGCCTTGGATTGTGGGGACGGAGCGCGCGCACCGCACAATGAGGGGACGACATCGGCGGCTATAGGAGGGTCATATGACACGACAATCTCTATCAAGGCTGGGAGTCGCGCTTGTTGTCGCAGCGGTCGCCGGCGGGGGAGTGGCGGTCCCATCGAGCACGGTCTGCGCCGCCGATCCGAAGAGTTTTCTCGAAGATATCGTCCCGATACTGAAGGGTCGATGCGTGTCTTGCCACCAACCCGGCGGCGCGGGCTTTGAAAAGAGCGGGCTCGATCTGAGCACCTATGAGGGGCTCATGAAGGGCACCAAGTTCGGGCGTATGGTGATTCCGCGCGATCCCGACGGCAGCAATCTGATGTGGCTTTTGGATTGGCGTGCGTCGCCGCAACTGCGAATGCCGCACGGTAAGAAGAAGCTCTCGGTCTGTGATCGCAACGAGATTCGCGATTGGATCCGCGAGGGCGCGAAGAACAATTGAACCCGACAATGAAGCCGGGAGTGGTCCGGAAAAAGTGCGACGGTGCCCCGGCGAGCAGGCAGGCAAGGTGGCACAACCTAATCGGCATGGGCGGCGCGCGGACATCCGGCGAGTGCCGGACGGTGAAATTGGCGCCGACGTTGGCGCCAGTGCCCGGCAATCGAAATTTGCGCACAAAATCAGAGCGAAAGATGACTTTGGCGTCCCCACGGGGACTCGAACCCCGGTCTTCACCGTGAAAGGGTGATGTCCTAGACCGCTAGACGATGGGGACGGCCGCCAGCTTCTGGCGCCGGGACGTATAGAGCCGAATTCCGGCAGCGGCAAGCAATCCGCCTACCAGCGCCCCGTATTCGCCATGGATGCCCACGGTTCCCTGGGCGGCTGTGGCTTGCCCTTCTGCAAAAGCTCGATCGAATGGTTGTCGGGCGAGCGCACGAAAGCCATGTTGCCGTCGCGCGGGGGGCGGTTGACGGTCACGCCGCCCTTCATCATCCGCTCGCAGACCGCGTAGATGTCGTCGACCTCGTAAGCCAGGTGGCCGAAGTAGCGCGCCTCGCCGTAATCCTCGGTATCCCAGTTGAACGTGAGCTCGACGCAAGGCGCGTCCCGGCGGCCGGCGGCGAGCGCCGCCTTGGCGGCAGGCGCATCCTCGGGCGCGGCGAGAAACACCAGGGTGTAGCGGCCTTTTTCGTCGACCCGGCGGCGGACCTCTTCCAGACCGAGCAGGTTCACATAGAAGTTCAGCGCCGCGTCCAGATTGCGCACCCTGAGCATGGTGTGCAGAAATCGCATGGTGCCCTCTCGTCGCTTTCCCGGCCCCCGGATGAGGTCCGGCCTTCGTTCGAGAACCATACATGATCGCGCCCGATGTTCAGACCGCCTTCGCCCGCCTGAGGGACATGATCGGGGAGGCGAATTCCGTCGTGCCGTTCACCGGCGCCGGCATTTCGACCGAAAGCGGCATTCCGGACTTCCGATCGCCCGGCGGCATCTGGACCAAGATGCGCCCGATCGACTTCGGCGACTTCCTGACCAGCCGGGAGGCGCGGGACGAAAGCTGGCGGCGGCGCTTTGCCATGCAGGACCAGTTCGGCGGGGCGAAGCCGGGGCGCGGCCACCGGGCGCTGGCGGCGCTCTACCGGGCCGGCAAGGTGCCCGCGGTCATCACCCAGAACATCGACAATCTGCACCAGGATTCCGGGATCGATCCCGGCCATGTGGTCGAGTTGCACGGCAACACGACCTACGCCTTGTGCCTGGATTGCGCCAAACGCTACGACCTGCCGTGGGTTCGGGAACGGTTCGAAACCGCCGGCGGTCGTTCGCCGGACTGCCCGGACTGCGGCGGCTTCATCAAGACGGCGACGGTTTCGTTCGGCCAGGCGATGCCCGAGGCCGCCATGCGCCGCGCCCAGGAGCTGACCGACGGCTGCGACCTGTTTCTCGCCATCGGTTCCTCGCTCGTGGTCTGGCCGGCCGCGGGATTCCCGTTGGCCGCCAAGCGCAACGGTGCCAAGCTTGCGATCATCAACCGCGAAGCGACCGAATTCGACGAATTCGCCGACCTCGTTGTGCACCACGACATCGGCGACGTGCTCGCGCCCTTTGTCGCACACTGATTCGCCACCCGGCTGGCTTATTCACAGGAGTTGTGCGGTGGCAGCGGAGAAGTTCATTTATTTCTTTTACGACTGGGGACGAATGTTATCCTTGCTTAGAGATTCGCATCAGCGTCCTTCAAGAGACGCCAATCAAACAGGCAGCGTGCGGCGTCATGGCGTCGGACGAATTTTCAAAGGGACTGGGGCTTGGACCGGACGTCGTCGGCGATCTGACCGACGAGGCGGCTGCGAGCATCATCGAACTCTCGGGCGTCATCAAGTGGTTTGACGTCTCGAAGGGGTATGGCTTCATTGTCCCTGACAATGGCCAAGCCGACATCCTTCTCCACGTGACGTGTCTGCGCCGCGACGGATTTCAGACGGCGTACGAGGGCGCGCGCGTGGTCGCCGAGGTTCTGCAGCGGCCGAAGGGCCTGCAGTGCTTCCGCATCCTGTCGATGGACGAGTCGACGGCGATCCATCCGTCGACCCTGCCGCCGGCACGCACCCACGTCACGGTGACGCCGACCAGCGGGCTTGAGCGGGCGCAGGTGAAGTGGTTCAACCGGCTGCGCGGCTTCGGGTTCCTGACCCGCGGCGAGGGGACCCCGGACATCTTCGTCCACATGGAGACCCTGCGGCGTTTTGGCATCGCCGAGTTGCGGCCCGGCCAGACGGTCCTGGTGCGTTTCGGGCCTGGTCCCAAAGGCATGATGGCCGCGGAAGTGCGCCCCGATGGCGGCCCGACCGGCCCTGCGTCGCACTGACGGCCGGGAATTCCCCGGCCCGGTGCCGGGAAGCGCCACGTAGCGTTCGAATTTGAATCCGGAACCCGCGGATTGCTGCCGCGGGTTCCGGTTTCGTTGTGTTTTCGACCCATCCTGCCTATTTGTTGCAGGGGCGAATGCTGCGGCGCACGCCGAACGCACAGGGTGGTGTTTTGCATCCGGCCCGGCGGTTTGCGAGAAGGAACCCGCAAACGAATTGGGAATCATTGAGCGTGATCGATGCGTCGATGGCGCCGCCGGCCGGGAGTGGTGAATGACTGAGCGTTCTGGATTTTGGCGGGCGGCCGCGGCCGCAGCGGCGATCGCGCTTGCCGCTCCCGCCGCACTGGCCGCCGACCTGCTGGAAAGGCGCGAGTCGCTCTACAACAACATCTTCATCTTCGGTGACAAAGACACCGTCACCATGACCTTCGGCCACAACAAGCGCTACTACACCGAAAGCAGCATGAAGCTTGCCGAGCCGACGCTGCTGACCGTCGACTACACCCGTTATATGACGCTCGGTGTCGCCTATGCGGCCAAGCCGGACCGCATCCTGGAAATCGGTCTCGGCGGCGGGCGCACGGTGTCATACCTGAAGATGTTCATGCCCGACACGGCGATCCTCGCCGTCGAGATCGACAAGGACGTCGTCGATCTCGCGAAGAAGTATTTCAAGTTCACTGAATCGGCGAGCATGCGGGCGGTGGTCGCCGACGGCCGCTCCTTCCTGATGCGCGATCCCGAAAAGTGGGACGTGATCCTGATCGACGCCTACCGCGGGCCGTTTGTGCCCTTTCACCTGCTGACCAGGGAATTCTACACCCTGGTCAAGTCGCGGCTCGCGCCGGGCGGGGTGGTGGTGCAGAACATCGAGCCCTCGACCATGCTGTTCGATTCGGCGACCACCACGCTCGCAAGCGTGTTCCCCTCGGTCGATCTCTACGACGGCGGCGGCAACGTGGTGGCGGTCGCCTACGAGGGCCAATCGTTGCGCCAGGCCGACCTCTTGGCTCGCGCCGCCCGCGCGCAGGAGCGCTTCAAGTTCCGCCATGACCTGCGCGCCATGGCGCAGGCGCGGCGGGTGCTGAGCCGCCCCGTCGGCAAGGTGATGACCGACGACTTTGCGCCGGTCGAGACCCTGCGCGCGATCGAGAAGCATAACGAGAAGTGGAAAGAGCAGACCGACGCCCCCCGCTGATGCGGCGCGGCGCACGAAAGGCCGGCGCGTGACGCAAGTCGCCAAGTCGAATCCCGATCGGGCAGAGGGCGGGAGCCGTTGATGGGGGGCTGGCGTGGCGCTGCCCGGCTGACGCTTGCCGCGGCCCTGGCGGCAGGACTTGCGGGCCTGGCTGCCGTGCCCCCGCAGGCGGCGACCGGCCGGCTGCTGGAGAAGCGCGAGTCGCTCTACAACAACATCTTCGTGTTCCGGGACCGCGACACGATCTCGATGACGTTCGGGCACAACAAGCGCTACTTCACCGAGAGCCTGATCAACCTGAAGGACCCGGGCGCGCTTTCGATCGAGTACGCCCGTTACATGACCTTGGGGCTGGCCTACGCGGCCAACACCGGGCGCATCCTCGAAATCGGTCTCGGCGGCGGCAGCATCGTCACCTACCTCAACCGGGCGTTGCCCGAGTCCACCATCGTCGCGGTCGAGATCGACAAGGATGTGGTCGATCTGGCCAGGAAGTATTTCCAGTTCCAGGAGAGCGACCGGCTCAAGGCGGTGGTCGCCGACGGCCGGGCCTATCTGCTGCGCGACGACTCGAAGTGGGACATCGTCCTGCTCGACGCCTACCGCGGGCCGTTCGTGCCCTTTCACCTGCTGACCAGGGAGTTCTACACCCTGGTCAAGTCGCGGCTCGCGCCGGGCGGGGTGGTGGTGCAGAACATCGAGCCCTCGACCATGCTGTTCGATTCGGCCATCGCGACGATGAGTTCGGTGTTCCGTTCGGTCGACTTCTACGACGGCCGGGAAAACGTCGTCGCCGTCGCCCACGACGGCCCGGCGTTTCGGCAGGCGGATCTGATGACGCGGGCGGCGAGCGTTCAGACGCGCTACAAGCTGCGTTACGATCTGCGCCGGCTGGTGGCCGAGCGGCGGGTGCTGCGCAAGCCGCGCGGCAAGGTCATGACCGACGATTTCGCGCCGGTGGAGACTTTGCGCGCCATCGAGCAGCATAATCAGAAGTGGAAGGAACAGACGGAAGCGCCACGCTGATGAGTAGCTCGATCCTTCGCGGAATCATGCTGTTTACGCTCGCGATCGTCCTCGGCTTCGCGCTGATGGGCTTCGAGATGCTGGCGAGCCGCTACCTCTATCCGTATTTCGGCGGCGGCATCAACACCTGGGCGTCGCTGATCGCGACCGTGCTGGTGGCGCTGATGCTCGGCTATCTGCTCGGCGGCGCGCTGGTCGACCGCACCATGAGCCCGCGGCTGTGCGGGTTCCTGCTGATGGGGGCGGGTGCGTACCTGTTCAGCATCCCGCTTTGGGTCGATCCGCTGTTCGGCTGGACGCTGCGCAACGTCGGCGACGGCATGGTCGGCATTACGTTCGGCGCCACCATGCTGCTGCTGCTGCCGCTGACGCTGATCAGCGTGTTCACCCCGTTCGCGGTGCGGTTGCTGCTGACCTCGGTCAGCTTCGGCGGCCGGCTGGTCGGCTACGTCTACGGCGTCTCGACGATCGGCAATGTGCTCGGCACGCTGGTCACCGTGTTCACACTCATGCCGCTCTACGGCTCGCGTGCGCTGACCATGGTGTTTGCCGGAATTATCGTCCTGTGCGGCCTTGCGATGGTCGCGGCCCACCGATTCCTGCGCGGTTCGGCGGAATGAGCCCGCGCTGGGCCGGCGTCGCGCTTGCGCTGGCGCTGGCGGTCTCCGCCGCCGGAGCCGAGCCCGTTGTCGTTGCCTCCGGCTCCTATCCGGAAGGGCTGCTCTGGCATGGCGGCCGCATGTATTTCGCCGAGATGGGCGCCGACCGCGTCAGCGCGATCGAAGGCGGCGGGACCCGGGAGTTCTGGCGTGCCGCGGGCTGCGGGCCGACGTCCATCGTGCCGTTCGGCGACAAGGGTTACCTGGTCAATTGCCACCTCTCGCACGAGCTGGTGGAGATTTCCGCCGCCGGCGTCACGCTGCGGCGCTTTCCCACGCTGCCCGGCGGCGAGCGCATTCAGCATCCCAACGCATCCGCGAGCGACGGGCGGGGCGGGGCGTTCGTGACGCTGTCCGGGCTGTTCAGCCCGCTCGCGCCTGCGACCGGTCGCGTGATTCACGTGAGCGCGTCCGGCGCAATGAGCGAGGTGGTCGGCTCGCTGCACTACGCCAACGGCGTTGCGTTCGATGCGCCGGCCCGCATGCTCTATGTGTCCGAACATCTCGGGCGGCGGATCGCAGCGCTGGCACTCGATGCCCACAACCGCGTGTCCGGCCGCCGCGTGCTGGTCGATTTCAAGGCGCACGATGCAACGAGGACTCACGCGCATTCGCACGCGGGTCCCGACGGACTCGCGCTGCGGCCGGGGATTCTCGCGGTGGCGGAATATGGCGAGGGACGGGTGCATCTGTTCGACCGCGAGGGCAGGCACCTCAGCACGCTCAAGGTCGCCACGCCGTTCGTGGACACCGTTGCCTTTGACGAAGCGGGCAACCTCTACGCCGGCGGCTCGTTCCAGATACTGCGCGCGCCGTACGAGGGCGCGGTGGTGCGATTCGCGCCCGCCGACTGGCAGCCCAGACGTTGATCCCGCAAGGAAACCGCCGGAGCATTGACCGCAACCGCCGGTCCGTGCGATTCACTGCCCGCGCCGGAGCATAGCGCAGCCTGGTAGCGCACCTGCTTTGGGAGCAGGGGGTCGCAGGTTCAAATCCTGCTGCTCCGACCAGCCCTTGTTCTTTGAGTTTCGGCCCGGTGAGCCGGGGACACTGCGAGCACGGCGACAACCAATGACCGCACGAATCTACAAACCGACCAAGACGGCCATGCAATCCGGCCGGGCCAAGACCAAGGATTGGCAGCTCGACTACGAGCCGGAGGAGCCGCGGGTGGTGGAGTCGCTAATGGGCTGGACCACCTCGGGCGACATGAAGAGCCAGTTGCGGCTGCGCTTCGCCACCAAGGAAGAGGCGGTCGCCTACGCCGAGCGTCACGGTATTCCGTATCAGGTGTTCGACAGCCCGCCCGCGCAGCGCAAGGGTCTGTCCTACGCCGACAACTTTGCGCACAACCGCCGCGGCGCCTGGACGCACTGACCGTTCAAATTGAGAAAGCCGGGCGCGGCTACGCGGCCGCGCCGCTGGCTTCGGTGGGCGCGGAGGCCTGCCGCACGGACACGCGCTGCTTGAGCAGGGCGATGAACCGCTCCTCGGGCATCGGCTGGCCGAGCAGGAAGCCCTGGCCGAGGTCGCAGCCCATGGCGACCAGTGCCTGCGCGTCCGAGGCGTTCTCCAGGCCGATGCCGACCGCGAGGCTGCCGAAGCTGTGGGCGAGGTCGATCACGTTCTTGCAGACCGGGGCGTGGGCCTTGTCGGAGCCGCAGCCGACCACAAAGCGCGGGTCGAGCTTCATCTCCGCGAACGGCACTTCCTTGAGCCTCGACAGGGCCGAGTAGCCGCGGCCGAAATCGTCGATGGCGAGCTTGACGTTGTGCTCGGCCAGCTTCTTGGCCTGCTCGTTGGCGAGCGTAATCTCGGTGATGACCTGTTCCTCGGTCAGGTCGATGATGAGACCTGGCCAGTTGTCCACCTGCGGACGGTGCGAGCGCACGATGTCGCCGATCGGGAGCTTGGCGAGCGCCGACAGCGGCATGTTGACCGCGATGCGCAGGTTCACGCCGAGGCGCGACAGGTTCAGGCCGGATTTCAGCGCGCCGACCAGCGCCCGCTCGCCGAGCTGCTCGAGGCTTGCCGCGTCAGCTCCGGGGGTGAAGGTCGCCGGCGGCAGGATTCCGTGTTGCGGATGGTTGACGCGCGCGAACGCTTCCGCGCCCGCAAGCTGCTTCTTCTTCAGGTCGATCTTGGGCTGATACCAGAACTCCACCCACTCATGCGTCAGCGCCTCGGCGAGGCTGACGCGGACAGTGGGCGCCTGCTGGGAGTGCCCGAGCCGCTGGTCGGACAGCATCTTCTGGATTGCGGACGTTTCGAAAGGCTTGCTCAGCGCCGGCAACATCCGCAGTTTGCTCTTCAGTCCGGCCTGCTGAACGGTGTCCAGCACGGACGCGCCCTTGCCGCTCATCAGCTGGACTGCGCCGGAATATCCGGAGAGGGCGAGCATGTCGATCGACTGCTCGGCGTCTTGCGTGTCGGTGCCGACGTTGAGGAACACCAGGTCCGGCGAGCGTCCGATCTTGGCGGAGCGGAATGCCGCGCCGTCGGCGAATTCAAGCGTGTCGATACCGGCGCCTTGCAGCAGCAGCGAAACGAACTGGCGGATGCTCGCCTCTTCGTCGACGACGAACGCAAGCGGCGAGCGAGCGCCTTCGTGCTTGGCGTCGCTTCCATTTGCAGTTTGCAGAGAAGATGTTTCGGACATGGTTCGGCCGACCGGGCGCGGGCACATAAGCCCCAAGTCATGCCGCATAAATGAACCAAATCGGTTAATTATTGGTTGCTAACCCGCGCGCCCCCGACCCTATACTGCGGCATCGCGACGCCGCGCTGGGCGGCGTCCCATCGTGTTGGGATCGAACATGCCTTCGAACATGCGTTTCATGAACCCGCCCGCGATCGCCAAGCCGGGCGGCTATACCCATGTGGTCGAGATCACCGGCCCCGGCCGTGTGGTCTATATCGCGGGCCAGCTTGGCCTGAAGCCCGACGGCTCGATCGCCGGCGATTTCCGCGCGCAGGCGGTGCAGGCGTTCGAGAACCTGAAGGCGGCGCTCGCAGCCGTCGGGGCCACGTTCGACGACGTGGTCAAGCTCAACAACTATCTGCTCGACATCGGCAAGAACCTGCCGATCTACCGCGAGGTGCGCGACAAATACGTCAACACCGCGCAGCCGCCGGCGAGCACCACGATCGGCATTCCGGCGCTGGCGCGGCCGGACGCGCTCTACGAGGTGGAAGCGATCGTGATGCTGGCGCGCTGAATACCTGCGGACGGTTACGCGGGCGTCTGAGCGGCCGTAGCGGTGGCGTCAGCGCGCCGCCGCAAGGCCGTCCGTACCGCCGTTTCGAGCGCTGCGGCCTGGAACGGCTTGCGCAGGATCGAGAACTCGACCTGCGCCTCGCGCGCGAGGTCGGTGTATCCGCTGGTCAGCAGCACAGCGACGCCGGGAAACCGGACCTGCGTTTCGCGGGCCAGCGAAAGCCCGTTCAGCGGGCCGGGCATGACCACGTCGGAGAACACAAGGTCGATTCCGCCGCTTTCCAGCCGTTCGAGGGCGTCGGTGGCGTTCGCGGCGTGCAGCACGGTGTAGCCGAGCTGCGACAGCAGCGTCGATGTGACTTCGGCGACCTCAAGATTGTCCTCGACCACGAGAACGGTGCCTTGCCCGTGCGGTGCGGCTTGCGCGCCGTCTGTCGGCGCCGGCGGATCGACAGGATTGTGGCTGCGCGGCAGATAGATCGCGATCCTGGTGCCGCGGCCCAGCTCGCTCTCGATTGTGACGGTGCCGCCCGACTGATGTGCGAAGCCGTAAACCTGCGACAGGCCGAGCCCGGTTCCCTTTCCGATCGGCTTGGTGGTGAAGAACGGCTCGAACACCTTTGAGATCATGTCTTGGGGAATTCCGCTGCCGATGTCCGTCATCGAGATTTCGACGAACTCGCCGGACAGGTCGGCAAGCGCAGCCGGCTTGTCGCCCGAGCGCAACACGATGTTGCGCGCGGTCAGCGTCACGCGCCCGCCTTCGGGCATGGCGTCGCGCGCGTTGACGGCAATATTGACCAGCGCAAGCTCCAGGCCGCTCACGTCGACGCGGGCCGGCCAGATGCCGGCCGGGACGTCGCACACGAGTTCGATGTCGCCGCGCAACGAGCTGCCGATCATTCCGCGCACCGCCTCAATGCGCTCCTTGATGTCGACGGTGACGGGGGACAGCGGCTGGCGCCGCGAGAACGCCAAAAGCTGATGCGTCAGCGCCTGGCCGCGGCCGGCAGCCGTCGCGATCGCCTCGATCGCCCGTTTGCCCTTGTCGTCGCTCACCCGGTTGCGCAGAAGGTGCGCGTGACCGCTGACGATCATCAGCAGGTTGTTGAAGTCGTGTGCGACGCCGCCGGTCAGCTGGCCCAGCGCCTCCATCTTCTGGGACTGGGCGAGCTTCTCGCGCGCCTCGTTGAGGTCGGCCTGCGCCTGGTGCCGTTCGGTGAAATCGCGGGTGATTTTGGCGAAGCCGATCAGCGTGCCGCTGTCGTCGCGGATCGGGTCGATGACTACGCTGGCCCAGAAGCGGTTGCCGTCCTTTCGCACCCGCCATCCTTCGGCCTCGAATTTTCCGGTCTCCGCGGCGCGCTTCAGCGCGCGTTCGGCCAGGCCGCCGACGCGGTCCTCCTCGGTGAAGAAGCGGCTGAAGTGCTCGCCGACGATCTCGCGGGCGGAATAGCCCTGGATCCTTGCGGCTCCCGAATTCCAGCTCATGACGTGCCCCGAAGGGTCGAGCATGAAGATTGCGTAGTCGTGGATGCTGTCGACCAGCAGGCGATATCGCTCCTCGCTGGTGCGCAACGCCTGCTCGGCCTCACGCCGTTCGGTGATGTCGTGACACACGCCGAGCATGCGGACCGCTTCGCCGCTCTCGTTGCGGATGACCTCGCCGATGCTTTGCAGGTGCCGGACGGCGCCGTCGGGCCGGACGACGCGCTCTTCGACGCAAAAGCCGGAGTCGTTGCGGAAGGCGGCATGAATGGTGTTGCGGACGCGGTCGCGGTCGTCCTCATGCACGCGCGACAGATAGTCCTCGAACGTTCCGTGAAAATCCCGCGGGCGAATGCCGTAGATTTCGAATAGCTGCTGCGACCAGGTGACCGCATTGGTCCGCACGTCCCATGTCCAGCTGCCGAGATTGGCGAGTCGTTGCGCCTCCAGGAGATGCACGCGCTGCTCGCGCAATTGCGCGTCGATTTCCCGTCGTTCCTCGACTTCGGTTTGCAGGGCGCCGATGGCGCGCTCCAGTTCGTTCGTACGTTTCTTGACGTGCTGTTCGAGCTTGTGGTGCGCCGCGCGCAGGCTGTTCTCGGTCCGGCGCCGCACGGCGACGTCGGCAGCGAGCACAAGGCTCGGCACCGCCGTGCCGACGATGAACGTCAGCAGCAGCAGGAACGAGTCGTTGAGCGTGGCGCGCGAGAACGGGCCGCCGTCCATCAGCGTGCCCCAGACCGCGAAGCCGGACAGGATCAGCGCCACGGTCGCGGTGTCGCGCGTGCCGCCCCGCAGCGCCGCCAGCACGAGCGGCAGGATTGCAAGAAACGTGAGCGGACCCCGCATCGCGGTCGGCTCGATCAGCGGACTGTAGGCAAGGAGGCCGATCGCCGCTGCGACGCCGACGATCCAGGCGGTTTCCAGCAACCGCTCGCGATGGAAGGCGTGCTCCGGCGCGGTTGCCCAGAGCGCGATCGCGGGCGTGACGATCAGCGCGCCCGCGGCGTCGCCGAGCCACCACGTCATCCAGATCGGCCAGAACCCGCCGGGGTCGGCGAGGCCTGCGAGCGTCAGGGCGCCGACGCCGACGCCCGCCGCGATCATCGGTCCGGGGACGAAGCAGAATGCGGCGAACCGCACCACGCCGAGCGGCGTCCGGAATGTCGCGCGCCCGCTGGAGAACCGCTCGATCAGGAGCGAAGTGACGACCGCTTCCAGCGTGTTGCCGGCCGCGATGGCGAGCGATGCGCCGACGGCGCCCGCGGTCGTGACGTTGGCCAAAAACGCGCCGGCGAAAATCGCCGGCCAGATTTTTCGGCCGCACAGCAGCATCGACGCCAGCGCGATGCCAGACGGCGGCCAGACCGGGCTGGCGCTGGGATTGATCGAGGCCAGCATCAGTCCCAGCCGGGCGAAGGCGAAATAGGCGGCCGCCACCCCCGCCAGCAGCAGGACGAAGCCGACCGACGCCGCCCAACCATGGGCGCGCGGGTCGAATCGCCCGGTGGTTCCGGCGCGTTTCGATGGCCATAGCGTCAAGCGGGAATCCCCCATGCCGATGCGCCGTCGGGTGCAACAGCGCCTAACGCACAGGGGGCCGGAAAGTTCCTTTGGGCTTTGGCAACTTTTCAGGGCCTGCCGCGGGTCGGCCCCGAAGGCCTAGCCGACCGCGTTCAGGATCTTGCCGCCGGCCGTCACCGGCTTGGCGTCGATCAGGATGAAGGCGATGACGCAGGGTGCGGTGCCCTTGTTGATCCAGTTATGGATCGTGCCGCGCTGCACCATCACGTCGCCGGCCTTGAAGTGGACCGTGGCCCCGTCGATGTCCATGTCGATCTCGCCGGACAGGCAGACCGCATAGTCGATGGAGTCCGTGCGGTGGTTGCGGGAGGCGACGCCGGGGCTGAATTCCACCACGCGGAAAATGGTGCCGCCCGGGAGCGTGGTGCCCACCTGGCGCTGGGCCGCGTCCTCCTGGCCGTCGTTGTTCGCCGGGAAGCCCTCGGTGGTCCAGATCGGGTGGACCATGGCGCCGGGCCGGCCTTCGCGGGTGTTGGTGACGACTTCGTCGATCTTGACGATCGCCTTGCCGGTCGTGTCGTGGCCGGTGACGATCCTGCGAACCTTGAGCGGCATCGTTTGTCCTCCCTGCGTATGACGCGTGCGGCGACGCTATTGCGATGCGCCTGCGGTCGCAAGCCGCACCCTCTGCCATGCGCGCCGTTCGGTGCTAGTCTGGTTATACGTAAGGGGAGGAACGCTCATGGCTTGCTGGCTCAAGGCGGTGGCGATCGCGTTCGCGGCGATGGTGGCTGGCGACGCGCTGGCGCAGGCGCAGTATCCAACGCGGCCGGTCCGCGTGCTGGTGACGATACCGCCGGGCGGCGCGCCTGACATCGCGGCGCGGCTGATCTCGCAGCGGCTGACCGAAATCATGGGCCAGACCTTCGTGGTCGAGAACCGCACCGGCGCCAACGGCAATGTCGCAGGCGAATTGGCGGCCAAGGCCACGCCCGACGGCTATACGCTGATCCTGGCCGCCGACAGCCTGATCGCGATCAATCCGCACGTGTACGGCAAAATGCCGTTCGACACGCTCAACGATCTCGTGCCGGTGACGAGCGTGGCGTCGAACCAGTTCTTCCTGTCGGTCAATCCGAACGTCCCGGCGAAGACGCTGCCGGAGTTCGTCGACTACGCCAAAAAGGCGACCACCACGTTGCACTATGCCTCCGGCGGCAACGGCAGCCAGCATCAGCTCGGCATCGAGATGCTCAAGCAGCGCGCGGGCATCAACCTGACCCACGTTCCCTATCGCGGCGGCGCGCCGGCCGGTACGGCGACGGTCTCAGGCGAAACGCAAGTGGTTATGGCAGGCGCATCGAACGCGGGGCTGCTGCGCTCCGGCAAGCTGCGCGGGCTCGCCACCACCGGCAAGCGCCGTTCGCCGCTGTTCCCCGACATGCCGACCATCGGTGAGTTCTATCCGGGCTACGAGCTGACCATCTGGCTCGGCCTGTTCGCGCCGAAGGGCACGCCGGAACCGATCCTGACGCGGCTGCGCACCGAGGCGCAGAAGGCGCTCGGCGAAAAGGAGTTGGCCGACAAGCTCAACGTGACCGGAAGGCTGGAGACCTTGATCCTGTCGCCTGCCGACTTCTCGGCACTGATCCGCGACTCCCATGCCAAGTATGGCAAGGTCGTGAAGGACGTTGGGATCAAGATCGAGTAGCGGCGTGGCCTCGCACCGCGTCGATCAGCGCGCGCGCTTCGCCGGGCTCGCTGTCGCCGCGCCAGGCGACGTGACCGTCGGGGCGCACCAGCACGAGCCGGCGTTCGTAGGTGGCGAGTATATCGGCCCCCTCGATCGCGGCGACCGAGAGCGGCAGGCCGCAAGCGCGTGCCGGGCGCACGATTGAATCGCCCGCGGGCGGGTCCGCGCCGAGCCGCAGAAGTGTAAATCCGCGGCCGAACAGATCGAGCGTCGAACGCCCGCCGGAAAGCCAGACGTGCGGAGCGCGGGCGCCCGGCCGCGCAGTCTGGACATAGACGTTCGGATCGTCGGGCGGAGCGGGCGTGCCGTCGGGCACGACGATCGGCGAATTGTCGTAGCGGTAGCCGAGCATGATGCCGTTGGCGAACCACTCGCGGCGCATGTTGGCGGCGAACCAGCCGCCGTAGGCGCGCCGCGCGGCTTCTCCCGCGGGACCGGGCGCCAGCGCCTCGGGCGAGGGCGGGTTCTTGCGCGTCTCCAGCATGCGTCCGAGGTTGCGGCTCGCCTCCGCGACGTTGCGAAGCCCGACCGGACGGCGCTCGGCTTCGTAGCTCGCGAGCAGCGCCGGACCGCCCCAGCCCTTTTGGACGGCTTCGAGCTTCCAGCCGAGATCGGCCGCGTCGCCGATGCCGGTGTTCATGCCGAAGCCGCCGGTCGGCGACATGAGATGCGCGGCGTCGCCCGCAATGAATGCGCGGCCCGCGCCATAGCGGTCGGCGACCAGTTCGCGGCGGACCCAGCGCATCACCGACAGCACCTCGTAGTCGAAGGGTTGGCCCATCGCGCGATGCAGCGCCACGCGGATGTCGTCCGTGGAATGCTCGACCTTCTGCGGCGAGCCCACAATGGACATCCGGAAGCGGTCGCCGCCGTTGACCGCGACGATGGTCAGCCACGTGCCTTCGGGGCCGATGAAGATGAAGCGGTAGCCCAGGCCCTTGTCGTGCAGCGCCTGGAAATCGCGGCAGCGGAACATGACGTTGGTGGTGTAGGTCAGCGCCGGGTTGCCGCTCATGCCAATGCCGAGCCGCTCGCGCACGAAGCTCGCGCCGCCGTCGCAGGCGACCATGTAATCGGCCTCGATGGTTTCGGCGCGTCCGCTCGCGCGGTCGACGACGGTCGCGCGAACGCCAGCTTCGTCCTGCGCGAAATCGGTCAGTTCCGTCTCGTAGCGCAGCGTTACGTGCGGAAATGAGCGAGCGAAGCGTTGCAGAATCGGATCGAACATGTCCTGCGGCACGCGCTCGCGCTTCTGCGGGCTCTGCGGCGGGCAAGGCTCGAAGCCGCGGCCGGGAAACGGCTCGCGGCCGAATTCGACGCCGTTCAAAGCGCTGAGATAGATGCAATCCTGCGGGTAGTCCGGCGGGTAGGGCGCGTCGCGCACCCAGTCGGCGATCCCCCAGCGGCGGCAGAATTCCATCGTCCGCACGCCGATCAAGTCCATCTTCGGCTGCTCGATCGAGCCGTCGGTCCTCTCGATCAGCGTGCAGGGCACGCCGCGCCAGCCGAGTTCGCCCGCGAGCGCGAGCCCCACCGGGCCGCCGCCGACGATCAGCACCGGCACGCGGACGCTCATCGGTACTTCCGCTCCAGCGCCAGGAACTCGTCAAAGCCGACGAGGCGCTGGCGTTCGGCGAAAGGCGTCAGCAGATCGCCCGCGGCGTTGCCGATATGACCTTCGCGCTTCAGGTGCGACAGCGCGCGCTGCATGCCGAGGACTGCGCCCTGCAGCGCGGTATTGGCGTAGATGACGCCCGCGAATCCGAGCCGCTTGAGTTCGCTGTTGGACAACTCGGGCGTCTTGCCGCCGATCACCATGTTGGCGAGCTGCGGGAAGGGCAGGCGGCCGATGGAAGCGATTTGCTCCGGCGTGGTCGGCGCCTCGACAAAGCCCACGTCGGCGCCGGCCTCGCGATAAGCGTGGATGCGGTCGATGGCGGCGTCGAAGCCTTCGACGGCGATGGCGTCGGTGCGTGCGACGATCGTCAGGTCCGCGTCGGTGCGCGCATCCACCGCGGCCTTGATTTTGGCGATCATGTCGGCCGCGGGCACGACCTCCTTGCCCTCGAAATGGCCGCAGCGCTTCGGGAACACCTGGTCCTCGATCTGCAGCGCGTCGGCGCCGGCGCGCTCCAGCACCCGCACGGTGCGGCGCATGTTCAACTCATTGCCGAAGCCGGTGTCGGCGTCGACCATGAGCGGGCCCTCGAACACGTCGCGGATCGCGGCGACGTGGCCGGCGAGTTCGGACAGGGTTACGAGGCCGTTGTCCGGGATGCCGAGATGGGAGTTGGCGATGCCCGCGCCGGTGACGTAGGCCACGGCAAAGCCGCAGTCCGCCGCGACGCGGGCCGCGAGCGCGTTGGCGACGCCCGGCAGGATCGTCGCCGAGCCGGGCGTTAATGCGGCGCGCAAGGCGCGTTTTGTGGCCGAAGTCATGGGGTGCCCAGATCGATTAATCTTACCGTTTAACCGCGCATACGAGTTTACGCCGCTTTGCCGCGCGTCTGCCACGTTTGCGAACGACCAACCGGCACCCGCTCGACCAGGAGGCCAGGTCATGTCGTTTCGTTCGTTTGCGTTCCGCCGCCAATCGCTCGCAATCGCCGCGCTGCTTGCCGCCACGGCTACAGTTCAGGCGCAGGGCAAGCTCGAAGCCCGCTACGGCGTCACCATGGCGGGCCTGAGCGTCGGCACCGCCGATTTCACCCTCGACCTGGCGCGCGACCGCTACACGGTTGCCGCGAGCGGCCGCGCCGCCGGCATGCTGAGCGCGGTGGTGAGCGGCGAGGGCACCGTCGCCGCCAGCGGCACGTTGCGCGACGGCCGGCCGGCGCCCGGCACGTTCACGTCGCGCATCGTGCGCGAGGACGACAAGGCCGACACCGCAATGACCATCGCCGACGGCACCGTGGTCAAGCTGGTCGCCGAGACGCCGAAGCCGGTTGCGGACCGCGTGGCGGTGACCGAGGCGCACCGCAAGGGCGTCGTCGATCCGATATCGGCGCTGCTCGTTCCGATGGCGGGCGCGTCCGGCGTCATCGGCAAGGACGCCTGCGAGCGGACGCTGCCGGTGTTCGACGGCCGCCGCCGCTATGACCTCACGCTGACGTTCAAGCGCATGGACAAGGTCAAGGCGGAGAAGGGCTACGCCGGACCGGTAGCGGTCTGTGCGGTAAAGTTCACCGCGCGTGCCGGCCATCGCTCCTCCAGTTCGCTGGTCAAGTTCCTGTCCGAGCGGGACATCGAGCTTGCTCTGGCGCCGGTCGTAGGCGCGCGGCTGCTCGTGCCGTACCGCGTCACGGTCGCGAGCATGTTCGGTAATCTCGTGGTCGAGGCGACGCAGTTCGACGTCACGACGCAGACCGCAGCGAAGTAGCCGTCAGGGAATCAGCACCACCGATCCGGTGGTCTTGCGGCCCTCCACGTCGCGGTGGGCCTGCACGACGTCCCACAGCGAATAGCTGTGGTTGACTGCGATCTTCACCTTGCCGCTCGCGACGACGCCGAACAGGTCGTTCACGGTTTCCAAGAGCTCGGCGCGCGTCGGGGTGTAGTCGCCCAGGCTCGGATGGGTGACGAACAGCGAGCCCATGTGGCCGAGTTCGCGCACGGACACCGGCGGCGGATCGCCCGAGGACTCGCCGAACGATGCGAGGATGCCGCGCGGCGCGAGCGACTTCAGCGATCCCTCGAAGGTGACGCGGCCGACCGAGTCGTAGACCACCGGCACGCCCTTGCCGCCGGTGATCTCGCGCACCTTCGGCGCAAAGTCGTCGTAGCGCAGGACGTGGTCGCAGCCGTTCGCGCGCGCGACCGCCTCCTTGTCGTCGGAGCCGACGGTGCCGATCACGGTCGCGCCGAGATGCTTCGCCCATTGGCTCACGATCATGCCGACGCCGCCCGCTGCGGCGTGAATGACAATCGCGTCGCCGGGTTTGACCTTGTAGGTTTCGCGGATCAGGTAGCGCGCGGTCATGCCGCGCACCATCATCGACGCCGCGGTACGGTCGTCGATGCCGTCCGGCAGTTTCAGCACACGTGCGGCCGGTGCGATCCGAGCCTCGGCGTAGGCGCAGTCCGGCCGGCACACGGTCACGACCCGGTCGCCGGGCTTGAACTCGGTCACGCCCGGCCCGGCCGCTTCGATGACGCCTGCGCTTTCGGTGCCGAGCCCTGACGGCAGCTTTGCCGCGTGCTGGCCGCGCCGGACCAGTATGTCGCGGAAGTTGAGCGCGACGGCCGTATGCCGGATGCGGACCTCGCCGGGTCCGGGATCGCCGAGCGGCACGTCCTCGATGCGCAGAACCTCCGGCCCTCCGGCCTGATGGAAACGGATCGCCTTCATCGCTCGTCCCTCATTCTTACTTGGCTCCACTGATTGCATGGCTGGCGCGCGCCGGAAAGACCTCGCCGCCCGCTTGCGCCTGCGGAATCCAGGTCGCATGATCCGCGCAACGGGAGGACCGGCCATGGCCAAAGCCAGCGCAAAGAAGGCAGGCGCGAATGCGAAGCCCAAGGTCCGCGCCCGCGCGAAAGCGATCGCCGTGAAGCGCTCCCCGAAGCTCAAGAGCCGCAAGCGTGCGGCAAAGGCGCGGGGCGCCGATTTCGTCGTCAACGCACGGCGCAAGCACGATTTCGTGGTCAAGAAGTTCCGGCCCGAGGACTTCCGGAACGACGGCCTGCGCTCCTACGCGCTGTACCGCGACCTCGGCATCAAGGACGCCACCCACGGCATGGCGGTGGCGCATGTCATCAAGCTCGTCGGCAAGTGCGATCCCAGGGCGGTGTCCAAGCTGCACACGCACGAGGCCGATTTCCAGATGATCTATGTGCTCAAGGGCTCGATGACCGGCGAGTACGAGGGCCACGGCGTCCACGTCGTCACCGAGGGCGACTGCTGGCTGCAGCCCAAGAACATCAAGCACAAAGTGCTGGACTATTCGCCGGACTGCGAACTTCTGGAAATCGTCATGCCGGCGGAGTTCAGGACCGTCGAACTGGAATAATCGGCGCCGGTGTTCGCGCCGGCGGTCAACAAGAACGACAGCAATGCTTGCGAAGCAGGGCGCCACGACCGAAATCCCGAGCGCACAGGACACGATTGCGCGGGCACGGGCGCTGATCCCGTCCATCGCCGCGCGCGCGTCGCAGGGCGAGCGCGAACGCCGCATCCCAGCCGAAACGATTGCCGATATGCAGGCCGCGGGCCTGTTCCGCGTGCTGCAACCCAGGCGCTGGGGCGGCTACGAGCTGGACATCCTGACCTATTTCGAAACCCAGATCGCGCTCGGCGAGGGCGACATGTCGACCGCCTGGGTCTATGGCGTGGTTGGCGTGCATCCGTGGCTGATCGCGCTCTACGACGATCGCGCGGCGCAGGACGTCTGGGGCAAGGACGACGCGACGCTGATCTGCTCGTCGCTGATGCCGGTCGGGACCGCGACTGCGGTCGAGGGCGGCTTCCGCCTGAGCGGGCACTGGAAGTACGGCAGCGGCTGCGAGCACTGCGAATGGGCGTTCCTCGGTGGTGCGCCGGCGGACAGCGCGAATGCGGAAGAACGGCGTATCTTCCTCGTGCCCAAGCGCGACTATGAAATCGTGGACGCGTGGCGGGTGTCGGGGCTGAAGGCGACCGGCAGCCACGATATCGTGGTGAAAGACGCCTTCGTGCCGGCATATCGCGCGGTGACGTTCATGGACAATTTCCGCGGCGTGGCGCCGGGTCACGCCGTCAACACCGCGCCGCTCTATCGCCTGCCGTTTGGGCAGGTGTTCTTCCGCGGCGTCTCGACCGGCGCCATCGGCGCGCTGCAGGGCATGCTCAACGCCTATCTCGACTACGGCCGAAAGCGCATCGTCCGTCTCACCGGCGCGCCCGCGGCGCAGGACCCGCTGATCCAACAGACCTGCGCCGAGATCGCCTGCGCGCTCGACGAGATGAAGACCATCCTGCACCGCAACTTCCGCAATCTCGAAGGCTATGCCGCGCGCGGCGAGATGCCGCCGCTGAAGCTCCGGATGGAATACAAATTCCACAATGCCTGGGTGGCGGAGCGCTGCAGCCTGCTGGCGGCACGGCTGTTCAAGGCCACCGGCTCGCAGGGCATCTACGACGACCAGCCCTACGGCCGCATCCTTGCCGACATCAACGCCGGACGCTCGCACATTTCCAACCAGTTCGAATCCAACGCCAAGAGCTACGGCGCGACGCTGTTCGGAATCGAGGCAACGAAGGACCTGGTGCTGTAACGCGCCGGCCATTCCAAGAGACATTCCATCCGCGCTAGTGTGCCGCGGAGCGTTCACGGGAGTAACCAAGCAATGAAGCTCTGCCGCTACGACGACGACCGCCTCGGGGTGGTGATCGGCGACAACGTCCACGACGTCACCGCAGCCCAAACCGAAATTCGCGCGTCGACGCCTTACACCGCCAAGGTCGATCCCGTGATCGCGGCGTTGCCGGCCTGGCGTTCAAAGCTCGAAGCCATGGCGAAGTCCGCACCCGGCAAGCCGATTGCGCAGGTGAAGCTGCTTTCGCCCGTGGCGAAGCCACCGAAGATTCTCGCAGCTCCCACCAACTACGCCAAGCACGTGCAGGAAATGCAGGTGTTCCGCGACACCGTGCCGGGCCTCGCGCGCTTTTCGCCCGACATCGAGAAGGCCGGCATTTTTCTGAAGTCCAACACCTCGCTGGTCGGGCCGTCCGAAGGCATCCCGATGCGCTTCCCCGACCGCCGCAACGACCACGAGGCCGAGCTTGTGGTCGTGATCGGCAAGCAGGGCAGCGACATCCCGAAGGAGAAGGCCTACGACTACATCGCCGGCTACGCGCTCGGCCTCGACATGACCGCGCGCGGCCAGGAGGATCGCAGCTTCCGCAAATCGATCGACGGCTACACGGTGCTCGGGCCGTGGTTCATCACCGCCGACGAGTTGCCCAATCCGGCGGACGTTCCGTTCAACCTGCACGTCAACAGCGAAAAGCGGCAGGACAGCAACACGAGCTTCCTGATCTTCGACATCCCGAAGCTGATCGAGTTCGCTTCGAAGTTCTACACGCTCTATCCGGGCGACCTTTACTACACGGGCACCCCTGAAGGCGTCGGTCCGGTGAAGCCCGGCGACTGGATCAGCCTGAAATCGCTGCCGCAGCTCGGTGAGCTGAAAATCCAGGTGCGGGCGCACCAGACATGATTGACGCAAAACAATGATCAAGGTCTTGCGCGTCGGCCACGCCACGTTCACCACGCCCGATCTGGAGCGTCAGGTCGACTACTACACCGAGGTGATGGGGCTGATCGTCACCGAGCGCGACAAGGACAAGGTGTTTCTTGCGGCGCGCACGGGCTATGAAACGATCGCGCTCGAACGCGGCGATGTGTCGGCGCTGACGCGGCTGGCGTTCCAGGTCGCGCCCGACGCCGATTTCGCGGCCTATGCCAGGGAGCTTTCGTCGCACGGCATCGCGTGCGAAACGCGCAACGGCGTGTCGCCGGGTGCAGGCCGGGCGCTGGCGTTCAAGGACGTCAAGGACACGATCGTTGAGCTCTATGCCGACTACACTTTCGCCAAGGACGACGGCAAAGGGACGGCGATTGCGCCGCTCAAGCTCGGCCACGTCGCGCACCGCGTGCCGGACGTGCAGAAGGCGGTGAAGTTCTACACCGAGGTGCTGGGCTTCCGGGTGTCGGACTGGATCGGCGACTTCTTCGCGTTCCTGCGCTGCGGGCCCGATCACCACGCCGTCAACTTCGTGGTCGATCCGAAGCCGCAGCTGCATCACATCGCATTCGAGGTGAAGGACTTCTCCGAGCTTTGCCGCGCCGGCGATCACCTCGCTCGACATGGCATCCATCTGGTCTGGGGTCCGGGCCGTCATATCGTCGGCCACAACGTCGCGGCCTATCACCGCAACGCCGACTATGTGCGGGTGGAGCTTTACTGCGAGATGGACCTGATGAAGGACGAGACGCTCGGCTATTTCGATCCTCGCCCGTGGCACGAGGACCGACCGCAGGTGCCCAAGACCTGGCCCAAGGACACGCTGCGCAGCTACTGGGGCTTCGGCTCGCACGGAACGTTTCCGGGGTATCCGTAAGTTATGTCAAATCCGACGCTCTCCGATCCGTTTCCCGCCAATCTCAATCCGCCGTTCAACGTCACGCGCGCGAGCCACGCGGTGCTCACCGCGCGCGATCTCGACGCCACGCAGGCGTTCTATTGCGACGTGCTGGGCCTGATCCTCAGCCGCCGCGACCGCGACGCGCTCTATCTGCGCGGGCTCGAGGAGCGCTCGCACCACAGCCTGGTGTTTCTGAAATCCGACAAGCCGCCGGTCTGCGAGCGCGTGGGGCTTCGCGTCTTCACCGAGGACGACCTCGATCGCGCCGCGGCTCATTTCGGCAAGATCGGCCATCACGCGGTGTTCGTCGAACGGCCCTACCAGGGCCGCACGCTGCACGTCGACGACGCCATCGGCACGCCGCTGGAACTCTGCGCGACCATGGACGACCTGCCGACCAACCTGCAGAGATTCGAGCTCTACAAGGGCGCAAGCCCGATGCGGCTCGATCATTTCCAGATCGCCGCCCACGACGTGCAGACGGCGACCGACTTCTATCTCGCGCTCGGCTTCCGCCTGACCGAATTCACCGCGACCGACGGCAAAGACGAGATCTGGGCCTCCTGGCTCCAGCGTAAGGGCAATCCGCATGACGTGGTGTTCTCGTCGGGCCGCGGGCCGCGCCTGCATCACTTCGCCTACGCGGTGCCGGAGGCGCGCGACATTATTCACGTCTGCGACGTTGCGGGCTCGCTCGGCTTTGGCAAGCATTTCGAGCGCGGGCCCGGCCGTCACGGCATCGGCAACGCGCTGTTCGTCTATTTCCGCGATCCGGATGGGCACCGCGTCGAACTGTTCAACGCGCACTATCAGGCGATCGACATCAACCACACGCCGCTGCGTTGGGACCTGTCGAACACGCGCCGCTCGCAGCTCTGGGGCTTGCCGGCGCAGGCGCGGTGGTTCTACGAGGCGAGCGAGTTCGCCGGCCGGGCGCCGCAGGAGCCGCTGCTGAAGGCCGATCCGGTAACGCTCGAAAAATTCCTGGCGCAACAATTCTAGAGTTTAGTCCCCATGACCGGCCTTATCGACGTCCATCATCACTATCTTTCTCAGGCGTATATCGACGCCGTCGGCGAGGAGGCGGTGTCATCGCCGGGCTCCGCAGGCAAGGTCGATCCCTGGACCGCGGAGCTGTCGCTCGAATTCATGGACATGGCCGGGATCGCCGCGGCGGTTCTGTCGGCGACCGCGCCGGGCATCCCGCTGCCGCCGGAGGCGGCCGCCCGCGTTGCGCGGATGTGCAACGAGGAGCAGGCCGGGATGGTGCGCGCACACCCGAAGCGCTTCGGCTTTCTCGCTATTCCTCCGATGCCGGATATCGACGCGTCGTTGCGCGAAGTCGAATACGCGCTCGATACGCTTCATGCCGACGGTGTCGTCCTGATGTCGAACTACGGCGGCGACTACGCCGGTTGTCCCCAGTACTGGCCGCTGTTCGAGGAGCTGAACCGCCGCAAGGCGGTGGTTCTGGTTCACCCGACATTGCCGCTCAACTACCGCGGCTTTCCGGGCGTGTCGATGTCGACCATGGAGTTTCCGTTCGACACCGCGCGGGCGATCGCCAGCATGCTGTACAACGGCACGCCGGAGAAGTTTCCCAACATTCGTTTCATCTGGACTCATGCCGGCGGCGCGATGCCGATGATCGCGGGCCGGATGGCCGTGCTGTCGCAACGCAACAAGAACTTCAAGCTGTCGGGCGAGAAGCTGATGCCGGCGCTTGCGCGCTTCCACTATGACGTCACGCAGTCGCTTTCGCCGCCGGCCTATGCGGCCTTGAGCGCGTTGGCGCCGACGGATCATCTCCTGTTCGGCTCCGACTGTCCGATGGCGCGCGAGCCGCAGATCCGTGCGCAACTGGCCGACATCGCCCGCCTGCCGCAAGCCGCCCGCGCAGGCATCGAGCGTGCCAACGCGCTGGCGCTGTTTCCCCGCTTTGCTTAGGCTTTCGTCCGCAATCGCCGTGCGGAGGGCATTATGAAACTTGGTTTCTTCACCATGCCGGTGCATCCGCATGGGCGGAACTATGCCGAGACGCTGAAGGAGGACCGCGAGGCCTTCATCCTCGCCGACCGGCTGGGCTTTTCCGAAGGCTATTGCGGCGAGCATCTCACCGACGCGATCGAGAACATCCCCAACAGCCTGATGTTCATCGCGACGCTGCTCGATGCGACCAAGCAGATGAAGGTCGGCACGTCGGTCGCGAACCTGCCGTTCAGTCATCCTGTGGTGGTCGCCTCCAACGTCGCGATGATCGACAACCTGTTCGAGGGCCGGTTCATCCTCGGCATCGGCGCGGGCGTGCTGCCGTCGGACGCCGAGGCGATGGGCATCCTCGGCAAAGACCGCCAGGCCATGTTCGTCGAGGCGATCGACCAGGTGCTGGCGATCTGGGCCGGCGAGGGGCCCTACGACATCAAGGGAAACTTCTGGAACGTCTCCACGATGAAGACCAACTGGCCGGAGATGGGCATAGGCGGCATCGTCAAGCCGTACCAGAAGCCGCATCCGCCGATCGTCGGCACGGCGTCCGACCCGGATTCCAAGGGCGTGATCGCGCTCGGACGGCGCGGTTGGGCGCCGGTGTCGTCGAACATGATGCACCCCAACAACGTCGGGAACCACTGGGTCAACTATTGCAAGGGCGCGGCCGAGGGCGGCCACAAGGCCGACCGCGCCAACTGGCGCGTGGCGCGCTCGATCTTCGTCTGCGAGGACAGCAAGGTCGCGAAGAGCTACGGCGGCGGCGATTCAAACAGCCCGTACCGGTTCTACGTCAAACAGCTCATGGCCAAGCTCGCGCGCGGCAAGAAGCTCGGCGTGTTCAAGAGCCGCCCCGAGATGAAGGACGAGGATGTGACGCTCGACTACACCGTCGAGAATGTCGTGATCCGCGGGACGGTCAACGAGGTGGTCGACAAGATTCTCGAACTGCACGAGAAGACCGGCGGCTTCGGCACCTTGCTTTACTGCGGCAAGAACTGGACCGACGTGGGCCTCGGACGCCGCTCGATGGAACTGATGGCGGAGAAGGTGATGCCGGCGGTGAACGCGGCGCTCGGCAAGCGGGTTGCGGCGGAGTAGTGCGCCTTACCGCCGATTGCGCGTGGTGGCTTCGGCCGCTGTATATTTAATCGGCGATAATCCGTCCGTATGCGCCATAGCCGTAACGCGCGGACTCATTCACTGCGCGAAATGCAATCCAAATTAATAACGCACGGCATTATGTGGCCTTAAATAAACTTTCGATATCGATCTTCGCCGAATCGCATACGACTCTCGCGACGACATTCAGCGGGGGCTGCTATGCAATCTTTCGCACCACGACTCGTGTGTTCGCTTGCTGCCGCATGAGGTGGTCCCACTTCCTGAGACAGGCGGTTAAGGTGGATTCGCCGATGCGAAGGATAATCCACCATGAGGACGCGGAGACGGTTTTCCGGGGAGTTCAAAGCCAAGGTCGCGCTTGAGGCGATCC
>VGEP01000055.1 GCA_016869215.1 Alphaproteobacteria bacterium | reverse complement strand
GCTCGCGCAAATCGGTGGAAAGAGGTCGGGTCATGAGCTGCTGGCCTCCAACCCAGCCAGCAGCTTGAATCACAATCCGTAGCCCAACGGAATCCCTATCGATTCAGAAAAACGGTGAACCGCTCTAGCGAAGGCGGGCCGGTGCCCCACTTGCGTCATTCGGCAGCGCCGCTGTCGCTCTGCGCGGAAGCTTTGCAACCGGTTAATGCTTTTGTTATAGGCCGTCCGTCGCCGCTACGCGCGCCGTTCCCCGGTAGCTCAGTGGTAGAGCAACCGGCTGTTAACCGGTTGGTCGCTGGTTCGAATCCGGCCCGGGGAGCCACACTTCCGCGCATTCGGCCTTGAAAAGACCACACCAACCTGCCATGTACGCCATCGTCGGATCGACGATCTGAGATTCGGATCGTTTCGGGCCGCGTGCAAGAAATCCCCCTCGCCAGCAACGGCGACGCGGTTTTCAGCCCGACTTTCCGACTTTTCCCTGAACTGACAGCCCAGGCCACGCGGGATGTCTTAAACCCCGCGTTCCGCGTCCGCGCGCATTGATGCGCCGCGGCCGGCCCGCACACAGAAAGACTTTGATTTGAACTCCTTCAACGATTTCGGCCTCGCAGAGCCGATCCTTCGCGCGCTGACCGAAGAACGCTACGTCACCCCCACCCCGATCCAGTCGCAGACCGTCCCGCTCCTGCTTGCAGGCCGCGACGTCGTAGGCATCGCCCAGACCGGCACCGGCAAGACCGCGGCCTTTGCGCTGCCCATCCTCAACCGCCTCGCGGCCAACCGCGTCCGCCCGCAGCCGAAGACCTGCCGCGTCCTGGTCCTGAGCCCGACCCGCGAACTCTCCGGGCAAATCCTTGACAGCTTCCGCGCCTACGGGCGGCATCTGCGCATCCAGACTGCGCTCGCCATCGGCGGCGTATCGATGGGCGCCCAGGTGCGCTCCCTGCTCAATGGCGTCGACGTTCTGGTGGCCACGCCGGGACGGCTCCTCGACCTCGTGCAGAGCAACGCGCTGCGGCTCACCGGCGTCGAGATGTTCGTGCTCGACGAGGCCGACCGCATGCTCGACATGGGCTTCATCCGCGACATCCGGAAGATCGTCGCGAAGCTCCCCGCGCAGCGGCAGACGCTCCTGTTCTCCGCCACCATGCCGGCCGATATCGCGGAGTTGGCGCGCACCATGCTGAAAGACCCCGCCAAGGTCGCGGTGACGCCGGTCGCATCCACCGCCGAGCGCATCGCGCAGCGTGTCATTCACGTCGACCGCGGCAACAAGGCCGCGACGCTCTCGCAACTCCTGCGCACGGAAAACGTCGGCCGCGCGCTGGTGTTCACCCGCACCAAGCACGGCGCCGACAAGGTCGTGCGCGGCCTCAACAAGGACGGCATCGCGGCCGAGGCGATCCACGGCAACAAGTCGCAGAACCAGCGCGAGCGGGTGCTTGCGGCCTTCCGCGACGGCAGCGTCCGCACGCTGGTCGCGACCGACATCGCCGCGCGCGGCATCGACGTCGACGGCATCAGCCACGTGTTCAACTTCGACCTGCCGAACATCCCCGAGACCTATGTCCATCGCATCGGCCGCACCGCGCGCGCCGGTGCCGAGGGCATCGCGATTTCGCTGTGCTCGCACGACGAGCGGCCGTTCCTGCGCGATATCGAAAAGCTGATCCGCATGGCCATCCCGGCCTCGGGCCAGGCCGCGCAGACCGAGGCGCCCCGGAACGGCGGGCAGCGGCCACCGCAGCAGCACGCCCACGGCAGCCGACGTAACGGTCAGGATCGTGGCCCAGACAACAGGCAAGACCGCGGGCAAAGCCGAGGCCGCAGGCGCGGCGACCGCAACAAGCCGCGCGGCGGCGCCGACCGCCCTCATCAGGAGCATCAATCGCAGCAGCGCGGCGCACGGCCCGCGCAGCCGCGCCCCGTCGCTTCGACACAACCGATCGGCGGCGATTTTGCTAATATCGCCTTCATGCAGCCGCGCTGAACCGGTCGACAGGGAAAGGATCGTCCATGGCCAAGGAAGAGCTGCTCGAATTCGACGGCACGGTGACCGAAGAGCTTCCCGACGGAAACTTCCGCGTGAAGCTCGACAACGAGCACCTGATCCTCGCCTACACCGCGGGCAAGATGCGCAAGTTCCGCATCCGCACCGGCGTCGGCGACCGCGTGATCGTCGAGATGTCGCCCTACGACCTCGCGCGCGGACGCATCATCTTCCGCCACAAGTCGGCGCAGCCGACCACCGCCGCGACCGGCCAGCGCCGCGCGCTGTGGCGGAAGCGGGGGTAATCACCCCTTGCCCCGCCCGCCGCTCAGCGGCAGCTTGGCGATCTCGCGAATGGCGTCGCGGTCGGGCTCAAAGCCCAGGCCCGGCGCCTCGCTCATTGTGAAGAAGCCGTCCTTCGGCTCCGGCAGACCGCGATAGATCTGCCGGCACAACTCCACCGCCAGATAGTGGTGCTCGACCAGCGTGCCGTTCGCGACGCCGGCCTGCAGGTGCATGTTGTGGAAGCCCCAGGCGCCGCCGTTGGCGATGGAGACGTTGTGCGCCGCAGCCATGCCGGCGATCTTCACGCACTGCGAAAAGCCGCCGGTGATGCAGACGTTGGGCTGCGCATAGTCGATTGCTTGCGCGGCGAGCAGATCGCGGAAGCGGAACGCGAGCCCTTCGTTCTGGCCGCAGGCCAGCGCCATGCCGGTCGCACGGCGCAACTGCGCCATGCCCGGCACGTCGTTCTGAGTGAGCGGCTCCTCGAAGAACGAGATACGGCAGGGCGCGATCATCTCGACGAGCTTCGTCGCGTGATAGAGATCGAGGTTGCAGTTGGCGTCGATGAAAAGCTCGATGTCGGGACCAACCGCCTCGCGCACGGCGGCAACGCGCGCGGCGTCCTCGCGAATTACGTCCATCATGGGCCGCGTATCGCGGTGACGCAGCGCCTCGCCCGCCACCGTCATCTTCAACCGCTTGAAGCCCTGCGACACCCAGAGCTTCGCCACCGACGCAAGCTGCTCACGGCCGAAGAACCCGAAGCCGAAAGTCGCATAGACCGGCACCTTGGGATGCGCGCCGCCGAGCAGCCGCCATACCGGCTGGCCGAGCGCCTTGCCCTTGATGTCCCAGAGCGCCACGTCGATGGCGGCGAGCGCGTGCGCGGCGTAACCGGTCTGGCCGCGCGGCATGAGCGTCCAGTAGAGCTTGTCCCAGATGCGCTCGTGCGCGAGCGGATCGTCGCTCAAGATCGCGGGCCCCGCGACGCGCTCGACGATCGCGGCGATCACCTCTTCCTCGGTGATCGCGGTCAGGCCGTGGCCGGTCAGGCCGCTATCGGTCTCGACCTCGACGAGGCAAACGGACAGCGTCGTCCGGCGGTCCACGCCGGCAAGCTTGATGTGCAGAGGGACGTTGAGCGGCGTCGCGGCGACGCGGGCGATTTTCATGGCCGGCGGTCCCGCGCCCCTGCGGCGGCTACGCCGCCGTGCCGCCGCGGTTCCAGCCGCGCGCGCCCTCGCCGTAGACCTCGTGGCCGGCCGGCGTGACGATCACGGTGTCCTCGAGCTTCACGAAGCCGCGCTTGGGGTGCGCGAGCGTGGTTTCGACCGACACCACCATGCCGGCTTCGAGCGGGCGGTGCGCGTCGTAGTCGTCGTAGGGCACCGGACCGGTCGCGGTGAGCCGCGGCGCCTCGTGGCTGACGAGGCCCATGCCGTGGGCGAGGAAGTGCATGTTGTTGTGGTACTTCGACCTGGCGAGCCGCGTCTCGCCCGCCGCATAGACCTCCGAGCCCATGACGCCGGCCTTGATCGGCTTCATCGATGCGCGCTGGATCTCCTCGATGTCGCCGAGCATGTCCTGAAGCTCCGCGTCCGGCTCGCCGTGGATCGCCATGCGGCAGATGTCGCCGATGTAGCCGTGATAGTTGCCGCCGGAGTCGAGCGACAGAATATCGCCCTCGCCCCAGATCTGGTCGGACGGCGCGCGGTTGAGCGACGAGCCAGCGGTGATCAGGCAATACTCGAAGGTCAGGCCGCGGTTGGTCTCCTCGCGGCGCAGCGCCTCGGTGAGTTCCGCCTTGGTCGCGCCGGGCTTGTGCTTCGCAATCACCGACTTCATCGAGTCGAGCACCGCCTCGGACGCGATCTTGAGCATCTTCAGCTCCTGCGGCGTCTTGATCGCGCGCATGCGCTCGAGCACGAACAGCGCGTCCTTGACCGCACTGCCCGGGAACGCCGCGCGCAGCGCGTCGGCTGCGTCCGCCGGCAGAAACGCCAGTTCGACGCCGATACCGCGGGTGCCGGCTCCGACCTTGCGAATGTGCGCGACCGCCTTCTCGACGGTGTCGAGCGATCCCGAGGAATTGCACACCTGCACCGGCGTCCAGAACGGGTTGTTCTCGCGCTGGAAGTTCTCAAGGCGATGCCCGAAATAGGCCGCCTTGTCCGGCGCGCCCTTGACGTAGATCGCGATCGGCAGATACCGGCTCACGCCCATCGCGTCCATGTAGTCGAAGAAGAACGCGCGGTGACCGCCAAGCAGGTATTGGACGTTGTGCTTGGAAGTCGCGACCAGCACGTCCATCCCGGCCTCTTCCATCAGCCTGTCGAGGCGGGCGACGTCGAACGGAATGGCGGCGGGCGTCTTGACGGGCGCGTTCATGGGCGGTCTCCGGCGCGGCGGGCGTTGATCACAAGCGCAACAGTTTAGCCGACCGGCCCGGGCGGTAAAGCCGCCGGGCCGGCCGGCCGAAATGCGCTCCGTGCGGGTGGCCTAGTTGATCGAAAGGTTCGCTTCGGTGGCGAGCTTCTTCCACGTCTCGAACTGGCTCGACACCAGCGCCTTCATCTCCTCCGGCGTGGTTGCGCGCGGGTCGCCGCCCATGGCTTGAAGCCTGCTCTTGAGCGCGGGAACTGCAAGCGCCTTGCGCACCTCGGCGTTGAGGCGATCGACGACCGGCTTCGGCAGATTCGCGGGACCGGCCATGCCGGTCCAGGAGATGACCTCGAAGTTCGGAATGCCCGCCTCGTGAACCGTAGGCACGTTCGGGAAGTCGAGCCAGCGCGCCTTGCTGGTGACGGCAAGCGCGCGGAACTCGCCGGACTTGATGCGCGGGCCGATGGGGCCCGTGGTCGAGGCGATGAAGTCGATCTCGCCGGTCAGCAGCGCGGTCAGCGCCGGCGCCTCGCCGCGGTAAGGCACGTGCAGGAAGCGGGTCTTGGTCTGGTTCGCGATCAGTTCGACGGTGGTGTGCAGGATCGAGCCGACGCCGGCCGAGCCGTATTTCAGGTCGCCCGGCTTGGCGCGCGCCTCGTCGAGCAGCTGCTTGAGCGACTGGATGCGCGAGTCCGCCTTCACCGCGATCATGAATGGATAGAAGCTCGCCACCGAAATCCAGGTGAAGTCGTCCACCACCTTGAAGCGGACGTTCTTCGACAGCGCGGCATAGGCGGGGTGTGCGCTCGGCAACACCAGAAGCGAATGGCCGTCAGGTTCGCTGCGCGCGATGGTCTCCGCGGCCAGCGCGCCGGCGAGGCCGGGCTTCGCTTCGACCACCATCGGCTGGCCGAGGCTCTTTTCCATTTCGTTGGCCAGCAGACGCGCGATGATGTCGACGTTGCCGCCGGGCGGGAAGCCCTGCATGACCTTGATGGGCCTGACCGGATAGTTTTGCGCCTGCGCGGCTCCCGCGAGGCCCGCCAGCACCGCAACCGCTGCGACCAACGTCCGGATCATCGTCGTCCTCCAAAGCATTTCATTGTGCACCGACCGGGCGCGCCAGGGCTTCGAATACGCGCTCGCCCGTGCGGCTTGTCAACGCGCCAAAGCGCCCGGCTCTGCGCGTCAGATGTTCGCCCAGCCGGGCGGCGGCTTCTTTCCGGGATGGATCGCGCCGCACTTCTTGCAGGTGCGCGCCTTCGCGTCGTTGAAGAAGGCCTCATAGAGCGGCGGCAGGTCGCGGACCAGGTGCTCGACCTTCACTTCGATGCGATGAACCAGCGCGCCGCACTCGAAGCAGTACCACTCGAAGGCGTCGAACGGATCGGCGTCGTAGCGCTTGGGCTCGACCACGAGCCCGATCGAGCCCGCGGGACGCTGCGGCGAATGCCGCACATGCGGCGGCAGCAGGAACACTTCCCCCTCGCGGATCGGCACGTCGTAGAAGTTGCCGTTGTCGCCGACCTTCAGAACCATGTCGCCCTTGATCTGGTAGAAGAACTCCTCCACCGGGTCGTCGTGGTAGTCGCAGCGTTCGTTCGGGCCGCCGACCACCTGCACGGTCATCTCGCCGTCCTCGAACACCTTCTTGTTGCCGACCGGCGGCTTGAGCAGGTGCTGGTTCTCTTCGATCCACTTCTTGAAGTTGAAGGCCTTGAGCCGACCGGTCTGCATCGCGGTCTCCAATCTTTCGATCGTCATGGCGCCAATTAAGCGGCGGATGACTTCGCCGAGGCGCCCGGCACCTTCAATCCGCAGGTTTCGAACGCGCGGCGGGTGGCTTCCTTCTCCGCCTGCGTCAATTCCAGCATCGGCGGGCGCACGCGGCCGCCGACCTGGCCCATCAGTTCCTGCCAATACTTGGAATGCGCCGGCGGCTTTTCGGCCGGCCGCGTGCGGCGGAGCGCCTCGCGCACCGGGTTGAGGCTGTCGCGAATGACCCTGGCCTTTGCAACTTCGCCGGCAAACGCGAGGTCGGTGTATTCGCGCATGCGTCGGTCGATCTTGGTCTGGAACAGGTAGGGCGGCGACGAGCACAGATAGAGCCGCCAGCCGAGTTCGACGATGTTGTCGAACCACTCCGCTTCGGAGGCGGTGCTGACCTGGATCTTGTCGCCCACCATGCGCGTGAGCTTGACGTACATCTCGCGCGGCACGCTGTACTTGATCGCCACGATGTTGGGCAGCTCGGCGATGCGCGCGCACAGTTCCGGGCTCATCAGATATCCGGAGTCCTCGTGACTCCACATCGCAATGCCGATGTCGACCTGCTCGCTGACCGTCTTGTAGTATTGGTAGAGCGTCTCGTCGCGGCTGTGCAGGAAATGCAGCACCGGCGCGTGCACGACGATATAGGGCGCGCCGATCGCCTGCGCGTGCCTGGCAAGCTCGATCACCGTGTCCATGTTCTGGTCCGAGCAGGAGGCGATGACGCCCGCCCGCTTGCCGACCTCGTCGACCACGATCTCCATCGAGCGCTTGCGCTCGGCAAGCGACATCGAGAAGAACTCGCTCTGCTTGCCGGCGATGAAAATGCCGTCGATCCCGAGATCGTCGACCCAGTGCCGCAGGTTCTTCCGGAAGCCCGCCTCGTCGATCGACAGGTCGTCCGCAAATGGCATAAGCGCCGCGGCCCAGATGCCCTTCATGTGGGTCCGGGCGTAGTCCTTGGCTTCCGAACGTCGGTATTTCATGGGTTTTCCCATCGATGATGCGGCACGCGGTCCATGATGCCGCAAAGCCCGCCCCGCGTATCTCGGAATATTGTCCGCTGTCAAACCGTGAAATGTGCCGCAAAACAGGTCACAATCGCCTGTAACCAAACAATTATTGGCTCAAGACAGAATCGCAATCTTTAGGTAATTTGTCTTTGGATGCGCTGAGATTCGCGCGGGAATGGAAGCCATGTCCGGATGGACTGCAAGACGCGCCGCGCCGTTCGCGGGCTTGTTCGCGGCGGCTTTGGTGCTTTGCGGTGAGGCTGCGGCGACGGAAACGGCCGCCACTCCGAAGGCGCTGACGGAAGGTGCCGCGGCGGTTACACAACCGGCCGCGGTGCCGGGCACCCGCATCGAGAGCAACGCCTCACCCGACGCAGTACCCGCCAAACCCGCGAAGAAGAAACTGGTCAAGAAGAAGCCGCGCAAGCCGGTGGGCACGGCCAAGGCCGGCGCCGACGACACGCCGAAGCTGCCACCCGGACCGCTGCATGTGATCGTGTCGCTCGACAAGCAGACGGCCACGTTATTCGCAGGCGGCATACCGGTCGCCAGTTCGCCGATCTCGTCGGGCACACGCACACATCCGACGCCGATGGGCGTGTTCAGCGTGCTGCAGAAGAACCGCCACCACATCTCGAACCTCTACGGCGCGCCGATGCCCTACATGCAGCGGCTGACGTGGTCCGGCACAGCGCTGCACCAGGGGCCCCTGCCCGGCTATCCGGCGTCGCACGGCTGCGTGCGGATGACGAAGGAGTTTTCCGAACTGCTCTGGCGAGTCACCAGGATCGGCGCGCGCGTCATCATCGCACGGTCCGAAACCGCGCCGGTGGAGATCGCGCACCCGGCGCTGTTCGTGCCGAGGCCCGCGGCCCCCGACGAAGTGCCGAGCGCGAGCCGCCCGCCGGCTGCGGGCCGACTGCCGAGCGCGACCCTGTCACCCGCGGCCCGCGACGCCGAAGCGCGCGTGGTGCGGACCGCCGACGCATCGAACCGCCTGCCGCGCACCGTGGTGGAGGATACTGCAAGACCGATGGTCGCAGCTCCGCTCGCGAACGCATCCGCGCCCGAACAGCCGACCAAGCTTCCGATCGAGTCCGACGGCGCCGCGGCGACCGCGCCCGTGACGGCCGCAGAGCCGGCACCCTCCGCCCCGTCGCAGGCGCCGCAGCCCGCCACCGTCGCGGCCGCGACGACGCCCCCGCAGGACTCATCGCCCCCGGCGCCGTCCGTCACGACCGCAGCCGAACCTTCGCCAGCCGATCCTTCGCCAGCCGAACCGGCCATCGATCCCAGGGCCATCGCCGCCGAGGCCGCCGCGCGCGCGCGCGAAGCGCGCCGCAGAGCCGCGCCGATTTCGGTGTTCGTCAGCCGCCGCGAAGGCAAGCTCTACGTGCGCCAGGGCATGGAGCCGCTGTTCGACGCGCCGATTGCAATCGCCAACCCGGAGCGGCCGATCGGCACCCACGTCTATACCGCCATGGAGGCCAAGGACGACGGCCTGCGCTGGACCGTCGTGTCGATCCCGAGTTCCTACCCGCGCGCCGAAGAGACGGCCAAGCCGCAGGACCGCAAGCAGCGCAACAGCAAGCGGCCGCTCAAGGCCGAACCCGTGGACCTCGGCCCGCCGTCGAATGCGAGCGAGGCGCTTGGCCGCATCGCGATCCCGCCGGAAGCGGTCGCGCGGATCGCTCAGATTGTGAAGCCCGGCTCGTCGCTGATCGTGTCCGACAACCGGCTGTCCAACGAGACCGGCAAGACCACCGACTTCATCGTCGAGACGCCCTGATTGGGCGTGATGTTGTCCGAAAGCCGGTCCCCACCCCGGATCAAGTCCGGCGCAGGCTTTTTCGGGATCGTGCCCTGACCTTCAAACCCCACCGATCGACTGCCGCGCGGCGAGTCGCGACGGCCTGCGGCGCGGCAAGGTCACCGAGCAATACGGCGTCGGGATCGGCGTCTTCGTAAACGCGGGCCCGTTGCCGCCTTCGGCGATGTCGACCCACACCAGCCAGTTGTCGTCGTCCCGGGCATCGTGATCCTCGCGGAAATGCGAGAGCCGCGACTCGGTGCGGTAGAGCGAGGCGCCCAGGATGAACTGCGCCGCAAGCAACATCGCCTCGGTTTCCTTCATCCGCACCAGTTCGTGCGTATGCGGCGCGGCGATGGTCTTGAAGCTGTCGGACAGCGCAGTCACGCGCTCGTAAGCCTGCCGGAGCCGGTCCTCGCGCTTCAGCACGCCGGTATCGTAGGCGAACATCACCGCCTGCAGGTCGCGCAGGATCCGGTCGGATTCCGCGGCGGCGGACGGCTGCAGCGGCGCCATCGTCTCGGCGAACAGCGCCTGCACCTCGCCCTGATCGAGGCGCGGCTGCGACAGCCGATCCAGGTCCTCGATCGCCGAACGGCCTGCGATCCAGCCGTTGCCGACGCAGAGCCCGATGTGGAAGCCCGCGAAATGGTTGGCGCAGCCCGCCTGCGCGAGTCCGGAGGACAGCAGGCCGGGCACGTCGGACCGGCAGTCCGCGCCGGTGCGGATGCCCATCTTGGTCATCTGGTTGAGCGCATAGTACGGCGTCTTGCCGAACATGTCGGTCTTGGCTTCGTCGCCGAGCTTGCGGAAGAAATTGTCCATCCAGCGCACCTTGCTCTGGATGAAGTAGTCGCGCAGATGCTCGGGGATCGCCGACATATCGAGATAAAGCGGAGCGTTGCCCTTGCGCTGCTCCATGGCCATGGCGCGCGCGATGCGCGGCACATCGGCCTCGTCGCCCCACTCGGGCTCGTAGGCCTGCATGAAAGGCTCGCCCTTGGCGTTGACCCACTGCGCGCCTTCCTGAATCGCAAAGGTGATGCCCTCGAAATAGAATTTCGGCGTACCCGGCCGTACGTATGAGAACTCGGCATTCCGTAGCGACGCACCGGCGCGGTAGGCCAGCAGCGTGCCGGTGCCGGTGATGTCGCGCACGAAGCCCGAGCGGAACGTAATCGCGTTGGTGGCGACGATGGTCGAGCGCGCGCGCAGCACGTGAAACGCGCCCGTACGGCTGTTGATGCCGACCGCGCCGACGACTCGGTCCGAGCCGCCGCGCATCAGGCCGGTGACGAACATGCGGTCGATGAGTTGCACGCCCTCGGCTTCGAGGGCACGGCGCAGCTTCCAGGCGAACTCCAGCCCGCCGCCTTCCGGATACATCACCCGCGCGAGGTCGAGCCCGCGCGTCGGGCGGCGCTTGTAGGCGCCGTGCTCGTCGCGGGCGAAGGTCATGCCCATCGCCTCGAAGTCTTTCAGCCGCGCATGCGAATCCATCAGCGATTGCCGCACCAGCTCCTGGTCGGCGATGCCGTCGTTGCCCGCGACGATCTCATGGAGGATGCCGTCGAGGTCGTCGTCCGGCAGGACGACGATGGTCCAGGCGTTCGAAAACGCGGTGTGGCCGGTGCGGCCGATCAACCAGGAATCGACCAGCGTGACGCGCGTGCCGGGTGGACCGTGACGCTTGGCGGAGAGCGCCGCCAGCAGCCCCCCCGCCCCCGCCCCGATCACCAGAACGTCAGTGTCGATCAGCTCGCCCTCGAACCTCGCCATGGCCCGCGTCCTGTCGCAATCACCACGGCCGCGGCCGGTTCTTCACCGACGGATGCACGTCGACGATGCCCTCGGGGCAGAAAATTTCGCAGCTGAAGCACGTGATGCAATGCTCGCGGAACTTGATGACCGGCAGCGACGTGACTTTGTACAGCCCCGGCAGTTCCTCAGTCGCCGGCAGCGGCTCCATGTGTATGACGTCGGCAGGGCAGACCACGTCGCAGATGCCGCAGCCCGTGCATTTGGCAAGCTCGATACTTTCGATCATGCCGTTTCATAGCAGATCGACGCACCGTTGAGGGCCGATTGTGGCGCATGACGCCAGGGCGAGTTGGACGGAGCTGACAGCCGGCCGCAGTGCAGCGCGGTCAGGCTGCGCCCTGCGCCGCGGCCCGTACGGGCTGAGATTTGGCGGCAGATCGGATGCGATCCGGCTCGGCGTGGCCCGCAAATTCGATGCGGTTGCGGCCCCGCTCCTTGGCGCAATAGAGCCCTTCGTCGGCCTGCGCCAGCAGCGCCGCGATATCGAGCGCGCCGCTCTCTGAAATCGCCATGCCCATGCTGACGGTGCCGCGCACCGCCAAACCGTCGATCTCCATGGCCGCGTTCTCGAACGACAGACGGATGCGTTCTGCGATGGCCAGCCCCTTTTCGCGGCCGGAGTCGTAGAGGACGATCGCGAACTCCTCACCGCCGAGGCGGCCGATCAGATCGCATGGCCCGAGCTTGCCGCGGGCCGCGTCCGCGAACACCTGCAGCACCTTGTCGCCGATGGCATGGCCGTAGCGGTCGTTGATCGACTTGAAGCGGTCGAGGTCGGCGAGCAGCACGGCCGACGGACGCGCCTCGGCGCCGCGGCGCTGGCCGAGAATGGCCGCCTCCTCCAGGAAGGCGCGGCGGTTGGCGATGCCGGTGAGCGGATCGACGAGCGCCGCGGTCTTATGGCGCAGTTCGGTGCGCTCCTTGGCCATGGCGAGCAGGATGAACGCGATGGCGATGGTGAACAGCAGCGCCTCGAAGCTCAGCACCGTCAGCCAGACGCTTTCCAGCGCCAGCCCGCTCGGCAGCCACGGCAGCACCTGCGATAGCGGCGTGCGCAGGAGAAACAGCGCGCCGTGGGCGAACAGCATGAAAATCGCGGGCCAGCGCGACACCAGCGGCTCGCGGCGGCCGCACCAGAATTCGTAGGCGGTCGCCCAAGTATAGGCGGCGATGATGCCGGAGCTGAGCAGGATCCGCAGCTCCATCGATTCCGCAAAGTACGGAATGCGGCACGCCAGCAGCCAGACGATCGCGCCGGCGACGAGGTAGAGCACGTGCGGCTTGCGCCCGTCGAACACGCGCGCACCGGTCCAGGTGATGGCGAACGACGTGAACAGCAGTGCGTTGGCGAGATCGATGGAGATCGCGATCGGCACCGTCCCATACATGCCGAACAGCATGACCGACGCCGCGCGCACGAGATGCGCGCAACCCCACCACGCGACCGCATGGATGACGGCGTTCTGCACCCACACAAAGAGCAGCAACAGCCCCAGCATGGCCTCGACGTAAATCGTGACCAGGAAAAGCGTGTTGACGTCGAGTCCCATGGATTTCTTCCGAGCGGCGGGCGGCGTGGAGAGCCAATGCCCCATCGATCCCTAGCCTTAGATGGGTAATAAGTCGTGAACGCCCGGCTGGGACCGAATCTCCAGCCGTCCTATGGTTTCGATATCCTTGCCGGCAGGCCTGCGCCGCCGGGCGCGCGCTGCGGGGAACGATCGCGCCGCGGCGGGCATCCCGGACGCACGGCTCTACGCGCGCAAACCCCGTCCGAAGCACGATTTTTCCATGCCCGGCGCGACCTTGCCGGGGGGCCCGGGGTCCACTAGGGTCCGGCTTTCCAAACTTGGTGAGCCCATGGATATCCGCGCCGGCATCGTGGAGGCGATCGGCCATACGCCTCTGATCAAGCTCGAACGAGCGTCGGCCGCGACCGGCTGCACCATCCTCGGCAAGGCGGAATTCATGAACCCCGGCGGCTCGGTCAAGGACCGGCCGGCGCGGCAGATCATCCTGGAGGCCGAAAAGCGCGGCGACCTGAAGCCCGGGGGCCTCGTGGTCGAGGGCACCGCCGGCAACACCGGAATCGGATTGGCGCTGGTCGCCAACGCCCGCGGCTACCGCACCATCATCGTGATCCCGAACACCCAGAGCCAGGAAAAGAAGGACATGCTGCGGCTCTGCGGCGCCGAGCTGATCGAGGTGCCGGCCCTGCCCTACAGCAACCCCGACAACTACCAGCACATCGCGCGCCGGCTCGCCGAGCAGATGCGCAAGACCGAAAAGAACGGCGTGCTGTTCGCCGACCAGTGGAACAACCTCGACAATCGCCGCGCGCATTACCTCAGCACCGGTCCCGAGATATGGCGGGAGACCGAGGGCAAGGTCGACGGTTTCATCTGCTCGGTCGGCACCGGCGGCACGCTCGCCGGCACCGCGCAATACCTGCGCGAGAAGAACCCGGGCATCGTCATCGGCTGTGCCGATCCCAAGGGCGCGGCCATGTACGAACTGTTCAGGAGCGGCAAGGCGGTCGCCACTGAAGGCGGCTCGATCACCGAAGGCATCGGGCTCGGCCGCGTCACCCCGATCGTGCAGGACGTCAAGGTGGAACGGCCCTATCTCATTCCCGACGAGGAAGCGGTGCCGGTGATCTTCGATCTCCTGGAGCACGAGGGCCTCTGCCTCGGCGGCTCCTCGGGCATCAACGTCGCGGGCGCGATCCGGCTCGCGAACGACCTGGGGCCCGGAAAAACCATCGTCACGGTGCTGTGCGACTACGGCACGCGCTACCAGTCCAAGCTGTTCAATCCGGACTTCATGCGCTCCAAGAACCTGCCCGTTCCGGCGTGGCTGGAACGCAAGGCCGACATCAAGGTTCCTTACGAGAAGACGTGAGGCGCCATGGCGACCGATTGCCTGTTCCGCGAGGATTCCTATCTCAAGGAATGCGAGGCGAAGGTCGTCGCGATCGGCCCCGACGGCGGAATCGTGCTCGACCGCACCGTGCTCTACGCCGCCTCCGGCGGCCAGCCTGCCGACCGCGGCATGCTGACCACATCCGCGGGCGTGACGCTCACAATCGAGAACGTCGCCTACACCGATCCGGCCAAGACCGAGATCGCGCATTATTCGGCCAACGGCATTCCCCACGCGGTCGAGGCCGGCGACACGGTTCGCGTCACGCTCGACTGGCCGCTGCGGCACGCGCGGATGCGCATGCACACGGCGCTGCACCTGCTGTCCGCCGTGTTGCCCTATCCGGTCACCGGCGGCTCGGTCGGCGAGGCCGAAAGCCGGCTCGACTTCGACATCCCGGAAGCGGGCCTCGACAAGGACGCAATCACCGCGCGGCTCGCCGAGATGATCGCCAAGGACGCAGCCGTGTCGGCGCGCTGGATCAGCGACGCCGAACTCGAAGCCAACCCCGGGCTGGTCAAGACCATGTCCGTCAAACCGCCGATGGGCACCGGCCGGGTGCGGCTGATCGAGATCGCGGACCTCGACCTGCAGCCCTGCGGCGGCACGCATGTGCGCTCGACCGCAGAGATCGGCGCGGTGCGCGTGACCCAGGTCGAAAAGAAGGGCAAGCAGAACCGCCGGGTCAGGATTGCGCTGATTTGACCCCCGCCGGGCGGCGAGTCGCGGGCCGGACCCCGCGGCCGGGCTTGCCGGTTTGACGAGAACGATAGACCGCAGTTGCGCCCGCCCTGCCCGTTGGCGATGCTGCGCCTGCAATCGTGCGCCCCCATCAGAGTGGAAACCCGATGTCCGATACCCGTCCGCCCGCGAGCAAAAATCTCGTCACCACCGAATGGCTCGCGGCCCGCCTCGGCCAACCCGACCTGACGGTGGTCGACGGCTCGTTCTACCTGCCCGCGCTCAAGCGCGATGCCAGGGCCGAGTTCCTCGCCGGCCATGTGCCGGGGGCGGTGTTCTTCGACATCGACGCCATCGCCGACCATTCCACCGACCTGCCGCACATGCTGCCGGGCGCGACGCAATTTTCGAAAGAGGCCGGCGCACTCGGCATCGGCCGCGACGACACCATCGTGGTCTATGACGGCGCGGGTCTTGGCGGCGCGCCGCGGGTGTGGTGGACCCTGCGGCTGTTCGGCGCCCCGAACGTGTTCATCCTCGACGGCGGCTTCCCAAGGTGGAAGTCCGAGCGGCGCCCCATCGAGGCGGGCGAAGCCAGGCGCGCGCCGCGGAAGTTCAACGCCACGCTCGATACGTCACAGGTCGCCATCGTCGCCGATATCCAGCTGGCGATGATGCAGCGATCGGCGCAGATCGTCGATGCAAGACCCGCCGAACGGTTCCGCGGCGAGGCGCCCGAACCGCGGCCGGGCGTGCGCGGCGGCCACATGCCAGGCGCGCTCAATGTGCCGGTGACCGGCCTGATCGAGAACGGCAGGCTGATCGCACCCGACAGGATCGCGGAGAAGTTCAAGGCCGGCGGCGTTGACCTCGACAAACCGATCATCACGAGTTGCGGTTCCGGCGTCACCGCGGCGACGCTCTGGTTTGCGCTCGACGCCATCGGCAAAGCGCCGGCAAGGCTCTACGACGGGTCGTGGACCGAGTGGGGCGGCCGGCCCGATCTGCCGGTCGAAAAGTAGCAAGACCGATGGCGCGCCCCGCCCGACCCGTCGCAGTCGTCACCGGCGCCGCCAAGGGCATCGGACGCGCCATCGCGCATCATCTGCTCGACGCCGGCTGGTGCGTGGTCGCGCTCGACCTGCCAAAAGCGCGCCTCGTGCAGCAGTACCGCTCGTGGGCACGCTCGGCTGCGACCGTCGAGGGCGACGTGGCCGACGAGGAGATCGCCGACTCCGCGGTCCGCACCGCGCTCGAACGCTTCGGCCGGCTCGACGCGGTGGTATCGAACGCCGGCGTCTTGATCCGGCGTCCGATCCGCCGGCTGACGCTCGACGACTGGCGGCGCGTCATCGACACCAACCTGACCGCAACGTTCCTGCTCGCGCGCGCGGCGGCCCGGCCGTTGCGCGTCTCCAAGGGCTCGATCGTCACCATCGCCTCCACGCGCGCGCTGATGTCGGAACCGAACACGGAGACCTACGCCGCATCGAAGGGCGGGCTCGTCGCACTGACGCACGCTTTGGCCGTCAGCATGGGTCCCGACGTTCGCGTGAACTGCGTGAGCCCCGGCTGGATCGCCACCACCGAGTACAACAAGCTCAAGCGCCGCGACCATATGCAGCATCCTGCCGGCCGCGTCGGCAAGCCGCAGGACGTGGTCGAGGTCGTCGCCTTTCTGCTCGACCGCGAGAAATCGGGCTTCGTCACGGGCGCGAATTTCGTGGTGGACGGCGGCATGACCAGGAAGCTCGTCTACGAGGAATGAGCCGCGGCCGAAGTATCATCCTTTGGGATGATGAGGACGGGCCGAACCGGTGCCACGGTCTCGCCAGCATTCAGCACCAGGATCGGTCGCATGATCTTCCGCCAGCTCTTCGACCAGACCTCCGGCACCTACACGTATCTGCTCGCCAGCCGCCGCGGCGGCGAGGCGATGATCGTCGATCCGGTGATCGAGAAGGTGGACCGGTATCTCCAGCTCATCCGCGAACTCGATCTGAAGCTGGTCAAGGCGGTCGATACCCACCTGCACGCCGACCACATCACCGGCCTCGGCGCGCTGCGCGACAAGACCCATTGCATCACCGTCATGGGCGAGCAGACCAAGGCCGACGTGGTGTCGATGCGGCTTGCCGACGGCGACAAGCTCACCATCGAGGGGCTGTCGCTCGACGTGATCTACACGCCGGGCCACACCGACGATTCCTACAGCTTCGTCATGCCGGACCGGGTGTTCACCGGCGACACGCTGCTCATTCGCGGGACCGGCCGCACCGACTTCCAGAACGGAGACGCGCGCCAGCAGTACGATTCGATTTTCAACCGCCTGCTGAAGCTGCCGGACGCGACGCTGGTCTATCCCGCGCACGACTACAAGGGCGACACCGTCTCCACCATCGGCGAGGAGAAGGCGTTCAACCCGCGGCTCCAGGTCACGTCGATCGAGCAGTACGTCGACCTGATGGCCAACCTGAAGCTTGGCAATCCGAAGATGATGGATGTCGCGGTGCCGGCCAACATGAAGGTCGGGCTGCACCAGGAGGAGATCGCGCGCCGCGGCTGGGCGGTCTCGGCGGACGACGCGCTCAGTCTCATCGGCAAGCCGGACGCGGCGCTCGTCGACCTGCGCGAGAGCAACGAGCGAGAGCGCCACGGCACCATCCCCGGCTCACTGCACGTGCCCTATCCCACGCTGCAGGAAAGCATCCGCACCGGCGGCATGCTGCACGAACTGGCGAAGGCCACTGGCCGGCGGCTGGTGTTCTACTGCGCCTTCGGCGAGCGCTCGGCGATGGCGGTGCAGGCGGCGCAGGACGCAGGGCTTGCGTCGGCCTGCCACATCCAGGGCGGCATCGACGCCTGGAAGCGGGCGAGCGGACCGCTGGCGCGTTGAACGGCCGCGCTCAGCGGGCGCCGAGCCCCGCGCGCTTGATCGCATCCGCGTTCGCGGCCGAATCCTGCTCGAACAGCTTGCGGAACGCATCGCCCGGCAGATACCGCGGCTCGGCACCGAGCCGTTCCACGATGGCCTTGTATTCGGGCGCGGCCGTCGCCTTGGCGCAACCGGCCTCCAGCGTTCGCGCCGCGGCGTCCGGCGTCGCCGCCGGCACAATCAGCCCGCCCGCGGTGAAGCCAAGCGCGGGAAACCCGAGCTCCTTCATGGTCGGAACGTCCGGAAGCGCCGAAAGCCTTGCGTCGGCCAGCGCGGCGAGTACCGGCAGGTTCGAGGCCTTGGCGACCGCCGGCGTCTCGGCGATGGCCATGACCGTGCCGCCGAGCAGCGCGTGCGACATCGGCCCCGCACCCTGAAACGGAACGCCGAGCCCGTCGGCGCCGATGGCCTTGAGCACCGTGAGCATGCCGAGGTGCGGCTGGCTCGCAACGCCGGGGTGGCCGTACACCAGGTTCTGGGACTTGGCCTTGGCGAACGCGACAAACTCGGCGAACGTTTTGAACGGCGCCTTGGGGCCGGCGATCAGCACATAGGGTGTGTAGTAGGTCAGGCAAATGTAGCGGAACGTATCCATGCCGTAGCGCAGCTTTTGCAGATGCGGCTGTGCGGTAAGCGGATTGTTCGGCGACAGCGCGATGGTGTAGCCATCGGACTCGGCGCGCACCAGGTCGAGAATTCCGATGGTGCCGGCCGCGCCGCCTTTGTTGGAAATCACGACGGTCTGTTTGAGCGCCTTGGACAGTTCCTGCTGCAGCGCACGGCCCATAATATCGGTGTTGCCGCCCGGCGGGAACGGAATCACCATGGTCACGGGCCGCGATGGGAACGTCTGGGCGAGCGCGGGAAGCGAGCCGACCGCGACGGCAGCGGCGAGAAGCAGGCATTGAATACGGCGCATGGAGGACCTCCCAGCAGTCTGTCGTTCTTTGCCGCAAGACTGCGCCGAACCGGCGCCGCTGACAATGCCGCCATAGCCGGCGTGCGGCTCAATGCAATATCTGGCTCAGGAACAGCTTGGTCCGCTCGTGCTGCGGATTGTCGAAGAACGCGCTTGGCGTGTTCACCTCGACGATCTGGCCCTCGTCCATGAACACCATGCGGTCGGCGACCTGCCGCGCAAATCCCATTTCGTGGCTCACCACCAGCATGGTCATGCCGTCTTCGGCGAGCTGGACCATGGTGTCGAGCACCTCCTTGACCATCTCCGGATCGAGCGCCGAGGTGGGCTCGTCGAACAGCATGATCTTCGGGTTCATGCAGAGAGCGCGCGCGATCGCCACGCGCTGCTGCTGTCCGCCGGACAGCTGGCCCGGAAACTTCCGCGCCTGCTCGGGGATCTTGACGCGCGTCAGATAGTGCATCGCGATCTCTTCGGCCTGGCGCTTGGGCATCTTGCGGACCCAGACCGGCGCGAGCGTCAGGTTCTCCAGGACCGTCAGATGCGGGAACAGGTTGAAGTGCTGGAACACCATGCCGACGTCGCGGCGCACCTCGTCGATCTTTTTCAGGTCGTCGGTCAGTTCGACGCCGTCCACCACGATGCGGCCCTGCTGGTGTTCCTCCAGGCGGTTGATGCAGCGGATCATGGTCGACTTGCCCGAGCCCGACGGGCCGCAGATCACGATGCGCTCGCGCTTGCCGACGCGCAGGTTGATGTCGCGCAGCACATGGAAGTCGCCGTACCACTTGTGTACGCCGATCATGTCGACGGCGACTTCGGTGTTGAGCTGCGTCGGCTTCAGGAACGCGGGCGTGGTGTCGGCCATGGTCCCCCTCACCGCTTGTCGCCCGTCGCGAGGCGGGTCTCGATGCCGCGTGCGTAGCGCGACATCGCGTAACAGCACAGGAAGTAGAAGATCGCTGCGAAGGCGTAGCCGCTGGTGCTGGTCACCGGCGTCGCCCATTGCGGGTCGACGCGCGAGGCCTCGATCGCGCGCAGGAAGTCGAAGATGCCGACCACGAACACCAGCGTGGTATCCTTGAACAGCGCGACGTAACTGTTGACGATGTTGGGGATCGTTACCCGCAAAGCCTGCGGAAGAATAATAAACGTCATTGTTTTCCAATAACTTAGGCCAACCGCCATGGCAGCCTCGAACTGGCCCTTGGGGATCGCCTGGAGCCCCGCGCGCACCACCTCCGCCATGTAGGCCGACGAGAACAGGGCGACGCCGACCAGCGCGCGCAGCAGTTTGTCCGGCGACCAGGTCTCGGGCACGAACAGCGGCAGCATCACGCTCGCCATGAACAGCACCGTGATCAGCGGCACGCCGCGCACGAATTCGATGAACAGCACGGAGAACAGCCTGACCGCCGGCATTCGCGAGCGCCGCCCGAGCGCGAGCACAATGCCGAGCGGCAGCGAGGCCACGATCCCGACCCAGGCGACCACAACCGTGACCAGGATGCCGCCCCACTGCGTGGTCTCGACGTGCGGCAGACCGATGGCGGGCCAGCCGAGCAGCAGCACGTAGGACACCGCCGGAACGATCACGAAGAAATAGATCGCACCGAGCCCGCGCCGCGGCGCATTGAGCCAGCAAAGCCACACGATGCCCGACACCAGCAGCGCGAAGAACACGTCGACCCGCCAGCGTTCCTCGATCGGATAGAAGCCGTAGGTGAAGAACCCGAGCCGTTCGATCACGAAAGCCCAGCACGCGCCCATCACCGGCCGCTCCGGCGTCACGAGGCAATCCGCACGTCCCGCGCCGACCCACACCGCATCGACGACCAGGAAGCTGGCCGCAGGCGGCACGATCCAGACCAGAACTGCGGCGCACAGCAGCGTCAGTGCAGTGTTGAGCGGACTCGAAAACAAGTTCTCGCGCAGCCATGTCCATGCCCCCGACGTGCGCTTCGGCGGCGGCATCGGCGCGATCGGCCTCTCCTGGACGTAGGCCGGTCGAACGCCTGCTGCGGCGGTCCCCGCCATGTCAGCGCTCCACCAGTGCGACGCGGCGGTTGTAGAGATTCATCGCAAGCGATGTGCCGAGACTGATCGTCAGGTACACCGCCATGGTGATGGCGATAACCTCCACCGCCTGCCCGGTCTGGTTCAGCACCGTGCCGGCGAAAATCTGCACCAGATCGGGATAGCCGATGGCGACCGCGAGCGTCGAGTTCTTGGTCAGGTTCAAATACTGGTTGGTGAGCGGCGGCACGATCACGCGCATCGCCTGCGGCACGACCACCAGCCGCAGCGTCGGTCCGGGCTTCAATCCCAGCGAATAGGCCGCCTCGGTCTGACCCCTGGACACCGCCATGATGCCGGCGCGCACCGCCTCGGCGATGAATGCCGCGGTGTAGGTGACAAGGCCGAACAGCAGCGCCATGAACTCCGGCAGAATCTCGATGCCGCCGCGGATGTTGAAACGCGCGCGCTCGGGATAGGCGAACTCAACCGGGAAGCCCGCAACCGCAAACACCGCAAGCGGCAGGGCGACGATCAGCCCGAGCGCCACCGCCAGCACCGGCGCCTGCTGCCCGGTCCGCGCCTGCCGCCGCTTCGCCCAGATACGGTAGGCGACGGCACAGGCAATGCCCAGAACGAGAGCTGCAAGCGCGGGCCATGCGCCTTCGAGAAACGCCGGCTTGGGCAGGAACAGACCGCGGTTGTTGAGCAGCCCGCCGCCTGGTATGGCAACGCTTTCACGCAGGTCCGGCAGCGCCGCGATCACGGCGTTGTACCAGAACAGCAGTTGCAGCAGCAGCGGCAGATTGCGGATCAGTTCGACGTATCCGCCGGCAAGCCGCGAAACAAGCCAGTTTCGCGAGAGACGCGCGATGCCGATGAGAAATCCAAGGATCGTCGACAGGACGACGCCGATCGATGCGATGAGCAGGGTGTTGAGGAGACCGACCCAGAAGGCACGGCCGTAGGTCGATGTCGTGGAATAGGAAATCAGCGTCTGACTGATGTCGAAGCCCGCAATGTCGTCCCAGAAGCCGAAGCCCGAGGCGATCTTCGCACGCGTCAGATTGTCGACCGCATTGTTGAATGCGCTCCAGGCCAGGAACGCAACCGCAGCGCACAGCACCGCCTGATAGGCGATGCTGCGGAACCGCGGATTGTAGAGCAGCGGCGCCTTGGGCCTGACGCTGGGGCTTCCTGTCGCCGTCGTGCTCATCGGCTTCCGTTTATCGGTCCGGAAGCCGGATGGTCAGCGGACCGGCGGCGCGTACTGCAGGCCGCCCTTGGTCCACAGCGCGTTCAGGCCCCGCTGTATCTTCAGCGGCGAGCCCTGTCCGACGTTGCGCTCAAACGACTCGCCGTAATTGCCGACGTGCTTGATCAGCCGGAACGCCCAATCGTTGGTGAGACCGAGCGCCTCGCCGTGCTTGCCCTCGGTGCCGAGCAGGCGCTTGACGTCCGGGTTCTCGGACTTGACCTGGTCGTCGACGTTGGCGCGGGTGATACCGAGTTCCTCCGCGCCGACCATGGCGAAATGGACCCACTTCACGATGTCGAGCCACTGGTCGTCACCGTGCCGAACCACCGGTCCGAGCGGCTCCTTGGAGATGATCTCGGGCAGGATGATGTGATCGTTGAGGTTGGTCAGCCGCAGCCGCTCGCCCGCAAGGCCCGAGGCATCGGTGGTGTAGGCGTCGCAGCGGCCCGCATCGTAGGCCTTCAGCGCCTCGGTCGAGGTCGCAAAGGTCACGGTCTTCAGCTTCATCTTGTTGGCGCGGAAATAGTCCGCGAGATTGAGTTCGGTCGTAGTGCCCTGCTGAACGCAGACCGCGGCGTCGTTCAACTCCAGCGCCGAATTCACCTTCAGGGCCTTGCGCACCATGAAGCCCTGACCGTCGTAGTAGTTCACGCCGGTGAAATTCAGGCCGAGCGAGGTATCGCGCGAGGACGTCCAGGTGGTGTTGCGCGCCAGCACGTCCACTTCGCCCGACTGCAGCGCGGTAAAGCGGTCCTTGGCGGTCAGCGGGACGAACTTGACCTTGTTCGGGTCGTTGAAGATGGCGGCGGCCAGCGCCTTGCAGAAATCGACGTCGAGACCGGTCCAGCGGCCCTGCGCGTCGGGCAGTCCAAAGCCCGGTAGCGTGCCGTTGGAGCCGCAATTGAGGACACCGCGCGACTTGACGGTGTTCAGGGTTTGGGCCGACGCGGCCGAGGCGGCAACGCCCAGAACCGCTGCCAGCGCGATGCGGGTAACGAGGCTCTTCATCACGGAAAATCTCCCAAAAAAACACGGGTCGAACGTCCGGCACGATGCGCGGACGCCCGCGGTTCCCGCTCTGTCACCCTAGGCTGACGCCATCTCAGAACGGGGGCGCAGACAGGTCAAGGGGTTGCGGCGAGCCCGATGGGCCCCGATAACTGCCCAAGCTTCAAGCAGTTGCTTCGATGAACAAGCCCTCGAGCGGAAGTCCCGCCAAACCCGAGCTTAAGCCGGATACGACGCTCGCCACCGCGGGGCGAAACCCTTTCGCCCACCACGGATACGTCAATCCGCCCGTCTATCGCGCCGCCACAATTACCTATCCCACGGTCGAGGACTATCTCGCCCAACGCGGCCCATATGCCTATGGCCGCGTCCACACGCCGACGTCGGAAGCGCTGGAGCAGGCGATCCAGGCGCTGGAAGGGCCGGCCTGCGCGGGCGTTGCGCTTCTGCCGTCGGGGCTGGCTGCGATCGCGACCGCCCTGCTCGCGGTGCTCAAGACCGGCGACCGTCTGCTGGTCAGCGACAGCTGCTACGGCCCGGCGCGCGAGTTCTGCGACACGGTGCTGGCGCGATGGGGCGTGACGACGACTTATTACGATCCACTGATCGGGGCCGGGATCGGCGCGCTGATGCAGCCGAACACGCGCGCAATCTATACCGAGGCGCCCGGCTCGCTCACCTTCGAAATGCAGGATATCCCCGCGATCGCCGCGGCGGCGCACGCGCGCGGCGCGCTGGTGCTGATGGACAACACCTGGGCCGGGCCGCTCAATTTCCGCGCGCTGGACCGCGGTGTCGACCTGTCGATCCAGTCCGGCAGCAAGTACGTCGGCGGCCATTGCGATCTCATGCTGGGGACGATCTCCGCCAACGTTGCGGCGTACGCACGGCTGAGGGAGACGGTGCTGGCGACGGGCCAGTGCGCCGGCCCCGACGACATGAACCTTGCGCTGCGCGGGCTGCGCACGCTCGGCGTACGGCTTGCGCGGCATTTTCAATCGGGGCTGCAGGTTGCGCGCTGGCTCGCAGCCCGGCCCGAGGTGCTGCGCGTGCTGCATCCCGCGCTGCCCGGAGATCCGGGCCATGCCATCTGGCAGCGCGATTTTTCGGGCGGCTGCGGATTGTTCGGTGTCGTGTTCGAACCGGCGCCGGAGAAAGCGGTCCACGCCTTCCTCGATGCCCTGACGCTGTTCGGGATCGGTGCGTCGTGGGGCGGCTACGAGAGCCTCGCCATTCCCTATGACGCGACGGCGGTGCGCACCGCGACCCGATGGTCGCCCGGCGGTCCCTGCATCCGCCTGCATGTCGGGCTTGAGGATACCGCCGATCTCATCGGCGACCTGGAGCGCGGGTTCGCGGCGCTCGCCGCGGCGCGCTGAGCACAAACCCGCTCGTCCGGCTAAAAAACTCCGGGCCGCACACCGTTTTGCGGCGCGCGGCCCGGCTGCCTGCCCCCGGCCCCCGCGGCCGCTCAGGCACCTCACGCAGACGCGCCCCGAGGGCGCGCCGCATTAGAATTCCTTCCAGTCGGGGTCCTCCGCAATCGCCGCCGCCAGCGCCGTTTGCATGCCGCGCGCCGGACCGCGGCTCACGCTGCGATGGGGGGCGGCCGCGGCCTGCGGCGGCTTTGCGGCCTGCGGCGGCTTTGCGGCCTGCGGCGGCTTGGTCGCCGGCGCGGGTTTGGCGTCCGCTCGCGCCGGCGAAGCCAACACCGGCTGGGCCTTCGCGGCAGACGGCTGCGGCGCCAGGACGCGTTTCGGCGCCATGACCCGCTGCGACGGCGCGACGGCATCGTTGGCCGCGACCTTGAAGATCGCCACCTGCTCGTCCATCGACCGCGCCTGCTGCTCCAGCGCCTTGGCGGTCGCGGCGTTCTGTTCCACGACGGCCGAGTTCTGCTGGGTGGCCTCATCCATCTGGGCGAGCGAGGCGTTCACGTGCTCGATGCCCGTGGCCTGCTCGCGGCTCGCCGACGCGATATTGGCCACGATCTCGGCCACGCGCTTGATCGACTCCATGATCTCCGCCAGCGAAAGACCGGCCTTGTTGACGAGGCCGACGCCGTCCTTGACCAGCCCGTTGCTGTCGGTGATCAGGCCCTTGATATCCTTCGCGGCCTGCGATGAACGCTGGGCAAGACTCCGCACTTCGGACGCTACCACCGCGAAGCCGCGGCCTGCCTCGCCCGCGCGCGCGGCCTCGACGGCGGCGTTGAGCGCGAGCAGATTGGTCTGGCGCGCGATCTCGTCGATCACGCCGATGATATCGCCGATCCGGTGCGAGGCCTCCTCGATGCGGGCCATCGCCTGCACCGCTTCGCCGACCACCGATCCGCCGCGTTCGGCGACCGCGCGCGTCTCGCCGGCCGACTGATTGGCGGTCTGAGCGTCCTCGGCGTTCTTTTTCACCGTGGTCGCGATCTCCTCCATAGACGCGGAGGTGCGTTCGAGATTTACGGCCTGCTGCTCGGTGCGCAGCGACAGGTCGGTGGTGCTGCCCGCGATTTCGGTCGAGGCATTGGTCACTTCGCGCGTCGCAGCGACAATCGACGCGATCGTGCGGTCGAGCTGCGAAGCGGCGGCGTTGAAGTCCTCGCGGATCTGCCGGTACACCTCGGGAAGCGAGTCGTCGAGGCGGACGGTCAGATCGCCCTCCGACATCCGCCGCAGGCCTTCGGCCAGAACCTCGATAGCCTTCGACTGTTCGACCGCGGCCCGCGCCTGAACCTCGGCATGCTGGCGGCGCTCCTCGGCAATCCGCAGGCGTTCCTCGTCGGCGCGGCGGCGCTCTTCGTCGAGCCGCGACCGCTCCTCCTCGCCGCGCTGGCGGTCCAGATCGGCTTGCTCGCGCTCGGCGGCCGTGCGGCGCTCCTGCTCGGCCATTTCGTCGAGCTGACGCCGTGACTCCTCGGCGGCCCTCATCTCGGCCTTCACCTTGAAGGCCTCCACCGCGCCGGCGATCTCGCCGATCTCGTCCCTGCGGCCCAGGCCCGGCAGCACGATCTCGAACTTGCCGTCGGCCAGTTCCTTCATGCCGCCGGTCAGCGCCCGCAGCGGACGGACCAGCGTATAGGACGAACCGAACGCCAGCAGCAGGCCGGCCAGAACCGTGGCCGCGGCGATGGCGATCAGATTGGTCTGCATCGACGCGACGGCCGTCTCTGCACTGGAACGGTAGTTGAACCCGTAAGCGGCAGCATTCTCGACCAGACTTTCGATCTCGGTGCCGACCGCGCGGCCCTTGTCGATGACCGCCTGCGGGATCGGCAGGTCGCGCAGGCCGGTGGGCGGCGGCTTCAGATAGGCCATGCCCATCCGGTACCACTCGTCGCCCCCGGTACGGATCTTGGCGATCGACTCCTGCGTCTCCGCGACATTTCCCATCCGCTCGGCCACGACGGCCATGTCGGCGGAAAACTGCTTCATGGAGGTTTCGATCGCTCCGATGCGTTCGGCGGTCATGCCCTCGCGCAGCACGATCGCCGCTTCCACGGCATAGCGCGCCTGCGCAAAGTTCGACTGCGCCGACCGCGCGTAGCTGATCGTCATCAGCGGGCCGTCGTAGAGGCGCACGACCAGCGAGCTCAGCGACGAGAGCTGATGAATGCTGTAGAGCGCCACGCCCGCCGAAATCAGGCAAACCACTCCGAACGCCATCAAGAACTTGTATCGTATCGACATGGGAGCCTTCCGCTCGTTGGCGTTAGTCCGCGACTTTCACGGTCATTTTCATGGTGGGGTGAATGGCGCAGATGACCTGCACCTCGCCTGAGTTCTTGAACGTGACCGGCGTCGAGTGGCCGGGCTGGATCAGCCCCAGATTGAACTTGCTTGCGGCGGACGTCGACATGACGTTGTGCGCGATGTTGTCGTCGTTGACGAAGACGATGGTGTCACCCTTCTTGAGCGTGACTTCCTTCTCGGAAAACACCTTGCCCTTCTGGCCGACCGTCCGTTCGGCGGCGTAGGCGACGGCAATGCCGGACATGAACGCGACTGCGGCGGCCAGTTTAAATCCCTTCATGGGTCCAATCCTTCGTTAGCGGGGTTAGCGGGGCAGCACTGGTACGACGGTGGGGTCGACGTCGCTCGTCAGCGTTTGCATAAACGCTATGAGGTCGGCCTTTTCCTTCTCGGTCAGCCCGAGAGGCTTGATCATTTCGGAGCGGCTCGGACGGTCGATGCCGCCGGCGTTGTAATGCTCCACGACAGCTTCGAGCGTGGCGACGGAGCCGTTGTGCATGTACGGGCCGCGGCGGGTGATCTCGCGCAGACCCGGCGTCTTGAAGGCGTGCATCGACTTGACCACCTCCGACAGGAACTTTCCGCGCCCGACATCGGAGGTTTTCAGCCCGATGTCGTGGAAGCTGTCGTCGGTGAAGTTCCAGCCGCTATGGCACGTGTTGCACTGGGCCTTCTCATTGAACAATGCGAATCCGCGCTTGGCGCCGTCCGAAATCGCGCGCTCGTCGCCCTCGATCCAGGCGTCGAACGGCGCGCGGCCGGAGATCACGGTGCGCTCATAGGTCGCAATCGCCTTGGCGATGTTCTTGGGCGTGATGCCTTCGCCGGGGAATGCGGCCTCGAACAGCGGGCCGTATTCCCTGATGCCTTTGAGCCGCGCCAGCAGCTGGTCCAGCGGCAGCGCCATCTCCACATCGGCCTGGATCGGCCCGAGCGCCTGCTGCTCGAGCGTGTCCGCGCGCCCGTCCCACATGAAGATCGCGCCATAAGCTGCGTTGACGATGGTCGGCGACCGGCGCCCCAGCTTCTTCATCAGATGGCCGACGCCGGTCGGCTGGCCGTCGCCCCATCCAAACGCCGGGCTGTGGCATGACGCGCACGACAAAAGATTGGCCTGCGACAGCCGCGTATCGAAATAGAGCGTCTTGCCGAGCGCGGCCTTCTCGGCCGTGTACGGGTTGTCGGCCGGGAACGGGATGGACTTGGGGCGGCGATACGCCGCCCGCAACTGGTCGCCGGTCGGATTGACCTGCTTCGGAATTTCGATCTTGCGCGTCGCGCCCACGACGACATCGGCAACCGATTCCGTCGCCAGCGTCAAACCGGCAACGATCGCGACAACCTGCATCAATATAGCGCGATAATATGTAACCTTACGGTCTGCCGCCGCGCCAGTCTGTTTGATACGCAGTATCGACATCGAAACCCGCCTGTCTGAGGTGGTCCCACTTCCTGAGACAGGCGGTTAAGGTGGATTCGCCGATGCGAAGGATAATCCACCATGAGGACGCGGAGACGGTTTTCCGGGGAGTTCAAA
>VGEP01000054.1 GCA_016869215.1 Alphaproteobacteria bacterium | reverse complement strand
GCAGAAACGCACCGTCGACGACGTCTGGCGTCACATCGGCAGCCTCGTCACGACCATCGGCTCCCGCGAATGCAGCGCATACTTCGCCAACGCAGGATACGCTTCCGTCAAAACGTGAAACGCTCTAAAGCTACGGCGGGCAGCCTTCGTACTCGGGTGGCTTGCCAGCCGAAGCTGCGGAGCAGCGAAGACTGGAGGCCACGGCCGGAATTGAACCGGCGTACCCGGTTTTGCAGACCGGTGCGTAACCACTCCGCCACGTGGCCATCCGATCCTCGCTATATAGGAGGGCCCGGCGTCCGACAACTCGGCACAACCACGCGCGCTCGCTTGCCTTTTGCGGCCCCTTGCCGCAAGAGTCCGGCGCTTTCGCGCGAGAGAAAACGCATGCTCGACTTCGCCGCGGCGCGCCGCATGATGGTAGACGGTCAGGTCCGCACCGCCGACGTGACCGACCGGAGATTGCTCGGCGCCATGCTCGAACTGCCGCGCGAGCGCTTTTTCCCGGAAGACAAGGCGTCGCTTGCCTATCTCGATCTCGACGCCAACGTCAGCGAGCCCGGCCGTGCGGCGCGGCATCTGCTCAAGCCGATGGTGCTCGCCAAGCTGATCCAGGCGGCCGAAGTGGGCGAGGGGGACCGCGTGCTCGATCTGGGTTGTGCCAGCGGGTACTCCACCGCGGTTCTCGCGCGCCTTGCGGCACATGTGGTCGGGCTGGAACAGGACGAAGCCCTGGTCCGCCAGGCGTCCCTGGCCCTGTCCGGGCTCGGCATCGGCAACGCCAAGGTCGTCGCGGGGCCGCTCGACCGCGGCTGGCCTGCGGCCGGGCCCTACGACGCGATCGTGCTCCAGGGAGCGACGGAAAATGTGCCGTCCGCGTTGCTGTCCCAGCTCAAGGATGGCGGCCGTCTGGTCTGCGTGCTCGGGCGCGGTGCGGGGGCCAAGGCCATGCTGTACCGGCGAATCGAGGGGGAACTCAGCGGCCGGCCGATCTTCGATGCCGCGGCGCCGCTGCTGCCGGGCTTTGCCAGGGTTCCCGCGTTCGTTTTTTGACGTGTTTCGCGCCGCGATGGAGCCGCGCGGCGCTCCGGAATTCCGCATACCTGTGCATGATTGGGCCTGTGGGGATATCCATGGGTTTGCAAGACCCATAAGCTGGCCGTCTTGGCGGGTCCGGTCGTTTGCCGGACGGCGCGTGTTTGGTTGCGTGGCGTTGCGCTGTCGTTAGCAGTGATGCGGTGCGAGGTGCGTGCAGGTGCGCGTCCGTAACATATTTCAATTGTCGGGTGGCGGGTTGCGTCGGGCTTTGGCGGCGGCGGGCGCGCTTGCGCTTTCGGCCGCGCCTGCGTCGGCGGAAACGCTCCAGGGCGCCCTGATCCAGGCCTATCAGAACAACCCGTCGCTCAACGCGCAGCGCGCGGCCGTCCGCGTCGCGGACGAGAACGTGCCGCAGGCGCTTTCGGGCTATCGGCCGCGGGTCAGCCTGAGCGCGAGCATCGCCGAGACCTATATCGACACTCTGTCGAGGACCACGTCGGCCACCGGCGCCACCTCCTACAGCAGTTCGTCGGGTCACAACGCCGTGCAGACCTACGGCGGCACCGTCACGCAGAACCTCTACAACGGGTTCCAAACCGGAAACCGCACCCGGCAGGCGGAAAGCCAGGTTTCGTCGGCGCGCGAGAACCTGAGGCTGACCGAGCAGTTGGTGCTGTTGTCGGCGGTCACCGCCTACATGAACCTGCTGCGCGACACCGCGATCCTCGACCTGCAGCGCCGCAACGTCGAGGTGCTCGAGGAGCAGCTGCGGCAGACCCGCGATCGCTTCAACGTCGGCGAGGTGACGCGCACGGATGTGGCGCAGTCGGAATCCCGCCTGGCCGCCGGTCGCTCGTCGATGCTGAGCGCCGAATCCAACGTGACCACTTCGCGCGCGGCCTATCGTCAGGTGATCGGCGTCGATCCCGGCCGCCTGACCGCGGGCAGCCCCGTCGACCGCCTGTCGCCGCGCACGCTGCCGCAGGGCATCTCCCAGGCGCGGGCGCAGCATCCCTCCGTCACCACCGCGATGTTCAACATCGACTCGGCGCAGTTCCAGGTGAAGATTGCCGAGGGCGCGCTGCACCCGACGCTCAACCTCGTCGGCAGCGCGCAGAAGCAGTACGGATCGAACTCGTCGCTGCAGAGCCTGGAGAGCTTCAACGGCTCGGTGTCGGGCCAGCTCAACGTGCCCGTCTATCAGGGCGGGTCCGAGTACGCGACGGTGCGCCAGGCCAAGGAGACGCTGGCGCAGCGGCGAATCGATCTCGATACCGCACGCGATCAGGCTCAGCAGAGCTTCGTGCAGTCCTGGGGCCAGCTCGAAGCCGCGAAGGCGCAGATCCAGGCGACGCAGGCGCAGGTGACCGCCGCCGAGATTGCGCTCAACGGCGTGCGAGAGGAGGCGCGCGTTGGGCAGCGCACCACGCTCGACGTGCTCAACGCCCAGCAGGAACTGGTGAATGCCCGCGTTGCCTTGGTTACGGCGCAGCGCGACCGCGTGGTGGCTTCCTATACGCTGCTTTCGGCTTCCGGCCGGCTTTCGGCGCAGGTTCTGGGGCTCGGCGTGCCGGTCTATGACCCGACCGTGCATTACCGACAGGTGCGGGACAGCTGGTTCGGACTGCGCACGCCCGACGGCCGGTGATCGCCGCGCGCGCCCGCGCCTCGAAGCCCACCCGCGTCTCGGAGCCCAAGTATCCACAACGCTTTGGTTTGGATCGAACTTCCGGTCCATCCTGGCTTCGAATCCGTGTACATATCGGCGTTGCGGCAATGATTCGCTGCGGCTGCCTGGATTCCAGGCCGCGCCGCGGCGATCGGGCGGGGTTGCAATGAGCCAATCGGCCAAGGCGCAAGAGCCTTCGATGGAGGAAATCCTTGCCTCCATCCGCCGTATCATCGCCGACGACGAAAGCGCCAAACCCCCGCCGCGTCCGGCTGCAGCACCTCCGCCGCCGCCTGCACGCCCGGCTCCGCCGCCGCGTCCCGCCGCGCCGCCTCCTCCGCCGCCGCCGGCCGCGGTTCAGCAGGACGTCGACGCAATGATGGCGAGCCTCGATGCGCCGCCCGGCGACGTGCTCGACCTGACCGAGTCGATGGCCGCGCCCGGCGGAAGCAACGACTTCCACACCATCGACGGTCAGTCCGACGTCATCTTCACCGACGCGCCGGCAAATCCGGAACCGCCACAACCCGCGCCCCGTCCCGCGCCGCCGCCGCCCGCGCCGGAGCGCATCATGTCGTCGGCGACCGCGGCTTCGGTCGATTCCGCGTTCAACACGCTCGCGCAGACCGTGTTGATCCAGAACGCGCGCACGCTCGAAGATCTCGTGAAGGAAATGCTGCGGCCGCTACTGAAGTCCTGGCTCGACGACAACCTTCCTGGCCTGGTCGAGCGGATCGTGAAGGCCGAAATCGAGCGTGTCTCGCGCGGGCGCGGCTGACGCCCGTTTCCCAATCCGCGATCGCTATGGCTTGCCCCGCCGCGTCAGCGCGCGCGTGAACCAGTATGCCGTGAGCGGCATGCCGACGACGCAGGCGAGGAAGGCATAGGGCGCGCCGAAGCGGTCGACGATCGGAGCGGCCAGCGCCGCCCCCGCGCTCTGGCCGAGATAGAAGATCGCAGCAAACAGGCCGAGCGCCGTGCCGCGCGCCTCGGCCGACAACTGCGTCGCAGCGGTCTGCAGCGTGTTATGCAGCATGTAGAAGCCGAAGCCGAGCGCCGCGGTCGCGAGCGGCGCGAACCACCACACCGGCTGCACCGCGAGCACGAGATACGCGCCTGCCATGATCAATCCGCCGAGCATGGCCATTTTTATCGGGCCGAGCGCGGTCGTGATCGGGCGGACCGACGCCGAATAGGCGATGCCGCCGATGCCGAACACCGCGACTACGATGCCGACGGCGGTGAACGACAGCCCGAACCGCAAATGCAGGTCCGCGCCGACGTAGGCATACATGCCCCACATCAGCGCGCCTTCGATCCCGACCACCGCGAGAATGAAGCGCGCCCATGGGTCGCGCAGCACCAGCAGGTTGTCGGCGACGAGACCCCGGCCCTTGCGGCCCGGCGGCTGCGTGGAGCGCGTGATCGGGTTGACCGCAAGCTCGTAGAACAGGATCGCGGCCGCGACGACGAACAGCGCGGCGAGCGCGAAGAACACCACGCGCCAGCCGAAGTGATCGCCGACGATGCCGCCGAACGCCTGGCCGATCAGCGCGCCCGTGATCTGGCCGGAGAGGAAGCTGCCCAGCACCTGATGCCGCCGTTCGTAGGGCACCACGTCGCCGATGAAGGCGATGCCGAGCGGCACGATGCAGGCCGCGAACGCGCCGGACAGCAGGCGGGCGAGGGTGAGCGTCGTCAGCGATTGCGCAAGCCCGCACAGCGCCACGGCGCCGGCGGCCAGCGCGCAGCCGATCGCGATGCTGCGGTACTTGCCGATCCGGTCGCCGACCGGGCCGATGACGAACAGCACCGTGCCATGGGTCAGCGCATAGGCCGTCACCACGATCGACGCGATGCCGACCGTGGTCCCGATGTCGGCCGCAATCTGCGGCAGCAGGCTGTCGACCGAGCGGACCATGGCCTGGCTCGCAAAGGCCGCGAACGCCAGGAACACGATGGCGCGGTTCGCGGCCCGGGCGTCCCCGGGCTGGCGGTCCGGGACGGGAGCGGAGGTATTGTCCGGTTGGCTCACGGCGCCCGGCGCCGTTGCGGCAAGCGCCCGCAGCCCCATTTCAGGGACGGGTAACGAGAAACGGCGTCGAGCGTTGACAGCATCGGAGAATCCAGGGTGTTTAGCCCGCGGCAAACCTAAGACAAACGGCAATGATCGATAAAACCTACCTTCCGTCCGAGGTCGAGGGCCGAATCTATGCGGCCTGGGAGCAGGCCGGCGCGTTCCGCGCCGGACGGCCCGAGCGCGCCGGCGCGCCACCCTACAGCATCGTGATCCCGCCGCCGAACGTCACCGGCTCGCTGCACATGGGGCACGCGCTCAACAACACCCTGCAGGACATCCTGTGCCGGTTCGAGCGCATGCGCGGCAAGGACGTGCTGTGGCAGCCCGGCACCGACCACGCCGGCATCGCGACGCAGATGGTGGTCGAGCGGCAGTTGATGGAGCGCCAGGAGCCCGGCCGCCGCGAGATGGGGCGCGACAAGTTCCTGGAGCGGGTCTGGGCCTGGAAGGCCGAGAGCGGCGGCACCATCGTCAACCAGCTCAAGCGGCTCGGCGCGTCGTGCGACTGGTCGCGCGAGCGCTTCACCATGGACGAGGGCCTGTCCAAGGCCGTGCTCAAGGTGTTCGTCGCGCTCTACAACGAGGGGCTGATCTACAAGGACAAACGTCTCGTCAACTGGGACCCGAAGCTCTTGACCGCGATCTCCGATCTCGAAGTGATGCAGGTCGAGGTCAGGGGCCATCTCTGGCACATCCGCTATCCGCTCGAAGGCAAGACCTTCGACGTTGGCGATCCCTCGACCTACATCGTCGTTGCTACGACGCGGCCCGAGACGATGCTGGGCGACACCGCGGTCGCGGTGCATCCCGACGACGAACGCTACAAGGACTTGGTGGCGTGCAAGGCGCATGCGATCCTGCCGCTGGTCGGCCGACGCATTCCGATCGTCGCCGACGACTATTCCGATCCCGAGAAGGGCACGGGCGCGGTGAAGATCACGCCGGCGCACGATTTCAACGATTTCGACGTCGGCAAGCGGCATCATCTGCCGCTGGTCAACGTACTCAATGTCGAAGCCAAGCTCGATCTGCGCGACAACAGCGCGTTCCTGGAGAACGTCCCGCCGTCGCCCGCGCTCGACGAGACGCTGGCGCTTGACGGCGCCGACCGCTTCAAGGCGCGCAAGGCCATCGTCGAGCGGCTGGAGCAGCTTGGTCTGATGGACAAGATCGAGCCGCACACCCACATGGTGCCGCACGGCGACCGTTCCAGCGTCGTGATCGAGCCGTATCTGACCGACCAGTGGTACGTGAACGCCAGGGCCTTGGCCGTGCAGGCCATCGCGGCCGTGCGCGAGAGCAAGACCACGTTCGTGCCGAAGAACTGGGAGAACACCTATTTCAACTGGATGGAAAACATCCAGCCGTGGTGCATCTCGCGCCAACTCTGGTGGGGGCATCAGATTCCGGCCTGGTACGGGCCGGACGGCAAGGTGTTCGTCGCCGAAACAGAGGACGACGCGGTGTCGCGCGCGCTCGCCTATTACCAGGAGACCGGCGCGATCGGCGCGCACCAGGCGCAGGACATGGCGCGCCATTCCGAGAAGCGCGCGCCGTTTCTCACCCGCGACGAGGACGTGCTCGATACCTGGTTCTCCTCCGCGCTCTGGCCGTTCTCGACGCTCGGCTGGCCGGACGAAACGAAGGAGCTCAAGCGCTTCTATCCGACGTCCACGCTCGTCACCGGCTTCGACATCATCTTCTTCTGGGTCGCCCGGATGATGATGATGGGCCTGCACTTTATGAAAGATATCCCGTTCAAGGACGTCTACATCCACGCGCTCGTCCGCGACGAGAAGGGCGCCAAGATGTCGAAGTCCAAGGGCAACGTCATCGACCCGCTGGCGCTGATCGGCGAATACGGCGCCGACGCGCTGCGCTTCACGCTGTCCGCTATGGCCGCGCAGGGCCGCGACATCAAGCTCTCGACCCAGCGCGTCGAGGGCTACCGCAACTTCGCGACCAAGCTCTGGAACGCCGCGCGCTTCGTCGAGTTCAACGGCGCGGCGCGCGTGGCCGGCTTCGATCCGAAATCGGCGAAAGAGACGCTCAACCGCTGGATCGCGCACGAGACCGGCAAGGCCGCGCGCGAGATCACGGAAGCCATCGAGCAGTACCGCTTCAACGAGGCGGCTGGTGCGGCCTACCGCTTCGTCTGGAACGTCTACTGCGACTGGTACGTAGAGCTGTCCAAGCCGCTGCTCACCGGCCCCGACGGCGCGGCGAAGGACGAGACCCGCGCCATGGCGGCCTGGGCGCTGGACGAAATCCTGAAGCTGCTGCACCCGTTCATGCCGTTCGTCACGGAGGAATTGTGGGCGGTGGCACCTGGTCCGAAGCGCGACGGCCTGCTGGTGCTGACAGCGTGGCCCGCGCTCGACGGCCTCGACGACGCGGACGCCGAAGCCGAAATCGGCTGGGTGGTGGACCTTGTGACAGCCATTCGCTCGGTGCGCGCCGAGATGAACGTCACCGCGCAGTTTGCGCTGGTGCTGGCCGGCGTATCGGCCGATACGCAAGCCCGCGCGCTACGCTGGGGCGACTTCATCAAGCGGCTGGCGCGTGTCTCCGACATTTCCGCCGCATCCGCGCCGCCGCAGGGCTCGGTGCAGCTTCTGGTGCGCGGCGAGACGGTGGCGCTGCCGCTTAAAGGCGTGATCGACCTCGACGCCGAGCGTGCGCGGCTCGCGAAGGAAATGGCGAGAGCCGAATCCGACATCAAGCGCGTCGACGCCAAGCTCGGCAACCCGCAATTCCTCGAACGCGCGCCCGAGGAGGTGGTCGAGGAGGAACGCGAGAAGCGCGAAGAGGCCGACGGCCGCCGGCGCAAGATCGTCGAGGCGCTGGAGCGGCTGCAAGGCGTGGCGTGAGCGAGCGCCGCCCGCTGTCGGAGCGGCTGATCCGCAGGGCGGCGCGGCCGCCGTTCGGCGGCGACCGTACGGGCAAGGGCTGGCTTGCGTCGTTTGCCCGCGCCCAGCCGCATGTCGTGGTGCGGCAGCGCATCGAGGCGCCGGGCTGGCCGAAGTTCTCGCGGCCCTTGCGGATCGCATTTCTGACCGATCTGCACGCCGGCTCGCACACCGCCGACGCCGAGCGGCTTGCCGCCATCGCTGCGGAAGCCGCCGCGATGGCGCCCGATCTCGTGCTGCTCGGCGGCGACTACGTCAACATGCAGCCGTTCGGCGGCGGGCGGCTGCCGCCGGACATCGTTGCGCGTGCGATGGCGCGGATCGAAGCGCCGCTCGGCGCTTTCGCAGTGTTGGGCAATCACGATTACACCTACGGCGAACGCGAGGTCGCGGCCTCGTTCGAGGCGGCCGGCATCGCCGTGCTCGATCACGTTCGCGCGACCGTGACCTTCGACGGGGCGGCGCTCGATATCGTCGGCGTGCCCGATGCGCATGTGGTGCGGGACCGTGCCCATGCGCTGCTGGCCGGGCTGTCGCCGCAGCGGCCCGCGATCGTATTGGCCCACGACCCGGTGTGGTTCGGCCATGTGCCCGCGGGGCCGTTCGTCACGCTGGCGGGCCATACGCATGGCGGCCAGATTCGTTTGCCGGGCCTCGGCGTTATTATGAATTCCAGCAAGGCGCCGCTGCGCTGGAGCCAAGGTTTGATTGTGGAGAACGGCCGCACGATGTTCGTCAGCGCGGGCCTCGGCACCAGCAGCGTGCCGCTGCGGATCGGCGTGCCGCCGGAGTACGCGCTGCTCGACATCGGCGGCGGATGACGTTGCAACTCGATCGGCGTTGCGGTTTTATGCCGCCCAACAAGAAGACTGCCGTTGGGGGAGACCAACCATGACCGACGAGGCACGCAACGTCGCAATCCTCAAGCAAGCCTACGCGCGTTGGAGCGATACGCTTGGCGCGTCCGCGGACGAATGGCTTGCGATCTGCGCCGACGACATCGCCTTCGGCTCGCTGGCGCAAGGCCCGGAGGGCGCGCGCTATCTCACCGAATACCGCAGCCGGAATGCGTTGAAGGAATACTTCGCCGGGATCGAGCAGGACTGGCAGATGATCGAATACGTCGCCGAGCATTTCGTGGCGCAGGGTGACCGCGTGGTGATGCTCGGCCGCTGCGCCTGGCGCTACAAAAAGACCGGCAAGGTGGTGTGGACGCACAAAGCCGACTCGTGGCGTTTTGCGGGCGGCAAGGCGGTGGAGTTCTTCGAGTTCTACGACACCGCGCAGGTGATGGCGGCATTGAGCTGACAAGGCGTCGATGAACATCTTCCTCGCCGGTGCCACTGGCGTTGTCGGGCGGCGGCTCGTTCCGCTGCTGCGCGACGCGGGTCACAACGTCACCGGCATCACGCGGTCGCCGGAGAAGGCGGCGGCGCTCGAAACGCTCGGCGTGCGCGCCGCGGTAGCCGACGTCTACGACGCCCGCGCGCTGCTCAAGGCGATGGCGGCGTCCTACCCGGACGTGGTGGTTCACCAGCTCACCGATCTGCCGCAGACACTCGATCCGTCGGCGCGGCCCGCCGAGTTCGCGGCCAACGCCCGGCTGCGGATCGAGGGCACGGCGAACCTGATGGCGGCGGCCTCCGTCACGGGCGCGCGGCGGGTGGTGGCCCAGAGTGTCTCGTTCTACTACGCGCCGGGGCAGGGGGCGCGGACCGAGACCGATCCGCTCGACTCAAGCCCGCAGCGGCAGAAGAGCGTGGCTGCGGTCGTGGCGCTGGAGGACAAGGTGCTGCACACGCCCGGCATCGACGGCGTGGTGCTGCGCTACGGCAGGTTCTGGGGGCCGGGCACCTGGTACGCGGAGCCGAAAGGCTCAGGCTGCGTGCACGTCGACGCCGCCGCGCACGCGGCGCTGCTCGCAGTCACGCGCGGCGCGCCCGGCGTCTACAACGTCGCCGAGGACGACGGCGCGGTGTCGGTCGAGAAGGCGAAGCGGGAGTTGGGGTTCGAACCGGGTTTCCGGCTGAACCGTTAGGCGGCGAGCACGGCTCTCCGCACGGCGTCCGGCAATGCAATCGAACGAAAATGCGATTTTGGATAGAGATAATCGTCGCCGGATTCATCGACGACCCGCAGGAGACCATGCTCTTCGGCCTTGGCGTCTCGAAGCGCGATGTAAATCTTTCGCTTTTCGAGCGAGGCCGGATAACCCTCGTTATCGATGCAGACGACCAACTGCTGTGCCTGGGTTTTTGCCATGTCGTGCGCTTCACAAAAGCCGTTTGATCTTGAATTCCTTGCGTCCGATCCCCGAAGCCTCATACCAATGTACTTCAGCGATTTGAACGGAGCCATCGGGCAAACGGACGCGTGCGATGCCCTTGCGCTTCCGCCATCGGCCGCGACCGTACAACCGTCTCAACCTGACGATTTCGCGGATGGCAGAGCCGGTAGCGAAAGTCTCGATCTCCGAAATCTGCCCCAGGATCTCGAATCGCATTGGATTATGGTCATCGCAGGGTCCAAATTGGTCAACGGTCCGGCCGGCGAAATCTCAGCCTTGAATTGCGGACGCCACCCTGTAAATAGCCCGCCATGAACGCACCTATTCGGGCCGGCCACAACCGTTCGCCCTTGGCGGACGAGATCGAGCGCCGGCGCACCTTCGCCATCATCTCCCATCCCGACGCCGGCAAGACCACGCTGACGGAGAAGCTGCTGCTGTTCGGCGGCGCGATCCAGCTTGCCGGCCAGGTCAAGGCCAAGCGCAACCGCAAGTCCACGCAGTCGGACTGGATGGCGATCGAGCGCGAGCGCGGCATTTCCGTCGTCACCTCGGTGATGACCTTCGAATACGGCGGCCACGTCTTCAACCTGCTCGACACGCCGGGCCACGAGGATTTCTCCGAGGACACCTACCGCACCCTGACGGCGGTGGACTCGGCGGTCATGGTGATCGACGCCGCCAAGGGTATCGAGGCGCGCACCCGCAAGCTGTTCGAAGTGTGCCGCCTGCGCGACATTCCGATTCTCACCTTCATCAACAAGATGGACCGCGAAAGTAGAGACCCGTTCGATCTGCTGGACGAGATCGAGAAGACGCTGGCGCTCGACACCACGCCCGCGAACTGGCCGGTCGGACGCGGCCGCGACTTCACCGGCACCATCGCCATCGAGGGCGGCGGCGTGCGCCTGCTCGAGGGCGACGCCGGCAAGGCCGGCACCTTGCGCGAGATGAGCATTGCGGACGTCGCCGCGCTCAATCCGAACCTGGACGCGGGCGCCATCGAGGGCGAGCTGGAGCTGGTCCGGGAAGCCTGCAAGAAGCTCGATCTGCAATCGTTCCGGGAAGGGCACCTGAGCCCGGTTTTCTTCGGCTCGGCGCTGAAGAACTTCGGCGTCGGCGACCTGCTCGATGCCATCGGCGCGCTTGCGCCGTCGCCGCGCGCCCAGAAGGCCGACAAGCGCACGGTGGAGCCCGACGAGCCGAACATGACGGCCTTTGTCTTCAAGATCCAGGCCAACATGGACCCGAACCACCGCGACCGCATCGCGTTCGCGCGGCTGTGCTCGGGCAAGCTCACGCGCGGCATGAAGGTCAAGCAGGTGCGCACCGGCAAGCCGATCTCGCTCAACGCGCCGCAGTTTTTCTTCGCGCAGGACCGCGCGCTCGCCGAAAGCGCTTACGCCGGCGACGTGGTCGGCATCCCCAACCACGGCATCCTGTCGATCGGCGATACGCTGACCGAAGGCGAGGACATCAACTTCGTCGGCGTGCCGAACTTCGCTCCCGAAATCCTGCGCCGCGTTCGGCTGCCGGACGCGATGAAGGCCAAGAAGTTGCGCGAGGCGCTGCAGCAATTGGCGGAAGAGGGCGTCGTTCAGGTGTTCCGCCCGCGCGACGGTTCGCCCGCGCTCGTCGGCGTCGTCGGGCCGCTGCAGCTCGACGTGCTTCAAGTGCGGCTGAAGGAGGAATACGGCCTCGAAGTTCTCTGGGACGTGGCCGAATTCGCGCTGGCGCGCTGGATTTCCTCCGACGATCCGAAAGCGATTGCCAAGTTTGTCGCCGACAACGGACTGAGCGTCGCCGACGACCTCGACGGCGACCCGGTGTATCTCGCCCGAAACCAGTTCTATCTCGACCATACGCGCGAGCGGGCGAAAGCCATCACGTTCACCGACGTCAAGGACCGTCACGCGGTTCGCACGACGGGCTGAAATTGCCGAAACGGCTTGCTCAGGAACCTCGACCCCGCGAGCCCATAGCGCCACGGCAACTCCGCCGCCTTGGTGATTCCGATCCGCACGCCGGTGGCAATCTCAGGCGCGTTTTCGCGCGCGAAGATTTCGAACGGGTGGCGGTCGAGCGGCAGCCCATTGTGCAGCCGCCCGACGCCAAGCGCCTGGGCGAGGCGGCCCGGACCCGAGCACAACAACCGTTCTTCGGACAGCCTACGGCGCCGCCGCATTTTGGTTAGCCCGTGCACCGGCTCGATTGCCCGGATCAGCACCGCGCTCGCCGAGCCTTCCGCTTCGCAGACGAAATTCAGGCACCAGTGGATTCCGTAGGAACGGTAAACGTAGGCAAAACCCGGTGGGCCAAACATGACCGAATTGCGCTGCGTGCGCCCCCGGAAGCTGTGGGCAGCCGGATCGGTGTGGTGATAGGCCTCAACCTCGGCGATCCGGCCGCCGACCTCGTCCACCAGGAGGGTGGCCCCGATCAGTTCCGGCGCAACCTCGTGCACGCTTCGCGCGAAAAACCCTCGGTCGAGTTTGGCTGCGGGCATTTGGCACTGCGGTGCGATAGGGTGGCTGTGGCGCGGCGGCAACAATCCTAGAACTTTTAAATCATATCCCACGATCTGCCGCACCGCGCCGCGATTTGGCCATACCCTTCCTTGAGACGAGACGGCGTCCCCAAGCCGTTGCGACATTTCCGGTTTTCCGGCCGGATCGGGCCGCGGCAGGACGCGAGATAATCCGCATGCAATATCCCGCGGGGGGATAGCGGCGGACGGGCCCCAAGTGACCGCAGACGTGAGCTTGGAAGCGACCTGGAACGTCGATGGACGCGACCACTGAAACCCAGTCCGGCTTACGGCGCCGCGTCTTCAAAAGGACACGTTGTGCCGCGGATTTGCGGCCGGCCGGCCGCGATGTGGCCAGGGACGTCCGCGACACTGACGCCGTTGAGACGGTTTGCAATGCGCGTATCTAGAACCTTCATCGGCGTCGCGGTGGTCGGGCTCGCGTTCGGGTTCGAGCCCGCGCGTTCGCTCGACGGCACGCCGTCGACCGATCTGGCGATCGGTGCGGCCGCACCGCAGTCGCCGGTCGATGCGTTCCGGTCCGCGACCGAGGCACTGAAGACCGGCCAGAAGATGCGCGCGCTGATGTCGCTGCAATACGCTGCCGAGCACGGGCACGGATTTGCGATGTGGCAGCTCGGGCGCATGTACGCCGAAGGCGACGGCGTTCCGCGCAACGACTACCGCGCTTTCGAGTATTTCCAGAAGTTTGCCGACACCCACGCGGATGTGCATCCGGGCATCCCGCGCGCGCGCTTCGTGGCCAACGCCTTCGTCGCGCTCGGCCACTACTATCTCGACGGGATTCCCAACACGGCGGTCGCACCGAGCCCCGACCGGGCGCGGCGGATGTTCGCTCACGCGGCGTCGTATTTCGGCGATCCTGAAGCGCAGTATCAGCTCGGACGGTTGTACGTGGAGGGGCAGGGCGTGGACCGCGATGCGCGGCGCGCGGTGCCATGGCTGCTGCTGTCGTCCAACAAGGGCCACTACAAGGCCCAGGCGCTGCTCGGTCGCATCCTGTTCCACGGCGAGCACGGCATGCGGCAACGCGCGTCCGGTCTGATGTGGTTGACGGTCGCCTCCGACGGACCGGGCGGCAAGGTGGAGTGGATCGCGGAACTGCGCGAAACGGCGCTGAAGCAGGCGAGCGACGACGAGCGCGCGCTGGCCCTGATCTTGATCCAGCGCTGGGTCGAAGGCCGCCGCCAGTAGCGGCCGCGGCTCACTCCGGGTCGATCGCCAGATCCGCCCAGACCGGAACGTGGTCGGACGGCCTTTCCCAGGAGCGGACGTGTTTGTCGATGCCGGCTCCGGAGAGCCGGTCGGCGGCCTGCGGCGACAGCAGCAGGTGATCGATCCGGATGCCCCAGTTTTTCGGCCAGGCGCCGGCCTGGTAGTCCCAGAACGTAAAGTGGCCCGGATCGTCGCTGACGGCTCGGATGGCGTCGGTCAGTCCGAGATGGGTCAGGGCCCGGAACTTCTCCCTTGTCCGCGGCAGAAACAGTGCGTCCTTGCTCCAGGCTGCGGGATCGTGGACGTCGCGCGGGGTGGGGATGACGTTATAGTCGCCCGCCAGGATCAGCGGCTCTTCCAGATCGAGTCGTTCATTTGCATATTTAATAAGACGATCCATCCATTTGAGTTTATATGTATATTTCTCGGTATCGGGTGGGTTGCCGTTGGGCAGGTAGATTGACGCCACGCGCAGGACGCCGCGCGTTGTGGAGATCGTGGCCTCCAGAAAGCGGGCATGCTCGTCGGCCGCGTCGCCAGGCAGCCGCGGGGTGACCTCGTCGAACCGGAACCTGGACAGGATCGCGACGCCGTTGAAGGTTTTCTGGCCATGCACGGCCACGTTGTAGCCCAGGGCCTCGATGGGCTCCCGCGGGAACGCGTCGTCGACGCACTTGGTTTCCTGCAGGCAGACGATGTCCGGCGAGCGCTCGGCGAGCCAGGCGGTCAGGCTGTCGATTCGCTGCTTGACCGAATTCACGTTCCAGGTGGCGATGCGCATGTCCGAAAGCCGGTGGGCGGGATTAACCACCATGCCCGAGTTCTGCCTTTGCCGGAAGGATTTGGAGCAATCCGGCGATTGCGGTGTTCTAAGAAAGCTGGGAGACGGATGCACCCCGAAATGGGCTATGCTAAAATTCGTATAAACACGTACGAAGCGGGACTGCTGGAAGCCGGGGCGCCAAGAAGGGAGTACGGGATCGAATTATCGAATCCGTACCGATAAGGACTGATGACAAAACGAGCCCTGGTCTTGGGGGTGGCGGCGGTTGTTCTGATCGTGGGCGCCGTCGCGCTCTGGCGCGGCCCGTTCAGCGGGAAGGGGGCGGTGGCGCAGGGCCCGCGGCAGGGCGGTGGCGGCGTACCCGTGGTCACTGCGGTTGCGGCCAAGAAGAACGTGCCGGTCCAGATCGAACTCCTGGGCACGGTCACCCCGATCGCCAGCGTCGCCATCAAGTCGCGCCTGGAGACCGAGATCACCGCCGTGCATTTCCGCGATGGCGCGATGGTCAAGCAGGGCGACCTGCTCTTCACGCTCGACGCGCGCGCCATCGAGGCGCAGATCCGCGAAATCGACGGCCTACTCGCCAGCGCCAGGGCGCAACTTGAGCAGAACCAGCGCGACCTGGAGCGCTACACCGAACTGGTCGCCAAGAACGCAGCGACCCAGGTCACGCTCAATAACACCCGGACCCAGGTCAACGTGTGGAGCGCCGCGGTCAGCGCCAACTCGGCCAAGCTCGACAATCTGAAGGTTCAGCTCAGCTACGCGACCATCCGCGCACCCATTTCCGGGCGCGCCAGCATGGCCGCGGTCAAGATCGGCAATTTCGTGCGGCCCGCCGACACCGCGCCGCTTGCCACCATCATCCAGACCGCGCCGATCTACGTGACCTTCGCCTTGCCGCAGACCTCGCTGCCGACGTTGCGCGCGGCGCTCGGCGCTGAAACCGCGACGGTCCGGGCGATCGTTCCGGGCGAGGAGCGCCACGCCGACGGCCAGGTGTCGATGATCGAGAACCTGGTCGACGTCTCGACCGGCACAGTCCCGGTGCGGGCCACCATGCCCAACGCCGGCGAAATTCTGTGGCCCGGAACGCTGGTGCGGGTGCGCCTGACGTTCCGCGAAGAGGAGGCGGTGACGGTGCCGCCGACCGCGGTCCAGGTCAGCCAGACCGGCGCATATGTTTACGTGGTCGCCAACGGCGTGGCGAAGGTGCAGCCGGTCAAGGTTGCGCGCACTCTGCAGAACGAAACAGTCCTGGAAGGCGGTCTTGAAGGCGGCGAGACCGTGGTGACCGACGGCCATCTGCGGCTCACCAATGGCTCACGTGTGGCGCCCCGCCGCGCCAACGTGGGGTCCTGACGATGTCGATCTCGGAAACCTGTATCCGCCGCCCGGTGCTGACGACACTGATAACGGCGTCGCTCATCGTGTTCGGCATCTTCGGCTACCGGCTGCTGTCGGTGGCCGCGCTGCCGCGCGTCGACTACCCGACGCTGTCCATCCAGGCGACGCTGCCGGGCGCCAGCGCTGAGACCATGGCGTCGTCGATCGCCTCGCCGATCGAGCGCCAGCTTTCTACGATTTCGGGCATCACGTCGATGACCTCGGAATCGACGCAAGGCCAGACCCGGATCACTATTCAGTTCGACCTCGGCCGCGACATCGACGGCGCTTCGCTCGACGTGCAGACCGCGCTCGCGACCGCGGCGCGCCGGCTGCCGCCGGAGATGACCACGCCGCCGTTCTTCCGCAAGCTCAATCCGGGCGACTTCCCGATCCTGTTCGTGAGCGTGCGGTCCGACACGCTGCCGCTTTCGACGGTCAACGAATACGCAGAAACCGCGATTGCGCAGCAGATTTCGCAACTTCCCGGCGTAGCCCAGGTGCAGGTTTACGGCGCGCAGAAATTCGCGGTGCGCATCCAGGTCGACCCCGTGGAGGCCGCGGCGCGGAACATTTCGTTCGACGACATCCGCACCGCGGTCTCGCGGGCCAACTCGAACACGCCGGTCGGGACGATATTCGGACCGAAACAGACTATGACGCTCAACGCCTCGGGCGCACTCGAAAAGGCGGAAGACTATCGAAGGATCACGGTGGCCTATCGTAACGGCGCGCCGGTCCAGCTCGATCAGATCGCGCGCGTCATCGACAGCGTGGAGAACGACAAGATTGCGAGCTGGTTCAACGGCACGCGGTCCGTGATCCTCGCGATCCAGCGCCAGCCCGACGCCAACACCGTGGCGGTGGTCGACGCGGTGAAAGCGCAATTGCCGGGGCTGCGCGCACAGGTGCCGGCGGCGATCGAACTCGCGGTGCTGATGGACCGCTCGCTGTCGATCCGCGATTCGGTTCTCGAAGTGCAGATGCACCTGAGCATCGCCTTCGTTCTCGTAGTGCTGGTGATCTTCCTGTTCCTGCGCAAGGCGTCGGCGACGTTCATTCCGGCGCTGGCGATCCCGGTGTCCATAGTGGCGACCTTCGGGGCCATGTATGCGCTCGGATTCTCCATCAACAACATGACGCTGCTGGCGCTGGCGCTCTCGGTCGGATTCGTGGTCGACGACGCCATCGTGATGCTGGAGAACATCGCCCGCCATATCGAAGGCGGCATGCGCCCGTTCGAGGCCGCGCTGAAGGGCGCGCGCGAGGTGAGCTTTACCATCATCTCGATCACGTTCTCGCTGATCGCGGTGTTCATCCCGGTGCTGCTGATGGGCGGCATGGTCGGCCGCGTGTTCCGCGAATTTGCAGTGACGATCTCGGTGGCCATCGTGGTGTCGGGCTTCGTGTCGCTGACGCTGACGCCGATGCTGTGCGCGCGCGTGCTCAAGGAACACGACCCGCACGAAAAGCAGAACATCGTGCTGCGCGCGTTCGAGGCGATGTTCAACGGCATGATCCGCGCCTACGAGCGCACGCTCGACCTGGCCTTCGCCTACAAGCGCTTCATGCTCGGGGTCACCTTCGCCACGCTGGCCGGCAGCGTGTGGCTCTATATGGTCATTCCCAAGGGCTTCTTTCCGGCGGAGGACACCGGATTCATTGCGGCCACGACCGAGGGGCCGGCCGATATTTCCTTCCAGGCCATGGCCGAACTGCAGCGGCGCATCGCCGCGATCATCTTGAAAGACCCCGCGGTTGAGTCGGTCAATTCGACGGTCGGCGCCGGCGGCCCGAACGCGACCACCAATTACGGCCGCATGTTCATGGTGCTGAAGCCGCGCAGCGAGCGCAAGGAATCCTCGACCGCGGTGATCCAGCGTCTGCGCCGCACTGCGAACGTGGATCCCGGCATCCGGGTGTTCTTCCAGAACATTCAGAACATCCGCATCGTGGCGCGCATGGCGCGCAGCGAATTCCAGTACACGCTGCAATCGAGCGACACCGACACGCTCTATAACGTCGCGCCGGCCCTGCGCGACCGGATTGCCAGGGCCGAGGGCCTCCGCGACGTCACCACCGACCTGAACATCCGGAACCCGGAGATGAAGGTCGAGGTCGACCGCGAGAAGGCCGCCGTCTACGGCATCACCGTCGAGCAGATCCGGCAGGAGCTGTTCAACGCATTCGGATCGCGCCAGATCGGAACGATCTTCACCGCGTCCAACGACTATCAGATCATCCTGCAGAGCATGCCGGAGTATCAGACCAGCCCCGCGGTGCTCGACCGGCTTTACCTGAAGACCGCCGCGGGTCAGCCGGTGCCGCTGACCGCGGTGACGAAGCTCGTGCCCTCGGTCGGACCGCTGCAGGTCAATCACCAGGGCCAGCAGCCGTCGGTCACCATCTCGTTCAACCTCGCGCCCGGATTCTCGCTCGGCCAGGCGGTCGACACGATCAAGCAGATCGAGCGCGAGTCGGGCTTGCCGGCGTCGATCGCCACCGGCTTCCAGGGCTCGGCCCAGGTGTTCGAAGAGTCGCTGAAAGGGCAGGGCATCCTGCTGCTGGCCGCGATCTTCGCCGCCTATGTGGTGCTCGGCATTCTCTACGAGAGCTTCATCCACCCGATCACCATCATTTCGGGACTGCCGTCCGCAGGCATCGGCGCGCTGCTGACGCTCATCCTGTTCGGTATGGAGCTGACGGTCATCGCCATGATCGGCATCGTCATGCTGGTCGGCATCGTGAAGAAAAACGCCATCATGATGATCGACTTCGCCATCGAGCGCCGGCGCGTCGGGCTGTCGGCCGAAGCTGCGATGCGCGAGGCCGCGCTGCTGCGCTTCCGGCCGATCATGATGACGACTTTCGCCGCGGTGTTCGGCGTGCTGCCGATCGCCATCGGCACCGGCGCCGGCGCTGAGCTGCGCCAGCCGCTCGGCGTTGCGGTGGTGGGCGGGCTGCTGCTGTCGCAGCTGCTCACGCTCTACATCACGCCGATCGTCTATCTCTATCTCGACCGCATCGACCGGCTGGTGAAGCGCCGCATCGAGCCGCAGGTCGAGGAGGTGGCCGAGCAGCCGGTCAAACCGGCGGTGGCGGCCGAATAGAGCGCGACGTCCATACGGCGGCTGCCGGACTTCGGTGGGCGGGATTCACGGAATCCCGCCCATGGGCTTTTCGGCCGGCCGCGCGCCGGGGCAGCCATGCGGCCGCGGCCTTGTCCATGAGCGCCCGCGGCACTTAATCTGGCCGCCGGTCCGGCATCCGGAAAGGCTTCCATGAAAAGCGTCCTGATCAAGTGCGGTTGGCTCGTTACGCTCGATCCCAGGATCGGCAACTTCAAGGGCGGGGAGCTGCTGTTTCGCGGCAACACGATCGAGGCCGTCGGCCGCAACCTGAACGCAGCCGCCGACGAGACCGTCGACGCGACCCGCATGATCGTCATGCCGGGCCTGGTCAACGCCCACATGCACACCTGGCAGACGGCGCTGCGCGGGATCGCCGCCGAGTGGCTGTCGTTCGACTATTTCAAGAACGTGCACGGCAATCTGGCGACGAAGTACAAGCCGGAGGACAACTATCTCGGAAACCTCGTCGGCGCGCTGGCCCAGATCGACGGCGGCGTGACCACGCTGGTCGACTGGTGCCACAACATCACGTCGCTGGAGATGGCCGAGCGTGCGGTCGACGGACTTGTCGACAGCGGCATCCGCGCGGTGTTCGCCCACGGCACGGCAAAGCCCTTGAGCCAGACCGAAGGCATTCCGTTCACGCAAATTCCGCATCCGCGCGACCGCGTCGAGGCGCTGCGCAAGGGCAGGCTTTCGAGCGACGACGGCCGCGTCACGCTTGCCATGGCGATCCTCGGACCCGACTGGGGTGCCTGGGACGTGACGGTGCACGACATCCGAATGGCGCGGGAGTTCGGCCTGGTGTCGTCTTCGCACACGCGCCGGCGCGAGGATTGCGTCGTGCCCGACGGTTATCGCCGCATGGCCAAGGAGGGCCTGCTCGGCCCCGACCACAACCTGGTGCATGGCACGAGCTACGACCACGCCGACCTCAAGGTGGTGGTCGACAGCGGCGCGAGCCTGACGTCGACTGCGCTGGTGGAACTGCACCATCACATCGGCGACACCATCGTCGCGGCTTACCGCGAGGCCGGCGGCGCGCCCTCGCTCGGCATCGACGTGGAGCTCTACACCTCGGGCCAGATGTTCCGCGAGATGCAGGCCGCGCTGTTGTTCGCGCGCGGCAAGGAAATCCGCAACAACGTGTTGCGCGGCAATTCGCACTACAAGACCATGCCGGTGCGCTCGGTCGAGGCGCTGGAATGGGCGACGATCAACGGCGCGCGCGCCTTCATGCTCGACAAGAAGATCGGCACGCTCACGCCCGGCAAGAAGGCCGACATCGTCATGCTGCGCGCCGACGATGTGAACATGGCGCCGGTCTGGGACCCGGTCTATTCCATCGTCGAGATTGCAGGCGCGGGCAATGTCGACACCGTGATCGTCGACGGCGTCACCCGCAAGAAGGACGGCAGGCTGACGTTTCCGGCCGATGTGCTGCGCAAGCGCATCGGCGAACTGACCGAGTCCGGCGCGCGCATCATGCGCGAAGGCGGCTACAAAGTTGCGACGGCGCCGGACTGATTAAAGCGAGAAGCTCGTCCCGCATCCGCAGGAAGCCTTGGCCTGCGGGTTGTTGACCTTGAACGAGGCGCCAACCAGGTCGTCGACGAAATCGATCTCGGAGCCGGCGAGGTATTGCAGCGACACCGCATCGACCAGCACCGTGACGCCGCCGCGGTCGATGGCTACGTCGTCTTCGGCGCGGGTGCGGTCGACGTCGAACTTGTACTGGAAGCCCGAACAGCCGCCGCCAAGCACGGATAGCCGCAGCATGGCGCCCGTCGGCTCGGACTTGAGAATCTCCCCGATCCGCCGCGCTGCCCGCTCGGTCACTGTGACGCCGGTGGTCATGCCGGTTCCTTGCCGGTTGCGTCGCCGATTTCCTCGAAATCGACCGCCCGGCGCAGGAGGCCGGGACTCGATTGCATCCGGTTTCGGGTGATAGTTAAGTGCGCCAACGCCCAAGGTCAATCGAGCGGAGTCCATGGCGGTCCAAAACGCGGCGGTCCATCGCGCCGGACGCGCGCCTTTTGCGTCCGATCCCGGCCGCAGCGCCGGCCGCCGCTTTCCGGAGCCCGAAAGCGCGACCCGCAGCGCCTTCCGCCGCGACTGCGACCGCATCATCCACTCCTCGGCGTTCCGGCGGCTGGCCTACAAGACCCAGGTGTTCGTGTTCCATGAGGGCGATCATTTTCGCACCCGCCTCACGCACACTTTGGAAGTGACCCAGATCGCGCGCTCGCTGGCCCGTGCGCTTTCGGTCGACGAGGACCTGGCCGAGGCCTCCGCGCTCGGCCACGATCTCGGCCATCCGCCGTTCGGCCACGCCGGCGAGCGCGCGCTCGACCGCTGCCTCGCCGATCATGGCGGCTTCGACCACAACGCCCAGACCCTGCACGTCGTCACCGCGCTGGAGCGCCGCTATGCCGAGTTCGACGGTCTCAACCTGACCTGGGAGACGCTCGAAGGCCTTGTGAAACACAACGGTCCGCTGACGGACCGCGCGGGGACGCCGGTTGCGCGCTACCGAGAGCGCGGCCTGCCGCGCGCGATCGCGGCCTATTCGCGCGCCCACGATTTGCACCTGTGGAGCCATCCGAGCGTCGAGGCGCAGGTCGGCGCGATTGCCGACGACATCGCCTACGACGCCCACGACATCGACGACGGCTTGCGCGCCGAGATGTTCGCGCTCGAAGACATCGCGGACCTGCCGCTGATCGGCGACATCCTGCGCGAGGTGGACGCGCAGCATCCCGGCACCGAACCCTCGCGCCGCGTGCACGAACTCGTACGGCGCCTGATCACCCGGATGATCGAGGACGTGATCGCGGAAAGCCGCCGCAGGCTCGATGCGGCCGCGCCGGAGTCGGTCGAGGCGGTGCGGGCCGCGGGCAGGGCTGTGGTGGCGTTCTCGCCCGCGATGGCCGCGGCCGATCGCGCGATCAAGGATTTTCTCTATCCGCGGCTCTACCGGCATCCGCGTATCATGCGCATCATGGGCGACGCCGAGGCGGTGGTGGCGCGGCTGTTCGGGCACTTCTCGTCGCAGCCGGGCGACATGCCGCGGGAATGGACGGCCGATCTGGACGAGGCCGACGCCGCGGCACGCGCGCTGCGCGTCGCCGATTTCATCGCCGGCATGACCGACCGTTTCGCGATGATCGAGCATGCTAGGCTGGTCGGTCCGACACCGGACCTGCGTTAGCGGCCGTCCGCGCGCGTCAGGCGATCCTGGCGACCCGCCCGGCGGGCGCCGCCTCGGCGGCCGGACGTTGCGGTTCGAGCAGATGCATGAGCGTGTCGAGCGGACGGGGCTTGCTGAACAGGTAGCCCTGCATTTCGACGCAGCCCAGCGCGCGCACCGTGTCGAGCTGCGCCTGGGTCTCGACGCCTTCGGCGGTCGCGGTCATGTTGAGGTTTGCGGCCAGGCCCGCGATTGCGCGCACGATGGCGCTGGAGTCGCCGTCGTCCGGCAGGCCGCTGACGAACGAGCGGTCGATCTTGATCTTGTCGAACGGGAACTTGCGCAGGTTGCTCAGCGACGAATAGCCGGTCCCGAAATCGTCCATCGAAATGCTTACGCCGAGTTCGCGCAGCCGGTGCAGCGTCGCCATTGTGGTCTCGGTGTTCTGCATCACGACGTTTTCGGTGATCTCGATCTCGAGTCGCCGCGCGGGCATGCCGGCCGCGGCCAGCGCGCCCAGCACGACCGGCACGAGGTTCTGGTTCATCACCTGGATCGGCGACAGGTTGACCGCCACCTTGATGTCCGCGGGCCAGCGCGCGGCGTCGATGCAGGCCTTGCGCAGCACCCAATCGCCGATCGGCACGATCAGGCCGATCTCCTCGGCGACCGGCACGAAGTCGGCCGGCGAGACCATGCCGCGCTCGGGATGGTTCCAGCGCAGCAGCGCCTCGCAGCAGGTGATGCGGCGGTCGTCGACATTGACCAGCGGCTGGTAGTGCAGCTCGAATTCGCCCGCAGTCAGCGCCTTGCGGAGCGCGATCTCGATCTCGCGGCGCTCCTTCATGCGGCGGTCCATCGCGGCCTCGAAGAACCGGTAGGTGCCGCGTCCGTCGGCCTTGGCGCCGTAGAGCGCGAGGTCGGCGGCCTTCAGCAGCGCGTCCGGCTCGCTGCCGTCGGTGGGCGCGAGCGCGATGCCGATGCTGGTGTCGACCACGGCCGCGTTGCCGGCGAGATTGTAGGGCGCGCGGACGGCCTCGCCGATCCGGCGCGCCAGCATCGCCACGTCGACCGGCTGCTCGATGCCGGCCTGGATGACGGCAAACTCGTCGCCGCCGACGCGGGCGACCATATCGGTCTCGCGCACGCAGCACTGCAGCCTCTCCGCCACGATCTTCAGCAACTCGTCGCCGAACTGGTGGCCGAGGGTGTCGTTGACCCCCTTGAAGCGGTCGAGGTCGAGATAATGCACCGCGAACCTGTCGCCGCGCGCGGTGCCGGCGAGCGCCTCGGTCAGCCGCTCGCGGAACAGCACGCGGTTGGGCAGGTCGGTCAGCGCATCGTACCGCGCCATGTGCGCGATGCGCTGTTCGGCACGGCGGCGCTCGGTGACGTCCTCGTGCGTGGCCACCCAGCCGCCGCCGGCCATCGGGTGGTTGACCACGTGGACGGTGCGGCCGTCGGGCAGTTCGGTCATCCGGTCCATGGTTTCGCTGCGCGCCATGCAGCCGTCCAGGTCGGCGATGTAGGCGTCGATGTCGCCTGCGAACACGCCCATGGCGGCCCGATGCTGCAGCAACTCGCGCATGGTGCAGCCGGGCTTCACGATGTCGGGCGACAGCCGGTACATCTGAAAATAGCGGTCGTTGCAGATCAGGAGCCGATGGTCTCCATCGAACATCATCAGCGCCTGCGACATGTTGTTGGTCGCGGCGTCGAAGCGCCGGTTCTGCTCGCTGAGTTCGGCTTCGCGCTCGCGCAGCGCCGCGGTCCGTTCCTCGACCTGCGTCTCCAGCTTGCGGTTGAGCTGGTCGAGCTCCTGGATCATCAGCGAGAGCGAACGGTCGGTGCGCTTGCGGTCGCGCTCGGCCTGATCGTAGGCGGCCACGACCAGCTCGCGCAAAACGTCGAGGTCGACGCCGCCCTGGGGGCGGGTCGCCTTCGCGAGTTGCCGGTCGAACAGCTTGTTCACGATGCTACGCCGCTTCCGTGATTGCGGTGACGGTCATGGTCTGGTTGTGCAACTCGCACACGCCGGATGCCGCATGCGGCGAGATTTCGCCGTACGAATAGAAGCCGATGCGCGGCATGCGCGCGCCGAGTTCGAGCCCCGCGGCCTCGACCTCGTCCATGGTGCGCTGGCCCATCAGCAGCCGCCGGCCGATGCAGCTCACCAGCACGGCCAGGCCCTCGCGGTCGGCGGTCTCGCCGAGGCCGGAGCGGGCCTGCCGTGCGGCCTCGGCCGCGCCCGCGGCGAGCCGGTCGAAGTTGCCGCGCATCAGCTGCGCCACCCAGCCCTCCGGCACGTCGCCCGCAAACGTCATCGAGCGCTTCTCGCGGTCGATCGCGAGAATGGTTCGCACCACGTCGTGGTCGGGCTGGCGCGGATCGCGGATCAGCAGCGGGAACAGCAGGCCGGTGCCGGGCAGGCCCTTGGCTTCGTCCTCGCCGAGATAGCGCTCGTAGAGATCGAGCGCAGGCTCGCCGTCGAGCTCGAACAGCACGTTGCCCCTGGAGCGCGTGATGCGGCGGCGCGGACCGAATTCGTCCCAGCCCCCGGCGCTGCCGTGCCCAATGCGGATCGCCGAGCCATAGAAGCCGATGGCCGCGACCGAGCCGCTGGCGGGTTCGCAGTCGGCGCCGACGAGGGTGCGTTCGAACGCTGCGCCGTCGCCGGCAAGCCCCCCGGTCAGCGGCACGCGGGGGCCCACGGCCTCGACGATGCCCGCCACCAGTTCGCTGCCGTTGACGCTCAAACCGTCGGACAGCACGAAAATGCCGGCGAGCCCGTCGGCCTTGAGCACATTGCCGAGGGCCGTGCCGCAGCGGCGCGAATGCTCCGGTCCCGGCGCCGGCTCGCAGGCGAGCTTGAGGCCGGTCGCCTTGAAGCGCAGCGCGGCCGCGCAGATTTCGTCGTCGCTGACGTCGTCGTTGCTGATCTGGCCGCCGGTGCTGCAGCCGACGATGCGCGCCTTGGGGAACATCGCGCGCAGCTCGCGAAAACGCGTACCGCAGGCCAGCGCCTCGCGGGTGCCGAAGTACAGCACCAGATCGGCGCTGCCAGCGTCAGTGCCCGCGACGCGCCATCCGCGCGCAGCGCTCCAGCAAACCTGGTGCGTATGCATCGGCGTTCTCCCCGCCTCGACGGCCGGCGACGAGCGGAAAGGCTACCGAATTCGCATGAATATCCAGTTATCGATCACGGGATAATTCATTGATAGTAAACCACATTTTCGCCATGTGATGAGGATTTTGCGGGTTTTGCCGTGGGTTGCGGCCCGATCGTGCAACAACCGCGAAAATTGGCGCGGCGCCGTCAACCAAACATTATCCGTCTTGATCGCACCTGCATTCGCGATTTGCTATCAGCAGCCGTCATGAACGTCTTTCACCGCTACACCGAACACGTCTGCCAAGCCGTCGAAACGCTGGTCCGGGCCGGGGCCATCGCAACGCGTCCCGACCTTGCCCGTATCGTCGTCGAGCCGCCGCGCGAGGCGAGCCATGGCGATCTCGCGACCAACGCGGCCATGGCGCTGGCCAAGGATGCCGGCATGAAGCCGCGCGATCTTGCCGAGAAGATCGCAGCCGAACTTTCCAAGCGTCCCGATGTGGTCAAGGCCGATATCGCCGGACCTGGCTTCATCAATCTCACGCTCGATCCCGCGGTGTGGCGCGAGGCGCTCTCCGACGCGATCCGCGCGGGCGCGGATTACGGCCGCAGCGCGCTCGGTGCGAATAAGCCGGTCAATGTCGAATACGTCTCGGCCAATCCGACCGGGCCGATGCATGTCGGCCACTGCCGGGGCGCGGTGTTCGGCGATGCGCTTGCGAACCTGCTGGCGTTCGCGGGCCACAAGGTCACGCGCGAATACTACATCAACGACGCGGGCGCGCAGGTCGACGCGCTCGCGCGCTCGGCGTTCCTGCGCTACCGCGAGGCGCTGGGTGAGAATATCGGACCGATTCCGGAAGGACTTTACCCCGGCGAGTACATTACGGACACCGGCACAGAGATTAGCGCGCGGTACGGAAACAAGCTCAGAAATCAGATCGAGGCTGAATGGCTGCCGGTCGTGCGCGACACGGCAATTGCGAATGAGATGGCAAGAATCCGCAGCGATCTTGCGGCGCTTGATATCAAGCATGACGTATTCTTCTCTGAGCGATCGCTGATCGAAGGGCCGGTTGATCGCGTCGGCGCTACAATCGACTGGTTGCGCCAACAAGGCCACGTCTACGAAGGCCGCCTGCCGCCGCCGAAGAGCGGCGCGGTCGAGGACTGGGAGGACCGCGAACAGACGCTGTTCCGCGCCACCGCGTTCGGCGACGACGTCGACCGGCCGCTGAAGAAGTCCGACGGCAGCTACACCTACTTCGCCTCCGACATCGCCTATCACAAGTCCAAGTTCGACCGCGGTTTCCGCGACATGATCGACGTCTGGGGCGCCGACCACGGCGGCTACATCAAACGCATGAAGGCTGCGGTAAGGGCGGTGAGCGGCGGCGAGGCCGATCTCGACGTCAAGATCGTGCAGCTCGTGAAGCTGATGCGCGCGGGCGTCGAAGTGAAGATGTCCAAGCGATCGGGCGAGTTCGTGACGCTGCGCGACGTGGTCGAGGAGGTCGGCCGCGACGCCGTGCGCTTCATGATGCTCTACCGCAAGAACGATGCGGTGCTCGATTTCGACATGGCCAAGGTGATCGAGCAGTCGAAGGACAATCCGGTATTTTACGTCCAGTACGGGCATGCCCGCGGCCACTCGGTGTTCCGCAACGCGGCCGAAGTCGTGTCCGGGCTGCCGCAGGATGCGCGCGCCCGCGCGGACATGTTGTCGCGCGTGCCGCTCGGTCGGCTCGACGATTCCGCCGAGCTCGCATTGATGCGGAAAGTCGCGCTGTTTCCGCGCATTGTGGAGGCCGCCGCGCAGGCCCACGAGCCGCACCGGGTGGCGTTCTATCTCTATGAACTGGCGAGCGAATTTCACGCGCAATGGACGCGTGGAAACGCCGCGCCACATTTACGCTTCATTATCCAAGATGATCCAGAACTAACGTTGGCCCGCCTTGCATTGGTACAGGGCGTCGTCACCGTTTTCGCCTCGGGCCTGGGGCTGCTTGGAGTAGGGGCGCCCGAGGAGATGCGGTAACTCGGTGTCGTTGGACCGCGGGTCCAACGCCGGGGACGGCCTGAACAAGGCCGCCGAGGTGTACCGGAGCCGGAAGTCAGGATGGCTGACGACAACAACGCGCGTTATCGACCGAACGATTCCTATGGCCGCGAGCCGGGAAACGCAGGGCAGGGCAACGATCCGCTCGCCGAACTGGCGCGTCTGATCGGCAAGAGCGACCCGTTCGCCGAACTCGATCGGGCCGCGCAGGAACACAACGCCGCGCGGCAGTACGCCGAGCCGCAGCATCCGCACTACGCCGGCGAGCCGCAGCAGGGTTACGCGCAGCCGCAGAGCTACGCGCCTGCGCCGGGATATCCGGGCGCGCCGCCGCTGCCTCCGCTGCCGAATTTCGGCAGCGATCCGCTGTTCGGCGAACCGCTGCCGCCGCGGCAGAACGAATACCCGCCGCGTTATGCTGAAAATCCGCCGCCGCCCCAGCCGGAATGGCCGTCGGCACCGCCGCCGTTCGCGCACGACCCCTTTGCGCTGCCGTCGGCCGCATCCGCGCAGCATCCGCACGCGCCGCATCCGGCCGAGCCGCGTTTCGATCCGCAAGGCTTTGGCGCCCATCAGCCGGCCGGCGGTGGCTACCAGCCGGATCTGCCGGGATTTGTATCGCCGCCCTACCAGCCTGCGTCCGACCGGCCGCCGTTCGCGCCGCCCGTCTATCCCAGCGAGCCGAACGCCGGAGCGATGCCGCCGCCGCACGACGACGAATTCTATGACGACGCTCCGCGCAACGACCGCCGCAAGGGCATGGTGACGGTGCTCGCCGTGCTCGGCTTGGCCGTGCTCGGGACCGCCGCGGCCTTCGGCTATCGCAGTCTGTTCGGCGGGCCGGGCGGGTCGTCGCCGCCCCCGATCATCCGTGCCAGCAACGAACCGGCCAAGGTCGCGCCGCCAAAGACCGCAGCCGCCGATCCCGCCGCCAGCAAGATCAACTACGACCGGTTTGGCGACCGCAGCCAGAACGAGCAGGTTGTGGTGCGCGAGGAGAAGCCGGTCGATACCAGCGATCTGGCGCGTACCGCAGCGCCTCGCGCGGTGGTGCCGACCCTGACGAGCCCGCCGCAGGCCGCGGCCGGCGGCAACCCGCCGGGCACGATCGGCGAGCCGCGCCGTGTACGCACGGTTCCGATCCGTCCCGACGGGCCGGAATCCGCGGCGCCGTCGCAGGCCGCCGCTCCGCCGCCCATGCCGGTTTCGCCGCCGCGTCAGACGACTACGGCCACCGCCGCTTCGAATGCGCCGCTCGACGTGACGCCGTCCGGATCCGCGGTACGCCAGCCGGCACAGCCGCA
>VGEP01000053.1 GCA_016869215.1 Alphaproteobacteria bacterium | reverse complement strand
GCAGAAACGCACCGTCGACGACGTCTGGCGTCACATCGGCAGCCTCGTCACGACCATCGGCTCCCGCGAATGCAGCGCATACTTCGCCAACGCAGGATACGCTTCCGTCAAAACGTGAAACGCTCTAGGCGCGGGGCAGGCGAAAAGCCAGCGGCGTATTGGATTTGCCCATGGTTTTCGCGCTCCGGCCGCCGTCCTCGACGCCGATTGACGGTTGTGGGGACCAAATGCCGCATCCTACGGGCTCCTGCAGTGCGCGCAGGCCGACACCCGCGTCCGTTCGCTCAGCGCGGCGGCGCACGCCTGTCAGACTGCGGCCGCTGAGGCGCCGTGGACGCATTGGCGGCGGTGCCGGGCGCAAGCTCCGGCAGCTTCGCCAGCACTTGGGGCTCGATCGCTGCGGCCGTCGAGTCGGGCATGCGATGCCACACTTCGTCCATGCCGAACATCGGAATGCCGAGATAGCCGCGCACGGTGAGCCGCTTGCCGTCGGGGCTGACCTGCATGATCGCGCGATAGACGGTGCCGTCGCGCGGGTCGAGGATGCTGCCGTCCTCGTACTCCAATCCGTTGCGCTTCATGCCGCGGATGAACGACAGGCCGAGCAGCGGCTGACCCTTGCGGTCGTCGGTGCAGCGCGCGCAGACCTGGCTGGAGCTTTCGTGCGGCCGCGGAAAGTATTTGACGATCACGCCTTCGTAGGCGCCGTTGCGCTCGACGAAGGCGAACCAGCTCACCGGCCGGCCGTCGACGATCTTCTGCCAGAAGCCCGCTGCGGTCGGCTGGGATTTCGGCTGGCCTCGCGTTTGCGCCTGCGCGGAGGTCATATTCAGCGCGGCGGCCGCCGCAACAATGAACAATGCCTGCGTTGCTTTCAACGCCACGCTCCCTCGACTGACGAAACTGCCATGGATCATGCCACACTCAGCCGGACCATTGTGGCACTTTCGCGGATGGCAACGCGCCGGCCGGTTCCGCGGTTTCAGTCTCGCGCCAACAAAACGCCGTTAAGCTTTACCGCGCTTGGCCAGCCGGCGCTTGGGGCGAGACGGCTTGGGGCGAGACGGCTTGGGGCGAGACGGCTTGGGGCGAGACGGCTTGGGGCGAGACGGCGGCGCCCGGCCCAATATTGCCGCTCCCCATTTTGCCTCGATGCCGCGCGCCTCGTCGGCGGTGAGAGCCGAAGTCGGCGGGAACCGCTCTCTCCAGCCGAACGGCCGCACCGCCTCGATAATCGCTTTTGAATGCGAGGTGACGCCCGCGGCCTTGGCCTCGTCGGGGATGCGCGGGTCGAGCGCCGAGCTCCAGGCGTTGCGCACGATGTCGATCTGCTCGGCGGGCTCGCAGCGCGTCGTCACCGCCCACATCACGTCGGCGAGGTTCGACGGGTCCACGTCGTCGTCGACTACGACCACGAGCCGCCCCATGTAGCTGTTGGCGGCTGCGATCAGGCCGGCGCGCTTGGCGTGGCCGGCGTAGCGCTGGCGGATTGCGACCACGGTCATCAGTTGCGCCACGTGCTGCCACACGCCCACCACATCCGAGACGCCGGCCATTTCGAGCTGGCTCCAGATCGAGGCGGCGCGGAACGGCAGGCCGAAGTGGAAGCGCGGCGGCTTCATCGGCGGCGAGCCGAGCAGGATCGGATCGTCGCGGTGGTGGATCGCGCCGACCCGCATGACCGGGCAGGGCCGCGCCTCGTTGGCGTAATAGCCGGTGAACTCGCCGAACGGTCCTTCCGGCTGCATGGTCTTGTTCGCCGGCAGCAGTTCGCCTTCCAGCACGATCTCGGAATTCGCCGGCAGCGGCAGGCCGGTGACGGGCCCGGGCAGCACCTCCAGCGGCGCACCCTTGATCGCGCCGGCGAAGTCGAATTCCGACTGGCCGTCGGGCAGGTATTCGAAGCCCGCGACGAACAGCGACGGATCCTGGCCGCAGACCACGGCGACGGGGCACGGCTTGCCCTTGTCCCAGTATTTCTTCGCGATCACCGCGCCGTGCCGGCCGGGATGATCGAACTGCACCGTCACCTTGTTCCGGCCGTGCACCTGCACGCGGTAGATCGAGGCGTTGATCCAGCCACCATCGGGATCGCGCATGACCACGATCGCGCCCGAGCCGATGAACGGGCCGCCATCTTTCCTGTGCCAGTAGGGTGCGGGCAGGCGGGTCATATCCACCGTTTTGCCGCGCATGGAATTCTCCAGGAACGCGGCCTTCGACACTTCGGCAGGCTTCAGGGCTTTCAGCGTCTCGCGCTTCTTCATCCACGCCTTCAGCGCGTCGAGCGGGCTGAGCGCCGGATCGATGCCGAGCGCGAGCGCAGCACGCTGCGGCGTGGTGGTGGCATTGGTGAACACGCGGAAGCCGGGCTTGATGCCCTTGATGCGGTCGAACAGGATCGCGGGGCAATCGGCGGTGCCGGCTGCGACCTCGGTGATGCCGCCGAGCTCGTAGCGCTGGTCCGCGCCGCCGATGCGCCGCAGCGCGCCGAGATCGTCCACCTGCTTGATGAAGCCGCGCAAGTCCTTGTAGATCACGACGCCTGCCCCGGGTTTGCCGCCGCCCCATTAAACCCCACGGAGTGCCGTATGCGCTACATCGACGCCTTCAATCACTTCAATCCGCCGCGCTACCACGAGCAGGTGCTGGAATCGCCGCTCGGCCAAAAGGATCTCGGCAAGCGCGTGCGCGGCATCCCGGCGCTGTGGGACCTCGGCCGCAGACTGGAAGTGGTCGACATGTTCCCCGATTACACCCAGGTGCTGTCGCTCGGCATGCCGATGCTCGACCGGTTGTGGGGCCCGGACAAGTCGCCGGACATGGCCAAGCTCGCCAACGACGGGCTGGCCGAGGTGGCCGCGAAGCACCCCGACCGCTTCGCGGGCTACACCGCGGTCGTACCGATGAACGCGCCCGAGGCGGCGCAGAAGGAAGCCGAGCGCGCGCTGAAGAACGGCGCCAACGGCATCCAGCTCGGCACCAACGTCAACGGCAAGCCGATCGATGGCAAGGAATTCTGGCCGCTGTACGAGACCGTCGCGAAATCCGGCAGGCCGATCCTGCTGCATCCGGCGCGCACCCGCGCCATGCCGGACTACGAGGGCGAGGAGAAATCCAAGTACGAAATCTGCTCGGTGCTGGGCTGGCCCTACGAGACCGGCGTGACGCTGTCGCGCTTTGTGTTCTCCAAGATCATGGACACCTATCCGGACCTCAAGATCGTGTCGCACCATCTCGGCGGCGTCATTCCGTATCTCGAAGGCCGCGTCGCGCATTCCTTCGACCAGATGGGCGCGCGCACCTCCGACGAGGACTACGAGGGCCTGCGCAAGAGCCTGAAGAAGCGGCCGTTCGACTATTTCAAGGACTTCTACGCCGACACGGCGATCGAAGGCGTGCGCGCGCCGATGATCTGCGGCATCGATTTCTTCGGCGCCGACCGCGTGTTGTTCGCGTCCGACGCGCCCTTCGACAAGGAGAAAGGGCCGGGCTACATCCGCTCCACCATCGCAGTGCTGGAGAGCATCGAGATGATCCCCGAGGTGCGCGAGAAGATCAGCTTCCGGAACGCGCAGAAGCTGTTCGGGTTGAAGTGAGCGCCTTGCCAAATCGGCGGGCATTGCTCTTCGCATTCGCCGGGGTCGTGCTGCCGTCTGCGGCGCGCGGGCAGGGTGACGCGGAGTCGGCGGTGCTCGTGCGAGCGCTCTACGAGCGCGAGATCGCGCGCCATAACGCACGACAGCGGGTTGGCGAGGCCGAGTTCCTCGCGCCGTTCGCGCGCGATACCCAGGCCGTGTGGCGCAAGGCGCGCGACGATAAGCGGCCCACCCACGATCCCGCCGGGCCGATCCTCAATGCGTTCTTCGGCTGGGGCGTTCTTCCGGGCCACGAGGTGACGCTTGCCGGCGTCGCGCAGCCGGCGGAGCTTTTCGTCGCGGTCCGGCTTGCCGTGCGCGGCCGGACGAGGACGGCGACCGTGCAACTGGTGCGCGAGGCGGGAGCCTTGCGCATCGCCGACATCGCCTACGAAAGCGGTGAGAGCTTTCTTGCCTACAACCGCCGCCGCGCCGGCACGAAGTGAGTGCGTCGGTCCTGCGAGGTGCATGGGTGCATGCCACGCCTGCGTCCATGCCGTGGCAGGGCGCGCCCAAGCCGCTATCCTGCAGCCGCGTCAATCACGTTCTGGAATAGGGAGTTCGTCCATGTTGCATCGACTCGCGCTCGGCACTGCTTTCGGCGCCACGCTTTGCGCAACTCTCGCGATGACCGCGCCGGCGCAGGCGCAGGCCAATTTCCCGGCCCGCTCGATGACGCTGGTCGTGCCCTATCCGGCCGGCGGCACGGCCGATCTGCTGTGCCGCTTCGCGGCCGAGAAGGTGACGGCCGCGCTCGGCCAGACCATGGTGGTCGAGAACCGGCCCGGCGGCGCGGGCGGCCGCATCGGCATGGATCAGGTGCTGCGTGCCGAGCCTGACGGCTACACTTATCTCTGCGCGACCCAGCTCAACTACAGCATCAGCGACCTCGTCTTCGCCAAGACGGCGTTCGATCCGCGCCCGCTCGAGCCGGTCAGCCTGCTTGCGACCTATCCGCTTATCATCCTTCTGCGCGAGAACTTCCCGGCCAACTCGCTCAAGGAATTCATCGACTACGCGAAGGCCAATCCGGGCAAGATCAACTATGGCAATCAGGGCGTCGGCAACACCGGACATCTGCTCGGCGAGTTGATGATGCTCAGGGCCGGCTTCAAGATGACCGCGGTGCCCTATCGCGGCTCCGCTCCTGCGCTCAAGGATTTGCTCGCGGGCACCATCGACATGGTCCCGGATTATCTGCTGGCCAACAAGGGCGCGATCGACGCCAAGAAGCTCAAGTTCATCGCGGTGGCGAGCGAGCAGCGGCTCAAGGACTATCCGAACGTGCCGACGGTTGGCGAGACGCTTCCCGGCGTGACGTCTGTCACCTGGATGGCGGTTTCCGCGCCGCCCAAGACTCCGAAGGCGATCGTCGAACGGGTGTCGGCCGCGATCCAGAAGGGTTTCAAGGACGCGGACATGCAGGCAAAAATTCTGAGGCTCGAAGCAACGCCACAAGGAACGACGCCGGACGGAATGCGCAAGATGATCGCGGACAGCCGCAAGACCTGGGAGCCGGTGGTGAGGGCGGCGAAGATCGCGATCGATTGAACTTCGAATTCCGCAGAGAAGCCGCCATGGCCGGGCTTTGTCCCGGCCATGGTCATTTGGGGACTCCGCCCCGCGTTCGGATCGCCGCGCTCAATGCGGCACGACGTTGAGCAAATCCTTCATCCGGCCGTCGATATATGCCTGAATGTTCGGTTCGAGGATCGTCAACGTCTGCTCGACGAAGCGGTCGCTGCGGCCGCCGATGTTCGGCGTGATGATCACGTTCGGCATTTTCCACAGCGGATTGTCCGGCGGCAGCGGCTGCTTCTGGAAGATGTCGATGCCTGCGCCCGCGATCCTGCCGGCCTGAAGCGCATCGATCAGCGCAGCCTCATCGAGCACGCCGCCGCGCGCGAGATTGATCAGGAACGCCGACGGCTTCATCGCCGCGATCACGTCGCGGTTGATGAGATGGTGGGTCTGCGGCGAATAGGGCACCAGCAGCATCAGGAAGTCGGCGCGCGCAGCGAGCTTCACGAGTTCGCTGCGCGGATGCACCTCGTCGAAATGCGGCACGCTGCCGCTGCGTCCGCCGCTGACGCCGATCGTCGTCATGCCGAACAGCTTGCAGCGTTCGGCGAGATGCTCGCCGAGGATGCCGAGGCCGACGATGACGATCGTCTTGCCTTCCAGGATCGGCTGGTCCCAGCCGTCCCACTTCGCCTCCGCCTGGTTGCGCTGCATTTTCCGGAAATTCCGATTGAGCGCGATCATGTTGAGGAAGGCAAGCTCGCTCATCTGCGGCCCGTGAATGCCGCGCGTCGAGGTCAGCACCACATGTGGCGGCAGCACGCCCGGCGCGGTCAGCGTCTCGGTGCCGGTGGTGAGCGCCTGCACCCATTTCAGCTTCGGAGCGGCAGCGATCAGCGACGGCGGCACGTGGTGGCCGAGCCCCATGATGACGTCGACGTCGGCGACGACGGAGGCCGCCTCCTCGGCATGGTGAAAGCCATGGAACTGCACGGAAGGGAATTTGTGCGCGAGCCGGTCGACATAGCGTTGCACATTGAAATGAAGAATGAGTACCTTGGCCGGCATGTGTCCTCCCGCGTCTTTCCGGGCGGTAGCGGACCAAAAACGGGAGCAGAACGCAATGTCCACCGAACGGGTCGCCGTGCGCGTGTCCGACGCCGAGATGAAGCGGCGCTGGGACGCGGTCCGCAAGCTGATGCAGGAGCGCAGCATTCAGGCGCTGGTCGCCTATCACACCGAGGACTGGCTCGGCGGCCACGCGCGCTGGTTCACCGACATCCCGACCCACAACGGCTACGGCCGCACGGTGGTCTTCCACGCCGACGACCTGATGACGGTCGTCCAGCAGGGCAATTTCCGCTCGGTCCGCAAGCTCGACGGCAAGGACCCCTATCACCGCGGCGTCGGCGAAATCCGCGGCACGCCGTTCTTCTCGTCGGTGCGCTACACGACCGGCTTCCATGCCGAGATCGTGCGTGAGGTGATCAAGCAGCGCGGCTACAGGACCATCGGGTTCGTGCTGCCGGAGACCATGCCGCACAAGCTCGTCAGCGGGATCGCCGACGGCTTCGAAGGCTTGAAGGTGATTGACGTCACCGAGCAGATCGACCGGCTGATCGCGATCAAGAGTCCGGAGGAGCTCGACCTGCTGCGCCGCTCGGCCGAGATGCAGGACGACGTGTTCGCCAAGGTGGTGAAGGAGATCAAGCCCGGCATGCGCGACGTCGACGTCACCGCCATGGCCTACGGCTACGGCTGGACGCAAGGCTCGTCGCAGGGCATCTACCTCGGCGCCTCCGCGCCGGTCGGCCGGCCCTCGATGCTGATGGGCCGGCACTTCCAGGACCGCGTGCTGCAACAGGGCGACCACATGACGTTCCTGGTCGAGGTGAACGGGCCCGGCGGCTACTTCACCGAAGTCGGCCGCACCATCGTGCTCGGCAGGGCGTCGCAGGAATTGAAGGACGGCTTTGCCGCGACCGTGGAGGCGCAGGATCATTCGGCAAACCTGCTGCGGCCCGGCACGCCGTGCAGCGAAGTGGCGAAGGCCCACGATGCGTTCATGACCGCGCGTGGGCTGCCGCCGGAACTGCGGCTTTACAGCCACGGCCAGGGCTACGACATGGTGGAACGGCCGCTCATTCGCATCGACGAGCCGATGGAGGTCGAGCCCGGCATGTGCCTAGCCGTGCATCCCGGCTTCGACACGCCGAACATCTTCGTGATGGTGTGCGACAACTACATCGTGTCGGGCAACAGCACCGACCGCATCCACAAGACCGAGCGGCGGATTTTCGAAGTGTAGCAGGACCGCGCCGCTTGCGCCGCCGTCATTCCGGGGCACGCGCGTAAGCGCGTGAGCCCGGAATCCAGGAGCCGCTAGCATTGAGCGTACAGCCCTGGTTTCCGGGCCCGCACGCTTCGCGTGCCTCCTGGAATGACCGAGTTCGTTCAGCGCACGGCGGTCCATGCGGCCAGCATGTCGCTATGCCGCTCCACGTAGAGGCGGAACCAGACCGTGTAGGCCTCGGGGTGCGCGCTCATGTCCTGCGTGAGCGCGCCGTAGGGCACCCACTTCCACTCGCTGACTTCCGCGGGGTCCGGGCGGATCCCGCCGTCGTGCGTTCCTCCGAACACATGCACGACCTCGTTCTCGATCAGGCCGCCGGGGACGGGCGTGTTGTAGCTGTAGACGAACAGCGGCTCGATCGCGCAGGTGAAGCCCATTTCCTCGGACAAGCGCCGGCGCGCGGCATCCACGGTGGGCTCTCCAGGCAGCGGATGGCTGCAGCAGGCGTTGGTCCAGAGCCCGCCGGAATGGTACTTCGCGGGATTGCGCCGTTGCAGCAGGAAATCGCCGGAAGAGTTTCGCACCAGTACCGAAATCGCCCGGTGCCTTAAGCCCCGCCTGTGGGCGTCGAGCTTCGTGGCAGTGCCGATTTCGACGTCGTCGGCGTCGACCAGGATCACCGGATCGCCGTCGGCCGAACCCGCCATGCTCAGCTCTTCCCGCCGAACTTGTCCTTGATGGCGGTCCAGGCGACCTGGCCCGCGAGCGAGGCCGCAGAGATCGGCTTGGCCGCGGCGGCCACGGCTTCGGGATCGGCGAGCTGCTTTTTCAGGTTGTTGGCGAACTGATTCATCAGCGCCGCGGCCGTGGCCTGGATCATGCCGACGCCGCGGCCGTATTGCGCGACCGCGCCCGACAGCGTCACGTCCGAATGCACCAGTACCTTGGAGCCGGCCGCGACCGGTTCGAGGCGGAACGTCGCCAGCGCCTGTGCCGAGCCGCGGCCCTTGTTGTCGTTGCCCTGTGCGCGCACGCGCGCGGTGCGGTTGTCGTTGTCGATTTCCTCGAAGATCACGGTGCCCGCAAACGTCAGCGCCACCGGCCCGAGCCGCACCGCGATGTTGCCCTTGTAGGTCTTGTCGTCGACGATTTCGGTGAGCTGCGCGCCCGGCATTGCCGGCGCGATGGCGGGGATGTTCATCAGCACCGGCCAGGCCTGCTCCGGCGGCAGCGGCACTTCGAATGCGTTGTCGAACTCCATGCTACTCGGCAGCCTCCGCGACGCCGCCGTGCGCCTTCGACCATGTCGCCGGATCGTGCAGGAATTTCTCGATCTCGTTGAGCTTGATTGGATCGAACTGGCCGCAGGTCTTGGCGAATTCCAGCACATCCCACCAGGTGCACAGGTGATGCAGCTTGATGCCGAGATCGGTCAGGATTTTTTCGCTCTCGGGATAGATGCCGTAATAAAATATGACGAAGATGTGCTCGACGGTCGCGCCCGCCTCGCGCAGCGCGTTGCAGAAGTTGACCTTGCTGCGGCCGTCGGTGGTCAGGTCCTCGACCAGCAGCACGCGCTGGCCCGGCTCCAGATGGCCCTCGATTTGCGCGTTGCGCCCGAAGCCCTTGGGCTTCTTGCGCACGTATTGCATCGGCAGGCCGAGCCGGTCGGCCATCCAGGCCGCGAACGGAATGCCGGCGGTCTCACCGCCGACGACGGTATCGAACTGCTCGAAGCCCGCGTCGCGGAACACGGTCGCCGTGCCGAAGTCGATCAGGGTCTGGCGCACCCGCGGGAACGAGATCAGCCGCCGGCAGTCGGTATAGACCGGGCTCGCCCATCCCGACGTGAAGATGAACGGCTTGTCCTCCATGAAGCGGACAGCCTCCACCTCAAGCAGCATCTTGGCCGTCAGTTCGGCCATCACTTTCCGATCTGGAAATCCGAGGCCCATGGTCATGGCGATCTCCGGTCCTAGTGGTCCGATTCTAACATTCGCATCCCATTTCGGCACGCGCATTTGCGAATGTTAGAATTAAAGGACCACTAGTGAGTATCAAGTGCTAGTGGAGCTTTGGATTTGACATTCGCTTCACGAGATTGCGGCGGGGTAGGTAGCGAATGTCAAATCCGCTCCACTAGCCGGTCAAATTCTGTCTTGCTCGATAAGCGCGCCCGCGAAGCCCGTCAAATGCGGAATTCGTGGCCGCGCTTGTGACCCTGGAATACGCTGACGAACAGGTCGTCCAGCGTCATCCGGCGCTTGGTTAGGCCCTGTTCGTGCGAATAGCCGGCGATGGTTTCCAGCGTATGCCGATTGCGGTCGGTCAGCCCGTATTCCCAGGGGTCCGGGCCGATCACCTCCTGCTGCTCTTCCCAGGCCTCGCGGTACCAGGCGAGCGGCGCGATCCGCGGGTTTTCCATGCGCTTCATGGCGAGCGACTTCGCCTTCTCGAACGCCTGGAACATGTTGATCGGCACCCAAGGGTGCTCCTTCACGATTTCGGGCTTGATGCCCATGACGTGCATGATCGGGAAAATGCCGGTCTTTCTGAAATAGCGGATTTCCTCGGCCTTGTGGTCCGGCCACAGCCGTCCCACGCGCGGGTCGCCCTGCATCATCGGCTTGATGATGTCGGAGTGGATCAGCGCGTCGAGCTCGCCTTCCGCCAGCATGGTCTCGACCGACTTGTCGTCCGGCAGGCGGGTGAACTTCAGCTCCTTGGGGAAGGTGAAGTCCACATCTTCGTCGATCTCGGCGAACCATTCGATCGAGCGGTGCGGCACGCCGTATTCATGTTCGAGGATGCCGCGCATCCAGTGGCCGGCGGTGACGAGATACGACTTGATGCCGACCTTGCGGCCGATCAGGTCGGTGGGCTTCTTGATCCCTTTGGTCGCGTTGATGAACACGAAGCCGTGCCGGAACCGGCGATGCAGGAACACCGGCAGCGCCTGGAACGGCAGGCCCTGGTCGCGCGCCACGATGTAGGACGAGCAGGAGGTCTCCGCCATGTCGAATTCCTGCCCGCGCAGGAAGCGCCAATGGCGGGTGGTCGAATCCATGTCGGTGAGGACGGTCAGGTCGATGCCGTCGGGCTCGACCGTGCCGTCAATGAGCGCGCGGACGATCTCGTAGTTGCCGCAGGCCAGTGTGATGGGAAGTTTTTTGGGCACTGTCACGCCTTTGTCTGAAGGCGCAGTGAAGCCCGCTTCGGCTGCAAAATCCAGCCCGCGAACACATGTCCGGCCGGTACTGTGGATTGTGTTTTGGCCTAAGCAGCGACCCGGCGCAGGAACGCCTCGATCTCGCCGCGCAGCGTTGCAACCGCGCTCTCGACCGATCGTGAGGTGGTCAATACGGTCTCGGCCGAGCTGCGTGTCGCGGTCGCCGAATGCGCGACGTCGTTCAGCACCGTCACGATGGTTCCCGCGCCCTGCGCGGCGCTCGTGACGTTGCGCGAGATTTCTTCGGTCGCGGTGCTCTGCTGCTCGACCGAAGACGCCACTGCGGCCGTGTATTCGCTGATTTCGTCCATGCGCGCGACAATGCTGCGGATGGCGTTGACCGCGCCACTCGTCGACTGCTGGACGGCGAGAATCTGCGCCGCGATGTCTTCGGTGGCTTTCGAGGTCTGCACCGCGAGCGATTTGACTTCGGACGCCACCACGGCGAAACCGCGGCCCGCCTCGCCGGCGCGCGCCGCCTCGATGGTGGCGTTGAGCGCCAGCAGGTTGGTCTGCCCCGCGATGTCGCGGATCAGCTTCACCACGTCGCCGATCTTCTGGGCGGCGTCCGCAAGGCCCGCAATCTGGCCGTCCGTGGCCTCGGCCTCGCCGACCGCGGAGCGCACGACGCCGATGGCGCGATTGAGCTGTCCGGCGATCTCGGAAATGGACGCCGCCATTTCGGCCGCCGCGGTGGCGGCAACCTCGACGTTGGCCGACGAGCCGTTGGAGGCGTGCAGGGCTGCATCGGCGCGCTGCGTGGTCTGTTCGGACGCGCTGAGCAGGCCCACGGCCGTGGACTGCATCGAGTCGGCCCCGTCGCTGACGATGGCCAGCGCGGTCTCGACGCGCGTATGAAACTCGGCGATCGCTTCGTCGATCGCGGTGCGCCGCGCTTGTGCCTGCATGATCGAGACCCGTTCGCGGTCGGCGAGCCGCCGCTCGGTGACGTCTTCATGCGTCGCGACCCAGCCGCCGCCGGCGAGCGGGCGATTGACGACCGCGATGAATCGGCCGTCGTGCTCGCGCACGCCGCCAAAGGGCTTTCCCTTGGCGATGCTGCTCATGAGATCCGCGATGTATTGATCGCGGTTGCCGTCGAAATTGCCGAGCTTGATCCGCCGGTCGAGCAGCGCGGTGAGGGCCGTGCCGGGGCGGCCCAGCTCTTCCGGCAGGCCGTACATCTGCAGATAGCGCTCGTTGCACAGGATCAGCCGCGCGGTGGGCGACCACATGCATAGGCCCTGCGCCATGTTGTTGAGCGCAGTCTGCAATCTGTCGTCTCGCCGGCGCAACCGTTCAATGCGCCACGCCAGAATGCTCGCAAGAATTGCCAAGGCGGCCAGCACCGGGAATTGCCAGCCGCTGACGATTGCGGCGACGAAAGTACTGTCTGGCATGGCGGCGCGGCCGTTGAAAACCGAACCAAAATGACTCGCGCCGGTTACCCGGCGGTTAAAAGTTGCATTTGAAACCCGGGCTCTCAAGAATGCCGAACGACCCGGCATCTGCGAACGACACGAAAAGCCGGTTGCTGGGAGGGTTCATGTCGCACAACCGGGCAATTGCCGCCGTTCTTGGCCTGGCGCTGGGCGCGGCCGTATTCGCCGGCTCCGCCCCGGCTCAGGACTATCCGAACCGTCCGGCCCGCATTGTCGTCGGATTCGGTCCCGGCTCGGTCGCCGATATCGTGGCGCGGGTGGTCGCAACGCGCGTGAGCCAGACCCTCGGCCAGCAGTTCGTGGTCGAGAACCGGACCGGCGCCGGCTCCAACATCGCTGCCGAGTTCGTGGCGCGCGCGCCGAAGGACGGCTACACGCTGTTCATGGCGACCGTCGCCAACACCATCAATCCCGCGCTCGGCCAGCTCAATTTCGATTTCGGCAAGGACCTTGCGCCGCTCGCGCTGGTCGCAAACGTGCCGCAGATGCTCGTGACGCATCCTTCGCTCGGCGTCTCCAGCATCAAGGAGCTGATCGCGCTGGCCAAGTCGAAGCCCGAGGAGATTCAGTACGCGTCGTCCGGCGTCGGCACGTTGAGCCACTTGTCGGCGGAGCTTCTCAACCACAGCGCCGGCATCAAGCTGATGCAGGTGCCCTATCCGGGCAGCGCGCAGGCGCTCAACGACGTGATTGCGGGCCGGGTGCCGCTGATGTTCGGACCCGCGTCGACGACATGGGGCTCGGTGCAGGCGGGCAAGCTTAAGGCGCTGTCCGTCACTGAGACCAAGCGTGCGGCCATGGCGCCCGACGTGCCGACCATGTCGGAGGCGGGCGTGCCGGGCTATGCCGCCAGCATCTGGATGGGACTGCTGGCGCCGGCCGGAACGCCGCAGCCGGTCGTCGACAAGCTGTCCGGGGCGATCAACGAGGCGCTGAAGTCGGCCGAGGTGCAGAAAGCGATCCGCAACCAGGGAGTCGATCCGCTCGGCGGAAGCCCGGCGGAATTCGCGCAGCATATCGACGGCGAACTGAAGAAATGGTCCGGCCTCATCAAGGCCGCGGGCATCAAGCGCAAGTGAGCGCCTGCGAGGCCGGGCCGGACTTAGAATGCAATGAGGAAGGGAATGGAAATGAAATTGGTGCGAAGTTGTTTTGCGGCGGCGGTGGCGTCGCTGACGATCGGACTGACGGTCACTGCGGCCGTGGCCCAGGCCGACTACCCGAACCGGCCGGTCAAGCTTGTGGTCGGGTTCACTCCGGGTTCGGCAGCCGACGTCACGGCGCGCTCGCTGGCCAACCGCTTGAGCCAGAGTCTCGGTCAGCAGGTCGTGGTCGAATTCAAGCCCGGCGCGGCGTCCAGCATCGCCGCCGAATACGTCGTGCGCTCGCCGAAGGACGGTTACACCCTGTTCCTCTTGTCCACGGCCAACATCACCAACGCCGCGATTAATCCGAAGCTGTCGTTCGACGTGGTCAAGGACTTCGCCCCCATCGCGCCGGTCAACACCGTCGCGGTGGCGCTGGTGGTGCCGCCGATGGTTCCGGCGAAGGACGTCAAGGAACTGATCGCGCTCGCCAAGGCCAAGCCGGGCGAATTGCTTTACGCCTCGACCGGGGTCGGTGCCGCGCCGCACCTGTCCGGCGAACTCCTCGCCATGAAGGCGGGGCTGAAGCTCGTCCACGTGCCTTATCAGGGCAGTCCGCAGGCGGTGACCGATCTGCTGGCCGGCCGCGTGACCATGATGTTCTCGCCTGCATCGACCGTCGTCGGCAACGTGGCCGCAGGCAAGCTCAGATTGCTTGCAACCGCCGGCCGGCAGCGGCCGGGCAGCCTCCCCGACACGCCGACCATGATCGAGTCGGGCCTGCCGGACTTCGACACCGCCATCACCTTCGGCTTGGCCGCGCCGGCCGGCACGCCGAAGCCCATCGTCGACAAGCTCGCCGCCGCGGTGCGCGAGGCGACCAGGTCGCCTGAGTTGGTCAAGGCCTGGCGGCCGCAGGCCATCGATCCGCTGGAAGGCGGTCCCGACGACTATGCGCGCACGATTGCCAGCGACTTCAAACGCTGGACCGACGTTGCGGTGGCTGCGGGATTGAAGAAGTGAGGTTGTCATGAGGCGCTGGATGCACCTGCCGTTCGCCGCTCTGGCCATGGCCACGGCGCTGGCGGCAGGCGCAGTCCAGACCAGCGCCCAGGACTACCCGGCGCGGCCGGTGCGCATCGTCGTCGGTTTTCCGGCGGGCGCCGCGGGCGACCTCGTTTCGCGCGTGATGGCGGCGCACCTGAGCCATATCATGGGCCAGCAGTTCCTGGTCGAGAACCGGCCCGGTGCGTCGAGCAACATTGCGACCGAGCAGGCGGCGCGCGCCGAGAAGGACGGCTACACGTTGTTCCTCGGCACGGTGGCCAATGTCGTCAATGCCGCCGTGTCGTCGAAGCTGTCCTTCGACTTCGCCAGGGACTTCGCACCGATCGCCCTGATCGCGACCGTGCCGGTCGCGCTGGTCGTGCACCCTTCGACCGGCGCCCGCAACGTCAATGAGCTGTTGTCAGTGGCGAAATCCAAGCCCGGCCAGTTGAACTACGCGTCGTCCGGCGTCGCCACCACGCCGCATCTGGCGGGCGCGCTGATGAACGTAAAGGCCGGTGTGCAACTCGTTCACGTGCCCTATCAAGGCAGCGCACCGGCGATGACCGATCTGGTTGCGGGCCGGACGCATGTCATGTTTTCGGCGGTGTCGGTGGTGATGCCGCACATCAGATCGGGAGCGTTGCGGGCGCTGGCCCTGGCTGCGCCGAAGCGCTCGAACCTGCTGCCCAATCTGCCAACCGTCGCCGAGGTCGGCCTGCCGGAACTCGACGCCAGCATCTGGTTCGGGCTGATGGCGCCGGCGGGCACGCCCCAGCCGATCCTCAACCGGCTCGGCGCCGCGATCAACGCGCTGCTGAAATCGGACGCGGTTTCGGCGCAGCTTGCGGCGATGGGCTACGAACCGCTCGGCGGGTCCGCAGGCGACTTCACGCGCTATGTCGACGTCGAGTTGAAGAAATGGACGCTGGCTGCGGAAGCCGCGGGCGTCCGGAACTGATAGCGGACCTGCCTGGGGCGGGCAGGGCGCCGCCGAAGCGGCGCCCTTCGGTACCATTCGGCGGGATCAGTTGATCTTGACGCCCGCCGCCTTGACCAGCGTGGCGTTGATGTCGATTTCCTTGTTCACGAACTTGTCGAAGTCGGCAGGTTTCATCGGCAGCGGATCGCCGCCGATGCGCGCTAGCTTCTCCTTCACCGACGGATTGGCCAGCGCCTTCACTGTCTCGGCGTTGAGCCGATCGACGATCGCCCGCGGCGTCTTCGCCGGCGCCCAGAATCCGACCCAGAAGTCATATTCGGAATTCGGGAAGCCGGACTCGATGGTGGTCGGCACGTTGGGCAGCGAGCCCGAACGCATCGATCCCGACACCGCAAGCGCGGCGAGTCTGCCGCCGTCGATCAGGCCGCGCGCGGCCGGCAGCGGAATGAAATAGAACGCGCTGTCGCCGGACATGACCGAGGCGAGACCTTCCGGCCCGCCCTTGAACGGCAGATGCTGGATTTGGATTCCGGTCGCCAGCCGGAACCGCTCGCCGTTGAGGTGTGCGGCCGAGCCCGCGCCGCCCGAGGCGTAGTTCAGCTTGCCGGCATTGGCCTTGATGTGGGCGACCAGCGCCTTCACGTCCTTGTACTTGTTGGGCGCGACCACCAGCACGTTCGGCAGGCTGACCAGCGCGGTGATGCCGGCGAGGTCCTTGCGGTGGTCGTAGCCCGGGTTGGTATAGGTGGTGGCGGTGACCGCGAACGAGGTCGACTGGATGAGCAGCGTGTAGCCGTCGGGCTCGGCTCTCGCGACCGAGCCGATGCCGATGGTGCCGGCGGCGCCGCCGCGGTTCTCGACCACGATCGGCTGGCCGATCTGTTGCGATACCTGCTCCATCACGGTGCGGGCGACGATGTCAGTGCCCGAGCCCGCGGTGAACGGCACGACCACCCGGATCGGCCGGTTCGGATACGTCTGTGCGAGTGCAGCAACTGCGGTGGCGGCCAGCAGTGCGCTGGACAACATAAGCTTCCTGAACATGAATTCCTCCCTGGCCGCGTCTTGTCGCGCGTGCCGTTATGGTAACGGCGGGCCTGCGCCCGCCGCAACCGGTCCCTTTGCGTCAAATCGCGCGAAGTCTTCAGGCCATCTTGTTGGTCAGCGTGCCGACGCCCTCGACCCAGACCTTGGTCACGTCGCCGGCCTTCAGGAATTCTCGGCGGGCCGCGCCGACGCCGGAGGGCGTGCCGGTCAGAATGATGTCGCCGGGCCACAGCGTGATCCGTGACGATAGGTGCGAAAGCTGTTCGGCCAGGTTGAAGATCATCTCGCTGGTGTTGGAGTCCTGCTTGATGACGTCGTTGACCCAGAGCTTGATGCCGAGCTTCTGCGGATCCTTGATGTCACTCGCCGGCACGATCCAGGGGCCGATCGGACAGGCGTCGTCGAAACACTTCTGGCCGACCCAGTCCCACTTGAACGGAATCGCGTCCGGCACCTGGTTGCGCTTGCCGAGGTCGCGAGCCGACAGCTCGTTGGCGACGGTGTAGCCCGCCACGTAGTCGAGCGCCTTCTCCAGCGGCACGTCCTTGGCCTTCTTGCCGATCACCGCGCCGAGTTCGGCCTCCCAGTCGATCGCCTTGGAGGCTGCGGGCAGCTTCACCGTCGCCTTGTCGCCGCACACCGTGCGCGAGGCCTTGATGAAGTGCCAGGGCTTCAGCCCAATGTCGTGCGGATCGGGCGACGGCGGCATGCCCTGGAGCTTCGCCATCTCCTCCATGTGGTCCTTGTAGTTGGCGCCCGCGCAATAGATCGCCGACGGCCACAGGACCGGTGCGAGCAGCCTGGCCTTTGCCGCCGGGCGGCTCTTGAGCTTGCTCTTGCCCGCCGCCGCCGCGGCCTTCTTCAGCGCCCCCTTGGCCTTCGACCAGTCGTTCATGATGCCGAGCATGGTCTCGTAAGCCGCGTTGCGCGTCAGCGCCGCCGCGTCGAACAGCTTGTCGTCCACGATCACGCCCGCGCGCGGGCCTTTCTCGGACTGATAGGTGGCCAACTTGTAACTCGGCATTTGACGCTTGCTCCCTGCGCGATGCGGCCGCGGCGGCTTGTGGCGGCGCCCGCCCGTGCCCGCGAATGCTGGATAAGGCTGCCGCACGGCATCTATAGCATGCCGCAGCGCCTGTATGCGCGATGTCGGACGATCGGAGGGCAGGCGAGGGGCGGCGCCGGAACGACTGCGATCAGCCCGCCGCTGCGGCCACGCGTTCGCGCACCGGTTGGCCGGTCAGCGCCGCGTAGTCGGCGATCGGCCTCGGGCGGCCGATCAGATAACCCTGGATTTGCTCGCAGGATTCTTTCGCCAGGAACGCGAGCTGGTCCGCGGTCTCGACGCCCTCCGCCAGCACCGGCACCTCCAGGCCGCGCGCCAGGCCGATCACGGCGCGCACGATTGTGGTGGACTGCGGATTGCGCTCCAGGTTGGAGATGAAGGCCTGGTCGATCTTGATCTTGTCGAACGGGAACGACTGCAAATACGACAGCGACGAATAACCGGTCCCGAAATCGTCCATCGCGATGCGCACGCCCAGCATCTTGAGCCGGCGCAGGATCGAGACGGCGCGCGAGAAGTCATCGATCAGGACGCCCTCGGTGATTTCGAGTTCGAGCCGCGCCGGTGCGAGGCCGGTTTCGATCAGGACCGAATGCACGAGGGCAGGCAGGTCGCCGTGCCGGAACTGCACCGGCGACAGGTTGATCGCGATCTGGAGCGGGTTGGGCCAGCTCGCGGCCTGCCGGCACGCCTCGCGCAGAATCCATTCGCCCATTTCGCCGATCAGGCCGCTTTCCTCGGCGATGGGAATGAACGTGCCGGGCGAAATCATCCCGCGCTGCGGATGGTTCCATCGCACCAGCGCCTCGAAGCCGATGATCTCGCGGTCGATCCGGGCCTGCGGCTGGTAGTGCAGCATGATCTCGTTGCGCGCGATCGCCTCCTGCAGCTCCTGCTGCAGCACGCGCCGCTCGCGCAACCGCTTGTCCATATCGGGCTCGAAGAAGCGGAACGCGCCGCGGCCCTCCGCCTTGGCGCGGTACAGCGCGGCGTTGGCGTTGGCGACCAGCGCGGCGGCGTCCGCGCCGTCGGTCGGATAGATCGCGACGCCGACGCTCAGTCCCAGGCGCAGCGGCCGGCCGTCGATCTGGAAGTCCTCGGCCATGGCGGCCAGCATACGGTCGGCCAGCTCCTCTGCGGCCCGCGGCTGTTCGCCGTCGGTGGCGATTACGGTGAACTCGTCGCCGCCCAGCCGGGCGACGAACGCGCCGCCGACGGCCGCCTGCAGGCGCTTGGCCATCTCGCGCATCAGCGCATCGCCGGAAGCGTGGCCGAACACGTCGTTGATACCCTTGAAGCGGTCGAGGTTGATGCACATCAGCGCGAACTGCTGCCCGTCGCGGGACGCCGCCTCGATCGTCGCCTCGATGCAGGCGTCGAACGCCGCGCGGTTCGGCAGGCCGGTGAGGCCGTCGTGATGCGCCATGTGCGCGATCTGCGCCTCCGCGCGCTTGCGCTGGGTGCGGTCGTCGACCACGGTCAGGAGATACTGGATCGTGCCGTGCGGATCGCGGATCGGAACGCGCGTCGTCGAGACGATGCGCCGCTCGCCGCCCGGTGTCGTGACGGGATGCTCGTCGTAAATCTGCCGCTCGCCGGTCTCAATCAGACGGCGCTCGTGCACGGCGATGCCTTCGACAATGTCCTGCGAAAACACCTCTTCCGCGCGCCGGCCGATGATCTTGTCGCGCGGCACGCCGAAATAGTCCTCGCCGGCCTTGTTGATCAGGACATAGCGCAGGTCGCGCGCGTCCTTGACCAGCATGGCCGTCGGGACGCTTTCGATCACGGTGGCGGCGAACGCCTGGCTGCGGTCGCGCTCGATTTCGGCGCGGCGGCGTTCGGTGATGTCCTCATGCGTGACGACCCAACCTTCGCCGTCGGGCGTCGGCTGGCTGACCACGGAGACGATCCGGCCGTCGGTGAGTTCCATGGTCGCACCGGTCGGCTCGCGTTTGCGCATCGCGGCCATCATGTCGCAGGTGTACTTGTCCGGATCGATGTCGAAGAACGTGCCGCTCGCCATGCGGGCGCGCACCAGGTCGCCGACGCTGCAGCCGAATTTGGCGTCGTCCGGCGATAGCCTGTACATCTGCAGATAGCGCTCGTTCCGCACCACCAGGCGGCCCGACGAGTCGAACATGTTGAGGCCCTGCGACATGTTGTTGAGGGCGGTATCGAGCTGCAGTTTCTGGTCCCGGAGTTGTTCTTCGGCGCGCCGGCGCGCCGTGATGTCCTCGTGCGTCGAGACCCAGCGGCCGTCCGGCATCGGCTGGTTCTCGATGCAGATGATGCGTCTGTCGGGCTGCGCGATGGTCAGCGTGACCGGCTTGCCGGCCGCGAGGCCTTGGCGGAGCTCGGCGACATACTGCTCGGGATCGCGGGGGAAGGTGCCGTTGGCCTTCCGCAGCTGCAGCATTTCCGTCAGGAGCATTCCCGAGTACACGGCCTTCGGATCGAGCCTGTACATCTTCAGATAGCGCTGATTGAACAGCATCAGCCGCGCGTCGGCATCGAACATGAGCAGGCCCTGGCCCATGTTGTCGAGCGCGGCGTCGAGCCGGAGCTTTTGCTCGCGCAGCCGTTCCTCCGCGTGCCTCTCTTCCGTGATGTCCTCGTGCGAGGACACCCAGCGGCCGTCGGCCACCGGGCGGTTCTCGATGGCGATGATCCGGCCGTCGGCAAGCTCGGTGACGACCTGCGAGGCTTCGCCCCTGGCGAGCGCGGCCTTGAGGCTTTCGACGTACTCTTGCGGGTCGCTGTCCCAATTGCCGAGCGATTTGCGAAGTTCCAGGATGTGCTGTAGCGCGATGCCGGGCCGGACGTCGCTCGCCGAAAGCCCGTACATTTCGAGATAGCGGCGGTTGCAGATCAGCATCCGCATTTCGGCGTCGAACATCAGGTGGCCCTGGCGCATGTTGTCCAGGGCGGTGTCGAGATGCAGCTTCTGCTCGCGGATCTGCTCCGCCGCCTGGCGCTGCTCGGTGATGTCCTCGTGGGTGGTGACCCAGCCGCCGCCCGGCATGGGCTGATTGGTTGCGGTGATGTAGCGGCCGTCGGTGTTGCGCAGGATGCGGGTCTGGCTCTGCCCGCGCTTCATGCCCTCGATGATCTGGCGGTAGTACTGGCCGGGCTCGACTTCGAGCAGGCCGACCTCCTTGCGGTGGTCAAGCAGTTCGCGCAGCGTGCAGCCAGCCTTCACCACCTGCGGCGACAGCCGGTACATTTCGAGGTAGCGCCTGTTGAAGACGACGATGCGCTCGTCGGCGTCGAACATGCACAGGCCCTGCGACATGTTGTTGAGAGCGGCGTCGAGCAGCAGGTTCTGCTCGCGGAGCTTGGCCTCGTTGTCCTGGATCAGCTCCTGGCGCACGCGGGCGAACTGCTGCGTGCGCGCGGTCAGCTTGCGGTCGGCGGCGGCGCCGACGAGGCTCACGCCGAGGACCGCCATCGCCACGGCCGCGATCGCAAGCGCGACCATGGTTTCCGACAGAGTGAAGTCGCTGACTTCAAGCATCGGATCGACTGCGATCTGCGCGGCCCCCATGGCCACGAAATGATGTGAGGCGATAGCGAGCGTCAGGAGGCCCGCGGACGTGGAAATCGTCCAGGCGTTGCGCCTGCGAACGGCCACCGCAAGCGCAGCGGCGGCGAAGGCGATCCCGAACACGATCGACGCGATGACGAGTTCGGCATTCCAGATCATAAACCCCGGAATCCGCACCGCGAACATGCCGGTGTAATGCATGACCGCGACGCCGAACCCGACCACCGCGCCTCCGAGCGGAGCGGCCCAGCGCGACGGCCAGACTGCCGCCACGGCCATGCCGGCGAAGGTGATGACAGCGGCCGCGACCAGCGATAGCGCTGTCAGGCCCAGGTCGTAGTTCAACGGCAGGCTCGCCTCGAATGCGAGCATGGCGATGAAGTGCGTCGCCCAGATGCCGCAGCCGGTCGCGACGCCGGCAAGCGAAAGCCATGCCAAGCGCACGCGTCGGCTCGACGCGCGGGCGCGCTGGAACAGGTTGATCGCGGCAAGACTCGCAAACAGGCAGACAAAGACCGCCAGAAGAACGAGCCGCCAGTCGTGCTCAACCGTGAGGCACGTGTAAACGCGGTACATCACGCGGCTGCTTTTCGCTTTTTCGCGAAAATTTCTAGCCGTATGGGGGTTTATTTGGCGTTAGGGCCTCTTGGCCAAGTTGACGAATGAGCGCTCTGCCCGCGGGCCGTTTACGCGCGCGCGGGCGCGTTGCCGCTGAATTCGTGACCGCGGTAAGATTTCGTTCACCGTGCCGAGACGTCCTACGTCCTAACGGGGCGCGATGGTCCGAACCGGCTTGCCGTCGAGCCAGCCCCGGATGTTGTCGACGATATCGGGGTAGTAACGCTCGTAGTTCTGCTGGCTGACATAGCCGAGGTGGGGCGTGATCACCACGTTGTCCATCTTGCGGTACGGATGGTCGAGCGGCAGCGGTTCGACGTCGAACACGTCCAGTCCGGCGCCCGCGATGCGCTTGGCGTTCAGTGCATCGATCAGCGCCTTCTCGTCGATAATCGGGCCGCGCGACGTGTTGACGATATAGGCCGTGGATTTCATCAGGCCGAATTCGCGCGCGCCGATCAGTCCGCGGGTGCGGTCGCTCAGCACCAGATGGATGCTTACGAAGTCGGCGCTGCGGAGCAGGTCGTCCTTGCTCGCGTATTCGACGCCGACTTCCTTGCAGCGCTCGGGCGTGAGGTTCTGGCTCCAGGCCACGACCTTCATGCCGAAGGCCTTGCCGACATTGGCGGCGCGCGTGCCGAGCTTGCCGAGTCCGAGCAGGCCGAGCGTCTTGCCCTCGATGTCCATGCCGAGCGTCGCCTGCCATGGCACGCCCGATTTCATCCGCGCGTGCTCCCAGCCGATGCGCCGGGTCAGTTCCAGCATCAGGCCGAACGTAATGCCTGTCGTGGGGTTGCCGAAGCCGCCGGTGCCGCAGACGACGATGCCGCGCTCCTGGCAGGTCTTCATGTCGATCGAGGCGTTGTAGGCGCCGGTGGTGATGAGCAGCTTGAGCTTGGGCAGGGCCTCGATCACGGACCGGGGAAAGCGCGTGCGCTCGCGCATCATCACGACGATGTCGAAATCCTGGAGTTCGCGGATCGTGTCCTGGTCGGTGCGGCGCACCGCGTCGTTGAACACGGTGACGTCGACGTCGGGCTTCAGTTTCGACCAGTCGGCGAGCTTGAGCGCCACGTTCTGGTAGTCGTCGAGTATCGCGCAGCGGCGGGCCATCGCTTCCATCCCCTTCATTCCGTCCGGCCTCGCCGGGCGTCTCGGTTCGGCTAAGGCGTCTCATATGTGCGGCCTCCGCACAAGGTAGCGGCGTGGCCGCCTCGGCCACCGGATTCGGCGTCCGGCAGAACGGCCCGCCCGCCCCCGCGCGCCCCGAACCGCAGCGCCCGCCGCAAAATATTTCCGTTGATTGTCTGTTCGATGGCGGTGGGCGGGGCATGGCCGTTGCTGTTCCAGCCCTACAATTGGCCCAACGCCGCACGTCGATGCGGCCAATCAAGAATCACTGGGGGATTTCCGTGATTGCTCAGCTTCGTTCGATCGTTTCGCATCCGACGACAGACAAGGTGGTGACCGGGCTCATCATCATCAACGCCGTCATACTCGGGCTCGAAACCAGCAAGCCGGTCATGGAGAGCTACGGGCGTTGGCTCGTACTCGCCGACCACATCATCCTGGGCATTTTCGTGATCGAGATTGCGGCGCGGCTCGCCGTGCATCGGGCTGCGTTTTTCCGCGATCCCTGGAGCCTGTTCGATTTCGCGGTGGTCGCCATCGCGCTGGTGCCGGCAAGCGAGCAGTTCTCGGTGCTGCGGGCGCTGCGCGTGCTCCGCGTGCTGCGTCTCATCACCACGGTGCCGGCGCTCAAGCGCGTGGTCGCGGGGCTGCTCGCCGCGCTGCCCGGCATGAGCTCGGTCGTGATGCTCTTGGCGCTGCTCTATTACGTGTTCTCGGTGATGGCGACCAAGCTGTTCGGCGACGCGTTTCCCGAATGGTTCGGCTCGATCGGCGCGTCGGCCTATTCGCTATTCCAGATCATGACGCTGGAGAGCTGGTCGATGGGCATCGTGCGCCCGGTGATGGAGAAGTTCCCCTACGCCTGGGCGTTCTTCGTGCCCTATATCATTGTGACGACGTTTGCCGCGCTCAACCTGTTCATCGGCGTGGTGGTCAACGCGATGCAGGACGCCAACGCGCAGGCGCAGGCCGAGGAGCAGGCCGAACAGCGCGAGGCCGAGCGGGCGATGATCGAGGCCGAGACAGGGCCGCTGCTGGGCGAAATGAAGCGCCTGCAGGAGCAGATCGAGGACCTGAAGGCGGAGGTCGCGCGGCGTCTGCCGCTGGCTGCCAAATAGCCGGCAAAAGAGCGGGCGGCGGCGGCGCTCAGGCCGCGCCGTGCTTGGCCCGCCACTTCGGGCCGGGGCCGCGCATGTAGTGCCGTTCGGGCCGGTAGGTGTCGGTCAAGGCCCGCGCCAGGCGGCGTCCAAGTCGCATGAGGCGGGCCATGACACGAATTCCGGGGTTGTTGTTGGCTTCAACTTGCCCGTTGGTCGCCGCCCGCCAAGCCGAGGTTCACGTATCGTTGGTATCGCGTGCTTGCTCTTGCCGCCCGCCGTAGCTACATCGGCGCCACATTTCCCCCACACCGCACGATCCGAGCAATGAACGGCCGCCAATTCATCTATCACATGCAGGGTCTGACCAAGACCTATCCGGGCAACCGGAAAGTGCTCGAAAACATCAATCTGTCGTTCTATCCGGACGCCAAGATCGGCGTGCTCGGCGTCAACGGCTCGGGCAAGTCGACGCTGCTGCGGATCATGGGCGGCATCGACAAGGATTTCGTTGGCGAGGGCTGGGTCGCAGACGGCGCGCGCGTCGGCTACCTGGAGCAGGAGCCGCAGCTCGACCCAGCGCTCTCCGTCCGCGACAACGTCATGCAGGGCGTGGCGGCCAAGAAGGCGCTGCTCGACCGCTACAACGAGATTGCCGCCAACTACTCCGACGAGACCGCCGACGAGATGGCGAAGCTCCAGGACGAGATCGACGCCAAGAACCTCTGGGAGCTCGACGCCCAGGTCGACCTCGCCATGGAAGCGCTGCGCTGCCCGCCCGACGACGCCGACGTGACCAAGCTCTCCGGCGGCGAGCGCCGCCGCGTCGCGCTCTGCCGGCTGCTGCTCGACCAGCCCGACCTCCTTCTGCTCGACGAGCCGACCAACCATCTCGACGCCGAGTCGGTGCACTGGCTGGAAGGCCATTTGCGCAACTATCCGGGCGCGATCCTGATCGTCACCCACGACCGCTACTTCCTCGACAACGTCACCGGCTGGATTCTCGAACTCGACCGCGGCAAGGGCATCCCCTACGAGGGCAACTACTCGTCCTGGCTGGTGCAGAAGCAGAAGCGGCTGGAGCAGGAAGGCCGCGAGGAGGCCGCGCATCAACGCACGCTCGCTCGCGAGCAGGAGTGGGTAGCGTCGTCGCCCCGCGCCCGGCAGGCCAAGTCCAAGGCGCGCTACGAGCGCTACGAGGAACTGCTCAAGAAGGCCGGCGAGAAGCAGACCCAGACCGCGCAGATCGTCATCCCGGTGGCGGAGCGGCTCGGTCAGAACGTGGTCGAGTTCACCAATCTTCGGAAGGGCTACGGCAACAATTTGCTGATCGACGACCTGACCTTCAGGCTGCCGGCCGGCGGCATTGTCGGCGTGATCGGCCCGAACGGCGCCGGCAAGACCACGTTGTTCCGCATGATCACCGGGCAGGAGAAGCCCGACTCGGGCACGATCAAGGTCGGCGAGTCGGTGCAGCTCGGCTACATCGACCAGTCGCGCGACTCGCTCGACGGCAACAAGAACGTCTGGGAGGAGATTTCCAACAAGCAGGACATCATCCTGCTCGGCAAGCGCGAAGTGAACAGCCGCGGCTATGTCTCGGCGTTCAATTTCAAGGGCGCCGACCAGCAGAAGAAGGTCGGCCAGCTCTCCGGCGGCGAACGGAACCGCGTGCATCTCGCCAAGATGCTCAAGACCGGCGCGAACCTGCTGCTGCTCGACGAGCCCACGAACGACCTCGACCTCGAGACGTTGCGCGCGCTGGAAGAGGCGCTGGAGGATTTTGCCGGCTGCGCCGTCATCATCAGCCACGACCGCTGGTTCCTCGACCGCATCGCGACCCACATCCTCGCCTTCGAGGGCGACAGCCACGTGGAGTGGTTTGAGGGCAACTTCCAGGACTACGAGAAGGACAAGGTGCGCAGGCTCGGCGAGGATTCGATCATGCCGAAGCGGATCAAGTACAAGAAGTTCAGCCGTTGACGATGGGTGTCATCGGCATGCCCGCTCGCAACCCGGTCCGGTGATCCTCCCATGCACTACCTCGTCGTCTCCAAGTCCGCATCCTCCCTCCTGCCGCCCGGCAGCCGCATCGTCGCCGGTGGCGAGTTCGCGTCCTTCGAACGGCCCTGGAGTTTCGGTGCGCCGCTGGTCGCGCGCCTGCCCGACAATGCCGACCTTGGCCAATTGGAGTCCGCGCTGTCGGCTGCCGGCTGCAACGGCTTCGCGGTCGAAGGCCAGGACGAGCCAGGCGGCGGCACGGGCTACGTGCTCGGCGGCCATCTCATGCGCGATCCGGAAGGTTTCAAGCCTTACGCCGCCGCGGTGCCGGATGTGGTCAAGAGCTACGGCGGCCGCTTCCTCGTGCGCGGCGGGGCGGTGACGCCGCTTGCGGGCGCCTTCGTGCCCCAGCGGGTGGTGCTGACCGAATACGCCGATCCGGAAACCGCGCTCGCCTGGTACACCTCGGACGCCTATGCGCCGCTTCTGAAAATCCGCCTGCAGACGACCGAGGCGCGGCTCGGCATCATGGCGCGGGCCGGTGGATTGCCGCCGGCGGTTCATGCGGCGGCGCGAAGTTATTCGTCAATCTGACTACAATTCGCGGTTTGATTCGCCGGCCGCCAGCGGTGGCGGTCCTGCGCCTGGGAGGCTCGCTTGCTCGACTGGCTTCGCAAGATTGTCGACGATCCGCGCACCGAGCGCGTCGTTATCGGATTGATCGTCGTCAACGCGATTACCCTCGGACTTGAAACCAGTCCTGCGGCGGTCGCGGCGGCAGGGCCGCTGCTCGGGGCGCTCGACAACATCATCCTGACGATTTTCGTCGTCGAACTCGCCGCCAGGATTGTGGTGCACCGGCTCGCTTTTTTTCGCGATCCCTGGAACCTGTTCGACTTCGTCGTCGTCGCCATCGCGCTGATGCCCTCGGCCGAAGGCCTGTCGGTGCTGCGCGCGCTGCGCATCCTGCGCGTGCTGCGGCTGATCACGGTGGTGCCGTCGTTGCGGCGCGTGGTCGGCGGGTTGATCGCGGCGCTGCCGGGCATGGGCTCGGTCGTGGTGCTGCTGTCGCTGCTCTATTACGTATTCTCGGTGATGGCGACCAAGCTGTTCGGCGCGGCATTCCCGGAGTGGTTCGGCAACATCGGCGCGTCGGCCTATTCGCTGTTCCAGATCATGACGCTGGAAAGCTGGTCGATGGGCATCGTGCGCCCGGTGATGGAGAAGTTCCCCTACGCCTGGGCGTTCTTCGTGCCCTACATCATCGTCACCACCTTCGCCGCGCTGAACCTGTTCATCGGCATCGTGGTCAACGCCATGCAGTCCGAACACGACAAGTCGGTGTCCGAGGAGCGCGAGGCCGAGCGCGAGATGCTGCACCAGGAGACCGAGCCGCTGCTGGTCGAGGTCCAGAAGCTGCGGGCGGAGATTTCCGAGTTGAAGGGGCTGATTGCCGCGCGGCAGGCCTGAAGGCTTCTTGGCGCACAGGGCCGCTGCATTCCGATGCGGCAGGCCAGGCTTTGGGGGGCTCTGGGCAAGAAAGGCAGTCAGGGCGCAACGATTGCCTTTTTCGCGTCAGCGTTGTAATCTTAATATTGTAATGCGGAATGTGAGGTCATTGCGATGCGTACTCATCGTGGACCGCTGCCACTGGCGTTCATTCTGGCGATGGCCGCCGAATCCGCGACTGCGGTCTTGCCCGACGATGCCGCGGAGACACGGCGCTACAACTCGGGCGACCTGCGAAAGCTTCTGGACCGGGCCGCCGACGAGAATCTGATCGGAAAGCCTGCCGACCAATCCGGCGACCGGCTGCTGCCGGGCGACAAGACCGCGCAGTTCTTTCCGAACTTCCCCAACTTTCCGAACTTCTTCAACTGCTTTAACGGCTACTGGCGCAACTGCTAGCTCGCCATGAACGAGCCCCGGCTCATCATTCTGCAGCCGACGCCCTACTGCAACATCGACTGTACCTATTGCTATCTCGGCCACCGCGACGACCGCCGGCTGATGTCCGGCGCCGTGGTCGCTGCGGTGCGCGACAAGCTGCTGGCGCGGCTTTCGCCAGACGCTGCGCCGGCGATCGTCTGGCATGCTGGCGAGCCCACGGCTGCGCCGATCGCCTGGTACGAACATGCCTACGCCGCGCTGCGCCCCGCGGCGCCCGCGCACGCAAGCTTTGCGATGCAGTCGAACGGGATCGCGATCGACGATCGCTGGATCGACCTGTTCCGCCGCACCGGCACCAACGTCAGTCTCAGCATCGACGGGCCGGAGCGTTTCCACGATGCGCGGCGGCGCACGCGCAACGGCAAGCCGACCTGGAAGTTGGCGATGCGCGGGCTGCGGCGCATGCAGGATGCGGGGTATTCGCCGCGCGTCATCACGGTGCTGCATCCGGACGGGCTGAGCCGTGCCGAGGAGTATTTCGCGTTCTATCGCGACAACGGCATTGGCGAGGTCAGCTTCAGCATCGACGAATTCGAGGGCGCAAACCGCGCATCGAGCTTCGCCGGCCGCGACTGGAAGGCCGAGGTCTCCGGCTTCATCGTGTCGGTGATGGAGCGCGCCTATGCCGATGGCTACCCGCTGCATGTGCGCGAGGTCGAGCGCATCGCGCAGGCAATGGCCGGCATGCCGATGGCGGGCAACGAGCAGGTCGATCCCTGGGCCGCGATCGTCGTCGCCGCCGACGGCGGCGTGTCGACGTTCTCGCCGGAGTTCATGGAGGTCGCGGCGCCGGCCTATGGAAATTTCGTGTTCGGCAACATTCTCGACGGCGGTCTCGACGACTTCGCCCGCGGCGAACACTTCCGGCGCGCAGCGCGCGAGATCGCGGCGGGCCTCGAAGCCTGCCGTTCGGAGTGCCGCTATTTCCAGGTTTGCGGCGGCGGTTCGCCGGTGAACAAGTTCTGCGAGCGCGGACGGCTCGACGCGACCGAGACGGAATTCTGCCGGCTGACGACGCAGACGGCGGCGGATGCGTTGATGGGGTTTTTGGCAAGGCGGGCGAGCGCACTGCCGAAAAATATCAAGCCGTTCGACCGCAGTCCCCTCGGGGGAGAGCGATATGTCATCGCAAATTAGCAAATTGTTCTGGGATCCGAAGTTTCTCAGCACTTACATCTTCGGCCTCATCATCATCGTCATGTATGCGAAGGACAAATTCAACATGCCGACCTACGACAGGGCGGCGATGGGGCCCTTCGCACAGCTTCCCCCGCAGTCATTGACGATGGACAAGCGCTATCGGCAAGGGCGTACCAGCTACATCTTCATGCTGCTCTGCCTTTACACGGTGGTCTGCATTGTCGGCCCGAGCATATCGCCCGATCTCTTCAATCTCTTCAAGCAGGCTGGTCCGCAGATGCAACTTGGCCCGCAGATCGGTCAGCCGGGAAGCGCGGAACTGTGGCCGGTTGCTGCCGCGACATTTCTGATATCCACCGGAGCGTCGAGCGACAGTTCAATCCTCGGAAAAATAGAATTCTACGTCCGGCAATACGCGCACAAGAGCGCCTATATCCCGCGGACGGTTCGCGACCTCGCGCGCTACATGAGGGATATGGACGTGTTGGCCTGGCTGAATGAGCTGCAGAGGGGAGAGGATCGCGACGACCGGCGCCTTCGATTGAGCCAGTATGCTGGGAACGCTGCGGTCCAGGAGCTTGAGGCAAAAAAAGAGCAAGCCGGTGGCGAACTGACGCGCTGGATTCGCGCTAATGCTCTCTTCTTGATCTTGCAGGACATGTTCGACAAATCGATCGACACCACCGACGGCCGGCTCGATGAACTGACAGATCTGCCTGCGAACAAGGAGATCTTGGCATCGCTCAAGGGCGCTCATGACGGGCTCTACGAGAAGGTTGTGGGTTCCGACAAGAATTTTTTGCCAGGCAAGGGTGAAGTGGCGCGCTTTGCGAAGGATGTATCGCTGCTGCTTGCGGTGCTGCTTTCGCAAAGTGCCAGGAATCAGACTGAACTGGACGATCAGATCAGGCGACTTGGCATCGTCGGCCGTCAGTTTCGCCAGACGGACTCATCCACCTTCTTGACTGCCGTTACTGTTGCGCTCTTTTTGGGAGTCGTGTTTGCGAGCGTGTTTTTGTTCGTGACCCAAATATTTGGATTGCTCCAGCCGTATTTTGACTTGAGCGGCATCGGCGCCAGCCGGGACTTGAGCGATCTATCCCGCGCTGTCGACATCTATCCGTGGCTTGCGCTAATGATCAACGCAAGCCTGTCCTATCTGATCGCTTTTCGCGTCTTGGTCTATTGCCGCGACGACGCGATGGAATCGCGTGAGTGGGTCGAGAATATCGCGTCGCGCTGCCGGGTGATTTTGATGGCAAGCGGCGTCAGCAGCGTCTTGTCGGTCATTGCAGTGGTGCTGTTCTTTTCTGTGATCGACAAGCTGTCGTACGTAATGCCGGGCTTTACGGCTCTTGTACACATGCTGTTGCTGCAATTCCTTATGGCATTGCTGCTGTCGAGCTTCAGCCTCTGGTATTTGTCGCATGCACCGAAACTACGCTTTTCTCGGACCCTCACGAGAGATGCGCCGTCATACTGGAATCGTGTGTTGGTGTGCGCACGCAATCACATACCATGGCTGCATGGAGCTACGGCCGCTGCGTTGGTGGGATTGTTGAGCCTGCTCGCTACGGTCGATGTCAGAAACACGATGCTGACATTTGTCCGGCAGGGCTACGAGCAGACGCTCGGCGGAATTCTTACTAACCAACAGTGGATAAGAGAGCGCCTGACGGCCCAGGGGATGCTATCGACGAGTACTACGATTGCTACAACAGGCGCCGCGCCAAATTCCGATGCGGTACAGAAAGCTGGAATTGATGCCGATGCCAGGGTCCGCAGCATATTCGACTTAGTAGCTCGTACGCCTGAGGGGCCGATTCACGATCTTGACAGAGATGGTCCCGGTTTCCGGGACAGTTTGGCGGCTTGGCTAAGATGGATTCTGGGTTTGATTACGCCGCCAATTTTTCTGGCTCCATGTCGATATCATAGACCTCGTCGGGCGTCCTGCCGCCGAG
>VGEP01000052.1 GCA_016869215.1 Alphaproteobacteria bacterium | reverse complement strand
AGGCTGCGGAATTCGCAAGCGGAGAGAAAAATTCTCAAGCTCTGGAGGTCATGCGACAGCATGGACATCACCGGTCGGGCCCTGGATTGCAGGGGTCGGTTCAGAATTCGTGGGGGCACGGCCGTTATTCTCGGCTTGCGAAACGGGCAAATGGCTCTGCCACCGGCATTTGACCGCTCGAGGCCGTCCTGCCGCGTCAATTCTAATCTGGCTGTGCCGAAACCCCATCTTCCGCGATGCTCGACGGTGCCTGTCTTCTTAGTCGAGTTTTCGAATAGTACGAAATCATATTTCTGCGCTTTCGGCTTGGAGGGCCGGGCGGTCGGTTGAAAAATAGTGGCCGAAAAGTGCACTTGCGGGCGGACGGCACGAGGCTGACTTGGAACTCAACCTTGCTGGAAAGGCCGCCCTCATCACCGGCGGTTCACGTGGCATCGGCCGGGCGATTGCCGAGGAGCTGGCAGCCGAAGGCTGCAACCTGGTGCTGGTGTCGCGTAACGCTGCAGACTTGCGCGCGACGAGCGAAGCTATCGCGGGCCGGTTCAAGGTTCGCGTTCTGATCGAGGCGCTCGATCTCGCCGACGGCAGCAAGGTGGTGGCCGTGGCGCGGAATCACCCTGCTGTCGACATCCTCGTAAACAACGCGGGCGCGATTCCGGGCGGTGCGCTGGCCGATGTCGACGAGGCGCGCTGGCGCGCGGCCTGGGACCTGAAGGTGATGGGCACTATCAACATGACCCGCGCCTACTACCCGCTGATGAAGGCGCGGGGCGGCGGCACGATTATCAACATCATCGGCAATGCGGCGCTCATGCGCGATCCGGACTACATCTGCGGTGTCACCGGCAACGCCGGCTTGACCGCGTTCACCGAGTCGATCGGAAGCGTAAGCTTGCGCGACAACATCCGCGTCAACGGCGTCAGCCCGGGGCTCACAGCCACGGATCGCGTGGTGACCCTACTCAGTGCACGTGCTGAAAAGCAGTTGGGCGAAGCGGGTCGCTGGCGGGAATTGATTGGCCTGGTTCCCGGCGGTCGGCTTGGCGAGCCGTCGGAGATCGCCGCCATGGTGGCGCTGCTCGCTTCGCCCAGGTCGAACATCACGAGCGGTGCAGTGATCACCATGGATGCCGGCGTTTCGTCACGATCCGGCTAGTCCGCGTCGCCACCCGAACCCGTTTCAGGAGTCCCGAATGCCTCTCTTGACCACCGACGATAACGTGAAGCTCCACTACGAGGAGGCTGGCATCGGGAAGCCCATCATTTTTGTGCACGAATTCGCCGGCGACTGCCGGTCCTGGGAAGCTCAGATGCGGCACTTCGCACGCCGTTACCGCTGTATTGCTTTCAACGCGCGCGGCTATCCGCCTTCCGATGTGCCGGACGACGTGAACAAGTATTCGCAGGAGCGCGCCCGCGATGACATCAAGGCGGTGATGGACGCGCTCAAGATCGACAAGGCCCACGTCGTCGGATTGTCGATGGGTGGCTTTGCGACGCTCCACTTCGGATTCACTTATCCAGAGAGGGCGCTGTCGCTGGTCATCGGCGGCTGCGGCTATGGCGCGCAGCCCGACAAGCGCGTGCAATTTGCGGCCGAAACTGAAGCGGCGGCGAAGCGCTTCGAGGAAATCGGCATGAACAAGGCGGCAGAAGGCTATGCGCTTGCGCCGTCGCGCGTGCAGTTCCAGAACAAGGATCCGCGCGGCTGGCGTGAGTTTGCCGATCAGCTTGCGACCAATTCCACAAAAGGCTCCGCCTTGACGATGCGTGGCGTGCAAAGTCGTCGCCCATCGCTGTTCGAGCTCGTCGAGCAGATGAAAAAAATCACGGCGCCGACGCTGATCATCACCGGCGACGAAGACTGGCCGTGCCTTGAGCCGGCGATCCTGATGAAGCGCACCATCATGACGGCGGGGCTCGTCGTGATGGCCAACTCCGGCCACACGGTGAACCTCGAGGAGCCAGTCGCCTTCAATCAGCATCTTGCCGACTTCCTGCACGCGGTCGAGGCCGGCCGCTGGGCCCCGCGCGATCCCCGCGCGATGGCAACCGCGATCCTCGGCAAATGACCTCGTTGCGAATTCGGGTCGCCATATGGATTTGACGAAACCCATCCTGGTCACCGGAGCGTCGGGACGAACCGGCCGGCGCGTGGTCGCGGCGCTTGCGGGCAGGGGCGGGCCCGTGCGGGCCTTCATCCGCCGTGCCGAGGCCAGAGACGAGCTCAAGCGCGGCGGCGCATCCGAGATCGCGTTGGGCGATCTCACGGACGATGCGTCGCTCCGACGGGCGCTGGATGGCGTCGGGCAGATCTTGCACATCTGTCCGCCGATGCATCCGAGAGAGGATGCAATTGCGAGGACGCTGATTGACTTTTGCGACGAGATGAACGTCGGGCGGTTCGTTCTATACTCCGTGCTGCATCCGCTCCTGTCGGACGTGCCGCATCACGCACGGAAGCTGGAAGCCGAACGCCATCTGGTCGGTTCGGGCTTGCCCTACACAATTCTTCAGCCAAGCCGGTACATGCAGCATCTCGTGCCGATCTGGAAGTCGGTGCTATCGACGGGCGTGCATGACATGCCGTTCAGCACCACAGCGCAGTTCAGCATTGTCGACCTGTCGGACCTTGCGGAGACGTGCGCGCGCGTCATGATGGAGCCCGGTCATGAGGGCGCCACCTATCAGCTCGCAGGACCCGAGGCGCTTAGCCAGAACGATATGGCGCGCATCCTCACGCAGGTGCTTGGCAAGCCGATACGCGCCGAGGCAAAACCGCTCGATCGATTCCGTAGCGAAGCTCAGGCTGCCGGCATGCCGGCCGAGCGCATCGAGACCATGTGCCTGATGAATGCGCACTACGATGCGCATGGACTTCTCGGAAACCCGAACGTGTTGCGCTGGCTGTTGGGGCGGGAGCCGAATCGCTTTGAGAGTTTCGTCCGGCGCGAGTTGTTGTGAGCGGAGCGCCCCAATATGGAGAGTTGAAATGTTGAGATCGAGCAAAGGATCCGTTGCAACGGCACCAAAGGGTTTTGGGGAAGGCATATCGGCGGCCTCGGTGTTCGTCGGTCTGGTGTTCGCGGTTGCTGCGTCGGCTGGGTCCGCAGCGGCACAGGGCACCGATTGGCCCAGTCGGGCCGTCAGCGTGGTGGTTCCGTTCGCTGCCGGAGGCAACACCGACATCATGGCGCGCCTTGCCAGCCAGAAGCTAGCGGAGGACATGAAGCAGACCTTCGTCGTCGAAAATCGCGTCGGCGCGGGCGGGGCGATCGCTGCCAACCACGTGCTTCAGGCGCCCGCCGACGGCTACACCTTGTTCTTTGCCGCAGCGCCGCAGGTTGCGGTGCTGCCGAAGGTGCAGAAGGTCAATTACGATCCGATCAAGGATTTTACGGCGGTCAGCATTTTCGGCACGGGGCCGTTTATGCTTGCCATCAGCAGTGCGATCCCGGCCAAGACCATTCGGGAATTTGTGACCTACGCGAAGAGCAAGAAGATTAACTACGGCTCCGGTGGTACCGGCTCGGTGAGCCATCTGTCCGGTGCGTTGTTCGTGGCGCGCGCGGGGCTCGATACCGTGCATATCCCATTCCGCGGCGGTGCGCCCGCCATGACCGCGCTGCTTGGCGGCCAGGTTGAAATGTATTTCGGCAACGCCGCGGACATCATCCCGTACGTTGAAAGCGGTAACGCCCGTGTTCTCGGTGTGGCGGCGGACAAGCGGATGAGCCAATTGCCAAACGTGCCGACCGTCAGCGAGTTCTATCCGAACTTCTCGCTTTCGGCGTGGAACGGCTTTCTTGTGTCCTCGAAGACGCCCAAGCCGATTGTCGACAAGCTAGCCAGGCAAGTGATCGCCGCAGCGAAGGATCCGGGCGTGGTCGCTCAGCTCTCCAGGCTGGGGATCGAGCCAAATGGCACCACGCCTGAACAGACCGCGGCGCAGATTGCTCGCGAGCAGCCTCAGTTTGACGCCGCGATCGAGGCAGCTGGAATCAAACTAAAGCCGTGAACTGTAGAATGGCCGTCGGATGCGTCCTATACGCAGATCGGGCTGTGTCTCTATCGGCATCCTATGAAGCAATTCGGCGGTATTTCGTGCGATATTCTAAGCTTTCAGGGAACTTGCCGGAGACTTGTCGATCGCAAACAGGAGTATGTTGGCATGAGACGGCGCGACTTCATTCGTCTGGTCGGAAGTGCAGCACTCGCTTGGCCCGCAACCGCACAGGCGCAATTCAACGCATCGCGGCCGATAACGATGGTCGTCCCTTTCCCTGCGGGCGGAGGGGCCGATATTTTGGTCCGAATGCTCACAAAGTACATGAGTGAGAATCTCGCGCATCCCTTCGTCGTGCAAAACATGCCGGGCGCGGGAGGGGGGCTTGCCTTCGGTCACATTGCGCGCGCTGCGCCCGATGGCCATACCCTTGGCTGGGTCTCGACCGGGTTTCCGGTCATGGCCGCCACGCTCTCGAACCTCACGTTCAAGCCGGAAAGCGATTTCGTCCACATCTGCAACGTGTCCGAAAACCCGTTCGTTCTGGTCGTCAACCCGCAGGTGCCGGTCCAGAGCGTGAAGGAACTGGTGGACTTGGCGAAATCCAAGCCCAACAGCTTGAACTTTGCGCACAACGGTGTTGCGACGCTGACGAATCTCGTCGTTGAGTTGCTCAAGATTCAAGCGGGCATCGATGTGGCGCAGGTCGCCTACCGCGGCGACAACTTTTCCGTCACCGATGTGATCGCGGGGCACGTGCAGGCCATGTTCTCCAACAGCCCCGTGGCTCTTCCGCATGTGGCGGCAGGGCGGCTGCGCGCGCTTGCGGTGACGACCCCGAAGCGGTCGCCGGCAGCGCCGAACCTGCCGACCATGGTGGAGTCCGGATACCCGGACTTCAAGGCCGTGGTCTGGCAGGGCTTCAGCGCTCCCGCCGGTACGCCGCGCGGTGTGGTCGATCGTCTCAATGCTTCGGCGCGCGAGGCGCTTCAGGCTCCGGAGGTGGTCAAGCGTTTTCAGGAGCTTGGTGCGGAGCGGGTGGGTTCGACCCCGGAACAGCTATCGCAGCTTGTCGCGCGCGAAATCGAGGTGTGGCGCGAAGTCGTGCGCCGCTCGGGCGTTAAGCCGAACTAGGCGCGCCTAGCGCACCTTGGCCGGCATGATCATGTTGAGAATGGCGCTCTTGCCGGCCGCCAAGTTTACAAGCGCCTGGTCGAGGGCGGCTTTCAATTCCGCCGGAGTTTCGACCCGGCAGCCGAAGCCGTCGATCATGGTGGCGGCCTGTTCGTACTTCGCGCCTTTCAAATCGACGCCGTAATAGTCCTTCGCGGCAATGGCCGTCCCCGAAGGGTAGAACCTGTCGTGGTAGTACTGCATCGCGGCGTATTTGGCGTTGTTGAACACCAGAATGAGCAGCGGCAGTTTGTGCTCGTCGGCGAATGCGAGCGCCGGAATGACCGGGTTGTACAGGAACGTACCGTCTCCGATGGTGACGACGACAGGGCGCTTCGGCATCGCAAGCTTGATGCCCAAACCATAGCCAAGCCCCTGTCCAAGTCCGTTCGGCGCGCGGTAGAATCCGAACGGCTCGTCCCACATCATGTGCTCGCGCACCAACCGCGCGTGGACGATCGTTTCGTCCACATAGACTGCATCCGGAAGCGCCTCCCGTAGCAGCCGGGCGACGAGCGGCACGGCAATGGACGCTTCGCCTGCGGCTTTGTCCTCCGCGGCCAGGAGCCGTTGCCGGAGTTTGTCGTGCTCGGCCCTCCAGCGTTCGCGGCGTGCGGCGATGGCCTCGGCGTCGAGCTTCTGGCGACGCAGCGCTTCGACAAGAAGCGACAGTATCAGGGCCGTATCGCCTTCCAGATAGCGATCGGCGCCCGTGACTTGATAGACCAGCGTGTCTTTCAGCGGGTTGCCGCCGATTGCCGCGATCTTTGCATGCTTCGGCGTACTGCTCGGCGGATACCACGGCGCCTCGTTCTCGACGAGCAGAGCGAAGTCCATCTCCGCAAGATACGGATTGGTGTCCAAACCGAGATAGAGTTCGTGCGATTTCGGGAAGTTCGAAAGACAAGCGCCGGGCGCGTCGATGACCGGTATGGCTAGCAGTTCTGCCAGCTCCACAAGCGCGTCGAATGTGTCCCGATCCGAACCGGCGCTCTCGACTAAAATGAACGGCGACCGCGCCGCTGCCAGTTCCGCCGCGACCGTTGCGATGTCTTCATCGGATGGCCTGTGCGACGGCGATGATGCGATCGCGCGCATCGCCTCGGGTTTGGTCCACTCGGCGATCATCGCTTCCATCGAGACGCAGACATAGGTTGGTCCGCAGGGCGTGCGTTGAGCGAGCTCGCCCGCCCGGGTGACGCTGTGAAAAAGCGTGTCGACGGACGTGGATTGAAACGCAATCTTCACGAGCGGCTCGACCAGCCGCTGCGGCCCGCCGACCACGTTGAGGCCGCGATACCACTGTGGGCCGGGATCGAAGTCTCCTTCGCCATAGCCCGATGACTCGCCGGACATCACCAGCATGGGCGTCGCCATCGTCCGCGCGCCGTAGATCGCCATGCTGCCCTGGAGCAACCCTGCGCCCGCATGCAGCAGGACCGCCTGCATACGGCCGGTGACCTGCGTGTATCCGGTCGCCATGGCCACGGCCAAAGTCTCGTGCCCGCAGTCCAGGTATGTCGGACCCGGCGTGCCACTTTTCTTTTGCCGCGCCAGCGCCTCCCACAACGACGGCCACTCCGAGCCCGGAGACGAAATGATGTAGTCGATGCGTAGGCATCGGAGCGCTTCAAGAATGGCTTCGCCGCCGTCGTGGATGTTTTTCAAAACTCGACCTCCGCGTCGCGCGATGGCTACGGCAAAGTGGTGCGCAACCGGTCAACCCAGTCCTTGCCTTGGAGCCAAGTCTCCAAAGACGCTTGCTGTGGTGTCCGGCCGGCCAATGCCTCCACCGCGCGCCATGCCAAGCACAAATTGCATGACATCACCGGTGCGCCTCGCCAGCCGATGGACTGCGCGATCGGCCGCAACGTCGGCATACCGGTCCCCAGCATGACGATGGCATCGAGCGGCTTGTCTTCGAGCTGCAGGAGGGCCTGTCCGGCTGCCGATCCGCCCAGACTGTATATCGGATGGAACGAACTCTCCTTGTTGAAAGCGTTCGAAATCGCGGCAACCTCGAAGCCTTGGCTCTGCCAATAGGCCGTGCTGGCGCGATTGAGATCGTCTGGATAGGGGGACACCAGTCCGATGCGTTTTGCCTTCAGAACCGCCAACGCATCGACAACTGCTAGCGCCGCAGTCAAGAACCGGTGGCCGCAACGCGCTTCGATATCCTTGACCGCCACTGCTTCGCGCTCGCGTCCTGCGAGATACGACGCGCCGGTGCATGCGGCTGCCGCAACGCCCAGGGGCGCATTGGCGAACTGACGCATCGACCCGCTGTAGCTTTCGAAGTAATCGGCAAGGCGCTCGGACATTACCGCCTTGTCGCTCATCAGGCGCGCGTTAATCATGGCTACGCCGCGCGGCCAAAGGATGTTGAACTCCGGTTCAACCGTCGTGTTAGCCTGGGGCGTCAGCATCCCGACAAGCCCGCACGGCGCGTACTCGATCGACATGGGCTACCGAGCGTCTGGCGCCTTCGCGCCGGAGTCCTTTACCACTTGGCCGAGCCGCACGATGTCACGCGCAACAATAGCTCCAAGCTCGTCCGGCGTCGTCGCCATCACTGAGAAGACCTGGGATAGAACCTTGTCGCGCACCTCTGGGCTTTGCAGCGCTTTGACGAACTCCGTGTTGAGCTTCTGCACGATATGGGCAGGTGTTTTTGCCGGCGCGAACAGGCCGAACCATTGGTCCATCCGTACCTCTGGATACCCGGCCTCGGCGGTGGTTGGGACGTCGGGAAGGCGCGGGTGTCGCTTCGAACCAGCGATGGCGAGGAGCCGCAGCCGTCCCGCCTCGACATGCGAACCGCTGGAGAGATATCCCGCGAACAGCATGTCCACGCGCCCGGCGACCGTGTCGGTCACAGCCGGTGCGACACCACGATAGGGTACGTGGACCAGCGTGATGCCGGCATGCTTGGCGAACAATACACCCAGCAGATGGCCGCCGGTGCCGACGCCCTGCGAGCCGTAGCTCAGCCCCTCGGGCTTCGACTTGGCATAGGTGGCCAGTTCGGCAACCGTCTTTGCCGGACTCGCGGTCGGCACGTTGAGGATGTTGTTGAAGGTCACGAGGCCCGTGATTGGCGCGAAGTCTTTGATCGGGTCGAATCTGAGGTCGCTGTAGAGCGTTGGGTTAATGGCATGGGTACCCGTGTGGCCGAGCATCAGCAGGTAACCGTCGGGCGGCGCGTTCTTGATCGCCATGGCGGCGACGTTGCCCGCCGCGCCCGGCCGGTTCTCGATGACGATGGTCTGCTTGAGTATCTCGGATGCTGTGCTCGCGACGAGCCGCATGACGATGTCCGAGCTTCCGCCGGGCGGGAAGGGCACGACGATGGTGATCGCTCGGGACGGATAATCGTCAGCGCGCGAAGGCGAAACGACCAGCAGGGCCGCTACTGCAATGACCACAAGCAGGCGTCGGATCGATATAGGGTTCATTGTGCTTGTCCTTTCACTAGCGTTCACGGTGCTGTGGCTATGCTGTGGCCGAGGCGCGGCGCAGGCCTTCGATCATCGACGACTTAAGAAGATAGGCCTTCAGCTTGGCGGGGTCGTCGATGGTTCGTTGCAGTTCTTCTAGCAGCGCGCGGCGCCGCGCCGGGTCGCGCTCCTGCATGCGAGTGCGATTGCGATGCGCCTGCTGGATGATTTCGTCCGCGGCAATCGGCCGGCGTTGGCGCTCGTAGTGATCGAGCACGCTTTCGTCCGTACCCTCCTGAAGCACCGCAACCAGCTTTTCGCACAGGCTGAAGGCGTCGTGGATGCCGCCATTCATGCCCATGCCGCCGGAAGGGCTGTTCAGGTGTGCGGCGTCGCCTGCGAGAAACACGCGGCCCTTCCGGTAGGCGGACGCTAGGCGACGATGAATACGGTAGGGGCGCGTCTCCAGAACATCGATGCGGCCGGCATCCGGCACGATATCGTGCAGCAGGTCCTGCTGCGCATCGTCCTGCATGGCCTCTTCCGTGGTCTGGCCATCGCGCGCATAGAGACTGACACGCCAGACGCCGGGCAAGCGCAGCAAACTGAAGGTGCCGTCCGGCTTCCAGCAATAGGAGACGTTGGAAAGGCCTTCGAGCTTGTTGTGGAAGGGGTAGGCTGTGGTCGTGAGGATGGTGGTTTCGGGATAGATGTCGCCGGACAATTCTATGCCGAGCGCGCGGCGAACGACGCTGCGCGCACCGTCCGCGCCGATTGCGTAGTCGGCGGCAAACGTGATTTCGCCCTCCTCGGGCGATGCAGTGACCTTCACGCCACCCGAGGTTTGCTCCACCTGCGTGACTGGGGCGGAGAAGATCACAGACACACTCGGAAGCTTGCGGATGGCATCCAGGACGAACTCGCAATACTTCGACTGCTCGCATTGCAACCGATAAGGATGCTCGCTGTCGTCCTTCAGCACCGACAGATCGAACACCGCGCGTTCTCCGGACGGGTGCAGGCGAATTTGCCATGTCGGGCAGGGCAGTCCGGCCTCCAGCATCTTCTGCGTAATGCCGTAGGGCGCCATCATGTCGAGAGTCGGCGGGTGGAATGTCGAAGCGCGCAATTCCTGCGAGATCGCGGTTTCGGCTTCCAGCACCGTGACGCCGATGCCCTTGCTGCCGAGCAGCAACGCGGCCGTCAGCCCGACCGGCCCCGCCCCGACTACAACGACTTTGCGCGGCGCGTTCATGGATTGGCAGCCGGGATCGCCCAGGGGCGCTTGGTTTGATCCTTGGACTTGAACGCGGCGATCTTGTCGCGATAGCTCTCGGTGAGCGCGATGTCGTCCCAGCCGTTGAGCAGGCGCGTACGGCGCACGGGATCGATCGCAAACGCATAGGTGCGGTTGCCGCAGACGACGGTCTGCTGCTCGAGATCGACTGCGACAGGCAACTCGGGATTGGCCGTCAGCGCATCGATAATCTCAGATGCCTCCTCGTCCGTAACGGTTGCCGTCAGCAATCCGTTCTGCACCGCGTTGCCCGAAAAGATGTCGCCGAAGGATGGTGCGATCACGCAACGCACGCCATGATCGCAAAGCGCATACACCGCGGCTTCGCGCGACGAGCCGCAACCGAAGTTGCGCGCCGCCACGATAATCTTTGGGTTCCGCCATGCCGGTTTGTTGATCGGAAATTCAGGTCTCTCGTTGCCTTCGGCATCGAACCGCAGGTCGTGGAACAGAACCTTCCCGATTCCCATCGCGCGAGTCCATTTCAGGTAACGCGCCGGGAGAATCTGGTCGGTGTTCACATTGCTCTGATCGATTGGGCAAGCCGAGCCGGTCAGTTTGACGAACTTCTCCATGGTCAAACCTTCCGCCCGGCGAGGAGAGGGCGAACGTCCGCGAGACGGCCTGCGACGGCGGCGGCAGCAACCATGGCCGGCGACATCAGGTGCGTTCGCGCGCCGGGGCCCTGGCGGCCCCGAAAATTTCGATTGGTGGTCGAAGCACAACGCTCGCCCGCGGCCACCAAGTCGCCGTTGATGCCGACGCACATCGAACAGCCGGATTCTCCCCAATCGAGACCGGCTTCGCGGAAGATGCGGTCGAGCCCCTCCTCCTCAGCCTGACGCTTGATCGGCGTCGATCCGGCCGACACGAGCCCGGGCACTTTGCTGGTCCGGCCGGCCAGTACCGCAGCCGCGGCGCGAAGGTCTTCGATGCGCGCGTTGGTACAGGAGCCGATGAAGACTCGGTCGATCGCGATATCGGTCAGCCTCTTACCAGGTGCAATGCCCATGTAGTCGAGCGCGTCGCGCAGATATTTGGCTCGATTTTCATCCGCCTCGCTCGAGGGGTCCGGGACGCTCGCGTCGATTGGCAGTGCGTCTTCCGGGCTGGTGCCCCAGGTGACGACCGGCGCGATCCGCCTGCCGTCGAGCGTGACTTCCTCTTCGAACGCGGCGTCGGGGTCCGATTTCAGCATCGACCATTCCTCAACGGCGGCGTCAAAGGCCGCGCCTGCGGGCGCGTAGGGACGGCCCTTGAGGTAGGAGAACGTCGTTTGGTCCGGCGCGACCATGCCGCATCGCGCGCCAGCTTCGATCGACATGTTGCAGAGCGTCAGGCGGCCTTCGATCGACAGCGCGCGGATCGCGGAGCCCGAAAATTCGACGGCGCATCCGGTCGCGCCGTCGGCGCCGATGTGCGCGATAATCGCAAGCACGATATCCTTTCCGGATATGCCGGGCGCGGTTGCGCCATCGACGGTTACGCGCATTCGCCTGGGCTTTTTCTGCCAGATCGTCTGCGTCATCAGGACGTGGGCGACTTCGGACGCGCCGATGCCGAAGGCATAGGCGCCGAGCGCGCCATGCGTCGAGGTGTGACTGTCGCCGCACACGATCAGCAAGCCGGGCAGCGTCAGTCCCTTCTCGGGGCCGACGACGTGCACAATGCCTTGGCCGGGATCGTCGAGGCCGAAAAGCCGGATGTTGTGTTTGGCGGTGTTCTCCTCCACCTGCCGGACCATGCGGGCGATTTCGGGATTGGCGATGTCGCGACGGGAGCCGCGGGTCGGCACGTAATGGTCGGCGACACCGAACGTCAGGCCCGGCTCGGCCACCGTCACCCCTCGCTCGGAGAGCTTATTGAAGGCGTGGAACGAGCCCTCGTGCACATAGTGCCGGTCGACCCACAGCAGCGATTCTCCATCGTCGCGGCGCAGAATTTCGTGCGCGGACCAGAGCTTGTCGACCAGGGTTTGCGGTGCCGTCATTGCGCTCGCGAACGGCCGTCGTTGCTGGGCTCTCGCATTGTCGGCCGGGATTTTGTATGATAAATAATACCAAGTAAAGACCGCTGCGCACAGCAGGGACGGCATGTGACTGCATGGCTGAGGGGCTGAGCGAGGGCAAGTCGCGGCGCATCTATCTGGTGCTGCGCGACCGCATTCTCAGCAATGCGCTGACGCGCGGCTCGCGGCTCCCCACCGAGAACGACCTGGCGCGGTTTCATCGTGTGTCGCGCGTGACAGTGCGGCGCGCGTTGGCTGAACTCGAACGCGAGCGTTTGATCGAGCGGCGGCGCAGCAGCGGCACGCGCGTGATCTATCAGCCGAAGTCCAAGCCGATGACGGCGGATATCTCCGGCGTGCTGGCCAATCTCACCGAGATGGGCGAGAGGACCACGAGCGATTTGCGCGAATTTGGCTATCTCGCGGCCCCTGCCGCGGTCGCCGACGCGCTGAGCCTCAAGCCGGGCGCGAAGGTCCAGCGCTCGGTTCGCGTTCGCTCGGTCAAGGGCATGCCGTTCTCGTATCTCACGGCGCATGTTCCAGAGGACATTGGTCGAACCTACTCAAGGAATGAGCTCGCGGCGCAACCGATGCTTGCGCTGCTGGAGCGATCCGGGGCCAAGCTTGACCGCGCTTCGCAGCGGATCGGCGCGGTCCTCGCCAGCCCGGACGTGGCGCGCGCTCTGAAGGTGCCGGCATGGTCTCCGCTGATTGAATTGGTCCGCGTGGTGTTCGACCGTAACGGGCGGGGTGTCGAGCATCTACACGCGCTTTACCGTCCAGACCGCTATAGTTTCGAAATGGAATTGGTGCGCACCGGCGATGTCGACGCGCGCACCTGGAGGCCGGACGCCGACCCGATGTGCCGCAAGCGCACCCGATCATTTGACGCATAGGAAAAGGGGGATAGTGATGAGCCGTGACAATTTGAATCGCCGCCGCTTCCTGCAAAGCACCGCCGCCGCCGCGCTCAGCGCGCCATCAATCGCTCGCGCGCAAGGCTCGGCGGTCAAAGTCGGCGTCCTGCATCCGGTGTCGGGCGCGTTGTCCTATTCCGGCCAGCAGGGCCGGATCGGCGCTCAACTGGCGATCGAGGACATCAATGCCGCGGGCGGTATCAAGGCGTTGGGCGGCGCGAAGATCGAAGCGGTGTTGGGTGACGCGCAGTCGACGCCCGACGGCGGGAACGCCGAGGTCGAAAAGATGAATTCGGCCGGCGTCGCCGCGATCGTCGGCGGCTACGCCAGCAGCATCTGCCTCGCCGCAAGCCAGACCGCCGCGCGCTACAATCTGCCCTATATCGTCGATGTCGGCGTGGTGGACAGTATCGTCACGCGCGGCCTTAAGAATACCTTCCGCTTCGGTCCGGGATTCGGCGTCATCGCCAAGACCGCGCTCGACAACCTTGTCGCCATCAACGATGCCGCGGGTAAGCCGGCGAAGACCGTGATGATCGTGCACGAGGATTCCGCATTCGGTTCCGGCCTCTCGAAGCTTCTCAACACGCAGCTTCCGGAGCGCGGTTTCCAGGTGCTGGAGGTCATCTCGCATCCGACCCCGACGCGCGACTTCAACAACGTCGCTCTGAAGGTCCGCGCGCAGAACCCGGACATTGTGATCCCGGCGAACTACTACAATGAGTACGTTCTGTTCGCCCGCACCATGCAGCAACAGCGCGTGCGTCCGAAGGGCATCTATTCCGTGCTGGGTGGTGCGGCGTCGTCCTACAAGTTCGTCAAGGAATTTCCGGAGGCGGCGCAATACATCATGGATTGCAACCATTGGTTCGATCCGAAAAACCAGAAGGCGCTCGAACTGAAGAAGAGAATCGACGCCAGAAACGAGTTCTACACGTACGAAGTCTACATGAACTACTCCTGCATTCTGCTGCTGGCCGACGCCATAGAGCGGGCGGGAAGCGCGGACCGCGCCAGGATCATCGGCGCACTGGAGAATTCGACCTTCGGCGGTCACCTCATGCCCTATGGCCCAACCAAGTTCGTCAACGGCCAGAACCAGGGTGCGGCGCCGGTCAATACGCAGGTCATCGGCAACGACATCCAGGTGATCCTGCCGGCGAGCTTCGCTTCGGCGAAGGCCGTGTTCCCAATGCCGCGGGCCTGACGCCCGCGGCGGTGTGCGCGCCACCGTGATGGTCTCATCGGTCATCCTTGTTCCGGCCCTGTTGAACGGGCTGATGACCGGCGCCGTCTATGCGCTGGTGGCGCTTGGGCTGACGCTTATCTACGGCGTTCTGCACATCATCAACTTCGCACATGGCGCGCTGCTGACGGCGGCTTTGTTCGCCGCCTTCTTTGCGAACAAGCTGCTGGGTATCGATCCGTACGTCGCCGCGCTTTTTCTCGCGCCGCTGTTCTTCGGCATCGGGTATGCGCTGCAGCGCTTCGTGATCGGGCCGGCGGCCCATGGCGAGGATCGCAACATCCTGCTCGTAACGCTCGGTTTGGCGGTGATGATCGAGAACGCGCTGCTGTATGCGTTCCGCGCCGACACGCGCACGATCAACCTCTCCTATGCTTTCGATGTCGTCGAGATCGGCAACTCCTTTCTGGCCGTGCCGCGCGTGGTCGCATTTGGGGTGGTCGTTGCGATCGCTGCATTGCTCTGGTTTGCCATGCGATGGACCGACACCGGCAAGGCAATTCGCGCGGTGGCGAAGGAAAAACTCGGCGCGGAGCTGTCGGGCATTAATGTGGCCCATATCTATGCGGTAACCTTCGGCCTCGGCACTGCGTGCCTGGCCGTCACCGCGTGCCTGCTGATTCCGACGTATTACATCAATCCGCACGCCGGAAACGCATTCGTGCTGATTGCGTTTACCATCGTCGTCCTTGGCGGCATGGGTTCGGTTGCAGGGGCGATGCTGGGAGGCTTGTTCGTCGGGGTGGTCGAGAGTTTTTCGGGCCTCTATCTCGGCGAGTCGCTCGGCCAAATCGGCATCTTTGTGATGTTCATCCTGGTGCTGCTGTTCCGTCCGAGCGGCTTGTTCGGAGAGCGCGCATGAAGGGGCTCGCGCCGATTGCGACCGTTGCCGTGCTGCTGGCGCTGGTGCCGTTCATCACCGCATCGAATGCGGTGCTGAACTTTCTCGTGATGGCGTTTCTGATCGCGTTGGCCGGGCAGGGCTGGAACATCCTCGGCGGCTACGGCGGCCAGTACTCATTCGGCCATGCGGCGTTCTTCGGAACCGGCACCTACGTGACCGCGGTGCTGCAGGTTCGCTATGGCATGAACGCCTGGCTTTGCTTCGCCCTGGGCATTGCGGGCGGTGCGCTTGTCGGCGCAGTCATCGGGGGCCTGAGCTTCCGGTCCGGTCTGCGGGGCTCGTATTTCGCGCTGGTGACGCTCGCGTTCGCAGAGGTTCTCCGGATTGTCGCGAGCGTGGCGCCGATCACCGGTGCAGGCGTCGGCACCCTGATCAAGCTCGACCTGCGGCCCGAGGCGTTTCAGTTCCAGAGTCGCGCTCCATTCTATTGGGTTCTGCTCGCGCTGCTCGTCGTGTCGTTGATTCTGACACGGATCATCGAGGACAGCCGCTTCGGCGCCTACCTCGTGGCGCTGCGTGAGAACGAAGACGCGGCCAAGGCGCTCGGCGTCGATACGACGCTGGTCAAGCTTGGCGCAATGACGATCTCTGCGGCGATCACCGCCGCAGCCGGAGGCTTTTACGCACAGTACTTCCTGTTCGTCGACGCCGGTATCGCCTACGGACCGTGGATTTCCGTCGAGGCACTGTTGGCGCCGATCATCGGCGGCGTCGGGACGGTGTTCGGTCCGCTGCTCGGCGCCTTGGTCATCAGGACGCTCGGCGAATTGACGAAGATCGTCGCCGGCGATGCGCCCGGCCTCGATCTGGTGATCTACGGCAGCGTGCTTGTCGCCGTGGTCGCTTTCGCGCCGCGCGGCATCGCCGGTCTCATTGAGCGCGTGCGAGGCAGGCTAACCCCTCCGGCGGCGCCGAGCCTGGAGCGCAGCCATGGCTGAGCCGCTGCTTCAGGTCGAGAACGTATCCAAACACTTCGGAGGCCTGCGCGCGGTCGATGGCGCGTCATTGGCCGCCGAACAGGGACGTATCACGGTCGTGATCGGTCCGAACGGCGCCGGCAAAACCACTTTGTTCGCCATGATCACGGGCTTCCTGCGGCCGACGTCGGGCAGCATTCGTTATGACAGCGTCGACATCACGGGCGAGCCGCCGCATCGTCTCGCGCGGCGCGGGATCGCGCGCACCTTCCAGATCGTACAGCCGTTTCCCGCCTTGACGGTGAGGGAGAACATCGCGGTTGGTTCGCATCTGCGGCATGCCAAGCGCGCGGACGCATTGGCGGCAGCCAGCGCAACCGGCGAAGCCGTCGGACTTGGCGGGCAGCTTGACAAGCCGGCGTCGGCCCTGACGGTCGCGGGCCGCAAGCGCCTCGAACTCGCGCGGGCGCTTGCCATTGGGCCGCGGCTTCTTCTGCTCGACGAGGTACTCGCCGGCCTCAACCCGTCGGAGGTCCGCGACATGGTGCCGGTGATCCGCGGGATCGCGGCTCGGGGCGTGACGATCCTGATGATCGAGCATGTCATGCAGGCGGTGATGAGCTTGGCCGAGACCGTCTATGTGCTGTCCGAGGGGCGCATAATTGCCCAGGGCAGGCCGCAAGCCATCGCGAGCGACCGTCTCGTGGTCGAGGCCTATCTCGGCCGCGGGGCCGCAGCGCAAATGACCGAGGAGGCGGTGCATGCCTGAGCCGTTTCTGAGCGTGAGCGAGTTGCACACCGGTTACGGCGTGACCGAGATCCTGCGCGGCGTCAGTCTCGCGGTGCAGCCCGGCGAAGTCGTTGCCGTGCTTGGCTCGAACGGCACCGGAAAATCGACGCTCAACCGGACGATTTCCGGAGTGATGCGGTCGTGGCGCGGCGCCATCCGCTTCGACGGGGTGCCGATTGAACGAAAAAAGCCCTCCGACATCGTCGCTGCCGGATTGATCCATGTGCCCGAGGGCCGGCGAATTTTCCCGAACATGACCGTGCGCGAGAACCTCGATCTCGGCGCGTACCGCCGCAACCGCACGCGGCGTACGCCCAGCCGCGATCGCGTGTTCGGAATTTTTCCGCGGCTCGCGGAACGGCAATCCCAGCAGGCCGGGACGCTGTCCGGCGGCGAACAGCAGATGCTGGCGATTGGACGTGGGCTGATGGCAGACCCGAGGCTCCTGATCCTCGATGAGCCGTCGCTCGGCCTTTCGCCACTGCTGGTCGAGGAACTTTTTGCACTCATCAGAACCATAGCCGCGCAGGGCATCGCCCTGCTGCTTGTCGAGCAGAATGTCGCGCAGTCCCTCGAGGTCGCGCAGCGTGGCTATGTTCTTGATAATGGCCGCGTCGTGCTGGAGGGCAGCGCCGACGCAATCGGAAACGATCCAAACCTCAAGCGCACCTATCTTGGGATGTAGAAAATGCATGAAGCAGAATCTTTGCGCTCGCGTCTCGCCCGCAAGCCCATCGTTGTGGCGCCCGGCGTGTACGATCCGTTTACCGCGCTGGTGGCGTCGCAGGCGGGATTCACGGTGCTCTACGTCTCGGGTGCCGCCATCGCCTACACACGGCTGGGCCGCCCGGACGTCGGGCTGATCGGCATGACCGAGGTTGTTGACACCCTGACGCCGATTCGCGAGCGCGTGGGCGCCCTCCTGGTCGTCGATGGCGACACGGGGTACGGCAACGCATTGAATGTCGTTCGTACTGTCCGCGAGTTCGAGCGCGCGGGCGCGAACGCGATCCAGTTCGAGGACCAGGACTTCCCGAAGCGGTGCGGGCATCTCGACGGCAAGGTGCTCATTCCGGCTGCGGAGATGTGCGGGAAGGTCAAGGCTGCAGTCGACGCGCGGCGGTCGCAGGAGACGCTCATTGTCGCGCGCACCGACGCGGTAGCGGTCGAAGGCTTCGACCGCGCCATCGAGCGCGCCGCGCAGTACCGCGAAGCGGGAGCCGACGTGTTGTTTGTCGAGGCGCCCAAGACCCGCGACGATCTCGCCCGCATCGCCACGGCGCTGGGCCGCACGCTGCCGCTGATGGCGAACATGGTCGAGGGCGGCCAGACGCCGCCGCTGCCCGCAAGCGAGCTCGAAGCACTGGGCTTCGCGCTGGTCATCTTTCCCGGGGGCATTGTGCGCGCGCTCGGGAAGATGGCGGGCGAATACTACGGCTCGCTGGCCGCGCATGGCACCACGGAGCCGTTCCGCGCGCGCATGCTCGACTTCGACGGGCTGAACGCGCTGATCGGCACGCCGGACATGATCGCGCTGGGACGGCGTTATGAGACACCCGGGCGCGCGGCGGGCCGTAAGGCGGGCATGCAGCGGTGAGCGCGCTCGATCCCGTGACGCTGGCGGTGTTGAACGGCCGTCTTGTCCAGATTGCGGACGAGATGGATGCAACGCTCTACCGTTCTGCCTTCAACCCGATTATCGCCGAGGCGCACGACGCCTGCCACGGCCTCTACCATGCAGACACCGGTGCGACGCTGGTGCAGGGCACGGCGGGATTGCCGATCTTCGTCGGCGCGATGGCCTTCGCGGTGAAGGCCGTGATCGACAAGGTCGCGCGCGACGGCGGCCTGGAGGCCGGCGACACGTTCCTGTTCAACGACCCCTACGATGGCGGTACGCATCTCAACGACTTCCGTCTGGTGCGTCCGCTGATGCGGGAGGGAAAGGTATTCGTCTGGCTGGCGTCCGTCGGCCACTGGCTCGATGTCGGTGGAAACGTTCCGGGAAACTTCAATGCCAAGGCGACCGAGAGCTTCCAGGAGGGTTTTCGCGTTCCCCCGGTCAAGCTCGCGCGAGCCGGCGTCGTTCAACAGGACATCGTCGATATTCTGGCGGCCAACTCGCGAGTCCCGCTGTCCAACTGGGGCGATCTGAACGCCCAGATCAACGCGCTCGACCTAGGCGAGAGAAGGTTATGCGCGCTGCTCGACGAGTATGGCGACGGCCTCGTTCAAACGGCGCTCATGATGTTGTCCAAGCGTGCGGAAGCGCTGATGCGGTGCAATATCGCGGCGCTGCCCGACGGCACCTATTCCTACGACGACTTCCTGGACAACGACGGCATCACCGATGCGCCGATCCGGATTGCGCTTGACCTGACCGTCAAGGGCGATCACATGACGCTCGACTTTTCGCGCACCGCGCCGCCCTGCGACGGCCCGCTGAACATTTCGCGCTCGACAACCATTGCATGCTGCTATGTCGCGCTCAAACACTTGTTCACCGACGTGCCCGCGAACGCAGGCTGCCTGGAGCCGATTGAGTTCGTCGTGCCGGACACGACGCTGCTCGGCGTGTCCGCCCCCAAGCCGGTCGGCGGCTACACCGAGACGATCCTGCGTGTGATCGACACGATCTTCGGCGCCTTTGCAAAGGCGGTGCCCGAGCGTGCGAACGGAAGTCCGTTTGCGACCATCAACGCGCTCTCGCTGGCCGGCTGGAACCGGCACGGCCGGCGCTGGGTGATGTTCTGTTTCTTCGGCGGAGGGCTCGGCGGCAATCCCGAGGGCGACGGTCTCAATCACGGCAACAACCCGATCTCGACGGCGACCATTCCGCCGGTGGAAATTCTGGAGTCGCTCTATCCCGTCATGTTCACGAAATGGTCGCTGCGGCCGGATTCGGCGGGCCCTGGCCGGCATCGCGGCGGTCTCGGCGCGATCTACGAGGTCGAAGCCCTGGCGGACGGAGGAGCCGAGGTCTTCCTGCTTGGCGAACGTGGGAAATTTCCGCCGTTCGGCGTCAATGGCGGCCGATCCGCCGCGCTCAATCGCTTCGTCTTTGACACCGATGGCGGCGAGGCCGCGCCGCCGCTCGTATCGAAGATCACCGACGTCAAAATTCGCCGCGGCCAGAAGGTCCGGCTCGAGACGCCCGGTGGTGGCGGCTTCGGTGACCCCGCCGAGCGCGATCCAGAGCGTGTGGTCCGCGATGTGCGGCTCGGATATGTGTCGCACGACCGGGCGCGAGAAGCATACAAGGTGGCGGTGAACAACGACGGCACACTCGACGCCGCTACGACTGCAAAGTTGCGCGGCATGGTATGAGCGCATCCGGGGCCATCGTCGGTGTCGATGTCGGTGGTACTTTTACCGACCTTTTCCTGTTTGACCCTGTGCAAGGTGTTTTTCGCACTGCAAAGGTTCCGTCCCGGCGGGACGACGAAGCGGTCGGGTTCCTGAATGGCCTGAATGCGCTTGGCGGCGCGGCGGGCATCGCCTCGATCGTTCATGGGACGACTGTCGGCACAAACACGCTCCTGGAGCGGCGGGGCCCGAAAATCGGCGTGATCGCCACCCGTGGCTTTCGCGATGTGCTGGAAATGCGCCGCCGTGACCGCCGGCGGACCTGGGGGCTGTGGGGCGACTTCGTTCCGATCGCCGAGCGCGACATGCGGATCGAGATTGACGAGCGCACGCTCGCGGACGGAAGCATTCGTCAGGCGATCGATGAGGACGAGATTCGCGATCTCGCGCGGCGGCTGTTGGACCAGGGTGCCCAGGCTGTCGCCGTCGCCTTTGTCAACGCCTATGCCAACGCGGAGAACGAGAGGCGCGCGGTTGCGGCGCTCCGCAACATCTGGCCAAACGAATTCGTGACGGCCTCGCACGAGGTTCTGTCGGAAATTCGCGAATTCGAGCGTTCGTCGACCGCAGCTTTGAACACTTATCTGCAGCCGGTTGTCGCGTCCTACCTCGGCAAGCTCGACGCGGCGCTCGCCCGGCAGGAATACCCCGGCGCGTTGCATGTCGTGCAGTCGAATGGCGGGGTCATGTCCGCCGCTATGGCGCGTAGGTTTCCGGTGCGCACGGCGTTGTCCGGGCCTGCGGCGGGCGTCGTTGCGGGCATGGCGCTTGCGAAGGCGGCGGGTTTCGAGAACGTGATCACTTGCGATCTCGGCGGTACGTCGTTCGACGTTTCGGTGATCTCCGGCGGAAAGACCTCGACCGCGCCGCAGTCCACAATCGACTTCGGCCTCGTCATTCGCACACCGATGATCGAGATCACCACCATCGGCGCCGGCGGCGGCTCGATCGCCTGGGTGGACCGTGGCGGACTGTTGCAGGTCGGCCCGGAGAGCGCCGGGTCGGTGCCGGGGCCGGTCTGCTACGGCGCAGGCAACACGCGCCCGACGCTGACCGATGCGCAGGTCGTGCTCGGACGCATTAACGCGGCCCGTCCGCTCGGCGGAGAGCTGAAGGCGCTGGACGTGGATGCCGCGCGGAGCGCCATCGCGACCCACGTCGGCGAGCCGCTCAAGCTCGGCGCCGACGAGGCGGCGGCGGCCATCGTCCGTGTCGCCGAAGCGCGGATGGCGGGCGCGATCCGGCTGGTTTCGATCGAGCGCGGGCACGACCCCGCGCGCTTTGCCGCCATGCCGTTCGGCGGCGGCGGTGCGTTGCACGTGAGCGCGTTGATCCGCGAGATTGGCCTGAAGAGTGCAATCGTGCCGCGATTCCCGGGCATCACTTCGGCGCTCGGCTGCGTGCTGGCCGACCTGCGCCAGGACATGGTGCAGACGTTGAACTTGATGCTCGACGGTCTCGATGCAGCGGCGCTGGAGTGCCGCATGCAGGCTGCGGCGCACGACACAAGCGCGGCCGTGGCGTCGGCGGGCGTTCCCGTGACGCGAACCGACGTCGTCTACGAACTCGACATGCACTATCTCGGCCAGACCCACACGGTTGCGGTTCCGCTGCCCATGGCGCCGGATGGAGGCGGGTCTGGCGTGACGGAAGCGACGATCCGTGCCGGGTTCGACGCTGCGTATCGGGCTTCGTTCAGCCGGTCGCTGCTGGGTGTTCCCGTGCGCATCGCGACGCTGCGCGTCTCCGCCATCGGACGGCGGCCGCCATTCGATTTCTCGGTTTTCAGACCGGACGCGGCAACGTCGCTCGACGAGGCCCGACGCGGATCGCGGCGCGTTTTTTTCGATCGCTGGCGTGAAGCCACGATCTGGTCTCGGCTCGATCTCCCGGCCCATGCGCGCATCGACGGCCCCGCGATCCTGGAGCAGCCGGATGCGACGGTCGCAATCGAGCCGGGAATGGCCGGACGGGTCGACAACTTCGGCAATCTGATTGTGGAGCGGGTGGGATGAATCCGAAGACCAGCGCGCTCATTCTGGGGGACCTGCAGAATGACTTTCTGCATCCCGATGGCGCCTATGGCCGCGCAGGACAGAGCCATCCCTCGATTGCCGCGTTGCCGGATCGTCTCGCGCCGCTCGTCCGCGCCGCGCGCACGCGAGGGGTCCTTATTGTCGCGACGCTATTCACCTTGGTTCCGGGTCGCGATGGCGAGCCGATCATGTCGCCCCACTTGAAGACGCTGCGCCCCTTCCTGGCCAAGGGCGACTTTGCGTCAGGCTCCTGGGGACAGCAGTTGATCGACGCGCTGGCTCCCGCCGACGTTACGGTGGAAAAAGTCGCTTATTCGGCGTTCCATATGTCGCGTCTGGAATGGGCGCTGCGCAAGTGCGGTATCGAGCACCTCTTTTTCACAGGGATCGTAACCAGCGGCGGCGTCGCATCGACATTGCGCGATGCCCATGTGCGGGAATTCGAATGCACGTTGATCTCGGACGGCTGCGCCGCCTTCTCGGACGAAGTTCATCGTGCGGCCGTGGAGGGATTGAGGCCGATCGGCACGATCTCGACTGTCGCCGAAGCGATAGCGTCGATCGGGAACGGCTGACGGGCCGCCGCGTCCTGCCTGTCGATCGAACCGGAACGCGGCGTAACTTGCTTGGGCGCGCCGCGCTTACTATGCTTTAAGAAGTCGCGTCCGGAACACATGGGACATCGGCTTTGCAGGCGCAACCTCGCACGCTTTTCGACAAGGTCTGGTCGTCGCACGTGGTGGCGGATTTGAGCGGCGGCGTCTCGCTGCTGGCGATCGACCGTCATCTCCTGCACGATCTGGAAGGCGGCGGCAGTCTCAGGCGGATCGCCGGACGCGGCCTCAAGGTTCACAATCCGGAATTGACGTTCGGCGTGCCTGACCATGCGGTCGCGACCGCGCCGGACCGGCGCGCCGACTCCACGCCGAACAGCAGCCGCCTGCTGAGCGAGATGAAGGAGCGCTCGAAGGAATCGGGCGTCACCTATTTCGACCTGGGCACCGAAGGCCACGGGATTGTGCACGTCATCGGCCCGGAACTGGGCCTCAGCCAGCCCGGCATGACCATCGTCTGCGGCGACAGCCACACCTGCACCCACGGCGGGCTGGGCGCGCTCGCCTTCGGGATTGGCGCGACCGAGGTCATGCACGTGCTGGCGACGCAGACGTTGCGCCAGACCAGACCGACGACCATGCGCGTGACGCTCGACGGCCGGCTTGCTCCAAGCGTCGCCGCCAAGGACGTCATTCTTGCGACCATCGGGAAGATTGGCGCCGGCGCGGGCCGCGGGCATGCGGTCGAGTTCGCTGGTTCCGCGATCCGCGAAATGAGCATCGACGAGCGCCTGACGGTCTGCAATCTGTCGATCGAGCTTGGCGCAAAGATTGGCATGATCGCTCCTGACGACACGACGATTTCATATCTGGCGGGACGGCCCTATGCGCCGCAGGGCGAGCTGTTCGACCGGGCCTGCGAGCACTGGCGGTCGCTTCCGAGCGACGACGGCGCACGCTTCGACGTTGAACACAGAATCGACGCCGCTGCGATTGCGCCTCAGGTGACCTGGGGAACGAGCCCGCAGGATGTGATAGCGGTCGATCAGCGCATTCCCGATCCCGCGCACGAATCCGATCCGCAGCGCCGCCGGGCGATGGAAGCGGCGCTGGCCTATATGGGGCTGACCCCGGGGCAGGCGCTCGAGGGCACGCCTGTCGACTGGGTGTTCGTCGGCTCGTGCACCAATGGGCGGCTGTCGGACATTCGCGAGGCGGCACGTGTGGTCGCGGGCCGCAAGGTCGCGCCGAACGTGCTCGCCTGGGTCGTTCCAGGCTCGGAATCGACGCAGCGCGCGGCCGAGCGCGAAGGACTCGACAAGATTTTCCTCAGCGCCGGTTTCGAATGGCGCAAATCGGGCTGCTCGATGTGCGCCGGCATCAACGGCGACACGGTCCCTCCGGGCCAGCGCTCCGTGTCGACCACCAATCGCAATTTCGTCGGCCGGCAGGGCCCGAACGCGCGCACTCACCTCGCGAGCCCGGCGATGGCCGCCGCCGCAGCGATCGCCGGTTGCATCGCCGACGCACGCAAGCTGGTGTGATGCGATGGAGAAATTCACCCGCGTCACAGGCGTTGCCGTTCCGCTGATGAGGGCGAACATCGACACCGACGTCATCGTTCCCGCAAAACGGTTGGTCGGTCACCAGCGGGACGAGCTTGGCGGGTTCGCATTCGAGGCGCATCGATACCGGCCCGACCGGACAGACAATCCGGATTTTGTCCTGAACCAGGCGCGCTACCGCGGCGCAAAGATTTTGGTGACCGGCGAGAATTTCGGATGTGGCTCCTCGCGCGAGTCGGCTGTCTGGGCGCTCGCCGGTTTCGGGTTTCACTGCGTCATTGCGCCGAGCTTCGGCGATATCTTCTTCAACAATGCCTTCCAGAACGGCATGCTTCTGGTCTGCATGGCGAAGGATGAAGTCGAGCGTCTGGCCGCAGACGTCGAGGGCAGCGTCACGCCGGTGATGACGGTCAATCTAGTGTCCCGCGCCATTACGGCGCCGTCGGGTGCTGAAACGCCGTTCGAGATCGACGCGGAACGGCGGCAGGCGCTGCTGGAGGGCCGCGACGAAATCGGCATGACGCTGGCCCGGGATGCGGAGATTCGCGCCTTTCAGGCATGCGACCGCGCTGTCCGGCCATGGATCTATCGCACCGCTCCGCAGGACACGGAGTCCGCGTAAGGGGTCCGCCGCCGATATGCCGCCTATGCTGGGTGGTGCCCTTTCCAACGAAAATCCGGACGAACCGTTTCGCCGGCGCCCCCGCTTCGAGCGCCCTGGCGTCTGGATACGCCTTGCGCCGCACGGGCGCGGCGCTAATGGGCAGCGCTTGCCGACAATACGGCATTGACTGCAAATTCGTCCGGACAAATAATCGAACCCGCGTTGGATCGGCCATTCGGGGGATAGCGCGTCTGCGCCGCTGGCGCCGGTGCACGATGGGAAGGGCCGCGCTTGCGCGTCATGAACACAGACCTCAAAACCAGCTATCAGGGCGTCTACGAAAACCGCATCGGGTTCGGCCGGCGACCGGCGCTGCTGCTGGTCGATTTTGTGCAGGCCTATTTCGATCCGGATTGCGATCTCTATGCGGGCGTTGAAGCGGCACTCGCGTCAGCCATCCGCGTGCGCAACGCGGCGCGCGCCGCCAGCCTGCCGGTCATCTACACCAACGTCGTCTACCAGAAGCACGCGCTGAACGGCGGACGCTTCTATCAGAAGGCCAGGCCGCTTCGTCATTTCATCGAGGGCAGCCAGCTGGGCGCATGGCCCGAGGGGCTCGACGTTCGCGACGACGAACTGGTGGTCTCCAAGCAGTATCCGAGTGCGTTCTTCGGCACCTCGCTCGCCTCGACTCTGACCACCTGGGGGATCGACACCCTTGTCATCACCGGCCTGACCACCAGCGGATGCGTGCGAGCGAGCTGCGTGGATGCATGCAGCCATGGTTTTATTCCGATTGTGGTGCGCGAGGCCTGCGGCGACCGCCATCAGGCCCCGCACGAGGCCAACCTTTTCGACATGAACGCGAAATACGCCGACGTGGTGAGCGAGCAGGAGGCACTCGGCTATCTCGCGGCACAGATAGGGCAGCAGGCACGGCGGACTTCCGCGTGAGACCGTGACGTCGAACGAGTAAATGGAGAGGGCGCCATGACCATAAACAGATGCGCCGCCTTGGCGGCAATGACGGCGATGGCGATCGTCTCGACGCAGGCCCACGCGACCGACTGGCCGACGAAGCAGGTCACGATCATCGTGACGACAGCGGCCGGCGGCAACACCGACCTCATGGCGCGCATGGCCGCCGAGCAGCTCTCGACCAAGCTCGGAACGTCGTTCGTGGTTGAAAACCGCCCCGGCGCGGGCGGAGCGCCCGCCAGCAGCGCGGTCGCAAGCTCCGCGCCGGACGGCTACACGGTCCTGTTCACGCCGAACTCCGCGATCCTGCTGGCGCCGCTGGTGCAGAAATTCACATTCGATCCGGACAAGAGCCTGATTCCGGTGACCAACGTCGGCACGGGCTCGCAGGTGATCGCCGTCAACCGGAATCTCCCCGCAAACAATCTTGCGGAGTTCCTGGCTTATGCGAAGGCCAATCCGAAGAAGCTCAACTTCGCGGCGGCGGGCACCAACAACATCAGCCATCTCGCGCCGCTCCTGCTGTTTAAGCGCGCCGATGTCGAGCTCGTCATGGTGCCATCGCGCGGCGAGCCGCAGGCGATTTCAGATCTGATGGCGGGCAACGTTAACTTCTATTTCGGCAACGCCTCGATCCTGCTGTCGCAGCGCAATCATCCGGCGATCAAGCTTTTGGCGGTCGGTACGGCCGAACGGCTGCCGAACGCGCCGGACATCCCGGCCGCCTCCGAAACCATTCCCGGCTTCGCCTTCGCATCGTGGAACGGCTTCCTGATGCCGGCCGGAACGCCGCCCGAGATCGTCGACAAATTCCGCAATACCGTGATCGAGATCGTGAAGTCGCCGCAGATCTCGCAGCGCCTTTCGGGCCTCGGCATTCTCCCTGGCGGTCAGACGGCCGAGCAGGTCAAGACGGTGTTTGATCGGGATCGCCGGAACTTCGCCGAGGCCGTGCAGGCGGCGGGTATCAAGGCGCCCTGACGGACGATTGATCGTGATCGTTGCAGGCCGCCAGGCGGGCCTGCATCGTTCCCCGTGCAAGCGGCGGCGGGGACCGCCGCAGCGAGAGGATTTGTGATCGGATAGGCCATGCCAGCAGAGACCAAGCAGCGCGTGATCATCGTGGGGGCGGGGCCGGTCGGTCTCGTGACAGCCAACCTGCTGACCGACGCCGGCATCGCGATCTTGTTGATCGAAACGAGCGAAGCGCTGCCCCGCGACTTGCGCGCTTCGACGTTTCACCCGCCGACGCTCGACATGCTGGAGCGGTTTGGCGTTGTTGGCCGGATGATAGAACAGGGACTGATTTGCCCGACGTGGCAGTTCCGAGATCGCAGCGAAGGCGTCATTGCCCAGTTCGAACTGGTGCGCCTTTCACCGGACACCGGGCATCCCTACCGCCTGCAATGCGAGCAGTGGCGCCTGGGTGAGATGCTTTTCGAACGCCTCAAGAGCAGCGCATTGGCGGACGTGCGTCTTGGCACGAGGGCAATCGTGGCGCGCCAAAGCGCGGACGGCGTCGAACTGGACATCCGGCTTCCGGACGGCAGCGTCGAGACCGTAGCGGGCAAGTTCCTGGTCGGCGCGGACGGGATTGGCAGCATAGTCCGCAGCGCGATCGGTGCGCAGTTCGACGGCATTACGATCCCCGAACTCTACCTCACGCTTTCCACGACATACGATTTCCGGGAGGCGATGCCGGATCTCTCGAACATTTCCTATCTGTCGGATCCGCGCGAATGGTACGTCCTGATCCGAACGGCGCGGGTCTGGCGCGTGCTGTTTCCGGTCGATGCGGCGCTCGACGATGCGGACGTTACGTCGCCCGAGCGGGGCGAACGGCTGCTGCAGGGCGCCGTGCCGCACAGCCAGCGCTACGCGGTGTCGCACAGCACGGCCTACCGGGTGCACGAGCGGGTGGCGTCGACCTACGTGAAGCACCGCATGGCGATAGCGGGCGACGCGGCGCATGTGAACAATCCGCTCGGCGGCATGGGGCTTAACGGCGGGATCCACGACGCCTTCAACCTGGCCGGCAAGCTGATTGAGATAGTTCACGGCGCGCCGCTCGACACACTGGAGCGTTACAGCCGCCAGCGGCGCAAGGTGGCACTCGCCGTGGTGCAGCAGACGGCGCTGCGAAACCGGTCGATCCTGAACACCCGCGAGCCGGAAGCCCGCAAGGCCTACCATGACGAATTGCGCAGCATCGTTGCGGACCCCGAGAAGCACCGCAACTTCGTGATGCGGACCTCGATGATCCAGTCGTTGCGCGACACTGAGCAGGTCGCCTGACCCGCAAGTCCGGCGCCGTCAGAATTCCGCGAGCAGCCGGCCGAAGCCTTCCATTCGGTCGTTGATGCCGTTGGCGCGCAATGCGTGCCAATAGGTGGCGGTGTTGATCGCGATGACCGGCTTGCCGAGCCACAGCTCCGCCGCTGCCGCGAGCCGCACCATCGAAAGGTTGGTGCCGACCTGCACGATGGCGTCGACGTCGTCGCCATCCAGTTCGATCAGCGCCGCTCGCAATGTCTCCGTGGTCTGCTCGGCGATCTGTATCCACGATCGGCATTGCAGCGGCTTGTCGCGCACGACCGAGAATCCCTTGTCGGTGAAGTAGCGCGCGACCTCCGTGTTCATGGTCGGCCAATACGGCGACAGGATAGCGATGCACTTCACGCCGCCATAGGTCCGCATGGCAGCGGTGCAGGCGTCGCTGCCGATGCTGATCTTGATTCCCGCGACGTCTTCAACCTCCCGGGTGAAGCGGTCCGCGCCCTTCTCTCCGTTGAAAAACGTGACCGCCGACATGCCCATAACCAGGTAGTCGGGACTGCAGGTCATGACGCTTCGCACCGCGTCCAAGGTATTCCCGGCGATGACCTCGGCTCCGGCGCGGAAGCTTTCGTTGCTGACCGCGTTGGCGTTCGGAGTGAAGATGCGGCTGTAGTGGTTGGTGACGCCGGGCGGCCGCATGTCGTCGAAGTCCGGCTGGACGATCGTGTTGGTCGATGGTCCGAGAACGCCGAACTTGCGGCGCCAGCCTAGCGCGTCAACCATGCCTGTACCTTCCGACTGCGGCTGGGGACTGGAGACATTGGCCTCATAAGCCATCGGCGCATGAGTTCGCCCGCCTCGCCTTGAAACCGGCGGACATGCTGGCATAGATTTGCTGTCCGGACAAATTCCTGCAGGACCTTCATGGCTTCGCCAGCGCTGCGGCAGGAGATCGCGAACGGCGGGTTCGTCACCGCGCCGGGCGTGTTCGACCTGATCTCCGCCCTCATTGCCGATCGCATGGGCTTCAAGGCCCTGTATGTGACGGGCTATGGCACGGTCGCGTCGGCACTCGGACTGCCGGACGCCGGGCTCGCCAGCTATTCGCAGATGCTCGACCGTATCGGACGGATCGCGGAGATGACGAAGACACCCATCATCGCCGACGCCGACACCGGCTATGGCGGGCTGCTCAATGTCCGCCACACCGTTCGCGGCTACGAACAGGCCGGCGTCACCGCGATCCAGATCGAGGATCAGGAGTTCCCGAAGAAGTGCGGACATACGCCGCACCGGCGCGTGGTGCCGATCGACGACATGACCCGCAAGGTACGGGTTGCATCGGACAGCCGCGCGAGCTCCGATTTCCTCATCATTGCCCGCACCGATGCGCGCACGGGACTGGGCCTCGATGAGGCGATCCGGCGCGCCCTCGCCTACAGCGAAGCTGGAGCCGACATCATCTTTGTCGAGTCGCCCGAGAGCGAAGACGAACTCGCCGAGATCGCCCGCAGGATCGACAAGCCGCTGCTGGCCAACATGGTCAACGGCGGCCGCACGCCGATGCTGCCGGTCGACCGGCTGGCCAGGCTCGGTTACTCGATCGCGATCTTCCCGGCCGTCGGCTTTCTCGCGGCCGGGGAGGCGCTGCGGCGGGTCTACGCGGATTTGCAGAAGAATGGGACGTCGACGGACGCTGTGCCGATGTATTCGTTTGCGGAGTTTAACAAGCTCATTGGGTTCGAGGACGTGTGGGAATTCGAGCGCCGGTACGCGGAACTCGATTAGGCCGGCAAGGTGGCATCAGGGATTTTCGACATGGCGGCGGACATGCCTCGCTACGCCCAGATTTATAATGCGCTCAGCAAGCGCATGCAGGCGGGGGAATATCCCGTGGACATGCGCCTGCCGACCGAGAGCGAGCTGTGCGACGAATTCAATGCCAGCCGCTTTACCGTGCGCGAGGCGTTGGTCACGCGCATCGCACCAGTAGTGATCGGTGCCATCCTTCCAACCGTACAGGATCGGCTCGTACTGGCGCTGATAGTCGGCGCGACCCAACGTGAAGGTGTTTTTCGCCCAGATCACGAAGGTTGACCACTTTCCGCCGGCCTCGCGGAAGGCCTTCTGCAGCCGGCCGAGTTCGGACGATGACATGCAGATGTAGACGGCACCCTTGGTGGGCGTGAGGATGTTGACGCAGGAGTCATAGAGAAGGGCGCCGAAATCGTCGCCAAGGTTGTCATTCAGGATCGGACGATTCTTACCGCGTAGCTTGTCCTTTGCGGTGTTGGCGTAGTCCACGTTATACGGTGGGTCAGTGAACGCCATATCGGCGAGCTCGCCTCCAAGGACTTTCTCGACATCGGACAGGACCGCGGCGTCGCCACAAAGCACACGATGATCACCGCAGATCCACAGATCGCCGGGGCGGCTGATCGGCTCCTCTGGCGGTTCGGGCGCGTCATCGAGATCGCCGTCGGCGTCGGTGTCGACCAACAGCAATTTGTCGAGCTCGTCGGGATCGAAGCCGGTCAGCGTCAGGTCGAAGCCTGCGTCACGCAGATCACCAAGTTCGAGCCGCAACAGTTCGTCGCTCCACTCACTCGTTTCCGTCAACCGATTGTCGGCAATGGCGTAAGCCTGGCACTGCGCCTCGGTCCAGCCGCGCGCGACGATGGTCGGCACCTCGGTGATGCCTTCC
>VGEP01000051.1 GCA_016869215.1 Alphaproteobacteria bacterium | reverse complement strand
GGCCGGCTTGGCTGCGGGCGCTGCGGCGGGCGCAGGCGCTGCGACGGGTTCGGGCTTCACCACCGGCAGGGCGGCGGGCGCAGATGCGGCGGCGGCGGGCTCGCCGGTTTCGGCGAGCTTCGGAGCCTCGGCCGGCGCCGGCACCGCGACCGAAACCGCGTCGCTTGCAGTGCCGAGCGAAGCCGTACGCTCGTTCGCGAACTTGACCGCGCGCTCGACCAGCGGCGCAGCGCGCTCGGCAAGCGGCGACACCTGCATGCGCAGCGATTTCAACGCCGCCGCAAGCGACGACTCGCTCAGCCGGTCCTGCAAACCGTAAGCGCCGGCCGCGCCGACCACCGCCAGCATGCTGACCGAGCCGAACAACGATCCGATCACCGCGCGCCGCATGGCGCGCCGCGCCTCGTCCAAAGCCGTTCTGTTCGTCACCACGTGAGGCCCCCGCGTGTCCCGATGTTTCCTCGGAATTCAGCGGGTCGATGTTAGCGATGCCGCGCGCGCGGCGAAGTCGATGTTGAAGTTAAGGAAAATGCGCGCGGTTAATTTAACCATCCGCCTTGCCGCAACACGCGCAAGCGGTACCATGTGCGGGCGAATGGCGTGCCGGGACGCGCGCGGCGGTTCCCCCTTCCCCACCCGGCGTCGAGACCGGCTTGCTCGAACCACCGAAATTCCTCGCGGCGCGCTGGGCGGCGATCGACGCCGGCGCGCGCGGCGCAATCCTCGTCTCCGTCGGCTCGTTCGTGCTGGTGGTGATGGCGCTGCTGGTGAAGGTGCTCGCGCAGCGCGTGCCGGCGCTGGAAATCCTGTTCTTCCGCTCCACCATCGGTTTCCTGTTTATCCTGCCGCTGTTCGCGCGCGATCCGCTGGAGCCGTTGCGAACCAAGCGGCCGGGCATGCATCTGCTGCGCGGCCTGGTCGGCACCGGCGGCAACATCTGCTTCTTCTGGACGTTGACGCACCTGCTGCTGGCCGACGCCATGGCGCTGCAGTTCTCGCGGCCGCTGTTCATGATCCCGCTCGCCATGCTGTTCCTCGGCGAGATGGTGGGCATGCGGCGCGCCGCGATCACCTGCGCCGGCTTCGCAGGCATCCTGATCTACGCCCGCCCCTTCACCGCGGGCTTCGAACCGGGTGTGTTCGTGGGCGCGGCCGGCGCGCTGTTCGGCGGGCTGGTGGTGATTTGCATCAAAAAGCTGTCGTCGACCGAGTCGACGCGCGTGATCATGTTCTACTACGCGTTCTGGACCGCGGCGTTCTCCGCGATCCCGGCGATGTTCGTCTGGGTGACGCCGTCGTGGCCCGATCTCGCGATGCTCGTGGTCATCGCGATCATGGGCATGTCGGGCCAGGGCATGATCACCCACGGCTTCACGCTCGGCGACGCCACCGCGCTGGTGCCACTCGATTACGGCCGCCTCGTCTATTCGGCGTTCTTCGGCTATTTTCTGTTCGGCGAGATCCCGAGCGCCTGGAGCCTCGCCGGCATGGCGATCATCGTGGCGGCGTCGCTTGCGCTGGTGTTGGGCGAGATCAGACGGCGGTCGAGACGCTGAATCGTGTCGCAAACCGAAAAAGGCCTCCGGCGCAATTCGGTTTGTCATGCCGTCCGATAACGTATAATCGCCCCCGCTGCGCAGGCCCCGCGCCGTGTGAGCTAGTGGTCCTTTGCTTCTAACATTCGCAAACTTGCCTGCTGAAACGGGATGCGAATATTAGAAGCGGACCACCTGGATGCCGCCGTTCGAACCATTGGAAACCGTCCCATGTACTACGACCCCCGCCGCGACCCGCACGGCCTGAAGCACAATCCGATGACGGCGCTCGTCGCGCCGCGCCCGATCGGCTGGATATCGACGGTCAGCCGCGCCGGCGTGGTGAATCTCGCGCCCTACAGCTTCTTCAACCTGGTTTCGGGCGGCCCGCCCTTCGTCATGTTTTCAAGCAAGACGCGCAAGGACTCCCAGCGCAACGCCGAGGAAACCGGCGAGTTCGTGTACAACATGGCGACCTACGAGCTGCGCGATGCGGTGAACCTGTCATCGACCGAATGGGGTCCCGGGATCAGCGAGCCCGAGCGGATCGGGCTTGAAATGGCGCGGTGCCGCGAGGTCAAGCCGCCGCGTGTCGCGCGGTCGCCGGTGGCGCTGGAATGCAGGCATTTCAAGACCGTCGAGCTTGTCAGTTCGGACGGTACGCGCAATCAGTCGTCGGTCGTAATCGGCGAAGTGGTCGGAATTCATATCGACGATTCGGCAATCGTGAACGGCCACGTCGAGCTAACGCGCGTGCAGCCGCTCGCGCGGCTCGGCTACATGGACTACTGCGCGGTCAACGAGGTGTTCGCCATCGATCGGCCGGACAAGCCCGCGCCCGAGGCCTCCGCGGAAGATGCGGTACTGGCAAGGGCCTGGCGTTAAGAGCTGGAGATTCGAAAGCCCGTCTGAATCTGTCCTGGCCGCCAGGCTCGCCGTTCGCGCAAATTCATGATCGCCGCGCGCGAGATATCGCTGCGCTATCGGCCGAGTTCGCGGCGGACGATGGCTGCGCCCTCGACCATGGCCTGCAATTTCGCAAACGCCACGTCCCGCGGCAGATACTTGAGCCCGCAATCCGGCGCAACGATCAGCCGCTCCGCCGGCACATACGGCAACGCGCGGCGAATGCGGCCGGCGACAATCGCGGGAGTTTCTACGGCCGGGTCGTTGAGATCGAGGACACCCAGGACGATGTGCTTGCCCGGCAGCTGCGCCAGCGCCGAGCAATCGAGCTTCGATTGCGCGGTTTCGATCGAGACCTGATCGATCTTCGTCGCCTCAAGCTCGGCCAAGAACGAATATCCGGACGGCTTGTTCCTGACCATCGCGCCATAACCGAAGCAGAGATGCACGGCGGTCACGCCACCGACGCCTTCGATCGCCCGGTTGATCGCCGACACACCGAAGCTCCGAGCCTTGTCCGGATAGGCCTCCAGGAACGGTTCGTCGAGCTGCACCACGTCGGCGCCCGCGGCGAACAGGTCCTTGATCTCCTCGTTCAACGCGATGGCGCAGTCGGTCGCGACGGCCGCCTCGTCCCTATAGTGCTCGTCAAACAGCTGTTGCGTCATGGTGAACGGGCCGGGAATGGTGATCCTGATCGGCCGGTCGGTGTTGGCGCGCAGGAACGCCACATCCCGGACCTGAACCGGCCGCCGGCGCCGGATTTTGCCGACGACTCGCGGCACGATCTGGACTTTGCCCCGCGTGCGCGAGGGAATTTGCGCGGGGTTGTCGCCGTCCATGCCTTCGAGCGCGGTGGCAAACCGGTTGGAGTAGCTTTCGCGCCGCATTTCTCCGTCGGTGACGATGTCGATCCCCGCACGCTCCTGGTCGCGGATCGCAAGCAGCGTAGCGTCGTCCTGCGCCTGCTCGAGCCAGGGCGGATCGACGCGCCACAGGTCGCGCGCGTGCGCCCGCGGCGGAACGATTGCCGTCAGGCGCTTTCGGTCAATTAACCACTCGGGCTGAGGGTAGCTGCCCACCAATGTCGTCGGGAGCAATGTGCTCGCGGGCGTTCCGGACATACGGCCAATGCCGTTCCTTGCTGTGAGAGCGTGAACCGAACTATCATAAGCGACAAAATCGTCTGTGAGAAGCCGACCACTTTGGGAGGGACGAATGACGCGCTTGGCTATCTCAACTCTTATCGCGGTGTGCGTGTTCGCAGGACATGCGGGCGCCCAATCGTTTCCCGAGCGACCGATCACGCTGATCAATCCGTACGCCGCCGGCGGACCGGCCGATCTGCTCGCGCGTACGATTGCGGATGGAATGAGCGAAGCACTGGGCCGCCCAGTCGTGGTCGAGAATCGCCCGGGTGCTGGCACCGCGATCGGCGCGCGCGCCGTCGTGCAGGCCAAACCGGACGGCTATACGCTGTTCATCGGCGGCTCGCCCTCGCACGTGATTACGCCCGCGTTGATGAAGGACGCCAACTACGACGGCATCGCCGGTTTCTCGCCGATTGCCACGGTGGCCGACGTTCCCAACGTATTGGTCGCGCCGCCAAGCCGCCCCTACAAGACCGTCAAGGAACTGGTCGCCGCCGCCAGGGCCGCGGACGGCAAGCTGACATTCGCGTCGGTCGGGGTCGGCAGCATTCCGCAGTTTCTCGGCGTCCTGCTGCAGCTTCGTGCCAACGTGAAGCTGGTCGAAGTGCCGTACCGCGGCGGGCAGCCGGCCGCGGTCGACCTGCTCGGCGGCCGGGTTGACATGGCGTTTCTCAATGCTCCCGCCGTGCTGTCCCACGTTCGAAGCGGAGGCTTGCGCGCACTCGCGGTAGCGGCCCCTGCCCGCATCAAGTCGCTGCCCGACACGCCAACGATGCCCGAAGCCAGATTTCCCGACGTCACGATGAGCACGTGGTATGGAATCTCGGCACCGGCCGGGACGCCGCGTGAGGTCGTCGGCAGGCTGCACGCGGCCATTGCGCAGACGCTTGGCGCGCAAAAGACCAAGGAGAAAATCGAATCTCAAGGGGCGCAGATTTTCTTCAAGGGCCCCGAGGACTACGCGGCCTATCTCAAGGCCGACGCCAAACTCATGCTGGAGCTGATCAAGGCGGCAAACATGACGCCGAAATGAGTCGATCGGACAAAACGGCACAGCGGAGCGGAATCAACCTCTACACTGGTGCTGGGCGAGTTGAAACGGCGGCGGGCCAGGACGTGACGCGGCGGACGCGCAGGCGTCAGTTCATGTAGCGCAGCCAATACCACACGGCGGCAGCGCCCATCACCACCAGAATGACGAGCGCCGCGAGCTTCAGGTTCGGCTCCGGGCCGTCGTCGTCGGGAACGCCGCTATTGCCACTGGACATAAGGCAGCATAGCCCGCTCTGCTGACGGCAACCACTCCGGTCCGCGTGGCGGAGCGGCCGGCCTAGAACCACCCCGCTCCCCTCGCCGCGCCCCAAAGGAGCCGCAAGCCGAGCAGCGTCAGCACGATCTGCAGCACCAGCCGGAACCGTTGCTCGCTTACCCGGTTGAGCGCTACCTCGCCGATCCAGTTGCCGACCGCGCCCGATGCGATCATCGCAGCCATCAGCGGCACGTAGCTCGCGATCGCAAAGCCGATGAAGCCGAACGCCACCAGCTTGGCGACGTGCGCGATCACCATCAGCGCGCCCATGGTTGCGACATGCACCCGGCGGTCCGGCGTAGACGCGGCTACGAACGGCGCCAGCAGCGTACCGGTTGCGCTCACGAACACGCCGACGAACGTGGTCGCGAAGCCAAGCACGGCGAAGCGCCCGCGCTCGGCGCCGATCCGGCCCAGATTGGGCATCCACGTCACCAGCAGGATGAAGGCGCCGAGGATGAACTGCAGCCAGGTCACCGACAGCGCGATGAAGATCTTGGCGCCCGCCGCGGCTCCGATCGCCGAGCCGATCACGAACGGCAAGAGCGTGCCGCGCATCACGTTGCGCCACATGATCATGGTGCGGGTGACGCCGGAGCCCAGCATCACCACCGTATGCACGGGAATGAGCGCCAGCGGCGGCAGCGCCATCGCCATCAGGCCGAGCAGCACCACGCCGCCGGCCGCGCCGGTGAACACGCCGATGAACGCCGTGACGCAAGATGCCACAACCAGGCCTGCGAACAGGAGCGGACCGACGTCAGGCGTGCCGAGGAAATCCATTGCGGTGCTGTACGGGTGCGCGAAGGGACGGAAATCGTGCGCGACAGGAAGCACCGCGTGCCTGCGCGCGCAATCGGCAAGTTGTCATTGCCGCCATGCGCGGTCTTGCACACGCTGGACGCCGGCACACTCACCGTTGCTGCATGTTTGCCCGCTTGACGATGTCGGCCCACAGCACCGTGTCGGCCGCGAGCAGCCGCTTCGCCTCGACGCCGTCGGTGCCGAACGGCGTGATGTCCATGGACAGCCATTTCTCGCGCAGGTCGGGCTGCTTCACGGCATTCTGTACCGCGCGTTCGAGCACGGTCAGGATCGCCGGTGGCGTCTTCGCGGGCGCCATAAGCACGAACCAGGTGTTGAGCTTCATCTGCGGAAATCCGGCTTCCGCCACCGTCGGCACGTTCGGCGCCTGCGGCGAGCGCTTCTCGGAGGAGATCGCCAGTCCCTTGAGGCGGCCTGCACGCACGTGCGGGATCGCGCCGGCGCTCGCGATGAAGCCCGACTGGACCTGCCCCGCCGCAAGATCGTTCATCAGAGGCGCGTTGCCGCGATAGGGCACCGGCGTGCCGCTGAAACCGGCCTGCAATTGCAGATAGCCCATGGCCAGGTGCCCGCCGCTGCCGGGCCCAGCGTGCGCATAGGTGATCGGGTTCTTCTTGGCGTGAGCGACAAACTCGGCGGCCGTGTTCACCGGCACCGACGGATGCACCACCAGCATCTGGCTGGTCGTGGTCAGAAGCGAAATCGGCTCGAAGTCGGCCTTCGGATCGAACGGCAGCTTGCTGAAAACGGCCGGGTTGGCGACCAGCGTTCCGCTAAGAACGAGCAGCAGCGTGTAGCCGTCCGGCTGGGACTTGGCAGCGAGTTCGGTCCCGATGTTGCCGCCGGCGCCGACCCGGTTCTCGATGATGATCGGCTGCTTGAGTGCGGCGGCCAGTTTGTCGCCAAGAGTGCGGCCGACGATGTCGAGCGGCCCACCGGCCGCAAACGGCACGATCAGCTTGATCGGGCGATCGGGGTAAGACTGAGCCGATGCCGGCATCGCCCATCCCGCTACCAGCCAGACGGCCAGGGCGCTTGCCCAAGCTGCGCGTCGAACCGCACGGCAAAGTCCTGCGTTCATGTTCGGACTCCTTCTTGCCTTCGCGACCCTGACTGTCCGTACCATACCGGCGCGGCCCGGTCGCCGCGCGTTTCGTCTCGCACGCCTGTCCGGCCCGGCCCTACACGTCCACGCCAACCACCTTGGCGCGGGCCATGCCGAGCGCGAGGATGCGGTTGAGCAGATCGGGATACTTGAGCCCGCCGTGCGCGGCCGAGCGCGCGAACTCCTCGGCCTGCGCGATTTCCGGGTTCGGATTGGCCTCGATGAAATACGGCACGTTGGTCGCCGACAGGCGGAAGTCGATGCGGGCGTAGCCGTCGAGTTCCAGCGTGCGGCAGATGCGCTTCACCAGAGTCTGGATGCGCTCGACCACGTGCGGCGCGAGGTCCTTCGCGGGCCCTTCGATCACGCCGCGGCGCTCCTGGTAGGCGACGTCGTGCTTGAGCTTCTCGGTCGCGATCGGCCGCGTGCCCGGCGGCAGGTCGCCGAAGCTCAATTCCCAGATCGGCAGGATGCGCCGCCGCTCGTTGCCGAGCACGCCGACGTACAGCTCGCGGCCCTCGATGTACTGTTCGGCGATCGCGGCGGTGCCGATGCGCTCGTGGATGTATTCGACGCGCTCGGCCAGCGCCTCGTCGGTCTCCACCACCGAGGCCTGGGCGATGCCCATCGAGGCGTCCTCGTTCAGGCTTTTCACGATCAGCGGCAGCGCGAGCCGCGCCGGCCGTTTGACCTTGCGCCGCATCGGAAACACCGCGAACGCCGGCGTCGGCACGCGGTGATAGTGCACCAGCTTCTTGGACAGATCCTTGCCGCGCGCCAGCACCAGGCCGCGCGGATTGCAGCCGGTGTAGGGCACGCGCAGCAGTTCGAGATAGCTCGCCACGTTCTGGTCGTACACCGCCTCGCCGTGGAACTCTTCCAGCAGGTTGAATACGACGTGCGGCTTCCAGGTCTCGACCGCCTCGCGGATCGGCCGCAGTTCGCTGGTCACGCCGAGCGGGCGGACTTCGTGGCCGCTGGCGCGCAGCGTACTCACCACGTCGTATTCGGTCTTCAGCGCGTGGACTTCCTGCTCGCTGAGACCTTTGAGCGAATCCGGCGGAATCAGGTCGGGGTGCGTCAGCAGAAGGACGCGCAGCCGCCTCATAGCGCGAACCACTGCCGCCGCTGCGGGCTGTAGAGCGAATGTACCGTCTTGGCGGTCAGCAGGACGGTGAAATCCTGGCGGAGCTGGCGCTCCGGACCGGCCGCGCGCAGCTTCAGCTCGCGGCAGCGCTCGATCATCTCGTCGAGCACGGTGTCGAGCGTCAACTGATGCTCGCCGGTCCATTTCGCCACCAGCCGCCGGAAGCTGGCGCGGTGATGCCGGATGAAGTTCGCAGCCGACGGCGATCGGCCGTGGCGCGGATTGTTGGAGAAGATGCGCAACAGGTCGCGGTCGTAGGTCCGCGGCGCGTCCATCGAATAGTGTTCGAGCTTCTTTTTGTAGTGCTCGCCGATGGTGAAACGCAGCTTGCGCAGCGGATCGACCTCGACGCGCCGCCGCAACAGCGGCTTCTGCCCCGCGATCTCGGCCATCAGCTCGTCGACGTATTGCAGCTTCTTCAGCGCCGGCCAGCCTTCGTAGCGTTTGCGCCAGTTGTATCGCGGCGTCAGCCACACTGCGAAGGTCTCGGCGAAGTCCTCGTCCGGATGGCTCTGCGCGTACCACAGCCGCAGGTGCTGCACGTAATTGCGGCTCGCGGGATTGGGCCGGTAGGAGCTCGGATAGCGGGTGGACGAACGGCCGAACAGATCCTGCCAGCGCCTGCGCTTGTGCAGGGCATAGGCATGCTGCACGACGTGGCCGGCCTCGTGACGAAGGATGCGCATGCACTCGGCGCGCGTGCCGCCCTCCACGTCGATGATCATCTTGCGTTCGAGCCGCATCAGCCGCGGGTGCGCGAGATAGAACGGAAACGCGATGCCCGGCGTGTCCGACGGGCTGAACCATTCGCTGGAAATCCAGGCGTGCGGCTTTACGGCGAGTCCGCGTTCTTTCATCTCGGCATTAAGCTCGCGCAAGCATTCGTTGAGCCAGCTGCCGCGCAGCGACAGCTTGAGGTCGCGCATCGGCATGGCGAGCAGCCGCTGGTCGGGCCAGGACGCCCAGCGCGGCTGCGGTACGCGCTTCTTGCGCTTGCGACGGGCCATGGTCAGACGGAGTCCTCGGCGCCGCGCGCCTGCCAGAGCGCGGCGCGCCAGCGTAAACCGATGACCGCCGTGAACGCGAGGCCGGTGAGCGCATAGAGCGATGCCGTGGCGTGGAACCCGATCAGCGGGATCAGCACGCCGGACAGCAGGAGCCCCAGCGGCAGGCTGTAGATCGCAAGCATGCGGACACCCATCACGCGCCCCCGGAACCGCTCCGACGCCCCGCGCAGCAGCAGCACCGTATGCGGCACCATGGTCACGCTCTGCGCCACCCCGCACAGGAACAGCGCCGTCACCCCCCAGGCCAGCGACTGCATCTGCGCATATCCCAGCACCAGAATATGCCAGATCACCGACCCGGCCAGCATCAGCCGCGGCAGCCCGATGCGGATGCCGGACCGCGTCATGGCCACCGATCCGACCAGCGCGCCGAAGGCCACGCTGGCCACGAGATAGCCGAGCCCGGTCTGGCCGACCGAATAGATTTCCCGGGCGACATAGGGCAACAGGCCGTTGGTCAGCGGAAACACCGCGAAATTGACCAGGAACGCGAACCACACCAGCGCCAGCAGCCGCGGCGTGTTCCAGACATAGGCCAGGCCCTCGCGCAATTCGCCCCAGGGCGACGCGCGCACCACCGGCGCCGGCGGCGGCATCGACGCCGGGCGCCGCACCTGCCACGTGAAGCACGCACCCACTGCGTAGAATAAGGTGATCGCCACGAACGCCGGCCCCATGCCGAGCGCCGCGAACAGTGCGGCGCCCGACAGCGCGCCCGCGATTCGCGCGACGTCGGCCGTGGTCCGGCCGATGCCGAGCGAAGCGGTCAGCGCCTCGGGCGGCACGCTGTCGGCGATCAACGCGCCGCGCAGCCCCATGTCGGAGGAGCGCGCGATACCGGACACCGCGGCGAGGCAGAGCACGATGACCGGGTTGAGCAGCCCTGCGAACACCAGCACGGTGAGGGTGCAGGCCACCGCCGCATAAAGCGTGCGCATGCCGGACAGCAAAACCCGGTGGCCGATGCGATCGCTCGCCAGGCCGAACAGCGGCGCGACCAGCGTGCCGCCGTAGATCAGCGCGCCGTAGAGCGTAAGCAGCAGCACCGAGTTGGTCTCGACCAGCACGTACCAGCCGAGAATGATGGTCTCCATCTCGAACGCCCACGACGTCGCGCAATCCGCCGGCCACTGGAAGCGGAAGCTGCGATGACGGAACGGGGCGAGCGCGCCGAGGCGGAACATGCGGGTCAGGCGGCAAGCGGCGGTCTTGGCCGCGACGCCCGCGGCCCTTCCCCCCGGCAGAGGAATTATCGTTGCACCGATGCTATGCGTCGGCGGTATGCGCGTCCACGCTCCAATTCATAATGCACAGCAACATGGCCCCTGCCGCACCGGCTGCGTGCTGCCCATATTGAAAAATATGAACCGACACAGCCGCAATCTCGCCGCCGCCGGCCTTGCATTGGCGCTCCTTGCAGGCGGCATTGGCCGATCGGGCGCCCAGACACCGGCCGAGGCTTACGCCAAGGGTTGCGGAGGCTGCCATACGTCCGAACGGGTGGTGCTGCGCAAGATTCCACGCGGCACCGAAACCGGGCGCCGCACCTGGATCGAAACGTTCATGGCGCAGCACCCTTGCGAGCGCGACTCGCTGAAACCCCTGATCGTCGAATATCTGTTGGAACGGACGGCGCGCTGACGCGCGGCGCGCGCAGCGCCTGCCGATCCTTGCCTTGGAGCGCGCTTCAGCGGCCCGGCGCGGTGAAGCGATAGTTCAGTCCAAGCTTGATTGTATGCGCGGTGACGTCGATGCGCTGGCGATAGAACTCGCCCGCCGTGCTGCTGGGCCCCGACGTCTCGATGGAGCCGAAGTCGAAATAGGAATAGTCGAACTTTGCGGTCCAGCGCGGGCCGATCCGCCATTCGGCGCCGCCGCCTGCGGTCCAGCCGAGCATGACCTTGCTGCCGTGCATGGACAGCGTGGTGGTGCCGCAGGTTGCCGGCGGCTGCACGCACGGGTCGACGGTCGACGCACGCGCGTTGAGCAGCGTCCCGCCGCCCTTCACGTAGATCAGCACACGACCGACATCCGCACCAAGCCGCGCGTTCAGCGCCGCGTGGAAGTCGGACCGGAACCGTGTCTCGGTATCGGGCGTGCCGAGCGCGGTGCCGTTCGGGTCGATCCCCTTTCCATCGAGGCCCAGATAACCGATCTCGCCCTCGATCCCCGCGACCCAAGCGCCGCGCTGCCAGTTGTAACCGGCCGTGAATCCCCCGAGCGCACCGTTGGCATCGAGACCGTAGGACCGGCCGGTGATGTTGTAGAAGAAGCCGGTATTGGAATCGAACGGTTCGGTCGCCTCGGCACGTCCGAACGCGTAGCCCGCATAGACGCCCGCATAGGGTCCGTCCCAGCGGCCCGGCGCATCGGCGCGGGCGTCATGCGCCGAAACATGCCCGAAGCACAGCACCGCGGCCGCAACCGCCCCAATTCTCCACGCCATGACCGCACTCCCGGCCGGCACAACGCCAGCGCGCGTGGCGATCATACGACCCATGCCGGGGAATCCAAGCGCGGACGGCGCGCGCGGCTTGCAACCGCCGCAGCGCCGACGCATTTTCAAGTTCGGGCGCGGGTTCCAGACCGCCGGTTGCGCCGGTTCCGGATGGCGGCGTTTGGAACGACGAAGAGCTAGGGTGTGACGATGGCCGAGACCAAACTGAGCGTCGCGATCGTCGGCGGCGGCATCGGCGGCCTGTTCGCCGCCAACGCGCTGTTGTCGCGCGGCCTGACCGTGAACGTCTACGAGCAGGCACCGGCGCTCGGCGAGGTCGGCGCCGGCGTATACCTGACGCCGAACGCAGTGCGCCAGCTCGAGCGCGTCGGGCTCGGGCCCGCGGTCGAGAAATGGGGCGCGAAAGTCGGGCCCAAGTCGCACTACTTCCGCCACGACGGCTCGCCGATCGCGCCGGTGCAGGTCACCGACCTCCACGGCTGGAACGCGACCTACGGCATGCACCGCGCCGATCTGGTGGATTTCCTCGCCGCTCCCATGCCGAAGGGCGTCGTGCATTGCGGGCACCGCGCGGTGGGCTTCGAGCAGGACGACAACAAGGCGCGCGTCAAGTTCTCCAACGGCGCGGTCGCGGAGGCCGATGTGGTGGTGGGCGCCGACGGCATCCACTCCGAGCTGCGGCCTTATGTGTTCCCGCCGTCGACGCCGGTGTTCTCCGGATCGATCTCCTACCGCGGCCTGGTCTCGCGCGAGCGCCTGCCGGAATGGCCGATGGAGCGCTGGCAGATGTGGGCCGGGCCGGGCAAGCACTTCCTCGTGTTCCCCGTGCGCCACGGCGAGATGGTCAATTACGTCGGCTTTGTGCCGGCGGACGAGGAGATGAAGGAGTCGTGGTCGGCGCCCGGCGATCCGGACAAGCTGCGCGCCGAATTCGAAGGCTGGGACCCGCGCATCACCGGCGTGCTCGCGCAGGTCGACCACTGCTTCCGCTGGGCGCTGTACGACCGCGAGCCGCTGCCGACCTGGACCAAGGGCCGGCTGACGCTGCTCGGCGACGCCGCGCATCCGATGCTGCCGCATCTCGGCCAGGGCGCGAACCAGTCGATCGAGGACGGCATGGCGCTCGCCACCATCCTGTCGCGCGCCGGCCGCGGGGCGGCGCCGCAGGCGCTCGTCACCTACGAGCGGCTGCGCCGCGAGCGCGTGGCGGACGTGCAGCTCGGCGCGCGCAAGCACGGCCTGCGGGTCGATTCGTTCTACGGCGACCTCGAACAGCGCGACCGCGAGCTCGCCGCCCACGCCGACTTCCGCAAGCACCTTTACGCCTACGACGTGGTGCCGGTGGCGGAGAAGTCTGCAGTGGAGCTGGCGTAAGAGCGGCGGCGGCCTAAACGGACGCCTTCCGCAGCACCGGCACCGCCTCGCGGCCTAACAGATCGTGGGCGTGCGCGACCTCGTCGAACGGCGCGCTCCAGTTCAGCACCGCGAGGAAATGACCGGCGCCGACGGCGCGGCATTGCGCGACGATCTGTTCGGCGGCGTCCGACGGCGTGCCGGTGATGAACTCGTCGTCGCTGAGCGTGAAGCCGCCTCCGCCGGGCGCGTCGGGAACGGGTTTCAATTTCGCACGCGGGTCTTCCGACACGTATTTCCGGATGCGCGCCGCAACGCCCTCCGCATAGACCTGCGCCTGCTCGTTGGTCGGCGCCAGGGTGACGCGGCGGCGCAGCGCCAGGTGATCCGGCCCGACACGAATGCCGGCGCGGTCCGCCTCCTCGCGATAGGCGTCGAAGATCGCCTTGATCTGCGGCGTGGCGTTGAACCCCGTGGAAATCTTCGATCCGCGCCGCGCCGCCTTGCGCGCGGATTCGGCGCTGACCACCGTGGTCCACACCGGCGGCGGCTCCTGCATCGCAGGCGGCTGCATCCGCAGGTCCGTGAACTCGAAATACTTGCCCTTGTGCGACACCACGCGCTGCTTCAGCGCTGCGTGCAGAATCTCGACGATTTCGTCGTTGCGTTCCCGCGCCTCCGCCATGCTCATGCCGAGCCGCGCGAGTTCCTGCGGAATGCCGATGGCGGTGCCGATCTCAAGCCGGCCGCCGGTGAGATGATCCAGCATGCCGATCTCCTCCACCACGCGCGCCGGGTGATAGTACGGCAGCACCACGCCCATGACGCCGAGCCGCATGGTGCGCGTGCGCGACGCCATGGCCGCGATCAGGAGGTTGGGCGAGGCGCCGTACGAGTTGCCGAAATGATGCTCGCTGAAGAAGATGCCTTCGAAGCCCAGCGCCTCATCGCGCGTCCATAGATCGAGGTAATTCGCGAAGTGCGCCGCGATGGCCTTCGGCGGAGCGTTCTGCGCCGCGTCGCCCAGTTCCGGAAAGAATTCGAAGATCCAGGGTTTGATCATGACGCACCCGTTTGCACCTGTTGCGCTGGGATGCCGGCGTGAAACCGTTGGCTAATCGTCCGGCGAAAGGCCGGTTGCAATGCGCTGCAGCGTGCGGACGAACGCCGCGCGGTTGTCGCGGCCGACCAGCCGGTCTATTTCGCGCTCGTGCGCCTCGGCGATCTTCTGCAGCTCACGCATCGCGCGCCGGCCGTCCGGCGTCAGCGTCAGCGAGTAGCTGCGGCGGTTGTCCTCGACGCGCTCGCGGATCACAAAGCCGCGCTTGCACAGGTCGTCGAGCGCGGGCGTGAGACTCGACGTGTCGCGGCGCAGCGCGCGCGCCAGCGCGCCTTGCGTCAGACCGGGGTTGGCGTCGATCAGGGCAAGGATCGCGAAGCGCCAGGGCGGGGCTGCGGCGCGTCCGGCGCGCCGGGTGTAGGCATGAAACGCGGCCTCCTGCGCGGTGCGAAGATAGAAGCCGACGGTGCCGCCGAGCCAGCCCAGGTCGATGTGGCTGTCGACATCGCCCGGCGCGTCCCGTTCGGTCGCGGGGGCCTGCCGCTTTGCGGTCGAAGAACGGGCCATGGACGGGCATCTCCTGACGGTCGGCGCCGATCCTATGATATCCAATAGTTTGGAGTCAAACTATTTAGGGACAGCCATTCACAGGCGGTGCGCCGCGCCGACCGTTGAGGGTCCGCCCTACACCACCGGGATCATGCCGCCGTCGACGTTGATCGCCGTGCCGGTGACGTAACTGCCCGCGTCCGAGCACAGGAACAGGATCATGTTGGCGAATTCCTCCGCCGTGCCGACGCGTCCGAGCGGCACGCGTTTGGCCATCTCGCCGATGTATTCGTCGTAGGAGCGGCCTTTGCCCTCGGCGGCATGGCCGCGCACCCACTGGTCGGTCTGGATCAGTCCGACCAGCACCGCGTTAACCAGCACGTTGTGCGGCGCGCCCTCGTTCGCCAGCACCTTGGTCAGCGCCATGCCCGCCGCGCGCGTCACCGAGCTCGGCGCGCTGCCGGCGCGCGGCGCTTTCGCGGTGCTGTTGAGCACGTTGACGATGCGGCCCCACTTGCGCGCCTTCATGCCGGGAAGCGCGGCGCGGGCGAGGCGGATGTTGGAGAACAGCTTGAGGTCGAGGTCGGCCTGCCACATCTCGTCGGTCACCGTCTCGAACGGATTGGCGGCGTGGATGCCCACGTTATTGAGCAGCACGTCGACGCGTCCGAGCGCCTTCTCGGCCTCGGCGAACACGCGCGCGCAGTCCCCGGCCTTGCTGACGTCGGCGGCGATCGCAACAACCCTACCCTTGCCTTCGCCCGCAAGCGCCGCCCGCGCCTCCTCCAGCACGTCGCCCCGGCGCGCCACGATGGCGACATCGGCGCCGGCGCGCAGGAAGTTCGCCGCGGCGGCAAAGCCGATGCCCTTGCTGCCGCCGGTGATCAGCGCGCAGCGCCCATCCATTCGCATGTCGATCATCTGTGGCTTTCCGGTGAATGACATCGCGGCGGCAAAGCGTCCGCTCGCCCAAACCTAGTCCGGCAGCGCGACGCCCGACAACCGCCCGCAGGCTTCGATGAAGCCGTCCTGCAACGCCGCGTCGCGCGCCTCGGGGTTCGGCTCGCGCTTGCGCAGGTGATAGAAGCATTCGGCGGTCACGCGCGCCCCAGCATCGTCGCTCGCCGCGAGCCAGGCCTGGGTGCGGTGGCCCTGGTCGAGATCGTCGCTCGCGCCCGGCCCGCCCATGCGGGTCGCGACCCAGCCGGGCTCGACGCCGTTCGACAGCACGCCTTTCCAGCGCCGCGCCACGCCGAACGCCAGCAGCAGGTTGTGCAGTTTGCTCTCGGCGTAGGCCTGCGATCCGCCCCAGGAGCGCTTGGCCCATGTCAGGTCCTGTAGATTGGCGCCGGCGCTGCGGTGCATGCCCGACGACAGATAGACGAGGCGCTTCGGCCGCTCGATCGACGCCGTCAGCACATAAGGCGCGAGCGAATTGACCGCGAACACATGCGGCAGGCCGTCGGCGGTCTTGCGGTGGCCCTCGCGGTAGCCGACGGCGACATTGTGGATCACGGCGTCGAACGGCCCGACGTTATTGGCCTGTACGGCGACGCTTTTCATTTCCGCAATCGTGGAGACATCGCCTACGACGACAGCATCTGCCTTGGGCAGCGCCCGCTTCGCGTCCTCGGCACGCGCGGCATTGCGCGCGTGCAGCACCACGCGGTGTCCCTGCTCCGCAAGCAACTGCCCGGCCATCAGGCCGAGGCCGGTCGACGATCCGGTGATGAAAACGCGCGCCATGTTCGCCGGCAAGCTTGCCGTCTGCGAGCCGCCCGTTCAACCGGCGATTTTCGGCGGCCTTGCCGCCAGCGCCACCGCGACGCTGATCGCCGACAGCGTGGCGAACGCATGCAGCGAGATCGTGTAGTTGCCGGTCAGGTCGTAAAGCACGCCGGACATGAGCGGCCCCATGGCCTGCGCGATCACCTGGGTCGACAGCGAGATGCCGCGGATCGCACCATAGTTGGCGCGCCCGAAATAATCCGCCCATGCCACCGGCGTCAGCGTCAGCATCGTCCCGATGCCAAGCCCGAACAGTCCACCGGCGAAGAAGGCTTCGCGCGCGCTTGCAACATCCGGCAGCAGCAGCGTGCCGCCGGCCATCAGCACGCCCGCGAGCGCGAGCGGATAGCGCAACGGCCAGCGCCGCGGCAGGAATCCGCAGGCGATCGTCGCTATCGCCGACATGAAGGAGAAAAACGCGACGATGCCCGCCGCCGTGGTCGGATCGATGCCGCGCTCGACCAGATGCGGCGCCTGGTGCAGGCTCACGCCCGCCTGCACCGGATAGACCATCGCGGTGTAAGCCATCAGCAGCCAGAACGCCGGGGTGCGGATCGCCTCCCTGCGCGAAAATCGCGGCTCGGGAGCCGGCCCGCCAGCCTGCGCCGGGACCGCGCGGTCGGGCTCGAGCCCCAGGTCCTCCGGCCGCCGAACCACGAACAGCCACACCGGGATCAGCCCCACCGCCAGCGTGGTCAGGCCAAGTACGATCCAGCCCATGCGCCAGCCGTCATGCAGGATCGCGAACTGCGCGATCAGCGGCATCGCCACCAGCCCCGCCATCTGCGCGACGTGGGCGACCGAGGCGGCTGCCGTGCGCCGCGCCACGAACCAGTTGTTGAGCGCGCTGTAGATGCCGAGGTCGAAGGTGCCGGCCCAGTTCATGCGCGCGAAGCAGAACAAGAGGTAGAAAATCAGCAGCGACGGCGTCAGCGACAGCAGCAGCAGCGCAATGCCGTTGGCCGCGACCGCGAGCGATAGCACCACCCGCGAGCCGTGGCGGTCGAGCAGCGGTCCGATCATGGGCGCGGCCACCGCCGCCAGCACGCCGCCGAGCGACACCGCGCCCGACAGCGCCGTGCGCGACCAGCCGAACTCGCGGCTCAGCGGCTCGATGAAGATCGACAGCGTCGCCACCGCCGGCCCCTGCCGCGCGAAACCCGCGCAGCACAGGCAGCCAAGCACCACCCAGCCGTAATAGAACGGCACGCGTGCGGCGAGTGCCCTTGGCAATGCCCGGCTCTGCGGCGCAGTTCGGGTTGGATCGCTCACAGGAAGGAACTGCCGTGGCGCGCGGGGTCCATCGGGCGCCGGTCAGTTATCGACACCGGTCGCAACGAACCGCCAGCCCTCCGGCTCCGGCGAGAACATGTAGATGATCTTCTTGCAGAACACGCTGTAGGATTCGGCTTGGTAGTCCTTCACCGGCTTCGCGCGGGCGAGGCACGCGAGCATGCTGGGCGGGAAGAACGTCTTCCAGATCGTGTCGAACTGTCCCGGCCCGAGCTTCTTGAGGCGATATTCGTAGGGAAACTTCGTCAGTGAGGCGATCCTGGCTTTGTCGTTGTTCTTGGCCGCTGCGGCGAACTCCTTCCAGAACGGTGCGAAATCGCCAGGCTGCGCCGCTGCGGGCCCGCTCGGCATGGCGCAGCAGATGAGCGCGAGCAAGAACGCCAAGCGTTTCATCGTGATCCTCGGTACCACAGTCCCTACCGCCGCCTGACGTTACCGCAGGGCGTGCCACCGCAGCAATTGAGGCGGGCGCCTAACTGCCGTCTTGCGATTAAGGACCCACGCCGGCGGCCTTGAACGGCAAACGCGCCATCAGCCGTTCGACAGTTTCGCCTGCACCCGCCGGTCGAAGCGTTCCACGTTGACGACCAGCCGCACATGCCTGCCGTCGCCGATCAGGTCTTTTTCGTCGTGCGCCTCGACGTGGAACTCCAGCGTGCGGCCGTCCACCGACATCAGCCGCGCGGTGGCGCGCACCTTCATGCCGACCGGCGTCGCGGCGATGTGGCGGACGTCGAGATGGGTGCCGAGGCTCTGGTGGCCGGCCGGGATCAGGTTCTCGGCGGCGTCGAGAGCGGCCGCTTCCATCAGGTTGATCATCACCGGCGTCGCCAGCACCCGCACGCGGCCCGAGCCGATGCGCGGCGCAGTGTGCTCGTCGGCGACGATCAGTTCGGCGTGGCCGACGAGCCCGGGCGTGAGTTTCGACAGATCGGTCATGGCGAGAGGATTAGCACGCGCGGGCGCAAAGGTCCGCAGCAAGGCGCATCGGCCAACGCGCTCACCGCGGTTCGCCAGCGAAGGCCTTGCGCAGCGCCCGGAGCCGATCGAGCGCCGCGGGCGGCAGCGGGCCTTTCTCCACCGCCGCGAGCGCGTCCTCGAACTGCTGCGGCGTCGCGACGCCGACCAGGATCGTGCCCATCGCCGGATGCGCGATGGCAAAGCGCGTGGCGGCCTCGGTCAGGCTCGCGGCGTATCCCTCCTGCACCAGCGGCATCAGGCGGCGCGCGCGGGCCACGTCGCCGTCGTAGTCCGCGGCCGAACCGATCGGCTCGGGCGGCGGACTGGCGATCGGATGACGTTCGGACGATCCTGACAGCGCGCCGCCCGCGAGCACGCGGATACCGACGACGTCGGTGCCGGCAACCGTCGTGCGGTCGAACATCCGCCGGTAATCCTGCGCCGGATAGTCCGCAGGCAGCGCTTCGGCCGCGGACGGGTTGAGCATGTTGTAGACTACCTGGGCGCTGTCGAACGCGCCCGAGTCGATCGCCCGATGCAGCGACGCGGTGTCGCCGACGGCCGTGAGCCCGAGGAAGCGCGTCTTGCCCTGCTGACGCAGCCGCTGCAGCGCCGGCACCGCCTCTTCGAGCACCTGACGGATGCTGAGCGCGGGCCCGCCGCCGGTTTCGGTGACCGAATTGTGGAGGTGAAAGATGTCGACGTGATCGCGCTGCAGCCGCGCGAGGCTCCCCTCCAGCGATTTCGCGATGTTGTCGCCGATGCGGTCGCGCTCGGCGGGCGGCAGCCGGACCTTGGTGCCGACGAACACGTTCGCCGGCTTGAGCGTCCGCAGCGCATGGCCGAGGTTCTTCTCGGATTCGCCGTTGCCGTACTGCACCGCCGTGTCGAAGTAGTTCACGCCGGCTTCCAGCGCGCGCGCAATGGCGCGCTCCCGGTCGCGCGGTTCGCCGCGCACCATCAGCCCGCCGACCGCGCCGCAGCCGAAGCCGAGCGGCGACAGCCGCATCCCACTGCGCCCGAACACCCGCGTTTCCATCCGCGCTCCTTCGCCCGCGCAGCCCATCGATTGCGGCGCGTGAAAGTATCCGCCATCGCCATTCCGCGCGCAAAGCGTTTGGAATTCGCGTGCACCACTTCCTTCCCCCGCCGACTCCCCCCATATTCGCCCGATGGCGAAGTCCCCCCGGCATCCGTCGCGTCCGTCAAAGGGCGATCCCGCGCGCCCGACGCGCAGCAAGGCGCACCGGCCGGAATCCGCGCCGGCCGATCCCGCGCTGGAGAATCTGCTCAACCCCGGCATTGGGCGCGGCACGGCGGGAATGGGCTCCGGCACCGGGCTTCAGCCGCCGCCGGACAATTCGTTTGAGCGCCGCGCCGACCGCCGCGGCGAGCACACCGCGCGCAAGTCGGTAGTGCAAAATGCTGCACAGGGCTTCGACGAAGCGCCGCAGCGCGGCTACGTGGCGAACGCGCCGCTCGACATCAATGCGGAATTGCGAAAGGCGCTCGGCTACGACAGCGATCCGACGAAGTCGATCGTCGGCGGAGGCGACGAAAGCGAGAACGAAGCGGCGGGGGCTCCCTCTCCCCGCTTGCGGGGAGAAGGTCGGGGTGAGGGGGAGTCGCCACAAGCTCAGACCCGCAGAGACGCCCCCTCACCCGCCCGCCTTTCGGCGGGCGACCTCTCCCCGCAAGCGGGGAGAGGTAATCGAGCAAGCGACGAGGACGGAGCGGTCCCCCGCGACGAAATCTCCCTGATCTCCGAGCCCGTCCGCGAGAAGCGCCAGCGTCACCGCCCGTCGCCGCAGCCGGTGACGCTCGGCGTCACCGCGTCGATGTCGGCGCTGGAGAAGCTCTTGCGCGAGGGCCGGCCGGAATTCGCCGCGAGCGGCGGCACCGCGATCTGGACGCCGCACCGTCCGCCGCGGCCGGAGAAATCCGAAGGCGGCGTGCGCATCGAATTGAAGTCCGAGCTACAGCCCAAGGGCGACCAGCCGTCCGCAATCAAGGACCTGGTCGAAGGCGTCAGGCGCAACGACCGCACCCAGGTGCTGCTCGGCGTCACCGGCTCGGGCAAGACCTTCACCATGGCGCAGGTGATCGCCGCGACGCAGCGCCCTGCCCTGATTCTCGCACCGAACAAGACGCTCGCGGCGCAGCTCTACGGCGAGTTCAAGTCGTTCTTCCCCGACAACGCGGTCGAATATTTCGTCAGCTACTACGACTACTACCAGCCGGAAGCCTACATCCCGCGCACCGACACCTACATCGAGAAGGATTCGTCGATCAACGAGCAGATCGACCGCATGCGGCACTCGGCGACGCGCGCGCTCTTGGAGCGCGACGACGTCATCATCGTCGCCTCGGTGTCCTGCATCTACGGCATCGGTTCGGTCGAGACCTACTCGGCCATGACCTTCACCATCAAGCAGCGCGACCGCATCGACCAGCGCCGCCTGATCGCCGACCTGGTCGCCACGCAGTACAAGCGCACCGCCGGCGATTTTTCGCGCGGCACGTTCCGGGTGCGCGGCGACTGCATCGACATTTTTCCGGCGCACTACGAGGACCGCGCCTGGCGCATCAATCTGTTCGGCGACGAGGTGGAATCGATCCACGAGTTCGATCCGCTCACCGGGCAGAAGACCGACGAGCTGGAGTTCGTGAAGGTCTACGCCAACTCGCATTATGTGACGCCGCGCCCGACGCTGATCCAGGCGATCCAGGGCATCAAGATCGAGTTGAAGCAGCGGCTCGACGAGCTGCATCGCACCGGCCGTCTGCTCGAAGCGCAGCGCCTGGAGCAGCGGACGCTGTTCGATCTCGAAATGCTGGAGGCCACCGGCGTCTGCGCCGGCATCGAGAACTATTCGCGCTATCTCACCGGGAGGAAGCCCGGCGAGCCACCTCCGACGCTGTTCGAATACGTCCCCGACAACGCGCTGGTGTTCGTGGACGAAAGTCACGTCACCGTCCCGCAGCTCGGCGGCATGTACCGCGGCGACTTCCGCCGCAAAGCGACGCTCGCCGAATACGGCTTTCGCCTGCCCTCCTGCATGGACAACCGCCCGCTGCGCTTCGAGGAATGGGACTCGATGCGGCCGCAGACCGTCTGCGTCTCGGCGACGCCCGGCGCGTGGGACCTGGAAGAGAGCGGCGGCGTGTTCGCCGAGCAGGTGATCCGCCCGACCGGCCTGATCGATCCGCCGGTCGACGTGCGGCCGGCGCGCACGCAGGTCGACGACCTCGTCGGCGAGGTGCGCGAGACCGCGCGCAAGGGCTACCGCTCGCTGGTCACCGTGCTGACCAAGCGGATGGCGGAGGACCTCACCGAATACCTGCACGAGCAGGGCATCCGCGTGCGCTACATGCACTCCGACATCGACACGCTGGAGCGGATCGAGATCATCCGCGATCTTCGCCTGGGCGCGTTCGACGCCCTGGTCGGCATAAACCTCTTGCGCGAGGGCCTCGACATTCCCGAATGCGCGCTGGTCGCGATCCTCGACGCCGACAAGGAAGGCTTCCTGCGCAGCGAGACCTCGTTGATCCAGACCATCGGCCGCGCCGCGCGCAACGTCGACGGCCGCGTCATCCTCTACGCCGACCACGTCACCGGCTCGATGCAGCGCGCGATGGAAGAGACCTCGCGCCGCCGCGACAAGCAGCGCGCCTACAACGAGGCCAATGGGATTACGCCGGAGAGCATCAAGCGCTCGATCACCGACATCATGGCGAGCGTATACGAGCGCGACCACGTGTTGGTCGCGACCGGCGCGGGCGCGGGCGGCGAGTTCGCCGACGCCGTCACCATCGGGCACAACTTCGAGGCGGTGCTGGCGGATATGGAGACGCGGATGCGCGCCGCCGCCGCGGATTTAGATTTCGAGGAGGCCGCCCGCCTGCGCGACGAGCTCAAGCGCCTGCGCGCGACCGAGATGGCGGTGGTGGACGATCCGACCGCGCGTTCACCCTCCCCCTTGCGGGGAGGGTCGCGCGGCGAAGCCGCGCGGGGTGGGGGTCGGGGGAATCCGCGCAAGCCGACGCTCGACGAGATGGGCCCCGGCGTTCAGAAGGAGTCGAAGCCCTACCGCCCGAATGCCGTTGCGCCCCGCTCCAACACCGGCAAGCCCGGCCAGCGCGGCGGGTGGAAGCCGAGGCCGCGCTAGCAAAGCTGCGCCGGCAACGCCGCGTTAACGCCTGCGGCGCGCCGCACGCCACATTGCCTCCAAACCCTCGCCCCATTCCGGTGGCATCGAAACCGCCACTGAACCGATGCGCGGGTGAGGATCGATGCGTTGGAATGTGGCGTGGCGGCGGCTTGGCGCGATCGCGGCGGTCGCATTTGCCTTGTCGGCGAATTCCACATCCGCGCAAGACATCGTCATCGAGGCCCCCGCGCCCGAACACAACGCATTGTCCGAAGACGAGCAGGACGCGCTGCGCGAGGCGTTGGGCTTTGACGCACTCGGCGACGCGGCGCCCCGCGCCGCCGCGCGACACGGCGCGCCGTCCGCATCCTCCGCGACCTGGAGCCGCAGCGACAACCGCGACGGCTCGGCCGCGATGAGCGTCAAGCGCGCGCTGCCGGCGGCATTGCCCAGCGTTTGGGACACGTCGCTCGGCGCCGACTTCGGCCTCGCCGCGCCGCCCTCCGCCGTTTACGCGCCGGGCCGGCCCTGGGGCACGCCCGCCGGACAGGATACCGGCGCGGCCTGGGCCAATCTCAAGCTGCCGAACCTCGCCTCGTTCGACGCGCGGCTGGGCGCGAACGCGCCGAGCCGGATCGGCGCCACGCTCCGCCGCACCGTTCCGGTCGGCGGCGGCAATGCGATCACGCTGGAAACCGGCTACGCGGTGAGCGAAACGCTTGCCGTCATGCCGGCGAGCGACGGCACGCCCGCGCCAGGCGCGGCAGCCGCGCCCGCGAGCGACCGGGTGTGGAGCACCGCCCGCGCGGTGAAGCTCGACATCGGCGCGACCGGCACCACATTCGCCGCCAGCGCCGCGAACTCCAGCGCGAACAACATCACCCGCAACCGGCTCAGCGCCGAGCAGAAGCTCACGGATGCGCTGAGCCTCACCGCCGCCGTGACCGACCCCGGCGCACCGACCGCCGGCAAGAGCATCGGCGCGGCCTTCAAGTGGAAATGGTGAGCGCAGCACGCTGCGCTCCGTTGTCGCGGCGGCGCCACTGCCCGCGCGACCCCAGACGCGACCTGGATTCGCGGCGTTAACCCTCTCTTAACCTTACCGTTGCGGCGGCCTCCCAAGCCGTGAATGCTGGCGGCATCGGATCCCCCGCAGGTGCGGGCGCGGGGATACCGGTCCGTATCGGAGTCGCCATGCGCGCCGCACCGCGCCTCATTGCCGTTCTGCTCGCGCTCTTGCTTGCGCCCGCGCTCGCACCGCAGGCGGCCGCGCAGCATGCGCCGCGCGCCGAGACGCGGGACTGGGATTACTTCGTCGACTTTCGCGCCCGCTTCTCCAGCCGCATCGGCCACACGTTCATTGCCTACGGCCGCATCGACCGGCGCGGCCGGATCGTCGAGGAGCGCTACGCCGGGCTCTATCCCAAGGACAAGTACGGGCACTTCCTCGCCATCGCCGCGTTTGCCGGGCCGGCCTATGCGGTGCCGGCCTACATCGGCACCGACAAGAACGACCGCGACGAACCGGTGGTCGCGAACTACCGCCGCAGGCTCAGCGCCGCGGGCTTTGCGCGCCTGCAATCCACGCTGCGCCGGATGCAGACGGCGCAGCCGCGCTGGCACCTGTTCTTCTACAACTGCAACGACTTCGCCGCGCAGGTGGCGCAGGCCATGGGCATGGTGACGCCGCCCTCGCTCGCGCCGCCGCCGCTGTACGTCAACGCGCTCGCCGCGCTGAACGGCAAATAGCGGAGTCATTTCTCCGCGCTGGCGACTCATCGCCGCCCGTCGCATGATCGCGCCCGATGCGGCGGCGCACCTCGTTCCTCGTCTGGCTTTTGATCATCGCCGTGGCCGCGGCGCTGGCGGAGCTGTGGCGCTCCGGACCCGCGCTGCTCGGCCGCCCCCCGGCCGCGACCGGCGAGGCGTTCTCCGGCCGCGCGCGCGTGGTCGACGGCGACTCGCTGGAAGTGTCCGGCCGCCGCGTCCGGCTGTTCGGCATCGACGCGCCGGAAGCGCGGCAGGACTGCCGCGACGGCCGCGGCCGGGTCTATGCCTGCGGCGAGGAGGCGCGCCGCGCGCTCTCGGTCGCGATCGGCGGGCGGCCGGTGACCTGCACGCCGGTCGGCGCGAGCCACGACCGTTCGGTCGCGGTCTGCACTGCGGGTGAACGCGATCTCAGCGAGGCGATGGTGAGGAACGGCCACGCGCTGGAGCTGCGCCGCTTCTCGAACGGCCGCTACGCCGAGGCCGAGCGCGAAGCGCGCGCGGCCAAGCGCGGGCTGTGGCAGGGCGACTTCACCCTGCCCTCGGAATGGCGGCGCGCGCAGGAACGCTGAGGCGCGGCCTACTTCGCCGGCGGTGCGACGATGGCCTCGCCGGTCTTGCCGTGGCGCTTCATCGCCTCGGCGACGAAGCCCGATTTCTTCATCTCCTCGACGAAGGCCGCGAGATACTTCCGCCCCGCCTCGCCGCGGCCCTTGGGCGTGCCCATGGCCTGCTCGATCTCCATGAAACGGCCGTCGAGCATGCGCACGTCCGGCCGGTCCTTGGCCCAGGCGGCGAGGATCGGTTTGACGCCCGCGACCACGTCGAGCTTCTCCTTCTCGAACAGTTCGAGGTAGCGGCCGCCGGCCGCCGGCGCGCGCATGAGCTGCGCCTGCTTCAGGGTGCGGGTGAGGAACAGGTCGTAGGCCGAGCCGGTGCCGACCGCGATCCGCACGCCGGGCTTGTCGACATCCGCGACCGCCTTGATCGGCGAGGCCTTCGGCACCGCGTAGCCGCCCTCGATGATGACATAGGGCGCAGTAAAATCGACTTCCGCCGCGCGCACCGGCTCGATCGCGAAGAACGCGACGTCCCATTGGCCGCTCTTGGCGGCGGCGAACACGGTGCCCGCGCCGCGGAACACCGTCAGGTCTGCCGCCACGCCGAGGCGCTTGCCGAGTTCGCGCGCAAGATCGACGGTGATGCCGCTGGGCTGGGCGCCCGCCGCGCCCTCCTGCGCCAGCACGCGGTTGACCACGTTGATTGCGACTTTCAGTTTACCGGACGGCGCGAGGTCGCGCACGGCGGCGGGCGGCGCGGTCTGCGCGGACGCTGCGAACGCGGACATGCAGAGCAGAGCGGCGGCGGCAATGGCTTTGTGTTTCATGGCTGTCCTCCCCAGGGCCGCAAACGGCGGCCATTTTCCTTTGCACACAGGGAAGGACATCACGCTGTAGGTTGCAAGCGGTACGACCACGCCAAGCGCACAGTGCGCTCCCTCTCCCCGCGCGCGGGGAGAGGTAACCGCGCGCGTCGCATCGCCGCCGCAAATCGACCTGACAGTCATGACACCCGCGCGCTTTTCCGCGCGCGCAATCGCCGCTAACGTGCCGCCGCAACAATCGGCAGAACACCGGGAGCGAGACACCATGAACGGCCGCGCATTCAAGCTGGGCACTTTCGCGAAATCCGGCGGCAAGCCCTTCCCCGCCCTGGTGCTGGACGAGATCGCAATCCCGCTCGACGCCGCGGCCGACCTCTACCGCGGCCCGGGCCGCAAGGCGCTCTCAAGCACCGCCAGCATCCAGGACCTGCTGGACGACTGGGACTTAAACTTCGCCGTGCTGCAGGAGATGGCCGCGGCGCTCGACCGCGACGGCGAGGCCAAGGCCAAGGCCGCGACGGTCGCGAGCCTCGACGCCCGCCCGCCGGTCGGCCGCCCCGGCAAGATGTTCTACGCCGCGCAGAACTTCCAGGAGCACGTCGACGAGATGATCCGCGCCGGCATGTCGCCGAAGGACGGTCCGAAGTTCACCGGCGAGAAATCCACCACCAGACCCTACCTGTTCCTCAAAGCGCCGAGCACGCTCGCCGGCGCCAACGACGACATCGAAATCCCGCGCGGCCTGAAGAAGATCGACTGGGAGGCCGAGATCGCCTGCGCCATCTCAAAGCGCGGCCGCCACATCAAGGCGGAGCGCGCGCTCGATCACGTCGCCGGCTGGATGACCACCAACGACGTCTCCGCGCGCGATCTGCAGATCCGCCAGGACCGCCCCGGCCTGCGCTCCGACTGGCTGAACGGCAAGAGCCACGACCGCTTCGCGCCAATGGGGCCGTTCCTGGTGCCGCGCGCGTTCGTGAAGGATCACATGAACCTGTTCATCCGGCTGTCGGTGAACGGTGCGGTCAAGCAGAACGGCAACACCTCGCAGTTCATCTTCACGCCCGAGGAGCAGATCGAATACGCCTCGGACATTCTGTCGCTGGAATGCGGCGACATTTTCGTCTGCGGCACCTGCGGGGGCGTGGGGCAAGGGACGAACACGTTTTTGAACGCGGGGGATGTGATGGAGACGGAAGTGGAGGGATTGGGGAGGATGCGGAACAAGTTCGTCGCGGAGGCCTGACCGCCGGTCATTCCGGGGCGCCCGCCGAAGCTCGCGCAGCGAGCGAAGGCGCTGCGAACCCGGAATCCAGAAGCCAAAATAATCCCGGCGGCCGGCCCGGCTTCGAGCCTGCGACCGGCTTACGCTCCGCGCTTTCTCGACACTACTGCGCTGAGGGAGCGTAAGGGCGCGGCGGGGAGACTTCAGCGACCCCCGCCGGCTTACCAGGACCGGGCCAATCACCAGTCCCGCCCAAGGGCGCGGCGGACGTACGTCTAGGAGGCCCGCCGCTTGCCGGGACCGGCTCATCCCCGATCCCGCCCGACAATACATTAGCCCAAGAACAGAACAGCCCGAAGCCCAAACTCCCGTTGCACGCGCCCACGCACGGCCTGTTCCCTCCCCCGCTTGCGGGGGAGGGTTAGGGAGGGGGCACGCGCTTGCCGGGCCTCGCCCGTTCTCGTATCAGGCGAGCATGAGCAAGCACGCGTTCAACAAAATCATGCGAGGTTTGGACGACGTCCGCGCTTACCTCGATGGCACTGCGGACAAGCGCCGTTATCGCGTCCACACACCGAAATTGATCGCTATGCGTAGAAGGCAAAAAGCAAAGAAGCCCGGCGATCAGACCCCCAAAGGCTCCAAATAGACCGGAGCGCGCTCGCGCTTAGCAGCGACCTGACCGAACAACTGCAAGACTTCTTTCTCGTGAAATCCCGCGGCCTGCAACACGCGGATGGTCGACGACAGCACTTCGGTCGCAATTTCGTATTTGTCTGGATTTTCCATATGGGGCGGCCGCGCTGGCATGATTCACTCCGCTGCTACGAGTGAGTTATATGCATAAGTTTTCCAAGTGGGCGCATAGTCGTCGTCGGCCTGATTGCCCCACACTGTCCATCCACGCCGCTTGCCGCGCGCGAACAGTTCGAGGTAAGGGCCGCGACTACACGCTTCGATAATTTCAAATTGCTCGTCTGGCTTGCGCGAATGCTCTCGCTTGCGCGTTGCAAGGTAATTCACCTGCCGGCGTCCCGGTGCAAGCGTGCGTGCATTTTTGCCGCGCACTCCGAACAGAATCAGTTCGGTGACGTTCCGGAAATAAAATCCGACGCCCCGACCGTCGGAACCACCATCTTTCCGTACCTTGTGCCACACGAGATTGGATTTGTAGGTGAACCCCCAAGCGCTCATAACCGCGAGACCGTCCGGCAGCATCGCGTTTGGGCACCAAAGGTAGAGGTGAGCGGTTGGCGCAACGATTTCGGAAACTGGCAGCGTCTTGATGTCGTCCAGCTTCATCGTGGAATAACGCGACAATCGCCTGTGCTCCGGCGCCATCTTCCCGGTGCGATTAGTGAATTGCCACGGTGGGTCGGCAAGCACAGTCGCAAATCGCCTTTTGCCAACGAATTCAAGTAGATCGAGGCTTGCGGCGTGCATTGGACGAATCATCCTTGCGTCTTGGTTTGGTAACACGCTCAATACGAACAAAGCGTGAACCTACACCAGGATTGGCGATATCGTCCAGATAAAGTGTGGATTTCATCCCCACTGCCAACACGGGGCATCCGCCACCTGCCCCGCCATCAACCTTGCGTTTGAGCTTGCTCAAAATTGTGGTCGTCGAACCGTAGCTGGCGCCTTTGCCCATTGCGTTGAAGATGCTCTGCAACTCGTCGCAACGGGTAATGATGATCCCAACGTCGGCGACTCTCAGATCAAACAGAAGCCTAAAGTTGTTGAGGTCGCGATCGTAGAATTCAGTCTTGTTATTCCATTCCAATTCCAGCGCCACCTTGCCTTTGAAGCAATCTACTTCGTGCGTCGGGCTTTCGATTGGCACACCGTCAATCAAGAACTTGGTATCAAACTCCTTCGGCCTCCAACCTCGTTCTAAAAACATCCGATCCATGCGGATAGCGACCTTGCTCTTGCCGCCGCCCTTCTCACCCGCCTCGCCAATATCGGACCGCAAGATTCGAAAGTCTCTCAAGACTTCAAGCAGGTCGCGCCACTCTCTGCGGTATGCGACGCTCAATATGGGAACGGCGTTCCGCCACTCATGAAATTCGTAGAGTTCCAAGAGTTCGCTCGGGATCAAGCTCATTTTGCGATTTGGCAAAGCACACCCTCCAGCGCGGGAAAGGTTATTTGCCCGGTGCCTAGAGATCTACTGGCACAATTCGGCGAGATGCTTTGCACCGCGTCGCACGCCCAAGACTCAGCGAGAGATCAGCCGAAATTTTCTGGCCACAATCATCTTGACTTTATTCCTATTCCCCTCTAACTCGCCTCCACCCCGCTCATCCGAGGGCGCCTTCCGGAGGCGTTCGGTTGGCGGAGCGGGGTGCGGCGCCCGCGCCTTGCGTCTCGCAAACGCAGTCCCGGGAGGCCGGGGGTCACCGTCCGTCCCCACTACGGGGGGCTGCCCTTAAGTGGGCTGGACGGGGCCGGACGAAGGCGGCGAAAGCCGCCGGATAAGGTCCGCGAAGAGTGGGCCGTCCGAGTCCCGGAAGCTACGGTCCCCAGGCCCGAAATCGCCGCGATGGAGCGCCGGGAGGCGCGCGCTCTCCCCCATTGGAGGGCGCACCCGCCGGAAGCCGCAAGGCCTTCGGCGGACACTTGAGACAGGGCGCCGCTCGGCGCTCCATCCCCTCGGGCTGGTCCCGAAGGGGCGAAGGTGACGGCGAACGGGCGCCGCAAAAAACCCCGTCCGATGGCGCTTGTTCCGGCGTCACCGCCAGCGCAGATAGCGCAACAGGCCCGCGATCAGCCGCGGCGTGCGCACCACCTCGAAGCCGAACGCGATCGCCGGCAGCAGCGCGGCGATCGCAAGCTGCGCGCTCTGCACGCCCGGCCGCATCGCGCCGAGCGTCGCCGGCAGGATCAGCACCAGGCAGGCCAGCACCAGCGACAGGAACACGGAGGTGAAGGCGCGCGCCCAGAACGGCTCGGCGCGGTCGGGGATCATGCCGATCAGCAGGTACAGCGAGCCGCAGGCGAAGGCGCCGACCAGCGCCAGGATGCCGACGTTGAGGCCGAGCGCCAGCATCGCGGCGACCGCGAGGCTGAGCAGTACGAACAGGGCGTCCTGGGCGCGGACCAATCGAATCTCCCGTCGCGGCGGGAAAATCATAGGGGCCGCTGGAGGCCCGGAAAAGCCGGTGGACGATTGGCCGCTATGTGGCTTTGGCGCGGGCGGGCCTTTCCAAAGGGCCGGCGGCGGAATTCCCCGATGCCCGCGCTGTTGGTAGAATGCGGCTTCGGAATCAGGAGGATTCGCCATGGCCAAGGGACAGCAGCGGCAGCCGAAGGAAAAGAAAAAGCCGAAAGCCGAAGGCAAGACCAAGCAGGTCTCCGCCTACAAGCAGGGCTACAGCGGCGGCGGCATGAGCGCGCCGACGCTCGGCGCGAAGAAGAGCTGAGTCTAGCGCGAGTCATTTTCGGCTCGGGCGTTGCGCTCCCTCTCCCCGCTTGCGGGGAGAGGGTTGGGGTGAGGGGCAACTGGGCAGGCACAGAGTCGCCGATGCGCCCCCACACCCGACGCGCTTCGCGCGTCGACCTCTCCCCGCAAGCGGGGAGAGGTGAAGCTGTGGCCCGCGCGGCACTTCAACCTCACGCCTTCGGGGCGACCTGCCCTATTGCGCCTTCGGCGCGACCTGGGCGTCCGGCTGATTGCTACGCTTGAGCGCATCGGCCACGAACCCCGACGCCTTCATCTCCTCAACGAAGGCTTTCAGGTAATCCACCGCCGCGGCCGCGCGGCCTTTCGGCATGCCCATCGCCTGCTGGATCGCCATGAAGCGGCCGGGCATCACGCGGTACTCCGGATTGGCGGCGGCGAATTCCACCAGCGGCTGGCGCACGCCGCCGGCGGCGTCGAGCTTGTCGCGCTTGAACATGGCGAGCGCCTGCGGGCCGCTCGGCTCGCGAACGAGCGTGGCGTTCTTGATCGTGCGCGAAAGATAAAGGTCGTAGGCCGAGCCGGTCGCGACCGCGATCTTGACGCCCGGCTTGTCGACGTCCTCGATCTCCTTCAGGGCCGAGTTCTTCGCGACGAGATAGGTGCCCTCGATCAACACATAGGGCGCGGTGAAGTCGATCTCGGCGGCACGCACCGGCTCGACCGCGAGAAACGCCACGTCGATCCGCCCGGCCTTGATCGCCTCGAACACCTTGCCCGCGGCGTCGAAGGTTTCGATCGCCAGCGGCACGCCGAGGCGCTTCGAAAGCTCGCGCGCCAGCTCCGGCGTGATGCCGGCGGGCGAGCCGTCCGGCGCGCGCTGCGCCAGCACGGTGTTGCCGAGGTTGATCGACACGCGCAGCGTGCCGGTGGGGGCGAAGGCCTTCACGACATCGGGACTGGGATTGCTCACGGGGGAGGCCTCTTGAAGCGGGACGGAGGGACCGGGGTTACACCACATTTTGCCGCGCGGGACAGCCGGGCGCGGCCCGGCCGGCGCCACAATTCACCGCCAAGCCGGTGCGTGCAACATCTGGTTTACGCTTCCGCGGTTATGGTCCGGCGGGGGCTCACCGAGATTCGCAAAGCCGGGATTCATCACACGATGCGCGCCGTAACCCTGCTGCTCTGCCTTGCGCTCGCCGCCTGCGCCGGCCGGACCGCCGAAACCGGCGGTGCGTCCCAGGCCGCGG
>VGEP01000050.1 GCA_016869215.1 Alphaproteobacteria bacterium | reverse complement strand
ACCGCGCCCGGCACCGTCGTCACAACCGCCCGGCAGCCGCGCCGGACCCCTTCGAGCGGGCCGAACGGCATCAGCAGCGCATTCGTCCCGGCAAAGCCGACCACCTCGCAGGGGATCGGCCGGCCCCGGGTCTCGACCGTGACCCGCGAACCGACCGACATGGCGTGGATCGGCCCCGCGACCTCGACCATCAGGCCGCGCACGCCGACGACCCGGCCGTAGATTTCGGCGGCGTCCAGTTCATCGATCTGCTCGGCCAAAGCTTTCATGTGGCGGCTTTCATCAGGCGGCCTTTTATCGCGTTGTCCTCAGGGAACCCGACGCGCCGGTAACCTTTCCGGGCCGTTCTTAACCACTTGTTTACCCGCGTCGTTAATCATTGCGTCACCGTCATTGGGATCGGGCGGCGCCGACCGCGTCCAGAAGGGAAGCGGCGAGTCGCGTGAGTCGCTTGATACGGACTCTTAAAGTGGAACATGAGCGCTAGCGTGGCCAAAAAACCACTCTCTGCCAGTATCTTATGCCGATTCGGCCAAATCGGGCCAGCGAATGCTTGCGGGCGAGAATCAGGTTTTGTTAACCATGCGTCGTTAACGTTCCGAATCGGATTGTCCCAAGGCGTTTTAACGGGCCGCCCCGACGGCGTTCCGAGTTTTGAGCCGCAGCGGCGAAGAAGGGGACCGGCATGCGCGTCTTGCTGATCGAGGACGATAGCGCCACGGCGCAATCGATCGAACTGATGCTCAAGTCCGAGAGTTTCAACGTCTATACGACGGATCTCGGCGAAGAGGGCGTCGACCTCGGCAAACTCTACGACTACGACATCATCCTGCTCGACCTGAACCTGCCGGACATGTCCGGCTTCGAGGTTCTGCGCAGCTTGCGGGTCTCCAAGGTCAAGACGCCGATCCTGATCCTCTCCGGCCTCGCCGGCATCGAGGACAAGGTCAAGGGTCTCGGCTTCGGCGCCGACGACTACATGACCAAGCCGTTCCACAAGGACGAGCTGATCGCGCGCATCCACGCCATCGTGCGCCGCTCCAAGGGCCACGCGCAGTCGGTCATCAACACCGGCGACCTCACCGTCAACCTCGACCAGAAGACGGTGGAAGTCGGCGGCCAGCGCGTGCACCTCACGGGCAAGGAATACCAGATGCTGGAGCTGCTCTCGCTCCGCAAGGGCACCACGCTCACCAAGGAGATGTTCCTCAACCATCTCTACGGCGGCATGGACGAGCCGGAACTCAAGATCATCGACGTGTTCATCTGCAAGCTGCGCAAGAAGCTTGCGAACGCCTCCTCGGGCAAGAACTACATCGAGACGGTGTGGGGCCGCGGCTACGTGCTGCGCGAGCCGGCCGAGGACGAGGCGAGAATTCCAGCTTAGCGAGGGGACGAGGGGATGCGAGAACCCCGGCCGAAAGGCCGGGGTTTTTGTTTTTGAGCGAGTTTCGTTCAAGGCGAACGCAGCGTCCGGCAGCGGTACCGTTATCGGCGCGCGACACACGTCTTGAAGCGAGGAATGTTGCGATTGGTGTTTCCGCCTGTCACCTGCTTTATCTGGCCTCGTGGACATGTGCCATCGTCCACAAGGACCGTTTCGCCCCAGGGAAGAGTGCCGTGCGGCGGCTCCCGCCTACGTGCTGCGCGAGCCGGCCGAGGACGAGGCGAGAATTCCGGCGTAAGCCGAGGCACGAATTCGCTCAGCGAGGGGACGAGGGGCAAGCGAGAACCCCGGCCGAAAGGCCGGGGTTTTTGTTTGGGCCTATTTCACTTCGCATCGTGAAAAATCACCCCCAACGTATGCCGTCTACCCTCCCTCACCCGGCTCACCCCGTGCCGCATGTTCACGCGATAAACCCCGCGCGTGCCCTGTACCGGCCGCTCGCGCACCGCAAAGATCACCGCGCAGCCCTGGCCTAGCGGCACCACCTCGGCACGCGACTGCATGCGCGGGCGCTGCTCGGTCAGCACGAATTCGCCGCCCGAGAAATCCTCGCCGGGCCGCGACAGCAGCACCGTCGCCTGCAGCGGAAACACCAGCTCGCCGTAGACGTCCTGGTGCAGGCAGTTGTAGTCGCCCACGCCGTATTGCAGCAGCAGCGGCGTGGGCCTGCCCTGCCCGGCCTTGCGGCAGCGCGCGAGAAAAGCGTCGTGCTCCGCCAGATAGCGCGCTTCGATCCCCAGCGCCTCGTTCCAGCGGTTGGCGATCTCCGCGAGCCCCGGATAGAGCGCGGCGCGCAGCGCGGCCACCGTCTCCGGCAGCGGATAGGCGAAATACTTGTACTCGCCGCGCCCGAAACCGTGACGCGCCATGATCACGCGGCTGCGGAACGGCGCGCCTTCTCCGTGCTCCTGCGCGTAAAGCCCGGCGAGCGCCGCACACTCGTTCGGCGCTAGCAGCGGGCCGGTCGTGGCGCAGCCCTGCGTGGCGAGGCTCAAAGCGATCCCAGCCCAGTCCAGCGCCGCGGCGCGCGCGGCCACCGATGGCAACTCCTCCTTGCGCCGCGCACGCGCTGTTGATGCTATAAGGTTGCTCCCTGCCAATGCAATGCCGTCTATGGGATAGAGTGCGGCGCAAGGCGACCCGCCGCCACCCGAAAAGCGCCGCCGCGGCCGCAACGTCCTCGCAAGGAGCCACGCCTTGAAAGCCATCCGCATCGCCCGCACCGGCGGCCCCGAAGTCCTCGAATACGTCGACGCCCCCACCCCCGCGCCCGGCCCAGGCCAGGTGCTGGTGAAGGCCGAGGCCATCGGGGTGAACTACTTCGACACCATGATCCGTACCGGCCGCTATCGCTGGATGCCGAAGCTGCCGTTCGTGCTCGGCAACGAGATGAGCGGCACGATCGCCGAGACCGGCGCAGGCGTCACGAAGCTGAAACCCGGCGACCGCGTGTTCGTCGCGGGCTACGAAATCGGGAACGCGGGCGGGCTCTACGCCGAATATGCCGCCGCCCCAGAGAGTGCGGCACTGCCGTTGCCCGCAAGCGTCGGCTTCGACGAGGCCACGGCGCTCACCAACTACCAGCTCGCCATCATCCTGATGCACCACGCCGCGCGCGGGGTGGCGGCCAAAACCGTCGTGGTCTATGGCGCTTCGGGCGGCGTCGGCACCGCCCTCATTGACGTGGCGCGAAAGGCCGGCGCAACGGCCATCGGCACCGCGGGCTCGGCGGAGAAATGCGCTTTCGTGCGCGCGCGGGGCGCGGCGCACGCCATCGACTACACCAAGGAGAACACGGTCGAGCGCGTCAACGCGCTCACCGGCGGGCATGGCGCGGACATCGTGTTCGACCATGTCGCGGGCAAGGCGTTCGGCGACGGCCTGAAGATGCTCGCCCCGCTCGGCATGATCGTCTCTTACGCCGTGCTCGGCGGCATGGCGGAGGGCGACCTGTTCAAGGACATGCGCGCCAACATCGAGAAGAGCCCGGCGGTGCGCTGCTTCACCATGCACACCTACGACCACATGGAGGAGCCGCGGCGCGAGGCGCTTCAACAGGCAGCCGGCATGCTGGCCGGGGGCGTCAAGCCGGCGATCGCCGCGCGCTTTGCGCTCGCCGACGCGCGCCGCGCGCACGAGACGATCGACGCCCGCGGCAATCTCGGCAAGATCGTGCTGATACCTTGAAGGTTTAACGCCTCAGCGCCCCGCGCCGGCGGCGGGAACGATCGCGGCCGGCTTGCGGAAGCCGAGCACATTGCCGGCGGCCGCAGCGTTCTGCGTCGGCGCATAGAGCCCGCGCCGGTCCTCGACCGGGCGGAACTTCCCGGTCAGCCCCACCACCGTCTCCGCGCCGCCGAGCACCAGATAGCCGTCGCGTTCGGTGACGGCGGCCACGCGGTCCAGCACGTCGGTCTTGGTCTGCTGGTCGAAATAGATCAGCACGTTGCGGCAGAACACCACGTCGAACGCGCGAAGGTGCGAGAAGTCGTGCAGCAGGTTGAGCGGCATGAAGTTCACCATGCCGCGCAGCTCCGGCGCGATCTGCCAGAGGTCGCCGGTCTGCGAGAAATACTTGATCAGCAGCAGCGACGGCAGCCCGCGCTGCACCTCGAACTGGGTGTAGATGCCGCTCCTGGCCTTTTCCAGCACCTCGGTGGAGATGTCGGTGGCGACGATCTCGACCCGCCAGCCCTTCAACTCCTTGCCCATCTCCTTGAGGCAGATCGCGAGTGTGTAAGGCTCCTGGCCTGCGGCCGCGGCCGCGCACCAGATGCGGATGCGGCGCGTCGCCGTCCGCGCGGACAGCAGCGCCGGCACGATGGTGTCGCGAAAGTGCTCGAATGGAATCTTGTCGCGGAAGAAGAACGACTCGTTCGTGGTCATGGCCTCGACCACTTCCACGGTCAGCGCCTCGGCACCCGGAGCCTTCAGCTTGCCGACCAGGCCCGTAAGGTTGAACAGCCCGGCCTTGCGCGCGACCGGCAGAAGGCGGCTCTCGACCAGATAGTGCTTCTCAGGCGACAGCACGAGGCCGGAGCGCTGCTTCAGAAGGTTGCGCAGAAATTCGTAGTCCTGCGGCGTCACGGCTTCGCCCCCAGGAACAGCCGCACGACCTGCGGCGCGATCTGGTCGAGCGGCAGAATGGCCGAGCAGACACCGGCCTCGGCGGCCGCGCCCGGCATGCCCCAGACCACGCTCGTCGCTTCGTCTTGCGCGATGACGGTGCCGCCCGCGGCGGCGATCTCGGCTGCGCCGAGTGCGCCGTCGCTGCCCATGCCGGTGAGGATCAGCGCCAGATTCCACGGGCCCCAGACTTCGGCCGCCGACGCGAACAGCGGATCGACCGCCGGCTTGCAGAAGTGCACCGGCGCGCCGTCGTCGAGCACGACGGTCGCGGTGCCGTCGCGGCGTTCGACGCGCATGTGCTTGCCGCCCGGAGCGATGTAGATGTGCCCGGCCAGCACCGGTTCGCCGTGCACGGCCTCGTGCGCGGGCTTGGCGCTGGCGCGCGCCAGGTGCTCGGCCAGAATGGTGGTGAAGGTCGCCGGCATGTGCTGGGTGATCAGGACCGGCGCGGCATCGGTCACGGCGTCGAGCTTCGCCACCAGGCGGTTCAGCGCCTGCGGCCCGCCGGTCGATGCGCCGATCAGCAGCACGCGCGGCACGACCTGGGAGTATGCGCGGAGCGGGAACTTGCCGGGCGCGGCCGCGGACTCCGGGGTCCGCCATTTTCCGGTGCGCTGGATCGCACCGGCCATGCGGCGCGTTGCCGGCGCAATCGCACCGCGGCCCTGCGCGGCCCGTCCGCGCCGCATGCGCGGCGTGGCCAGCGCGGTGATTTTCGCAATGAGATCGCGCTGGAACGCCGCCGAGGTGATGACGCCGCCTTCGGCCTCGGGCTTCGGAACGTAGTCGGCCGCGCCGAGCGCCAGCGCCTTCAGCGTCACCTCGGCATGGTCGCGCGTCAGCGCCGACGCCATGATGACGATGAGGTCGCGGCGGCGCTGCAGGAGCAGCGGCAGGGTCGAGATGCCGTCGAGTTCCGGCATTTCGACGTCGAGCACCACGACGTCGGGCTTGTCGGCGTCGAGCCGCTCCAGCGCCTCGCGGCCGTTGCGCAGCGCGGACACCAGCGTGAGCCCTTCCGTCTCGCCGATCCAGCGCGACACCAGCGAGCGCACGACGACGGAATCGTCGACGACCATCACACGGATACCGTCTCGCGCGGTCGCGGGCGCAAGAGGCGCAGTAGGAGCCAGGATACTCATCGCAACGCGTTACTCCGGAACAACACGCACAGCGGCAACGTCGCCGCCGTCAGATCAGCCCGACCTCCTGGAACTTCGCCTCGACGATCTCCTTGTCGAAGGGCTTCATGATGTATTCGTTGGCGCCGGCGTGAAGCGCGCGCGCGATATGCGCGACGTCGTTCTCCGTGGTGCAGAACACCACCTTCGGCGCGTCGCCGCCCGGCAGGCGGCGCAGCGCCTTGAGGAACTCGAAGCCATCCATCTTCGGCATGTTCCAGTCGAGCAGCACCGCGTCCGGCAGCTGGCTCTGACACTGGGCCAGCGCCTGCTCGCCGTCTTCGGCCTCGACAATCTGAAAATCCATGCCTTCCAGGATCCGCCGCGCCACCTTTCGGATGACGCTTGAATCGTCGACGATCAAACAGATTTTCATAGCACCCTCACTCCGTTACGCATGTCACCCAAACGGAATTTCGCTTGCTGTGCGGTCATGCGGCGACCGCGCCGTTCTGCATGTCGAGGACGCGATCGACGTCGAGCACGACCATGAGCTGGTTTTCGAGCCGGTAGATGCTCGAGGCCACGCGCGCCAGACGCGGATCGAGGTTGGCAGGCTTGCTCTCGCGAGCGGAGTCCGGGAGCTTCAGCACCTCGCCGACCGTGTCGATCAGCAGGCCATAGGACTCCCCCTTGAACTCGATGCCGATCGCCAGCATCGGCTGGGACGCGTCGCGCCGGCCGAAATCGAGCCGGCAGCGCATGTCGATGGCGGTCACCACGCGGCCGCGCAGGTTGAGCATGCCGGCGACCTCCGGCGGCGCGAGCGGTACGTGCGTCAGCCGCTCCGGCACGAACACATCCTGCACGCGCCCGATCGGCAGCCCGAACAGCTGGTCGCCGACGGTCACGGTGACGTATTCGGTGGATTCCGCTTCGACGGTGTCGTGCGCACTCATCATGGCCACCCCCTATGCCGCCCGCGTCATGTCCGCGGTCTGCTCCTTCAAAGCCGCGATCAGGCTTTGACGGTCGAACTTCGCGACGTAATCGTGGAAACCGACGCGCCGCCCGCGCTCGACCGACTCCGGCGAGCTGTAGGACGACAGCGCGATGATCGGCAGATCGCCGAAACGGGACTCGCCGCGCACCGCTTCCGCGAGCGCAAAGCCGTCCATGCCCGGCATGTCGACGTCCGTCACCAGCACGTCGAAATTCCGGCCGCTGCGCAGCATCTCCAGCGCATCCTCGGCGCGTCCGACCACCGTGACGTCGTAGCCCGCAGCCTTCAGCACCGGCGCGAGCATGTTGCGGAAGAACGCCGAGTCATCGACGAACAGCAGGCTCCGTTCGGACGGACCCGATCCGATGTCCTTGCGCCGGAACCAGTCCTCGTAGGCCAGCGGCAGGAAATGGCCGACGTCCACGATCTCGGTCGCCTGGCCGCGCACCACCGCCGAGCCGAGCACGCCGGGCCGGTCGCTGCCGACTTCGATGGCGAGCTTTTCCTCGACGATGTCGACGATCTGGTCGACGATAAGCCCCATCGAACGGCCCGCGTCGGAGAACACCAGCAACGGCTGCACGCCGTCGTGCTTGACGGCGGCATCCTCGCTGACGCGCACCAGCGGCATGAGCTGGCCGCGGTACTGGATCATGTGCCGGCCGTTCGAGAGCTCGATCTTGCGGCAATCGATCTCTTCCAGACGGGTGACGAGCGACAGCGGAACGGCCTTCGGGTGCGGCGAGCCGGCGCGGAACACCAGCAGCGACACCATGTCGTCGGAGGTGGCTGCGCGAGCGCCTTCGGCCTCGCCGGCGCCCGCAGGTGCCGAAGCGGCCACGGCGCCGACCGCCTGAGACACGCCGTTCGGATCGACGATCAGGATCACCGAACCGTCGCCGAGGATGGTATTGCCCGAGAACATGTCGATGTGGCGCAGCTTGGAGGCGATCGGCTTGACCACGATTTCCTCGGTGTGGAACACGCCGTCGACCACGATGCCGAAGGTCTGCGCGCCGACCTGCGTGACGACGATATAGCCCTTGGCCGGCATCGCGGCGTCGGGACTGATCTTGAGCAGCGAGCTCAGTCGCACCAGCGGCAGAAGCTTGTTGCGCAGCCGCAGCACGGCGGCGTCCTTGATGTGCTCGATGCGGTGCTCCGACAGGCCGTGCACCCGCACCAGTTCGACGACCGACAGCTGCGGGATCGCGAAGCGGTGCCCGCCGCATTCCACGATCAGCGCCGAGACGATGGCGAGCGTCAGCGGGATCTTGACGGTGAAGCTCAAACCCTGGCCGCGCACCGAATGCACGTCGATGCTGCCGCCGATCTGATCGAGGTTGTTGCGCACCACGTCCATGCCGACGCCGCGGCCGGACACGCTGGTGACGGCGGCTGCGGTCGACAGCCCCGGCGCGAAGATGAACTTCTGAATCTGCGGCTCGGACATCTTGTCGAGCTCGGCCTCGGTCGCGAGTCCGCCGGCCAGCGCCTTGTCCCTGATCTTGCCGGTGTCGAGGCCGCGCCCGTCGTCGGAGACGACGATGATGATGTAGCCGCCTTCGTGGTAGGCGCTGAGCCGGATCGTGCCCTTGGCGGGCTTGCCGGCGGCCATCCGCTCGGCGGGTTTTTCCAGTCCGTGATCGGCCGAGTTGCGCACCATGTGGGTGAGCGGATCGCGGATGCGCTCCAGCACCTGACGGTCGAGCTCGGTGTCGGCGCCGTGCATTTCGAGCTCGATGTCCTTGCCGAGTTCGGCCGAGAGATCGCGCACGATGCGCGGCAGCTTCTGCCAGGCGTTGCCGATCGGCTGCATGCGCGTGCGCATGACGCCGTCCTGCAATTCCGCGGTGACGTTCGACAGCCGCTGCAGCGGAACCTTGAACTCGGAATCGCCCTGGCGGCGGACGATGTCGAGGAGCTGATTGCGGGTCAGCACCAACTCCGACACCATCGTCATCAGGTGATCGAGCGTACCGAGGTTGACGCGGATCGACTGGCCGGCGGCCTTGTCGGCCCCGTTGGCGTTGCCTTTGTCGTCGTCGGCCGCGGGCGCGCCGGCGCCGGACGCCGCCACGGGCTTCGCGGGCACGGGTCCCGGCGCGGCGCGGAACGCGCGCTCCAGCTCTTCAAGCGAAACCTCGCCCGGCCCGACCGGCCGCGGCGGCGGCGGCGCGCTCGAAGGCGGCGGCGCCTGCTTGGCGGACGGCGCAGGCGCGCCTTGCGCCATCTGACGCAGCTCGCGGATCAGATCGCCGTCGTCGCCATCGGGCTCGCGCTCGCTGCGCTCCAGTTCGGCCAGCAGGCTCTTGATCCGGTCGATCGCGGAAAGCACCAGCGTGACGGCTTCGCCGGTCACCGGCATGCCGTCGCGGAAGCGGCCCATCAAGGTTTCGGCGGCGTGCGCCAGCGTTTCGAGACGCGGCAGACTCAAGAATCCGCACGTGCCTTTGATGGTGTGGACCAGCCGGAAGACGTTGTTGAGGATCTGGGCGTTGTTGGGCTCCTGCTCGAAACGCACCAGTTCGACGTCGACCACGTCGAGGCTCTCGTTCGTCTCCGTCAGGAATTCACGCAGCAGCTCGTCCATGACAACAAACGCCGCCCGGCGGCGCTGGCCGCCAGGCACCCTCCTCCGAACCGCTGCCAGTTTGTCGGGCAGGTGTTTAATTTCTGTTGCGGATTCACGGCGAGAGCGAACGGTTGAACGAATCGTTAACCGCGCAAGGCCCGGCGGGCACGCGCCGCCGGATGCCGAAAAATTCAGGTCTTGTTAACGCACTCGGGATGGCCCCGCGTCAGCGCGCGACCACCGTCACCGCTTCGCCTTCGGCGGTCATCGCGACCGTCAGCCCGCAATTCTTGGCGAGAAGGCCGGTGTAGAACGGCTGTATCGCGTGCGCATCGACTGTATGGCCGGCCGGCTGGCCAGAAAGCAGCGAGGGGATCGCCTGCGGAACCTTCGCATTCGTGCCCGTGACGGTGATGCGGAAAGCCATGGTCTCGCCCTCCCCGACCCCGTCCACCGTCAACTGGCCGCCGCGCGGGATGGCCTGCGCCGCCATCAGCATCATGTTGAGCAGCAGTTTGACGCGGTTCTTGGGCAACAGCGTGCGGGGAATGTTCCAGCCGATCTTGGTCTTTTCGTCCTCCATCAGCCCCCGGGTCACGGTTTCCGCATCCCCGGTGTCGATCTGCGCGCCCGCGGAGCCCGCCGCCCCGAACGCCAGCCGGCAGAACTGCAGCTTGGCCGATGCCGTTCGGGCGCTTTTCTTGATCAACTCCATGGCGAACTGGGTGGTTTCCTCATCCTTGTCCTCCTCCATGACCTCGAGCCCGTTCATGATCGCGCCCACCGGGCTGATGAGATCGTGGCAGACGCGCGAGCAAAGCAGCGCGGCGAGGTCGAGGCCTTCGAGGACGACAGGGCCGGACATGCAGAAAACCTCCCGATCCGGGGCGGAGTCTTTGACGTTTATGCGATTCGCGCTTCGAGTGTCAGGCGGCCTTGTGATACAGGGCTGCGGCGGGGCCATGCGAGGACGATCGTGACATCCGGACCAGGGTCCGTCGGGACCGCGCTGCTCGACGGCCTTACCTCGATCGCCTCGCGCGCCGCCGCAGCCATCCTGGAGGTGGCCGATCCGGGACTCACCCGGCGCGACAAGGCCGACCGCTCTCCGGTGACCGCCGCCGACGAAAACGCGGAGGCCGTCATTCAGGACGGCCTGGCGCGGCTGCTTCCCGGCGTTCCGGTGGTTTCCGAGGAGTCCGCGGCGCGGCTTCCGCCCGGCGCGGCGCAAGGCCGCTACCTGCTGGTCGACCCGCTCGACGGCACGCGGGAAATCCTGGCCGGCGAACGCGAATACGCGATCAACATCGCTCTGATCGAGAATTGCGCTCCCGCGATGGGCGTCATCATGGCACCGGCCCTGGGACTTTTGTGGCGCGGCATCGTCGGGACCGGCGCGGAACGCCTGCGGCTGGATCCGGGAGCCGACCCCGGCCAAGCCGCCGAGCGCGTGGCAATCCGCACCCGTGCCCAGCCGGCGCGCGGGGCTGCGGCCGTGGTGAGCCGCTTCCATCGCGAGGCGGAGACCGACGCCTATCTCGACCAATTCCCACAGGTGCAGCGGACGGTGATCGGCGCCTCGATCAAGTTCTGCCGGCTGGCCGAGGGCACGGCCGACATCTACGCGCGCATGTCGGCGATGTGGCCGTGGGACGTCGCGGCTGGCCACGCTCTGGTGGAAGCGGCCGGCGGCATCTTGAGGGACACGTCCGGCCAGCCGATCCGCTACGACCGGCCGCACACCCGGTTGCCCGCGTTCATCGCTTTCGGCGATCCCGCCGCGGCGCGCTGGCGCTGATCAGATCGCAAGCTTGCGCCTGACTTCGGGCCAGCGCCGGACCGCCGCGGCAATCGCGATCTCGGGATTCTCCAGAAAGGCCGCGAGCGACCCCTCGTCGAAGAACAGATAGAGGCGATTTGCGACGATGGTCCAGATTTGCGGATGGCCGTGCGTCGCCGATCCGCGCGCGATGGCCAGCGGATCGTGCCCGCCGAACGCGGGGGTGTAGGTCTGCGGACTGGACTCGAAGGCCGCGCGGTTGCCTTCGTTGCGGAAGCGCCAGGCCGCGCCGGCATGGCGGACTTCGAGTTCGGGCCGGCCGACGGACGGCGCGGAGTCGGTGAAATAGGCCACGGGATCGAAGCCGTCGATCGCAAGACCGGTGTGACGATTGACGGCGATCAGCTCGGTCGTGGCCGCGCGCGCCGGCGGCATGCCGATACCGGAAGCGGCGGCTGCGGCGGCGCAAATCGCCAGAGCGGCGGCGAGCGAGCAAAACCGGCGCGCGTTGCCGCGACCTGGCTTTCGTTCCTGCCGCGTTGCCGTCATATTCCACGTCACTGTTGGTGCGATTCGAGTGCCTGCCGTTGAGGCTACGGCAGCCGCGTGAGCAACGGGTTAAGCGGGCCCCAAACCCATCCGCGACGGAGCACACCATGCGCGCCACCATCCGCATCGCCATCGCCGCCCTGGTCCTGTGCCTGGCCGGCCCAGGCCTGCTCGCGGCGCAGGGCGCACCGCCGCCCGCGAACGAGCCGCCGCCAGGCAACCGCTATTCGTCGAACGAGGTCATCGACGCGGGCCACAAGTTCTTCGGCACCGTGTCGCGCGGCTTGGCGCAGATCGTCGAGAAAGCCGTCAGCCAGTGGGGCCAGCCGAACGGCTACATCCTCGGCGAGGAGGCGGCCGGCGCGTTCATCGCCGGGCTGCGCTACGGCGAGGGCATGCTCTATACCAAGAACGCCGGCGACCTGAAGGTCTACTGGCAGGGCCCGTCGATCGGCTTCGACGCCGGCGGCGAAGGCGCCCGCACCATGATGCTGGTCTACAACCTGCCGAACACCCGTGCGATCTACGAGCGGTTCGGCGGCGTCGACGGGTCTGCCTATTTCATCGGCGGATTCGGGATGACCGCGCTGACCGCCAACAACGTCGTGCTGGTGCCGATCCGCTCCGGCGTCGGCCTGCGGCTTGGCGCCAACATCGGCTATTTGAAGTTCACCCCCAACGCGACCTGGAACCCGCTTTAAGGTCCCGCACCGGCCGCGCGCCCGGTTTAGGTTAACCCGGGGTTAATCTGGCGGCGTTCGGCCGCCCATGGCATGGTGGCCTATCGGCATCATTCCGGGTCGGAGGCCCCCGTCCATGATCGAGCCGATCATGTTCTTTGGCATCGGTTTTCTGGTCGCGAGCCTGCTTGGGCTCGTCATGGTTCCGCTCGTGCACAACCGCGCGGTGCGGCTGACCATGAAGCGGCTTGAGGCCGCGACCCCGCTGTCGATGGCCGAAATCCAGGCCGACAAGGATCAGCTTCGCGCCGAGTTCGCCATGTCGACGCGGCGGCTGGAGCTGTCCGTCGAGCAGATGAAGGCCAAGACCACGAGCCAGCTCGCGGAACTCGGCAAGAAAACCGACGCGATCAACCGCCTCAAATCCGAACTGGGCGAAAAGACCGCGGCGATTTTCTCGCTGGAAGCGCGCGAGAAGGCGCTCAAGGATCAGTTGCAGGCCACCGAGGCCGAGCATTCCGTCAAGATCGGCGCGCTGCGGGAGGCCGAGCGTATGCTCGCCGACAAGCAGGCCGAACTGGCGAAGACGTCCTCCGACCTCGACCAGCGTTCGGTGACCGCCGACAGCGCGCGCGTCGAGGTCGTGGCGCTGCGCACCCAGGTCGACACGCTGAAGGATCGCGTCGCCAGGCACGAGCAGGAAGCGCAGGAAATCGGTGAGCGCCTGTCGCGCGAGCGCAAGGACGCCACCGCCGCCAGCGCCGAGCTTCAGGACGAGCGCGGCAAGGTCGAGAAGCTCGGCGATCGCGTGTCGCAGCTCGAGCGCGCCCTGGTGGCGCAGACCACCGAAGCGGAGGTGCTCGGCCGCCGCGTCCTGGAACTGGAAGGCCGCCTCGCCGATCAGACGCGCGCCCTGTCGGAGCGCGAATTCGAGATCTCGCAGCTGCGCGAAACCATTACAGGCGCGAAGAAGATCGAAGTCGACCTGCGCGCCGAGCTTTCGAGCGCCGCGAACCGCAGCCGGTCCGCAGCCGATACGCTCAACAAGGAAAAGGCGCTGATCGAGGATCAGCTTTCCCAGTCGTTCGCCGAGCGGACCCGGCTGCAACAGGAAATCGCGGCGATGAAGCGCGAGGCCGAGCAAAGCTGGGCCGCCGAGCGCGTGGAAAATGCGATGCTGCGCGAACGCATCAACGACATCGCCGCCGAAATCGCGCGTCTCACCGTCGCGCTGGAAGGCCAGGGCTCGCCGCTCGAAGCCATGCTCGCGGGCGACGCGGCCGCGTCCAACGGCCAGCGCGCCGCCGTGGCCGAGCGCAGGCCCACGCCCGGCGAAGGCACCGGCAATCTCGCCGACCGCATTCGCGCGCTGCAGAAAAAGGCGTCGCGGGTTCCCGCCGCCACCTGACGCGCCCGGGCGCCGGCGCCCAGACCGATGGCATTGCAGCGCGGGACACCCGGCCGCATCACCGCCCGGCCCATCTCAGCCGGCCGGGGGCGGCGCATCGTCGTCGCAGCCGCGCTCGCCGCCGCGGCGTGGCTTGCGCCCGCCGGCGCATCGTTCGCGGAACCGGCCGAGATCGCCAGAGCCCGCGCCGCCGAACGCAAGTCGTTCACCGACGCCGAGATCGTCGAGGGTTTCCTGAAGGTCACGCTGGGCGCGGAGCTGCGCGCGGCGGACTCCGCCGACCGCATCCGCAAATACGACCGCCCGGTGCGGGTCTATATCGACAACCGGGCGCGGCCGAACCGCCGCAAGCAGGTGGAGGCCGCGCTGGCCGACATCGGCCGGCGCATCGGGCATCTCGACATCGCGGTGACGCCGCGGCGCAAGGACGCCAACATGCTGGTGACGCTGGTGCGCGACCGCGACCTCGCGCGCACGATCCGCTCCTTCTACGGCGCCGAACGCGCGCGCGAGATCCTCAAATCGCTGGAGCCGCAATGCCTGTCCGGCATTCGCCGCGACGAGCAATTCCGGATTCTGCATTCCGACGTGTTCATCGTCGCCGACGCCGGCGAGTTCATCTTCTACGACTGCGCCTACGAGGAGATTTTGCAGGCGCTCGGGCCGATCAACGACGATTCGTCGGTGCCCTGGACCATGTTCAAAGACGACGTCCACATGGGCTTCTTCGGCCTGTACGACCAGTACATTCTCAACATTCTCTACGACCCACGCATCCGGCCCGGCATGACCCGCGACGAGGTGCGTGCGGCGCTGCCGCAGGTGCTGCCGGACGTCCGCGCCTGGGTCGCGAAGGTCAACGGGATCGCGAAATAGGCCGGTCCGTCACACGCGGGCCGCGAGCGGGGCAACCTTCAGGCTCGCGGCCAGTTCGTCCATTTCCTGCACCAGCCGCGGCGGCAGCGCGACACCGTTGGCGATCCGCTCGGCCTTGCGGCGCTTTCGGTCCTCGCCAGGAATGCGGATCGCATCGAACCCGGGCAGCTTCGGCGACGAGCGCAGGTCGTTAAGCTGACGGTCGACCTCAGCCTTGAACGCCTCCGGCGACATGAAGCGGCTGACGTCGAGCGCGAGCACGAACTGGCCGGTGTTGCTCGCTCCCGAGCCCGGCCCGGTGGCATCGACCACATCACGGGCGAAGGCCGCGCCGTTAAGCACGCCCGCAAGCATTCCGATGATCAGCGCAAGCCCGCTGCCCTTGTGACCGCCGATCGGCAGCAGTACGCCCTCGCCGACCTTTTTCGGATCGTTGACCGGCTGGCCGGTCTCCTTGTGCACCACCCAGCCGTCTGGCATCGGCGTGCCTGCGATCTGATATTGCCGGATCGTCCCGTAGGACGCGACCGAAGTGGCGATATCGAGCACCACCGGCGCCTCCTTGCCAGCGGGGATCGCAATTGAGATCGGGTTAGTGCCGAGCAGCGCCTCGGCCGAACCCCACAGCGCCATGTGGTTGGCGGTCGACACCGCGGCATACATCCCAACCATGCCGCGCGCCGCGATCATCTCCGGATAGATGCCGGCCGCGCCCGCGTGGTTGGAGTAGCGCACGCCGACCCATCCGATGCCGGTCTCGCCCGCCATATCCATCGCGAGCTTGGCCGCCGCCGTGATCACCAGGTGTCCGATGCCGTTGTCGCCATCGAGCAGCGCGGTCGATGGCGCGCGCTCCAGCACCTTGATGTCGGCCCTCGGGTTGACCCGATTCTGCCGCAGGTTGGAGACATAGAATCCGAGCCGGAAGATGCCGTGGGCGTCGAAGCCGGTGAGATCGGCCTCGATCATCTTCTCGGCGGCAATCGCCGCGTCGGCCGCGGGCACCCCGCATGCGGCAAGCGCGTCGCGCGTGAACGCAATCATCCCCGCGACGGGGTAACGCCTGGATTCGCTCATCGCGTCAGGCTGCGGCCGCGCGCGCCTGGACTGGGAAATACTTGTCCAGCCAGTCGTAGATCACCGTGCGGACCCGGGTGTTGCTCTCCGCGAACATGAAGTGGTCGGTTTCGGCGAACAGGTGCAGGTCGCAGGGCTGGCCGGCACGCTTGAACATCTCGATCGACTGCTCGGTCGGCGTCACCGAGTCCACCGACGAATGCAGCAGCAGGATCGGACGCCCGGCCGCCCCGCCGATCACGTCGTCGGCGCGGAAGTCGTACATGCTCTGCGCGGTCTCGGCGGTGAACTCATGGATCGAGTTCGACGCCAGATGCCCGCGCAGGTGCTGCGGGATCGGCACGATGTCGTAGCGCGGCACCATCAGCGACTTGCCGGTCTTCTCGCGGTGGCGTTTGCCCTCGGCCAGCATGTCGGTGAACTTCTTCCAGGCCGCCTCGCCCGGATGCTGGCCGCGGAACTTGCGCTCGCCGTCGCCCCAGCCGCCCGACGAGATCGACGCGGCCACGCGCTTGTCGACGCCGATGGTATAGACCGCGATCGCGGCCCCGAAGCTCGAACCGATCAGCCCGATGCGGTCGCCTTCGACGTTGGGATGCTTGGCGAGGAAGGTCAGGCCGTCGCTCGCCGCCTGCACCTGTTCGAGGCAGATCAGGTTGCCGCGCTCGCCCTCGCTCTCGCCGCAGCCCGGCATGTCGAAGCGCAGCGTCACGTAGCCGAGGTCCTCGAACATCTTGCAGGGTTCGAGCACATTCGACGAACTCGAGTTGCTGCCGAAGCCGTGCATGACGATCCAGGCCGGCCGCCGCTCGCCCGGCTTCACGCCGTTCGGAACGCGCACGGTGCCGACGAGCTTGCGGCCGTTCGACTGGAACGAAATCTTGGTGTCGGGCATCGCCTCAATCCTCCCTCAGTCCTTAGTGCGCGCGCAAAATTCAGCGCGGAGCCTTCATCCCTGCATCTGCCAGATGGCGCTTCGCGTGTCCACGAACCGCCGCGCTCGGCTGCCCGGCGCGGCAAGCAACCGCCGGAGCCGCAGTTTGCCGCGCCAAGGCCCGCGATCTACGCCAGTGCGCGCGTCCGGGCAGCGCGTGGGTTAACCATACCCAAAGGTTAAGCCCGCCCGCAGGGGCCATTTCCACAAGCTCTGGCGTGGCTGTGGCCTTGGCCTACAAAATCTTGCATCGCTCATGGGTAACCTTGCTTGCGCGGCCGGGGGCGGCATTGCAGATTGGCCGCCGGCGGGGAGGCCACCTCGAAGACCGGCGAAGTACGCCGTGCAGTGGAGGTGGACGTGTTGAATATCAATCTGGCGGCCCTGCAGAGCCACGAGTTCATCGTGGGTGCGGCGGTCGCGGCCATCCTGGTCGCAGCTCTCGTGGCATCGTCACTGTTCCGGAACGTCGCCCTGGCGCTCGCCGCGGGCGCGGTCGTGCTGCTCTATCTGCAGGGCGGGGTCGCGGCCCTGCTCGCGATGTCGGCGATGGTGGAGAGGGAGATCCGTACATTGCCGGACTTCTCCAACGGCCTGATCGTCGGCCTCGCCATTTCCGCCGTGCTGCTCGTCGGATTGCGCCAGCGTTCGGCGTGACGCGCGGCGAACTACCGCCGCTTGATCGACATCAAGGATCGCATTCGCCGCTCCGGCGAAGGTTGTGCCAATCGTCGACCCGATTGACGCAACCGGCGGAGTCCATCATGGCGTTGCCCCACGTCCTCAAGCGCATCCGGCTCGAACTGGCGCGCTCCAGGGAATTCCCCAACGGATCGGCCCGCCGCGGCTACGAGTTCGTGGCGCCGCTGGACGCCAACGGACGCATCGACGCGCAACTCTGGCAGCAGCACCGCGCGCACTGCGGCGTTCGCCGGTTCTGGGAGGGCGAGAACGACGAGACCGGCCGCCTGGTTCACAAGCCCGGCGGGGCCGAGCATGCGCGCTGGGTGTTCGACTACAACCCGGAAGAGGACACCGACGACGAGTCCGGCTACCGGTTCGGCGCCCACGCTTTCGTGCCCGGCGAATACGTCTCGATCCGCGACGACGACGGAGAGATGCACACCTTCCGCGTCATATCCGTACAGCCGGCGGGCTGAGCGGCGCCGCGAGCCCCTCCTCCACGGACGCAAACGCACATCGGCCGCCCCGGAGGGCGGCCGATCCATTTTCCGAAACCCGATTGCGAAACGGGCCGTCAGTGCGACATCAGCACCGGAACCGTCATCGACTCCAGAATGCCGCGGGTCGCGCCGCCGAGCACGAACTCGCGCAGCCGCGAGTGGCCGTAGCCGCCCATCACGACGAAGTCCGTTCCGGCGTCGGCCGCGTACGACAGGATCGCGCTCGAAATTTCGATGTCGTTTGCGACGATACGCTTGAAGTCGACACTGATCTTGTGGCGCGCGAGGTGGCGCGAAATATCGACGCCCGGCAATTCGTCGGCCGGCTCCTGCTGCTTTGCCACCGTGACGATCTCGATCGCTTTCGCGCGCTCCAGGAACGGCATGGCGTCGCCGATCGCGCGTGCAGCGGCGCGGCTGCCGTCCCAGCACACCATCACACGGTCGAGCTTGAGGCCGGCCTTCTGGATGTAGGGCACGACCAGGATCGGCCGGCCGGAACCGAACAGCGCGCCCTCGATCGTCAGCTCCTCCCGGCCTTCGGTCTCGGGCCCGGCCTGCGGCAGCACCGCGAGATCGAAGTGCCGCGCGATCTGCGCAAACAATTCGCTCGCGCCCGCAGGCCCGGACTCGAGCATGTGCGACTCGGCCGAAAGGCTCGCGCGCCGCGCCTTTTCCTCGAATTTGGCGATGGCGGCCTGCCCGAGCTTTTCGCTTTCGGCGCGGAAGTTCGCGATGATGTCGGCCGCAAATCCGTCGAACACGGTGCCCGGCACCACCGGCTCATAGGCGAACGTAAGACCCGCGATGTGCGCGTCGAACGCGGTCGCAACCGACACCGCATAGTCGACGACGGCGGTGGGCGCCTCGCCGACGGGAAGACTTACCAGAACGTCCTTGATCATGAGCGCCTCTCGTTGTTCGTCATGGCCCCCGCCGCGCTGCGCCGACGGGCTATGAACCATATGTAATTTCCGACGCCGCACTCAACCGGTGCTTGATTCAGGTCAAGCGCAGCCGCGAAAATCCGGTGCGTCCGCGGACGCGCCGAACCCGGACGTTTCAAGGTTCCTGTACCGAGTTCAGGTAAGCGACGATCGCGCCCACATCGCGCGGCGAAAACCGGAATTCGGGCATCTCCGGATGGCCCGTCATCAGGCCTTCGGCGAGTCCTTCTTCAAGCGACTCGATCGGGTACTTGCGGCCAAGCGTGCGGAACGGCGGCGCCATCGCGTGCGGGCTTGTGCCGCGGCGTCCGACGGCGTGACACATTGCGCAGTGGCGTTGCAGCAGCGCCTCGCCGCGCGCCTGCGCCGAGGACTGGGCCGCCGCGGCCTGCGGCAGCAACGGCATGGCGGCGAGCGCGGCCGCGAGCGCCCATCCGAAACGGCGGCAACGGCTGCGTTTTTGCACGTGACCTCCTGAAACGGGCCTTGGCCGGGCCGATCGCGCGGCCTCCGGTGCCCGATTTCCTGCAATTCTTCAGAAAATCCACTGAAAAGCACCTCCGAGAAATCCCTTAGGGAGATCATCTGAATTTCGCATGCGAACCGCCCGCCATAGGAATCCATCATCGTTCCATGGAGGAGATGGCCATGCTCGCGCACACGACGAACTTCGCTCCCGCCCCGGTTCGCAACGCCCGCACGGCGCCTCCCGCGGCGACGCACGGCTTGGCGGATGCCTTGGACATGATGGGCGCGCCGATGACGTTCAAGCGCAACGCCGAAATCTACGGCGAGAACGAGCCGGCCGAATATCTCTACAAGCTGGTCAAGGGCGCCGTGCGCACCTCGAAGTTCCTCGACGACGGCCGGCGCCAGATCGGCGACTTCTATATGCCCGGCGACATTTTCGGCCTGGAGGCCGCAGCCGAGCACACCTTCTCCGCCGAGGCCATCTCCGACGTGCAGGTCATCGTCGTCAAGCGTAGCGCAGTCGAGGCGCTTGCGGTCCGCGACAACGACGTCGCCCGGCAATTGTGGACGATGACCCGCCGCGAATTGCAGCGGATGCAGGATCATATCCTGCTGCTGATCAAGACCGCGCAGGAGCGCGTTGCGGGCTTCCTTCTGGAAATGGCCAACCGCATCAAGGCGCGCGACGAATTCGACCTGCCGATGTCGCGCCAGGACATCGCCGACTATCTCGGCCTCACCATCGAGACGGTGTCGCGCACGCTCACCAGCCTGGAGAATTCCGCGGCCATCGCCCTGCCGAGTTCGCGCCGCGTCGTGCTGCGCAATCGCGCGGCGCTGGCGCGAATGAATGCCTGATGCACGGGTCCCTACCCCCCAACCAATGCATCGGGAACCTGCCCCGGCGAGAAATCGCCGGGGCAATTTCATTTCTGGCGCGAAGCTCGTAACGCCGGGTCAGCGCGAGGCGCGGCCCAGCACGTCCATCAGCTCGGCGACCTTGCGGCGCTGCTCGGCCTTGTTGCCGCCGGCGATAGCGTGCTCGATGCAATGGGCGACGTGGTCGCGCAGCACTTCCTCCTCGACGCCACGCAGCGCAGCGCGCACCGCCGACACCTGCGTCACCACGTCGATGCAATAGCGGTCGTCCTCGACCATGCGCGCGAGCCCGCGCACCTGGCCTTCGATGCGCTGCAGCCTTTTCAGAACCGAGGCCTTGGCTTCCTTTTGCATGCCCGCTATATACCCTTACAGGGTATTGGTATCAAGACCGAATTGAAGGGCAGCGTCGATGGCCTCCTCCCACGATCATTCCGCCCATGACCACGGCGCGCATGGTCATGCCCACCACGGCGGCCACGGCGCGCCCATCAAGGACGGCGCGCTCGACCCGGTCTGCGGCATGACGGTCGATCCGCACACCACGCCGCATCGCCACACCCATCAGGGGCATCCCTACTATTTCTGCTCCGCCGGCTGCCGCACCAAGTTCGCCGCCGATCCTGCGAAGTATCTCGCTCCCAGGCAGCCCGAAGCGCCGGTCCCCGAGGGCACGACCTACACCTGCCCGATGCATCCGGAGGTCCGCCAGATCGGTCCGGGCTCGTGCCCGATCTGCGGCATGGCATTGGAGCCGGAACTGGTCACGGCCGAGACCGGGCCCAATCCCGAACTCGCCGACATGACCCGGCGGTTCTGGATCGGCCTCGTCCTGACGCTGCCCGTCGTCGCGCTGGAAATGGGCGGACACTTCCTCGGGCTTCACATGGTCCTCGGCGCCGCGCTGTCCAACTGGCTGCAATTCGCACTCGCCACACCGGTCGTGCTGTGGGCCGGCTGGCCGTTCTTCGAGCGGGGCTGGCAGTCGCTGCTGACGCGCAACCTCAACATGTTCACGTTGATCGCCATGGGCACGGGCGTCGCCTGGGTCTACAGCGTGGTCGCCGTGCTTGCGCCGCAGGTGTTCCCGCCGGCGTTCCGCGCACCGGACGGCTCGGTCGCGGTCTATTTCGAAGCCGCCGCCGTCATCACCGTCTTGGTGCTGCTCGGCCAGGTGCTGGAGCTGCGCGCCCGCGAGCAGACCTCGGGCGCGATCCGGGCGCTGCTCGATCTCGCGCCCAAGACCGCGCGCCGCATTGCGGACGACGGCGCTGAGGAAGAGGTCCCGCTCGACGCGGTCGTGGCCGGCGACAAATTGCGCGTGCGCCCCGGCGAGAAGGTGCCGGTCGACGGCGAAGTGATCGAAGGCCGCTCGGCAGTCGACGAGTCGATGGTGACCGGCGAATCCATGCCCGTCACCAAGGAGACCGGCGCGAAACTCATCGCCGGCACCGTCAACCGCAGCGGCGGCCTCGTGATGCGCGCCGAGAAGGTCGGCCGCGAGACCATGCTGGCGCAGATCGTGCAGATGGTGGCGCAGGCGCAGCGCTCGCGCGCGCCGATCCAGCGGCTCGCCGACCGGGTGTCCGGCTGGTTCGTGCCCGCCGTGATCGCGGTGGCGCTGCTGGCGTTCGCGGCGTGGTCCATGTTCGGCCCGGAGCCGCGGTTCGCCTTCGGCCTGGTCGCGGCCGTGACCGTGCTGATCATCGCCTGCCCCTGCGCGCTCGGGCTCGCCACGCCGATGTCGATCATGGTCGGCGTCGGCCGCGGCGCGCAGGCCGGCGTTCTGATCAAGAACGCGGAAGCCCTGGAGCGGATGGAAAAGGTCGACACGCTGGTCATCGACAAGACCGGTACGCTCACCGAAGGCAAGCCGAAGGTGACCGCCGTCCGCACGGCCGAAGGCTTCGACGAGACGCAGGTGCTGCGCTTTGCGGCGAGCGTCGAGCGCTCCAGCGAGCATCCGATCGCGCATGCCATCGTCGAGGCCGCGAAGGAACGCAACATCGAGCTTGCGCCCGTGCGCGGCTTCGACTCGCCCACGGGAAAGGGCGCGATCGGCATGGTCGACCGCAAGCGCATCGTGCTGGGCAACGCCAGGTTTCTCGCCGAGCTTTCCATCAAGACCGATGCGCTCGACGCCGAGGCCGAGCGCCTGCGCGCCGACGGCGCGACTGCGATCTACATCGCCATCGACGGCAAGGCCGCGGGCGTCATCGCCATCGCCGACCCGGTCAAGAATTCCGCCGCGCACGCCCTCGGCGCCCTGAAAGCGGAAGGCATCGCGATCGTCATGCTCACGGGCGACAACCGCACCACCGCGCTCGCCGTAGCGCGCAAGCTCGGCATCGAGCAGGTCCAGGCCGAGGTGCTGCCCGATCAGAAGAGCGCCGTGGTCGAGAAGCTGCGCCGCGAGGGCCGCGTGGTCGCCATGGCCGGCGACGGCGTCAACGACGCGCCGGCGCTCGCCGCGGCCGACGTCGGCATCGCCATGGGCACCGGCACCGATGTCGCGATGGAGAGCGCGGGCGTGACGCTGATCAAGGGCGACCTCACCGGCATTGTGCGGGCGCGGCTGCTCTCGCGCGCCACCATGCGCAACATTCGGCAGAATCTATTCTTTGCGTTTATCTACAACGCCGCCGGCGTTCCCATCGCCGCAGGCGTGCTCTATCCGGCCTTTGGAATCCTCCTATCGCCGATCATCGCGGCCGCGGCGATGGCATTCTCGTCGGTCAGCGTAATCGGCAATGCGCTGCGGCTAAGGTTGGCGAGGATCGAGGGGTAGCTGCTTCGCTGATGTGTACGCACTCCGAGCCGCAAGCTCGGTATGTCCCCTCCCCCCTTGCGGGGGAGGGGAGCACACTTTGCGCGCCGCGCTGCTTCAGATCAAAACGATCATCTGCCAATCGCCTCCAGCGCGCGCTTCAGCGTCTCCTCAGGCGTGCCCGAAGCATCCACGCGAATCCAGTCGAGCCCGTCGAGCGCGTAGGCCTCCTGCTCGCGCGCCACGCGGGCATCGGCATCGGAAGCGTCGCCCGTGCGCGTGCCGACGCGTTGCAGCCGGACATCGAGCGGTGCGACCAGAAACAGCCCGGTGAACGCAACCCCTGCCCCCGCCGCCGCCCCCGCAATCGCGCTTCGTTCATCGGCGCGCGCATAGACTGCGTCCGCGATCGCCGAATGTCCGGCCTTGGCGACAGCGCCCGCGCGTTCCGTAACGCGGGCGTACACGCGGTTCCCCACTTCCGGACGATAGGCTTCCGCCGGAAGCCGCTCGGTTTCGCCGGTGCCGAACATCCGCTTCCTCTCGACATCCGAACGCACCACCACCGCGCCCGGCTCCGGCGGCACATGCGGCGCGAGCGCGCGCGCCAGCAACGACTTGCCGGTGCCCGACAAGCCGCCGACCGCGAACAGCCGCGGCTTCGGCGGCGCGAGCACCCGCCCCGCGAGGCGAAAGTACGCCTCGGCCTGCTCGACGATGCGCGAACGCTGCGCGGGCGCGGCGTCGTGTAAGCGCGCCGCCGTCACCTTGGCTCGGATCGCGGCGCGCAGCGACATGAAGAACGGCAGCGCCGCAAGCCCGTCGAGATCGGCGTCATTCACCGCTTCGGTCAGATAGCGGTTGAACACGGCATTCGCCGGCCCGCGCAGACCGCGCTCGACCAGATCCATCAGCAGGAACGAAAGGTCGTACAGCACGTCGCCGGCCGCGATTAGAGGATCGAACTCGATGGCGTCGAACGGCAGCGGCTTGCCTTCGATCAGCGCGATGTTGCCGAGATGCAGGTCGCCGTGGCCGCGGCGGATGAGCCCGCGTCGGCCGCGTTCGGCGAGCAGCGGGCGCAGACGCTCCAAGGCCGCGCGCGATGCGCGGTCGAGCGCTTCAGCCCGGGCGTTCGGAAACTGCGCCGGATACTCTGCGAACGCCTCCTTGTTCTGGCCGAGAAATTTCTCCACCGCTCCGAGCCAGGGTCCCGCGTCGACAACCGGCGCGCGCCCATGCATCGCCACGGCCGCACGGCCCAGCGCATCGGCGAGCGCGCCGTCGATCTCGCCCCGGTCCGCAAGCCGGTCGAGCGTGCGGTCTTCGTCGAAACGGCGCATCTCGACCGCCCATTCGACGGGCTCGCCTTCGCCGCCGATCGCGAAGCCCTCCCCCGCGCGCACGATCGGCACGACGCGCAGATAAAGCTCCGGCGCGAACGGCCGGTTGACCTCAAGCTCGGCCTCGCACGCGGCCTTGCGCTTGTCGAGCGTCGAATAGTCGAGGAACGGGAACCTGACCGCGCGCTTGACCTTCAGCGCGCGCTCGCCCGCGAGGAACACCGAGGCCGCATGGGTGTCGATGCGGCGCACTTTATTGCCTCCATGCGTCGCGGAGTCCGCGAGGAAGGCGAAGACGTCGTCCTGTGAAATGGTCTCGTCGTCCATTCCTGATGGATATGGGATCGAACGGTCCGCGTTCACAGGACCTCGAGTCCGGTCAATCCCGGCTGAACGCCTTCTTCGCGCGCGCCACGACGTCCGGCGACACCGACGACAGCTTCGCGATCAACGACTCGACCTCTTCGCCGGTCATCGGCTCGACGTCGATCTTGGTTTTCTCCGCGTCGGCGAGGAACTCCTTGTCCTTCATCGCCGCCGCGAGCGCCGCGCGCAGCACCTTGGTGCGCGCCGCGGGCTGACCCGACGGCGAGACATAGACGCGGCCGAGGGACTGCGCGCCGAAGATCAGGCCGAACACCTGACGGTCCTGGTCAGTTTTGGCGAACGTGTCGACGTGCGGAATGCCCTTCAGCTCCGGATGCGGCTTGCCGCTGAGCTGGATGATCGGCTTGAACTCGCCCTTGGTGTACTCGTCGCCCCAGAACGACTTCACCGTCGACAGCGGCAGCCCGCAGATGCCCTGCACCTCGCCGCGGTTCATGGCGAGCTTGACGTCGGCGGAGCCCTTGTAGCCGTAGACGACCTTCAGCTTGGCGCCGAGCAGGTTGCGCGCGGCCTGCGCGAACTGGCCGAGCGGCCCGGTGGGACCGGTCGCGCCGAAGATCGCCTCCTTGGTCCGCAGATCGGCGAAGCTTGCGATGCCCGACGCCCTGGTGACGCCGCACATGCCGACGCTCTCCTCCATGTTGCCGATCCAGGAGAGCTTCCTGGGGTCGTATCGCGCCTTGTCGTTGCCGAACACCGGCTCGAACGCGACCGTGTGCACGAAGGTCGCCATCACGGTGCCGTCCTTGGCCGCGATCGTCTCCAGCCAGTTGGCGGAGACGACGCCGCTCGCGCCGACCATGTTCTGCACCAGGATCGACGGGTTGCCGGGGATGTGGCGGCTCAGGTGCCGCGCCAGCACGCGGGCGTAGATGTCGAAGCCGGTGCCGACCTGGTGGCCGACCATGATGGTGACGGTCTTGCCCTTGTAGAACGCGGCCGCGTCGTCGGCCTGGGCGGCGGCGGGCTGCGCCAGCGCGAGCAGCGCAATGGCGGCGGTGGCGGCTGGCAGGCGGATGGCGGCGGTCATGGCGCGGTTCCTCGGCGGTTCCCTTGGGCTTTGCTCGCTTCGGACCATCTTAAGCATGTTCGCCCAGCGTTGCATCGCGCTCCGCTCGCTCCCGCGGAAGCGGGAGCCCAGTTCTTTGGCGAAGAACGCTGGGTCCCCGCTTTCGCGGGGACGAGCGGGACCCTTTGACGCAGGCGGTGGGACGGCGCCCCATTACGGCCGCGCAAACCGCCCGTCCTTGACCTCCTTGGTCACGATCCATTTGAAGATCGGCGTCCGGTCGGCTGCGTTCTTCGCGCCGCACGCCTTCCCTCGGCGGCCCGACGTAAAATCGTCGCAATAAATCACGGCGTCGGGCTTCCACGCGCCCATGTTGTGCTCGTGGGAGACGATCCGCGCTCCCGGCGCGAGCTCCGCGATCAGCTTCGGGCGGAGCTTCAGGTTGATGCTGTCCCAGAGGAACAGCGTCACGGCGGTGCAGCGGCTCACGTCGTGCGCGTGGATGTCGCCCTGCACGAATTCGGTCCGTTGCTCGACGCCCTCCTTCTTGGCGTTCTCCTTGGCCTTGGCGAGCGTCTTGGGATTGAACTCGACGCCGAGCGCGCGGGCGCCGAAGTCCTTCGCCGCCGCGATCACCACGCGCCCGTCGCCGGAACCGAGGTCGCAGACGAAATCGGCGGGCGTCACGTCCGCGAGTCTCAGCATGGCGTGGACGATGTACGGCGGCGAGGCTTCCCAGGAGGGCACGAAGGACGGGCGGACCTTTGTGTAGGGGTTCGCCGATGCCGCGGGGGACTGGACCAGCACGCAAAGCGCGATTGCGGCAGTCGCAGCCTGTAGGCGAAACGCGGCGGTCATGCCATGCCTCTGTCGGTTCTTCGTCGCGGGGCATGCTACAGCGGCACCAGCACATGCGCATGGCGAGTTGGCGTCGGCGCTCCGGCAAGCGGCGGCGTCTTCCCGCCCTATCAGCGACCGCGAATCCGAATTATCGACTTTTGTCGATCGAGCAACGATCGCCACATCCTTCGCAACGTTGACAATTGATGATATTGTATGATATTTATATTGTATACAATTAACGACATCGATGGAGAATGCTAAATGGACAAAAGACCCGCGCACCCGGAAGTCGACATTCCGTCGACAATGTCACCGGAGGCAGTTCGGCAGGAGTTCGCCCGGCGCCTTCAGCGCATGATGATCGCCAAGGGCTGGAACCAAAGCGAGTTGGCCCGGCGTGCGGCACCGTACATGCCGGACAAGGCGATGGTCCGCGACTCGATCTCGAAATATATCCGGGCGCGGTCGCTGCCAGGACCATTGGCGCTCACGGCACTTTCCAAAGCACTCGGCTGTCAGCCGGACGATCTGCTGCCGGTACGGCCGGCCAAAACGGGCAATCCAATTGATCGAGAGATCGAGACGCTAGATGCCGTGTGTAGGGCACTAAATTCCGTTCAACCGGAAGAGCGTAGTCGCATCCTCGGTTACATGAAAAGCAAGTTCAGTGCAGAGTGGCCAGGCAACAGGCATTGAGACGCCCAGGCTGAAGAGCATATCGTTTGCATGCGGATAGCTGACGCGCCCTTTTTGTGCGCCAATTTCACAAGTCAAAAACTTTCGACAAAGCGAACCCTTTGAAATCGTTGGCGCTCCCACGGGGAATCGAACCCCGGTTTCAGCCTTGAGAGGGCCGCGTCCTAGACCGCTAGACGATGGGAGCCAGAGCCAAGAACCTTGAAATAGACTCGATCCGGAGACGAGGCAAGCGGGCTCGGAATCCGGTCCGATTGGGCCAATGCGGCGCCGCGAGCACAGCGCGCTCCCTCCCCCTGAAAGGGGGAGGGTTGGGGTGGGGGTCGATTGAGCGCGCAAGACGATCCCCACCCGGCGCGCTTTCAGCGCGCCGGCCTCCCCTTTTCAAGGGGAGGTATCGGCGCTTGTGGCGCGGTCGATTTCAAATCACCGGATCGGACTTTACGGCTCCGTCGCAAACCGCAACCGACCCGCGGGCTTCAGCGTCCGCACGTCGAACGTCCGCACCTCGATCATGCCGCCGACCTCCACCGTCACCGCGATCCGGTCCTCGGTGACCGCGGTCGACACCACTTTGGCGCCCTTGGGCAGCAGCGCCGTCATCTCGGCCGGCGCCACGCTTCCCTCGGTGCGGAAAACGCGATAGCCCACGATGCCGACCACGACGGCGATGCCGAGGAAGGTGGCGAGGCCGGACAACAGCATCAGCCAGCGCACCTTGGCGACGAGCTTCTGCTGCTCCGGCGTCAGCGGCTTGTCGTCGTCGTTATCGGGATTGCTCATGGGCGTCCGGGACAACAATGCCGCATCCGGCTGACGATAACGACCGCGACGACGGCCGGAAAACCTTCGAGGGCCAGGCAACCTTCGAGGCCGCAGCCGGCGAGGCCGGCTGGCGGCTCGACCGGGTGCTGGCGGCGCATTCCGCGCTGTCGCGCACCCGCCTCAAGGCCCTGATCCTCGCAGGCGAAGTGACGGTCGCGGGCCGCACCATCCGCGATCCAGGCCACCGGGTCAACGCGGGCGACGCGCTCACCGTTAACGTGCCGGAGCCCGAGCCCGCCGAGCCCGCGGGCGAGGACATTCCGCTGAAGATCGTCCACGAGGACAGCGAGATGATCGTCATCGACAAGCCCGCCGGCCTCGTGGTGCATCCGGCCGCGGGGCATGCGCGCGGCACGCTGGTCAACGCGCTGATCGCGCATTGCGGCGCGAGCCTCTCCGGGATCGGTGGGGTGAAGCGGCCGGGCATCGTGCACCGGCTCGACAAAGACACGACCGGACTCCTTGTGGTGGCGAAAACCGACGCCGCACACCAGTCGCTCGCCGCGCAGTTCGCCGACCACGGCCGCGAGGGGCCGCTTCAGCGCGGCTATCTGGCGTTCGTCTGGGGCGCGCCCGACCGCCCGAAGGGCACGGTCGATGCGCCGATCGGGCGCCATCCGCACAGCCGCGACAAGCAGGCGATCCGGCGCGACGGGCGGTCCGCGGTGACCCACTGGCAGGTGCTGGAGCGTTTCCCCGGCAAGTCCGGAAAGCCAGTGGCGAGCCTGCTGGCCTGCCGGCTGGAGACCGGCCGCACGCATCAGATTCGCGTCCATCTCGCCCACATCGGCCATCCGCTGCTCGGCGACCCGGTCTATGGCCAAGGCTACCGGACCAAGGAGGCGCTGCTGCCGCCCGCGGCGGAGGCGGCTCTCAAGGCCCTTGGACGGCAGGCACTGCATGCTTATCTACTCGCCGTGGCTCATCCGGCCACGGGGGAAAGTCTGCAGTTCCGGTCGGAACTTCCAGACGATCTGGCTCGTTTACACCGCAGTCTGACCGGCTCGGCGCTCAAGAAATAACCTCGCTGCAACAGGGGGTTATGGGTGCGTCACCAAAGGCCGCCGGGTCACGCGGGTGTGAAGGGTCCGAATCTTCCTTTCGCCCCATTTGGTCCGGTATGCTGCACCTGCGGTCGGGGGTTCGCGACCGCAGCATGAGTGCCGTCGGCTCGGGGAGCGGCGGCATGAACGCCCGCCGGAGACCCGGGGGCAACCTATGGAGGGCGCTCTATGGCCCGTACTGCGGCTATGCCGATCGTCACCGCCGAAGGCGGTCTTTCGCGATATCTCGAAGAAATCCGGCGGTTCCCGATGTTGGAACCGCAGCAGGAATACATGCTCGCCAAGCGCTGGCGGGAACACGGCGACCGCGACGCCGCGCACAAGCTCGTCACCAGCCACCTGCGGCTCGTCGCCAAGATCGCGATGGGCTACCGCGGCTACGGCCTGCCGATCTCCGAGGTGATCTCGGAAGGCAACGTCGGCCTGATGCAGGCGGTCAAGCGCTTCGAGCCCGAGAAGGGCTTCCGCCTCGCCACCTACGCGATGTGGTGGATCAAGGCGTCGATCCAGGAATACATCCTGCGTTCGTGGTCGCTCGTGAAGATGGGCACCACCGCGAACCAGAAGAAGCTGTTCTTCAACCTGCGCAAGGCGAAGAGCAAGATCAACGCGTTGCAGGAAGGCGACCTGCGTCCCGACCAGGTTCAGGCGATCGCGCAGAAGCTCGGCGTCACCGAGCAGGACGTGGTCGACATGAACCGCCGTCTCGGCGGCGATGCGTCGCTCAACGCGCCGATCCGCGACGACGGCGACTCGGGCGAATGGCAGGACTGGCTCGCCGACGACAGCGAAAGCCAGGAGTCGGTGCTGGCCGCGAGCGAGGAGATGGACAACCGCCGCAAGGCGCTCTCGTCCGCACTCGACGTGCTCAACGACCGCGAGCGGCGCATCTTCGAGGCGCGCCGGCTTGCCGACGAGCCGGTGACGCTGGAAGACCTCGCGGCCGAGTTCGGCGTGTCGCGCGAGCGCGTGCGCCAGATCGAGGTGCGCGCGTTCGAGAAGGTGCAGAAGGCGGTCAAGCACAACGTCGCCGCCATGGAAGCGCCGCCGGCGCAAGCCGCGGCTCTGCCGGCGCACTAACACCCGCAAAATCCGGGCAACCGGACTTCACGAACGCCGCCGCAGGGCGGCGTTCGATTTTATGCACCTATGCTAGGCTTCCGGCGCATCATCGACCGGGGCTCCAGCCATGCTACGCACTCTGTTCGCAATCCTCGCCTTCGTCCTTCTCGGCGCACCTGTGCCCGCCACGGCGCAGGACGCGTTCCCCTCGCGCAACGTCCGCCTCGTGGTCAGCTTCCCGCCCGGCGGCGGCATCGACGCGGTCGCGCGGATGTTTGCGGAAAAGTTGGCGGGCCTGCTCGGCCAGCCGGTGGTGGTCGAGAACCGCGGCGGCGCGTCGGGCACCATCGCCGGCAAGGCGGTCGCGGGCGCCGAGCCCGACGGTTACACGGTGCTGGTGGCCTCGAACTCGATGCTGATCGCGCAGGCGCTGAATCCCAAGATCGGCCTCGACACGCCGAAGGAACTCCTGGCGCTCGCCAGCGCAGCTCCTCAGGCGGTCATCGTCGTGGCGCAGCCCGATCTCGCCGCGAACTCGCTGAAGGAACTGGCCGCGCTCGCCAAGACGCGAAGGCTCAATTACGGCTCGCCGGGCGCGGGCTCGATCGGCCATCTCGCCGGCGAGTATCTGTTTTCGACCGCGTCGGGCGTGTCGCTCGAACACATCCCGTTCCCAGGCGCTGCGCAGGCGCTGACCGCCGTGCTCGGCAAGCAGACCGATCTCGCGGTGGTCACGCTGCCGCCGACCGTGTCGCTGGTGCAGTCGGGCAAGCTGAAGGGCATCGCGGTCACGACCGAGCAGCGTTCGGCCGCGCTGCCGCAGGTGCAGAACGTCGTCGAAGCGGGCGTCAGCGGATTCTCGGCGAGCGCCTGGACCGGCTTTTTCGTGCCCGCGAAGACGCCGAAAGCCGTCGCGGACAAGCTCGGCGACGCCATCGTGAAAGTCGCGGCCATGCCCGACGTCAAGGAGCGGCTGTCCAAGCTCGGCTTCGAGCCGACCAGCGTTGCGGGCGCGCGGTTCCAGCGCGAGATCGGCGACGAGCTCAAGCGCTGGAGCGCGGTGATCGACAAGGCCGGCTTGCGGAAGTAGCGCGGCCTTCTACTGCTTCCACGCCGCAAAGGCGTCGCCGAACGCCTTCTCGCCGGGCGTGCCCTTTTCCATCGCCAGGATGGCGCGGCGGTTGTTGTTGTAGACGATCGGAATGTCGAACCACCCGCGCTCTTTCAGGAGCTGAAGGTTGCGCGCGGTGTCGGTCTCGACGGCCGAGAGGCCGATCAGGAAGAATCCGGGCGTGACCTTGACCGCGAGCCCCGCCAGCGGCACGCCGCGGGTCTGCTCGGCCTGCTTCATCAGCACGCCGGGAACGTTCTGCACGCCGCCCGATTGCGCATCCTGCGCGATGTTGAACACGATCTCGATGGTGTGGCTCGCCGGCAGCGACTGGTCGGTGTTGCGGCGAAGCGACCAGGTCGCGGTCATTTTGCGGTCGGGAATCTCGATATCGGCGCGCACCGCAAGCTCGGGCGGACGGCCGGGCGCGGCGGGCTTCATCTCGGTGCGCCAGACCGCCGTGCCGACAAAGCGCTTGCCCTGGGAGTCGTCGGGATCCTCCTCGTAGAGCACCACGCGCTGCGCCACCGGCACGCCGGGCGCGCCAGCCGGCGCGGGCTGGCCGATGCGATCGGTGATCTTCTTCTGCGTCGGCTGGGCTTCGCGCGGCTGCGTCGGGCCGCGCGAGCTGAACAGTTCGGCCACGGCGCCTGCGATGGCGCCGATCGTGCCGCGCTGCCAGTAGATCAGGCCGCCGATCACGCCGACCAGCGCAAGAATCGTGACCAGCCGGATGATGCCGGCATAGGACCGCGGCTGCCGGGGCGGACGCGGCGCGGGCGGCGCTTCCTCGTCGTACTGGGGCTGGTGCGTTTGCTGCGCCCGCGGGTGCTGCTGCGGCGGCGCAAACTGATCGTAGTCGACGGGCTGGCGCGGCTGGCCGCCGTCGATCTGGGTGGCCCACAGATGATCGGGCTGGACCTGCGGCTCGAGCTGGCCGTAGGGCTCAAGCGGATGCGGCTCGACCTGCGGCAAGGTCGGCGCCGGCGGCAGCGAATAGGGATCGCCGTATTCGTAGCGCGGATCGGCGCGGCTCTGCTCGATCGCCTGCTGCGGATCGGTGACGACGTCGCGGAACCCTTTCAGCGCCTCGTCGGACAGCGTTCGACGCCCGCCCGCGGTGCGCGGCGGATGCGGCTCGGCGGGCGCCGCGTGCCTGGCCTGCGGCGGCGCGGGCTGGGCT
>VGEP01000049.1 GCA_016869215.1 Alphaproteobacteria bacterium | reverse complement strand
GTCCGGCTCCGCGCCGCCTTGCGCGGCCTCGCGCAGGATCGTGCGGACCTCGTCCTCGACCGACCGGCCGTGCCGGGCGGCACGCAGCCGCAGGCGGCGCTTGAGCGCCTCGTCCAGCCGCCGGATCGTCAACGACGCCAGTTTTGCCATAGATTATCCTGGTATTTCATATATTTATAAAAATGATTGCATTGATATCACTGCAATCATAAGCCGCCCTGGGCAGGCTTGCAATGCCGGTCGCAGAGGGGCCGCTGCCGCCTATCGGATCATCGAGTTCGGCAGCATCAGTGCGATCTCCGGCAACACCACCAGCACCGCGATGGTGACGATCATGGCGGCCCAGAACGGCAGGATGCCGGCGAAGATTTCGTTCATCGGCACGTCGCCCGCCACACCTTTCACCACGAACACGTTGACGCCGACCGGCGGACTGATGAGCCCCATCTCCAGCACGATCACCATGATCACGCCGAACCAGATCGGGTCGTAGCCGAGCGCGGTGACGATCGGGAACACCACCGGGAGAGTCAGCACCATCATGGCGAACCCTTCCATGAACATGCCGAGCACGATGTAGGTTGCGAGAATGATCGTCAGAACGACGATCTTCGGCAGGTTCAGTCCGACCAGGAACTCGGTGAGGTTCGCCGGAATCTGCGTCACTGCGATGAATTGCGAGAACAGCGTGGCGCCGATCAGGATCAGGAAGATCAGGCCGGAGGTGCGCACCGTCTCAAGCAGCACCTTGAAGAAGGCCCGGACCGACAGCGCGCCGCGCACGCCGGCGAGCAGCATGGCGAGAAACGCGCCGACCGCCGCCGCTTCCGACGGGGTAAACAATCCGACGTAGATGCCGCCGATGGTCAGCAGCACGATGGCGAACATCGGTACCGCCCGCAGCGTGGCGCGCAGCCGCTCCGCGCGAAGCAGGCGCTCGCCGGGCGGGCCGTAGGACGGATACATCGCGCAGACGATCAGAATCGTCAGCAGGAACATAGCCGTCAGCAACAGGCCGGGGAGCACGCCGGCGAGAAACAGCCGGCCGATCGATTGCTCGGTGAGGATGGCGTAGACCACCATGCCGGCGCTTGGCGGGATCAGGATGCCGAGCGTGCCGCCGGCGGCGACCGCGCCGGTCGCAAGCCGGTTGTTGTAGCGGTAGCGCCGCATTTCCGGCAGCGCGACCTGGCCGATGGTGGCGGCGGTCGCGACCGAGGAACCCGACAGCGCCGAGAACCCCGAGCATGCGGCGATGGTCGCGCCGGCGAGCCCGCCGCGCCAATGGCCGATCCACGCATAGGCCGCGGCGTAGAAATCGCGCGCCATGCCCGACAGCGTCGCGAAGTGCCCCATCAGAACGAACAGCGGGATGACGCTCAGCGCATAGTTCGACGTGACATGATACGCCTCGGAGCCGAGCAGCGACGACGCGGCCGGCCAGTTGACCAGCGACGCGAATCCGATGCCGCCGACCAGCAGCATCGAAATTCCGATCGGCATGCGGAAGAAGAACAGCACGAACAGGGCGGCGAGGCCCAGGACGCCGGCGGCCGTGGGGCTCATTCGCGCGGCCTGTCCGGTTCGCCGGCGACGTTTCCGGAGCAGGCCCTGACCAGCAGGATGGCCGTGTAGATCAGGAAGCCCAGCGCGACGATGGTGTAGAAGGGATACTCTGCGATTTGCAGCAGGTTGGTGCGCGCGCTGCGTCCGTACACCGCGACGGCCTCATGCGCGCTGTAGAACATCACGGCGGCCGCGGCGACCGCCGACAACAGCAGCATGACAATCTGTGACGCCTTCCAGATCGCCGGCGGAACGAAGCTCTCGCCGAGCTCCAGTGCAATGTGTCCGCCGGTCCAGCCGCAATAGGCGATGCCGCAGATGGCGACCACCACGAGGCCCAGTTCGGTGATTTCGGTCACGCCGAGAAACGCCAGATTGAGCGTCGAACGCAGCGTGACGTCGACCACCGTCGTGAGCATCAATCCGACCAGTGCGATGCCGCCGGCAGCGCCGGCGGCGGTCGCGATCGTGCCCAGAGCCTTTTCGAAAGCGTGCATGGGGCCGGCGGTTCCGGTCGGACGATGCAACGGTGGCGGCTTGCGCCGCTACTTCGCCGCTCGAAGCGCACCGATGATCTTCTGGGTGTCGATGCCTTTACGCTCGGCGATCGCCTTGTCCATCGCCGGCTTGATCGCCTTGTCCCACAGGGCGCGCTCGGCCGCGCTGACTTTGATGGCCTGGCCACGGCCGCGGTCCACCTCTTCCTTGAGCTGGATGACGGCCTCGTCGTCATAGACCTTCGCGCCCCTGAGGCTGAAGTTCAGCCCGGTGGTCTCGTCGATAATCTTCTTGTGCTCGGGCGACAGCTTGTCGTAGCTCGCCTGGTTCATCACCACGAACTGCGGCGACACGCCGAATTCGTAGTCGTTGTAATACTTGATGACCTCGCCGAGCTTGAAGCCGCGGATCGCACTCGTGCCCGTGGTGATGCCCGCCAGCACGCCGGTCTGCACCGCGTTGTAGACCTCGGTGATGTTCATGAACACCGGGCTCGCGCCCATCGAGCCGAGCACATCGCCGAGAAGCTTCGAAGGCACGCGCAACCGAAGGCCGCGGATGTCCTCGGGCACGCGCACCAGCTTGTCGCGCGTCACGATGACGTTCGGTCCGGTCGAGAGCAGCCCGATGACCTTGACGCCTTGGTAGTCGTCCTTGAGCAGGTCGTAGGCCGCCCACATCTTGCGCGTGGCAGTGACGTTGTTGCGCGCGACGTCGGGGATTTCGACCAGCAGCGTGCGCGGAAACTGGTCCGACGTGAAGCCCTGCAGGCTGTAGCCGATGTCGGCGACGCCGGCTTTCACGCGCTGAAACGTGGCCGGCGCGGGCCCGAGCGCGCCGCCCGGGAACATGCGGATCGTCAGCGAGCCGTTGCTGCGCTTGGCGACCTCGGCAGCCCACGGTTCCCACACGTTCTTTTGCAGGAGATGGCTCGCGGGAAACCCGGTCGCGAACCTTAATTCGGCGGCCTGCGCGGCAGGCGTCAATCCGATGGCGACAACGGCGGCGAAGGCGCACTTCTGGATTCGATTTCTCACGATATCCTCCCGGAATTCCGCGATTTCGGAACGGCCGCGTTATCGTGGTTCTGGCTCGGCCCGCGGCGTAGGCTCGCCATTCGCCTTGCAGCGTCGCACACGCCGGAAAGCTCGGCAAATTCTCCGGTTGGCCGCTTTGCCTTGTCAAGATTGCGGGCGCGAGCGAAATCGCCGCAAGGCTCACACCCGCACCGCACCATGCCGCGTCTCGGCTTGCGGCAAGTTCATCCGCATTCCACCGGATGGCGAGACATCTAACCGCTCGTCAGCACGATCCACGCCAGCAGCGCGGCGATGGCCCAGAGTGCGACCGCGGTCCAGCGGTTCCTGCGCGCTTCGGCTGCGCCGATTGCAGCGACCGTTTCCGGCGCGAGCACGAGACCGTCGCGAGTGACCGCGTCGAGCTGCTCGACCAGCACCGCACCGCGCGACATCAGCGACGGCACGCCTGCAAGGAAGCCTGCCGCGCTTCCGGCGGCGTCCTCGATCCGGCCTGCGGGTCCGAGATGGCGCTCGACCCATTCGCGTACGACGGGTTCCGACACGGTCCACATGTCGAGCTTTGGATCGAGCGAGCGCGCCACGCCTTCCACCACCACCATGGTCTTCTGCAGCATCAGCAACTCGGGCCGCGTCTTCATGTCGAACAGGCCGGTGACCTCGAACAGCAGCGTCAGCAGTTTCGCCATCGAAATGTCTTCGGCCTTGCGGTTGTGGATCGGCTCGCCGATGGCGCGGATCGCCTGCGCGAAGCCTTCGACCGAATGGTGCGGCGGCACATAGCCGGCCTCGAAATGCACCTCGGCGGTGCGCTTGTAGTTGCGGGTGATGAAGCCGTAGAGAATCTCGGCGAGGAAACGCCGCTCCTTCGGTCCGAGCCGGCCCATGATGCCGAAGTCGACCGCGACCAGTCGGCCGTCGGCGTCCACGAACAGGTTGCCCGGGTGCATGTCGGCGTGGAAGAAGCCGTCGCGCAGCGCGTGCCGCAGGAAGCTCTGAATCACCGCGCGCGCAAGCTGCGGCAGGTCGAAGCCCTTGGCTTCCAGCGCGGCGCGGTCGTTGAGCGGCGTGCCGTCGATCCATTCCAGCGTCAGCACGTCCTTGGCGGTGCGGTCCCAGTCGACCGCGGGGACGCGGAAGCCGGCGTCGGCCTTGGTGTTCTCCGCCATCTCCGAGAGTGCGGCGGCTTCGAGCCGCAGGTCCATCTCGATCCACACCGAGCGGCGCAGCGTCGCGACCACCTCCATCAGCCGCAGCCGCCGTGCTTCGGCGGACATCGACTCGGCGCGTCTTGCTGCAAAGGTGAAGGCGTCGAGATCGACCCGGAAGCGCCGCTCAATGCCGGGCCGAAGCACCTTCACCGCCACGGCCTTGCGTCCCTCGGGGGTGTCGAGCTCCGCACGATGGACCTGCGCGATGGAGGCCGCCGCAACGGCTGGTCCCAGAGACGCATAAATTTCGGTCAGCGATTTTCCGAGCGCGGCTTCGATGGTGGCTTCCGCTTCGGCCTGCGGAAACGGCGGCAGTTTGTCCTGCAGGGTTTCGAGATCGCGAGCCAGCGCGACGCCGACCACGTCGGGCCGCGTGGCCAGGAACTGACCGAGCTTCACATAGGTCGGTCCAAGCCGCGTCAGCGCGGTGGACAGGCGATGCCTGGCGCTGTCGCCGGTCGGGCGTTCGATCAGCCGTGCGATCTTCAGCGCCGCGCGCGCGGGCGCAGGCAGTGGCGCCGGCTCGGCAATCGCCAGCACGCCCTCGCGCGCGAACACGAAGCCGGCGCGAGCGAGACGGGCGAGGTGGGAAATCGCCGCGATCACAGCCGCCAGCCGGAATGCAGCGCGACCACGCCGCCGGTCATGCGCGAGAACGAGACGCGGCGGAAGCCCGCGCCGCGGATCATGCCGGCGAAGGCCTCGAGGCGCGGGAAGCGCCGGATCGATTCCACGAGATAGCGGTAAGCCTCGGCGTCGCCCGTCACCGCGCGGCCGACGGCGGGGATGACGTTGAACGAATAGGCGTCGTAGAGCCGGTCGAGCCCGGGCACCTCGACCGAGGAAAATTCCAGGCATAGGAAATGCCCGCCGTGACGCAGCACGCGATGCACCTCGGAAAGCGCCACCTCGATCCGCGGCACGTTGCGGATGCCGAAGGCGATGGTGACGGCGTCGAAGCTGCGGTTGGGGAACGGCAGCGCCTCGGCGTTGGCCTCGACGAATTCGATGCCGCGGCCGGCGGCCGCAGCGCGCTCGCGCCCGACCGCGAGCATCTCCACGTTGATGTCGGCGACGGTGATGCTGGTGCCGGGGCCGCCCGCGTCCGCGATGCGCAGCGCCACGTCGCCGGTGCCGCCGGCGAGGTCGAGCACGGCGAACGCCGTATCCCCGCGCGGCGGATTGACCGCCGTGACCAGCGCCTCCTTCCAGGCCCGGTGCAGGCCGCCGGACATCAGGTCGTTCATCAGGTCGTAGCGGCGCGCGACCGAATGAAACACATCGTCGACCAGCCCCTGCTTGTCGGCGAGCGGCACCTTGCGGAAGCCGAAATCGGCCTGTTTTTCAACGCGGTCGGTCATGTCTGTCCTGTCGGCCGGACGATAGCGCGCCCCGGCGGAGGGCGCTACAAAGGCCCCGAAAACCGGCTTCCCGGCTGGATTTCCGGGTGCCGTGTCCCTGCAAGGAATTTCGGAAATGAGCATCGCGTTCCGCCGCGCCGTCCCGGTCTTCCGCATCTATTCGCTGGAGAAGGCGCAGGAGTTCTATGTCGGTTTCCTCGGCTTCAAGGTCGATTGGGAAAACAGCTTCGAGCCGGGCGGACCGGTCTATATGCAGGTGTCGCGCGGCGACGTCGCATTTCATCTGAGCGAACACCACGGCGACGGCACCCCGGGCTCGGTGGCTTACGTCTATTCGTCCGGCGTCGAGGACCTGCACCGCGAATTGAACGACAAGAAGTATCGCCACAACCGGCCCGGCCTGCAGCGGCAGGATTGGGGTATGCTCGAGGTGGCCGTGGTCGATCCGTTCAACAACCGCATCGTGTTCGGCGAGCCGGTCGAAAAGCCCGCTGTCTAACCTGAAAATCGTCCATGCCCGAACTTCCCGAAGTCGAAACAGTCCGCCGCGGACTCGTGCCCGCCATGGAAGGCGCGCGCTTCGACGCCGTGGTGGCGCATCGCGGCGACCTGCGCTGGCCGCTGCCGAAGGATTTCGCGAAAAGGCTTCAGGGCCAGACCGTTACCGGGCTTGGCCGCCGCGCCAAATATCTGCTCGCCGACCTGTCGTCCGGCGACGTGCTGCTGATGCATCTCGGCATGTCGGGCTCGTTCCGTGTCATGCGCGACGGCAAGGAGGCGGCGCCCGGCGCCTATTATCACGAGCGCTCCAATTTCGGCGCGCACGATCATGTCGTGTTCCGCATGTCGTCGGGCGCGACGGTGGCGTTCAACGATCCGCGCCGCTTCGGCTGCATGAAGCTGATCCCGCGCTCAAAGCTCGACGACGAGCCGCTGCTGCGCGCGCTCGGGCCGGAGCCGCTCGGCAACGAATTCGACGCCGCGATGCTGGCGCGCGCCTGCCAGGGCAAGCGCACCAGCGTCAAGGCCGCGCTGCTCGACCAGCGCATCGTCGCCGGCCTCGGCAACATCTACGTCTGCGAGGCGCTGCACCGCGCGCACATTTCGCCGAAGCGCATGGCCTCGGCGCTCGCCAAGCGCACCGGCGCGCCGCAGCCGCGCACCGTGGCGCTGGTGGACGCCATCCGCGCGGTGCTGAACGACGCGATCGCGGCCGGCGGCTCGTCGCTGCGCGATCACCGCCAGACCTCGGGTGAGCTCGGGATGTTCCAGCACACTTTCCGGGTCTACGACCGCGAGGGCGAGCGGTGCCCCACGCGCGGCTGCGGCGGCACGATCAGGCGCATCGTGCAGACCGGGCGCTCGACGTTCTATTGTCCGGTGTGCCAGAAATAGCGCGGAGGCGCGATCTCATGAGCGATCAGACCATTCTCACCGAAACCAAGGGCCGGGTCGGCATCATCCGATTCAACCGGCCGCAGGTGCTCAATGCGCTGAACAAGGCGCTGGTCGCCGAGCTCAACGCCGCGGTCAGAGCGTTCGACGCCAGCCCCGACATCGGCTGCATCCTGATCACAGGCAACGAGAAAGCGTTTGCCGCCGGCGCCGACATCAAGGAGATGGCCAACCGGGAATACATGGACGCCTTTCTCAACAACTTCGGAGCCAACGAGGACGGTATCGCGCGCGCCCGCAAGCCCGTGGTGGCGGCGGTCGCCGGTTTTGCGCTCGGCGGCGGCTGCGAGTTCGCGATGCAGGCCGACATCATCATCGCCGCCGACAATGCCAGGTTCGGCCAGCCCGAGATCAAGCTCGGCGTCATTCCCGGCTACGGCGGCACGCAGCGGCTGACGCGCGCGGTCGGCAAGGCCAAGGCGATGGACCTGATCCTGACCGGACGCATGATGGACGCGGCGGAGGCCGAACGCGCGGGGCTTGTGGCGCGCGTCGTGCCGCTGGCAAACCTGATGGACGAGGCGATGAAGGCCGCCGAGACCATCGCCTCGATGTCGCTGCCGTCGGTGCTGTCCGGCAAGGAGGCCGTCAACCGGGCGTTCGAGGTCTCGCTGGCGGAAGGCGTGCTGTTCGAGCGGCGCGTGTTCCATGCGCTGTTCGCGACGGAAGACCAGAAGGAAGGCATGGCCGCCTTCGTCGAGAAGCGCCCGGCGAAGTTCAAGAACAAATAATCGCCGCGGCGATTACTTCCTGACGCAGATTACGCGCCGCGCTGCGTTCTTGACCGCGTCGAGACCCGCATGTGCGGTTGCGGCCGCGACGTTGTTGGCGGCCAGCGCATGACGCACGCGCTCGGCGGGAATCAGCGCGGTTTGCGGCGGCTGCGCCGGTCCCGCCACCACGGCCGGACGCTGCACCACGACGCCGAGGAATCGGCCCTTTGCGTCGACCGCCGCCGCGCCGGAGAAGCCTTGTGCCGGCGCGCCGTGCAGCACGAGGGCGTTGGCGCCGCCGCCAAGCCTGGCCGCGACCGCGGACACCACATTGCGGCCGCCTTGCGATTGAGGATCGGCGACGCCAACCAGGGTGACGTCCGCGCCGGACGGCGGCGCTCCCGTTTGGGCAATCCCGATCGGCTTGAGATCGCGCGCGCCGTAGACGCGGAGCAGCGCCAGTCCGGCATCCTTGTCCTCGAACAGCCGTTCGGCGTTGCCGAGACCGGCAATCGCGATCACCTGGCAGCGATCGACGATGGCGCGCGCTGCGATGAAATGGCCGTCCGCGCTTGCCGCTATTGCGGTGCCGTATTCGACCTTGCGCTGCGCCTCGCCGGCCACACTCGCCACCGTGAATCGTGCGTAAGGCTGAAAGGCGCTCGCCATCGCCACGATCATCGGGTCGACGGTGCCTTCCATCGCCTGATCGTAGAGGATCGACAGGCCGCGCACGTCGCCGTTGCGTGCATAGATTCGGGTGTGAAATTTCTTGAGGCCCTGCATCCCCGAAACGACGAAGTAATCGTCGCGCATGGCGCTGAAGCGGATCTTCCGCCGGGCGGTTTCCTTCTTGTGCTGCTCGAACAGCGCGTCGAGCTCTGCGCCGGTGTCGATGCGGAAGGTCTCGATCTGCAGCTGGCCCTGCTCGGAGCTCCAGCGCGTGCCGGACGGCGCGCGCGCAGTCACGGTCGCAAGCTTTGTGGGAACGCCGACGCGGGCGCCGGTGACCGGGTCCTCGACCAGCAGCCAACCGACGTCCTCCTGCCGCGGGCGCACGGCGGCGGACAGCGCCTCGCGCTCCTGCGCGCTCAGCACGCCGGTGATCTTGCTCTTGTGGCGCTTCTGGTACGCCTTGACCGCGTCGGCCAGCCGGTCGCTGAACACGCCGTCGAGCGGGCCGCCGTAGTCGCCGGACCAGCTCAGGTCGGATTGCAGTGCGGCGCGCGCGGTGTGCGACAGCGCGGCATAGGTCTCGGCAATCCCTCCGGGCTTGGCTGCAGCCGCAACCGCGCCGGTCGTCACCGGATCGGGCTTGCCTTTGGCCGTCTTGGCCTTGGGATCGGGCTTTGCAGGCTCCGGCTTGGCGGGCGCGGCCTTTGCGGCTTCCGCTTTGTCGGGTTGGGTCTTTTCCGGCTGGGCCTTGGCCTTTTGGTCTTTGGCCGCCGCCTTCTTCTCGGCCTTGGCGGGTTCCGGCTTCGCAGTGCGCTTGGCGGCTGCCTTGGCTTTCGATTTGGCGGCGGCTTTGGCCTTCGGCGCGGCCTTGATCGGGCCGTAGTCGATCCGCGCGTCGCTGGCAAATGCCAGCGAGGCCCCCAGAATCAAGGCGATCAGCGTGGCGATTGCGCGCATGGGATCCCCCGCCGGCCCGTCCGAAACCGCAGCGGCAAGCCTAGCCGAAACCGCCGCAATGCGCCAATCATGCCGGGAAGGAGCGGCGCATGCTGACGCCCGAGGAACTCGAACGCTACGCCCGCCATATCGTCCTGCGCGAGGTCGGCGGCCCCGGCCAGGCGGCGCTCCGCCGTGCCCGCGTCCTGACCGTCGGGGCCGGCGGGCTCGGCGCACCGGCGCTGCTCTATCTTGCGGCGGCCGGGGTCGGCACGCTGGGTGTGATCGACGATGACACCGTGGCGCTGTCCAATCTCCAGCGCCAGGTGATCCACGGCACGCCCGACGTCGGTGCGCCGAAGGTCGACAGCGCCGAGGCCGCGATCCGGCGGCTTAATCCGAACGTGGCGACGGTCAAGCACGGCGAGCGGCTGACGGGCGCCAACGCGCTCGCGATCGTATCGCAATACGACATTGTCGCCGACGGCTCGGACAATTTCGCCACGCGCTATCTGGTGTCGGACGCCTGCTACTTTGCGAGGCGGCCGCTGGTGACCGGCGCGGTCGGAACCTTCGACGGTTCGCTCACCACACTTCGCGCGCACGAGCGCGGTCCGGACGGCAAGCCCCATCCGACTTACCGCTGCCTGTTCCCGGAGCCGCCGCCGCCCGGCACGGTGCCCGCCTGTTCGGAGGCCGGGATTCTCGGTGCGCTGCCGGGCATCCTCGGTTCGATGATGGCGCTGGAAACGATCCGCGAGATCGTCGGCTTCGGCGAAGGGCTGGTGGGGCGGTTGCTGATGGTCGACGCGCGGGCCATGCGCTTCGAAACGCTGCGCTATGAATGGGATCCCGCCAATCCGCTGAGCGGCGAGCACCCGGTGATCGGGGATTTGTCGATTCATGGATGAGGCCTTGTGTCCCGGGCGCAGCGCGGCATGAAACTGCGCGCTGCAGACCCGGGACACGCGGCCCCCCCCCTCATGCGTCACTTGCTCCACACCGCGACCACGCCCGGGCCCTTCATCACCGACCACTTGTTATCGCCGGTGCTGACCAGCACGAAGCAGTTGGGCTTGGAATTTTTCCATGTGGTGCAGAAGCCGGACTTGTCGAGCTTCCAGGTGCCTTCGCCGCGTACGCCGGTGCGTCCGGTCGGCTCGCGCGTCACGCGGCCGCTGGGCAGAAACACCATCTTGAACGCGATGCCCGACGGCGTGGCCGCGGTGAACGGCTGGCCGGTGAAGAACGCCTTCTGAATTTCGTCGGGCGGCAGCCGCGCGGGTGCGGGCGCAGCAAAACCGGTGGCGACGTCGGCGCCGAGCAGGGCGGCGGCCGCGAACACTGTGCGCATGGGGTCCCTCCAGGGCTGAACCCGGCATTGCGCTGCGCAGGCTAGTGAGCCGCAGTTAAACCGCCGATGAACGATCGCGGCGCATTCGCAGGCTGCCCCCGGCGGATTGTCGCAGCGCGGCCGGCGGCCGTCAGACCGAAATGATCTTGTCGGTCAACAGCTTCCAGTTGCCCGGGCGCGGTTGGGCCACCTCGCCCGACAGCCAGGCGCCGGTGACCTTGCCCTCCCATTCCACCGGCAAAATCATGCCGCGAAGGAAGCGCGCGTGCATCTGCCGCGAGCCCCAGGCGATCACCGTGTCCGGCCCGGTCTCCCACCACGCGTCGCCCGGCATGAGGTCGCGCGAGGCCTCGATGCTCTGGACGTTGAACGCGCCTTCCAGGAGACAGCGGATGCCGGGACCGGGATGCTGGTGGCGGTCGGCGATGCGGCCCGCGGTGGTGGTGATGCGGTCGAGCCGGAACAGCCATTGCGTGCCGTCGAGCATCGCAAGGCTCGTCACCACGCGCGACATCTTGAGATGCGTCAGCACGCCCGTGCCTTCCAGCAGGAGCGGCGCGGCGTTCGGCAGCGCAAGCTCCCAGCGCCAGACCTGACTCCAGTCGGCTCCGCCTTGCAGCGTCAACAGCTCGCCGCAGTAGATCGCCTCGCCGGCGTTCAGAGTCGTGCCGTTCACCATGACCTGTCCGTGCCGGACGTAAATCATCCGATGCGCCGCGGGCAGCGGCTGCGCCGACGCGCCGCCGGCTGTGGTTTGGTCGTGGAAGAAATTCAGAGCGAAGGGCATTTTTCACAACATCGACGGCAGCACACGATCCGGAGGCGAAGGCCTGCGCGTGCGCGGGCCGTCAAGCATAGATCAAACCGCCGGTCACATCATAGCATTGAGGGCAAGACTCGATCCGGCGGCTTATGCCCGTCCATGAAGGTCTTGATGTTGACGATGACCTTCTCGCCCATCTCGATCCGGCCTTCGATCGTCGCCGAGCCCATGTGCGGCAGCAGCACCACCTTGCCCTCGCGCGCGAGGCGGGCGAGCTTCGGGTTCACCGCCGGCTCGTGCTCGAAAACGTCGAGGCCCGCGCCGGCGAGTTCGCCCGCCGCGATCATGCGAATCAGTGCGTTCTCGTCGATCACCTCGCCGCGCGCGGTGTTGACCACATAGGCCTGCGGCCGCAGCAGCTTGAGGCGGCGCGCCGAGAGCAGGTGATAGGTCGCGGGCGTGTGCGGGCAGTTGATCGAGACGATGTCCATGCGGGCGAGCATCTGGTCGAGGCTCTCCCACCAGGTCGCCTGCAATTCCTCCTCGATCTTGGCCGGGAGGCGGCGCCGGTTGTGGTAGTGGATCTGCAGGCCGAATGCCTTGGTGCGGCGCGCCACCGCCTGGCCGATGCGGCCCATGCCGACGATGCCGAGCCGCTTGCCGCCGAGGCGGTGGCCGAGCATCCAGGTCGGCGACCAGCCGCTCCAGTCCTTGTCGCCGGTCAGCACGGTCGCGCCCTCGGCGAGTCGGCGCGGCACGGCGAGGATCAGCGCCATGGTCATGTCGGCGGTGTCTTCCGTGAGCACGCCCGGCGTGTTGGTGACAGTGATGCCGCGCTGGATCGCGGCGGCCACGTCGATGTTGTCGACGCCGTTGCCGAAGTTGGCGATCAGCTTGAGATTGGGGCCGGCCTCCTTGAGCAGGCCCGCATCGATCCGGTCGGTAACGGTCGGAACCAGCACGTCGGCGGTCTCGATCGCCGCGGCGATCGCGGCCTGGCTCATCGGCTCGTCGTCGAGATTGAGGCGGGCGTCGAACAGCTCCCGCATGCGGGTTTCGACGCTGTCGGGAAGCTTGCGCGTGACGATGACCAGGGGCTTTTTCGACTTGGTCATCTTAGATTCGGGCATCTTGGACTCGGGCATCCCTGATGCTTCCCAGGCGTAAAACCCTAGCGCCACCTGCGCTTTCTTGCCGTCGTTCAGCCCTCCTTAACCGGGCTGAGCGACACTCGATTTCGCCCGTCTGGATGCAGGCGGGCGGACGGTCTTTCTGTACCAGATGGCCGTTTCAAGACAAAGCATCCGGCGGGCGTCGAAGCCATCAAGATTTGTGCCGAACGCGTAACCCATGCGACACGTCATTCACAGTTTGGTCCTGATCGCCTTCGCCGCTGCCTCGGGCGCGGCCTGGGCCGATGCGGCCGTGGGTACGGCGAGCGGCCTGCCGGTTCCGCGCTTCGTCAGCCTCAAGACCGACAAGGTCGCCGTGCGCGGCGGTCCCAACAAGACCCACGACATCAAGTGGTTGTTCCAGCGCTCGGGCCTGCCGGTCGAGATCACGGCGGAGTTCGAGACCTGGCGCCGCATCCGCGACGCCGACGGCGCGGAAGGCTGGGTGTACCATTCGCTGCTGTCCGGCCGGCGCACCGGCATCGTGACCGCGAAATCCAAGGACGAGCTGGTGTCGCTCCACGACAGGCCCGACGTCGAGAGCGCCGTGGTGGCAAAGCTCGAACCGGGCGTGATCGGGAGGGTCGCACGATGCGCCGACGGCTGGTGCCGGGTGTCCGGCCGCGGCTTCGAAGGCTGGGTCCGCCAGGTCCGGCTGTGGGGCGTGTATCCGAACGAGAAGGTGGAGTGAGCCGCCGATCCTGCGGCCGATCCACCGCGCCGTTCAGTTTTCGCGCAACACCGACACCTGCCGCGGGTCGATCAAGAGCCCGACCGTTCCCCCGACTGCATAGCTCTTGGCCCCGCGATGATGCGGCGCGTCGACCACGATCGCCCGCGAGCCGACGCGCAGCCGGTAGCGCATCGTCGAGCCGAGAAACTCGCGCTCGACCAGCACCGCGGCGACGCCTCCGCTGAACGCACCGAGCTCGATGTCCTGCGGCCGGATCGCGATGCAGGCCGGCCCGTCGGGTGCAGCGATGCCGTCGAGCGCAAAGCCGTCGGCGGCGAAACGCCCGCCTTGCACATGGCCTTCGATCAGGTTCGCGGTGCCGAGGAAGGTCGCGACGAACCGGTTCGCGGGACGGTCGTAGAGCTCGCCCGGCGTGCCGATCTGCTGGATGCGGCCGCCGTCCAGCACCGCGATGCGGTCGGCGACGGCGTTCGCCTCCTCCTGGTCGTGGGTCACGTAGATCGCGGTGATGCCGAGCTTGCGTTGCAACGCCTTCAGCTCGGTGCGCATTTCGACCCGGAGCTTGGCGTCGAGATTGGACAGCGGTTCGTCGAGGAGGAGCACCTCGGGTTCGATCACGATGGTGCGGGCGAGCGCGACACGCTGCTGCTGTCCGCCGGAAAGCTGCGCGGGGCGCCGATTGGCGAACGCCGTCAGCTCGACCAGTTCGAGCGCAGCGTCGACCTTGCGGGCGATTTCCTTGCGCGAAAGCTTGCGGCGCTCCAACCCGAAGGCGACGTTCTTCGCCACCGTCATGTGCGGCCACAGCGCGTAACTCTGAAACACCATGCCGACGTTGCGGCTCCAGGGCGGCAACGACGTGACGTCGCGCCCGCCGATCAGGATGCGGCCCTGCGCGGGCGCGCCGAAGCCTGCGATCAGGCGCAAGAGCGTGGTCTTGCCGGAGCCGGAGGGTCCGAGGAAGGCGAAGAACTCGCCCTGCTCGACGTCGAGGCTCACGTCGTCGAGCACGGCGGTGCCGCCGTAGCCGAAGGACACGTGCTCGATAGCGACGCCGGAGGTCATTGATTGCACCGAGGGTGTGTCCCGGGCGCGGCGCAGCACGGAGTGATGCGACGCAGGCCCGGTATCCAGCTTTCTTGTTTAACCGGGGTCCCGGGTCTCGCTTCGCTCGCCCGGGACACGAGAGAGGTCATCATCAGAACATCTCCCGCGACTTCAGCCCGCGCTCGCGCTCGGCGATCTTGAAGGCCGCATAGGTCGCGATCGCGACCACCACGACAGCGATCACGCCCAGCGCCGCGCCCGGCCCGCGGCCCGCCGCCGACTGCATATAGACGTAGATGCCGTAGGACAGCGGCGCGTCCGGCGCGCGCGCGACCAGCAGCAGCGTCGCCGACAACTCGACCGCGGCGGTGGCGAAGCTGGTCACGAAGCCCGCCAGCAACCCGCCGGTCATCAGCGGCACGACGATGCGCGACAAGACGCGCAGCTTGCCGGCGCCGAGGCTCTCGGCCGCTTCCTCCAGGCTGACGTGGAGTTGCTGCAAGGCCGCGGTGGCCGCCGCCAGCGCATAGGGCAGGCGGCGCACCGCATAGGCGATCACCAGCATGAACCAGAAGGTGGCGAGCGACTCGCCGGTGAACGGTATCTGGAAGTCGTAATAGGTGCGCAGGAGCCCGATGCCGAGCACCAGGCCCGGAATCGCCACCGCCGACATGGCGGCCTGCTCGACCAGCCGGCGGCCCGGCAGCTTGGTGCGCAGCACCACATAGGCCAGCGTTGCGCCGAGCACGATGTCGATCAGCCCGGCGAGCCCGCAATAGAGCACGGTGTTGGAAATCAGCGGCAGCGACTCGCGATAGACCGTGACGTAGTGTTGCACCGTGTAGGCGTCGGGCAGCTCCGCGAACGACCATACGGTCCCGATCGAGAGCAGGAAGATGCCGATGTGCGGCGACAGCGACACGGCCAGCGCGACGATCACGAAAGCCGCGGCCGCGGCGGTGCCCCAGCGGCCGAGCGAGCGCCGCGACAGCCCGCCGCCGCCGCGCTGGGTGATGGCGAAGTCGCGGCCCTTGAGCACCAGCGCCGACAGCAGCATGGCGCCGAGCGAACAGGCGATCATGATGACGGAGATGACGTAGCCCATCGGGTCGGCGATGCCGACCGAGGTGATCTTCAGATAGGCCTGCGGCGCCAGCATGTTGTTGACGTTGAGCAGCAAGGGCGTCGCCAGATCGTCGAACACCTTGACGAACACCAGCGCCGCGCCCGCCACGTAGCCCGGCAGCGCCAGCGGGAACACGATGCGCGAGAACAGCGTAAAACCGTGCGCGCCGAGGTTCTGCGCCGACTCCTCCATCGCCGAGTCGATATTGGCAAGCGAGGCGGAGAGGTTGAGCAGAATGAACGGGAAGTAGTGCAGCGCCTCGACGAAGATGACGCCGTTCAGCCCCTCCATGAATGGAATGCGGAAGCCGAACCAGTCCATCAGCAGCAGGTTGATGGTGCCGTTGCGGCCATAGATGAGCTGCATCGCCACCGCGCCGACGAACGGCGGCATCACCAGCGGCACGACGCCGAGCGTGTGGATCAGCGCAGCGCCGCGAAACCGATAGCGTGCGAGGATGGTCGCCAGCGGCACCGCGATCAGGCTCGCCAGCAGCACGGTCATGCCGGCGACGTAGATCGAGTTCCAGAACGACTCGCGCAACAGCGAGGTGCGGAAGAAATCGCCGAAGTGAACGAGACTGAAGGCTCCGTCCGGCCCGGTGAACGCGATCTGGATCACCCGCAGCAGCGGGACCACGAGGAAGGCGAGCAGGAACAGTGCGACGAAGACAAGCGCCAGTGCCTGCGCCGGACTCGCGTTGTAGCGGGCGAGGAGCCTGCCTCTTTCCCTCCCCTGAAAGGGGAGGGTCGGTCCGCCGAAGGCGGACCGGGGTGGGGTCATCGGCTGGTGTGCGTTGCTCAATCGACCCCCACCCGGTTTGCTTCGCAAACCGACCTCCCCCTTTCAGGGGGAGGTATCGAACCGCCCCAGCGCGTAACTCCCGTAGCGCGCTACTTCGCGCTCCCCGCCCGCTCCGCCAGCGCCTTGGCCTCGGCGTAGTTCTTGACCGCAAACGAGTCCCATCTTTCCTCGAACTCGGCCTGGCGGCCGGCGGCCTTCTCGCCCTTCTTGAGGTCGCGGAACGCGGCGGCGACGGCCTTATCGCTCGCCTCCTTCTCGGAGATCGGCACGGCGGTGGCGAGCCGGCGCGCCTCCGCGATCAGCTTCTTGGCCTCCGCGCTGCCGCCTGTGCCAAGCTTTTTTTCTGCGTCGTGGATCGCCTTCCACGCGGCGTTGAGCTCTTTCAGGCGGAATGTGATCAGCCGGTCGTACAGCGAATTGAGTAGCGCGTAGCGCGCCTCCGATACGTCGGCATTGAACTTCACGCGCGCTCCGAGCTTTGCGTCCTTGAACGGATTGGGATAGCCCGCGGGCGCCTTGGCGTAGGCGGCCTCCTTGACCGGCAGGCGCTGGATTTTGGGGTCGAGCAGGATCTGCTGGCCCTCGTCCGACAAGAGGAACTCGACGAAGGCCTCCGCGGCCTTCTGGTTCTTCGACTTGGCGATGATGCCGACGTTGGCCGGCACGATGGTCGTCACGGTCGGATAGACGAACTCGACCGGGAAGCCGGAGGCCTTCGCGGACAGTCCGAAGAAGTCGATCACGATGCCCAGGCCGTACTGGCCGGAGTTGACCGCGTCCGGCACGCCGAACGAGCGGTCCGACACCTGGGTGAGATTGCCGCCGACTTCAAGCAGCGTGGCCCAGCCCTTGTCCCAACCTTCGCCCTGCAGAATGGTTTCGACGGTGAGGTGCGTGGTGCCCGAGCGCGACGGCGCCGAGATGCCGACATGGCCGAAGTAGATGGGCTTCTTCAGGTCGTCCCATTCCTTCGGCGCGGGCAGGTTGTTCGCGCGCATGTAGCGCGTGTTGTACATGATGCCGTAGCCCGACGCGGCGAACCCAATGTAGAAGCCGTCGGGATCGTTGACCGGATAGCTGCCGATCTTGCTCGCGACGCCTTGCGCCTTGGGCTGGTACTTCTGCAGCAGGGAACTCTTCTTCAGCACTTCGAACGCGTCCGGCGCCGAGGCCCAAAAAATGTCGGGCGGGTTCGACTGCGTCTCGCGCACGAAGGCGATCGCGGCCGCGGTGTTGCGGTTCTGCACTTCGACCTTGGTGCCCGGATACTTTTTTTGGAACGCGCCCGCGAACGGCGCGGTGAGGTCCTTGGGGAACGACGTGACGATGATCAGCCGGTCCTCCAGGCCCTGCGAAAAGGCCGGGCTCGCGCCCAACGTCAGGACGGCGGCGAAAACGAAGGTGCGTCTGGATATGCGGGTCATGGCGGCGATCCTCCTTGGCGGCGCGCGCCCTTGCGCTCGCCCGATCCTGGTTGCCGCTAGTTGATGACAACGCCATGTCGGGCGCAAGGGTCAGGCGCAAGGGCCGGGCGCAACATCTCTCGGCGTTCCCCGCGCGCGGCGCAGCACGCAGTGGTGCGCCGCAGACGCGGGGTCCCGGTCTTCTTGAATTAACCGGGGTCCCGGGTCTGCAGCGCAGCGTTTCACGCTGCACTGCGCCCGGGACATGAGGCCGAGCGTGGCCATGCAAAACAAAAACGGCCGGGCAGGGGCCCGGCCGTCCAGATCCGCGATGCGGAACGCCTACTTCCGCGCTTCCTTGCGGCGCAGGCGGACCACTACGTCGATGCGGGCGATCTCGTAGCCTTCCGGCGCAACCGGCGTCCGTCCGACGATCTCTTCCGCGCCCGGGATATCGACCAGCGCGTTGTCGCCCTCGACAAAGAAATGATGGTGCGAAGTGGTGTTGGTGTCGAAGTAGGTCTTGGAGCCGTCGACCGCGACCTGGCGCAGCAAGCCGACCTCGGTGAACTGATGCAGCGTGTTGTAGACCGTGGCCAGCGACACCGGCACCTTGGCCTTCGACGCCTCCTCGTACAGCATCTCGGCGGTGAGATGCCGGTCGCCCTTCGAGAACAGGATCCAGCCGAGCGCCATGCGCTGACGCGTCGGGCGCAAGCCCACGTCGCGCAGCATGGATTTCACATCGTGCCACGGGCAGCCGTTGAGTTCGCCCTGCCGCCGCGCAATGCGGTCGGCGGCGATCGGCTCCGTCGCACTCGAAAAAATACGCGTCTCGGTCATCTAGTGCACTCAGATCAGAACCATTCTAAGATCGTTGCAAATGCAATCATATCGCTCCCGGCCGCGAGATGCAAGCCATTCGCAAGTGCCGCGTCACTTTGCGCGTGGCGATTTTGGCTGATTTTCGGGTGCTTCGAGGCGGGTGGCAATCCGCATGGCAGGGCCTAGATTGTTGCAAGGGCGGACTGCTTGTAGGAAAAGGCTGACACGATGGTGACAGCGTCACACCCGGAATCGCTCAAAGGATCGTCTGGAGCCGCGATGGACAATCGGCGTAGCAGCTTTGAGTTCGAGGATCTGCTGGCCTGCGGCCGCGGCGAAATGTTCGCCGAGGGCCCGCAGCTGCCGCTGCCGCCGATGCTGATGTTCGACCGCATTTCCGAGATCGCGGAGATGGGCGGCGAATACGGCAAGGGACTGGTGCGCGCGGTTCTCGAAATCAAGCCGGACCTCTGGTTTTTCCCGTGCCATTTCAAGGGCGATCCGGTGATGCCGGGCTGCCTTGGCCTTGATGCGCTATGGCAGCTGCTTGGCTTCTTCCTCGGCTGGAGCGGCTCCTCCGGCAAGGGCCGCGCGCTCGGCCTCGGCGAGTTGAAGTTCAGCGGGCAGGTGCTGCCCTCGATGAAGAACGTGATCTACGGCCTGGAGATCAAGCGCGTGATGAGGTCGAAGCTCGTGCTCGGCATCGCCGACGGCTGGCTGTCCGCCGACGGCTCGGTGATCTACCGCGCGCTCGACCTCAAGGTCGGGCTGTTCCGCGACGCCGACGCAGCCGCGAAGCCGGCGTAACGCGCTATTGGGGCCGCCCCGGAATGACCGCGGCTGGATGCGAGCGAGGCTGACATGAGACGGGTCGTCGTCACCGGGATGGGCATTGTCTCGTCCATCGGCAACAACACCCAGGAGGTGGTCGCGAGCCTGCGCGAGGCCAAGTCCGGCATTGCGCGCGCCGAGGATTACGCCTCGCTCGGCTTCCGCTGCCAGGTGCACGGCGCGCCCACGCTCAATCCCGCGGACTCGGTCGACCGCCGCGCCATGCGCTTTCACGGCGGCGGCACAGCGTGGAACCACGTCGCGATGGATCAAGCGATCCGCGACGCAGGCCTCGAGGAGAAAGACATCTCCAACGAGCGCTCGGGGATCATCATGGGCTCGGGCGGGCCGTCGACCCGCACCATCGTCGAGGCCGCGCTCACCACCAAGGAAAAAGGCCCGAAGCGCGTCGGTCCGTTCGCGGTTCCGAAAGCCATGTCGTCGACCGCGTCCGCGACGCTCGCGACCTGGTTCAAGATCAAGGGCGTGAACTATTCGATCTCCTCGGCCTGCGCGACGTCCAACCATTGCATTGGCAATGCCGCCGAGACGATCCAGTGGGGCAAGCAGGACCTGGTGTTCGCCGGCGGCTGCGAGGACCTCGACTGGACGCTGTCGGTGCTGTTCGACGCCATGGGCGCGATGTCCTCGGGCTACAACCAGACCCCGGACCGGGCCTCGCGCGCCTACGACCGCGACCGCGACGGCTTCGTGATCGCGGGCGGCGCCGGCGTTCTCGTGCTGGAAGAGCTGGAGCACGCCAAGGCGCGCGGCGCGAAAATCTACGCCGAGGTCGCGGGTTACGGCGCGACCTCCGACGGCCACGACATGGTCGCGCCGTCGGGCGAGGGCGCGGCGCGCTGCATGCGGATGGCGCTCGAAGGCATCGGGGCGCCGGTCGACTACATCAATCCGCACGCCACCTCGACGCCGATCGGCGACATCAAGGAGATCGAGGCGATCCGCGAGGTGTTCGGCGGCAAGTGCCCGCCGATCTCGGCGACCAAGTCGCTCAGCGGCCATTCGCTCGGCGCCGCCGGTGCGCAGGAGGCGATCTATTCGCTCTTGATGATGCAGAACGGCTTCATCTGCGAGAGCGCCAACATCGAGAATCTCGATCCGGCGATGGACGGCATGCCGATCGTGCGCCAGCGTCAGGACAACGTGAAGCTCGGCTGCGTGCTGTCGAATTCGTTCGGGTTCGGCGGCACCAACGCGTCGGTCGTGTTCAAGCGGCTGGATGTCTGAATTTTGAAAGTTGCGTATTGGCCGACTCGGGGCTGAGTCCGGCGTAACGAAGCAAGAGGAAGTCGATGCCGGGGCTGATGCAGGGCAAGCGTGGATTGGTGATGGGCGTCGCCAACGATCATTCGATCGCCTGGGGCATTGCCAAGACGCTGGCCGCGCATGGCGCAGAGCTGGCGTTCACCTACCAGGGCGACGCACTCGGCCGCCGCGTCAAGCCGCTGGCCGAATCGGTCGGCGGCAAGACCGTCCTGCCCTGCGACGTCGAGGACATCGCTTCGGTCGACGCGGTGTTCGCCGCGCTGAAGCAGCAATGGGGCACGATGGACTTCCTGGTCCACGCCATCGGCTTCTCGGACAAGAACGAATTGAAGGGCCGCTACGCCGACACCACGCGCGAGAACTTCAAGCGCACCATGGTGATCTCGTGCTTCTCGTTCACCGAGGCGGCCAAGCGCGCAGCGGCGATGATGCCGAACGGCGGCAGCATGGTGACGCTGACCTACAACGGCGGCGACCGCGCCATGCCGAACTACAACGTCATGGGGCTCGCCAAGGCCGCGCTGGAATCCTCGGTGCGCTATCTCGCGGTCGACTACGGCCTGCAGAAGATCCGCGTCAACGCGATCTCGGCGGGCCCGATCCGCACGCTGGCCGGCGCCGGCATCAACGACGCGCGCTATATGTTTGCGTTCCAGCAGCGGCATTCGCCGCTCGGCCGCGGCGTGTCGCTGGAAGACCTCGGCGGCGCGGGACTCTACTTGCTTTCGGACCTGTCGGCGGGGGTCACCGGCGAAATCCACTTCGTCGATTCCGGTTACAACATCGTCGCCATGCCGCAGCCCGACGCACTGCGCGCCGAGGCCGACGAGACCAAGGACGCGGCGCAGTAACAACTGCGCGCGGCAAGCTCCGCCCACCCTCCAGGGGAGGTGACCGAGCAAGCCGCGCATAGGGTGACCAAATTGCCCGCAGCACTTGACCGGACCTACGACGGCATCGTCATCGGCGCGGGCCATCACGGCCTGGTGCTGGGCTCGTATCTCGCGAAGTGCGGCCTCGATATTCTGCTGGTCGACCGCCGGCTGCACTACGGCGGCGGGCTGTCGACGCAGGAGGCGACGCTTCCCGGCTTCCACCACAACCTGCATTCGATCAACCACTTCCACATCACCGAGACGCCCTGGTTCAAGGACTTAGGTCTGGAGGACCGCGTCACCTACATCACGCCGCGCTACGAGCTGGGCCAGCCGCATCTCGACGGCACCGCGCTCATCTTCGGCCGCGATCTTGAGGAGACGCTCGCCAACGTCGCGCGCTTTTCGAAAAAGGACGCGCAGACCTTCCGCGACTGGAACCGCAAGGCCGAGGAAATCACGCGGCGCATCTTCCTGCCCGAGCGCTACGCCGAGCCGCTGCCCAAGCCTGAACGCGAGGCGCTGTTGAGCAAGAGCGCCATCGGCCGCGAGTTCCTCGCCGTCTGCAACCGCCAGCCGTTCGACGTGGTCAAGGAGCTGTTCGAGAACGAGCACGTGCAGCTTCTGTTCCTGTTCAAGGTGTCGCTGTTCGGCACCTGGCTGGTCGACACGCTGTCCAAGACCAGCCCGATGGGCTCGGTGATCCGCGCCTTCGACCTCGAAAGCGGCTACCAGCTCTGCCAGGGCGGCTCGTTCAATCTGGCGCGCGGGCTGATGGAGACCTTCATCGCCGCGGGCGGGCGCTATGAACCGCAGGTCCACATCGATCGCATCCTGATCGAAGGCGGCAAGGCGACCGGCATCGCGCTCGCCGACGGCCGCACCGTGCGCGCGAAACAATTCGTCGCGAGTTGCATCGACGTGCATCAGACCTTCGAGCAGATGATCGGACGCGAGCAGTTGCCGGCGGAGTTCCTGAAGAAGCTCGACGGCTTTCAGTACACCAAGTGGGCGCTGTTCGGCCTGCATCTCGCGCTGAACGAGCCGGTGCGGCTGCATTCGGAAAAATTCGATCCGAACATCCATCGCACACTGAAATGGAGCCTCGGCGCCGAGACCATGGACGACCTGATGGCCGCGCACGGCGATGTGGTCGCGGGCCGGATGCCGGAAATTATCCAGTTCGGCGCGGGGCCGCTGAGCGTGCTCGACCCGACGCAGGCGCCGCCCGGCAAGGCGACGCAATACGCCTGGCACGTCATGCCCTACGAGCCCCACTTGGAAGGCCAGGATCACGAGGACTTCAAGCGCGAATTCGCCGACAAGATTATCGAGAAGTGGTCGAAGTACGCGTCCAACATGACGCGCAGGAACATCCTCGGCCAGTACGTCTACACCCCGCGCGAATACGCCGGCACGTTCCCGCAGATGCGCGGCGGCGACATCTTCATGGGCGCGTTCAACGCCGAGCAGGTGATGTACAACCACTTCGGCTACCGCACGCCGGTGCCGGGGCTCTACATCGGCGGTTCGCCGGCGCATCCGGGCGGCGCAATCTCCGGCGGCGCGGGTTACATCGCGGCGGGGATCGTCGCGCGCGACATCGGCGCGAAGTTGTGGTGGACGCCGTGGGACGCGGGCGAGGCGCTGGGGAAGGTCTAATAAAGGCGATGCGCTGCCACACGCACCGCTCATTCCCGCGTAAGCGGGAATCCAGTTCTTTGGACTGGGTCCCCGCTTTCGCGGGGACTAGCGGTCCGTAATCTGACAGCTTCAAAGCAAAAAGGCCGGGATCGCTCCCGGCCTTTCACAGTTTGGTTTCTCGCGGCCGGCGGCTCACTTCGCCAGATCGAACCGATCCGCGTTCATCACCTTGGTCCAGGCCGCCACGAAGTCATTCACGAACTTCTCGCTGGCGTCTTGCTGGCCGTAGGCCTCCGCCAGCGCCCGCAGCTGCGAGTTCGAGCCGAAGACGAGATCGACGCGGGTGCCGGTCCACTTCGGCTTGCCGGTCTTGCGGTCGTGCCCCTCGAACACGTTCGCGTCCGAGGTGGCCTTCCACTCGGTGCTCATGTCGAGCAGGTTGACGAAGAAGTCGTTGCTCAGCGTTCCCACCTGCTTGGTGAAGACGCCGTGCTTGGACTTTCCGGCGTTTGCACCCAGGACGCGCAACCCGCCGACGAGCACCGTCATTTCCGGAGCGGTCAGCGTCAGGAGCTGCGCCTTGTCGACGAGCAGCTCCTCGGCCGGCACGGAGTATTTGGCCTTGAGGTAGTTGCGGAAGCCGTCCGCGGCCGGCTCGAGATACTCGAACGCTTCCACGTCGGTCTGCTCTTGCGTGGCGTCGGTGCGGCCCGGCGCGAACGGGACCGACACCTTATGCCCCGCCTTCTTCGCGGCCTGCTCGATGGCGGCGCCGCCGCCCAGCACGATCAGGTCGGCGAGCGACACCTTCTTGCCGCCCTTGGCCGAGGCGTTGAATGCCTTCTGGACGCCCGCAAGCGCCTTGAGCACCTTCGCAAGTTGAGCGGGCTGGTTCACCTCCCAATCCTTCTGAGGCGCGAGACGGACGCGCGCACCGTTTGCGCCGCCGCGCTTGTCGGAGCCGCGGAAGGTCGAAGCCGACGCCCACGCCGTCGAGACAAGCTCGGGGATCGAGAGATTCGAGGCGACGATCTTGGCCTTGAGGCCGGCGATGTCCTTGGCGTCGATCAGCTTGTGATCGACCGCTGGGACGGGGTCTTGCCAGATCAGGACTTCTTTCGGGACCTCCGGGCCGAGATAGCGTGCGCGCGGACCCATGTCGCGGTGCGTCAGCTTGAACCACGCGCGCGCGAAGGCATCCGCGAACTGGTCCGGATTTTCGTAGAAACGCCGGGAGATTTTTTCGTAGGCCGGATCGAAGCGCAATGAGAGGTCCGTGACCAGCATCCTCGGCTCCTGGCGCTTCGAACGGTCGAACGCATCCGGAATCGAGCCGGCGCCGGCGCCGCCTTTCGCCTTGAACTGGTACGCTCCGGCCGGGCTCTTGGTCAGTTCCCATTCGTAGCCGAACAGGTTCCAGAAGAAGTTGTTGCTCCACTTGGTCGGCGTCGAGGTCCAGGTGACTTCCGGACCGCCGGTGATGGTGTCCTTGCCCTTGCCGGTGCCGTAGCTGCTGATCCAGCCAAAGCCCTGCGCCTCGATGGAGGCGGCTTCCGGATCGGGGCCGACCAGCGCCCCGTCGCCCGCGCCGTGGGTCTTGCCGAAGCTGTGACCGCCGGCGATCAGCGCAACCGTCTCCTCGTCGTTCATCGCCATCCGCTTGAAGGTCTCGCGAATGTCTTTTGCCGCTGCGACCGGATCCGGATTGCCGTTCGGTCCGTTCGGATTCACGTAGATCAGACCCATCTGCACGGCGGCGAGTGGGTTCTCCAACTGCCGGTCGGCGGTGTAGCGCTCGTCGCTGGCAGGATCGGGGAACCAGCTCTTCTCCTTGCCCCAATAGACGGACTCGTCCGGCTCCCAGACGTCGGGGCGTCCGCCCGCGAAGCCGAAGGTCTTGAAGCCCATCGATTCCAGCGCGACGTTGCCGGCCAGCACCATGAGATCGGACCATGAGATTCTGTTGCCGTACTTCTGCTTGATCGGCCACAGCAGCCGGCGCGCCTTGTCGAGGTTGGCATTGTCCGGCCAGGCGTTGAGCGGCGCGAAGCGCTGCTGGCCCGTTCCGGCGCCGCCGCGGCCGTCGCCGATGCGATAGGTGCCCGCGGCGTGCCAAGCCATGCGAACCATGAGCCCGCCGTAATGGCCGAAATCCGCCGGCCACCAGTCCTGGCTTTTCGTCATCAGCGCGGTGAGGTCCTTCTTCAGGGCCTTGTAGTCGAGCTTCTTGAATTCCTTGGCGTAGTTGAACGCGGCGCCCATGGGGTTGGAGAGCGTCGAGTTCTGATGAAGCATCTTGAGGTTCAACTGGTTCGGCCACCAGTCGCTGTTCGACCGCATTCCGACGTTCGTGGTGCCGTGCATGACCGGGCACTTGCCCAGCCGGTCGTTCGTCTTGGCGTCCATGGTCCTCTCCGATCGTGTTCTGTGATTTTCTGCGGTGGGTCTCATATCCCCTAGGACGCTGGCTGGAATAAGTCCAATTGGTTTGATTTGGATCAATGATCAGATTATCTTATCGCCATGATCTCCTTGCGTCAGTTGCGTTATCTCGCCGCGCTCGCCGAGCACCGGCACTTCAGCAAGGCGGCGCAGGCCTGCGCAGTGTCGCAGCCGGCGCTGTCGATGCAGGTCCGCGACCTTGAGCGGCATCTCGGGATCGACCTCGTCGAGCGGCGTCCCGGCGACGTGTCGTTCACCGAGGTCGGCGCCGAGGTGGTGCGGCGCGCCGAGCAGGTGCTGGCGGCGACGCGCGATCTCGAGGATTTCGCGCGCCACGGCGCGCGGCCGCTGACCGGCCGCCTGCGCCTCGGCGTCATTCCTTCGCTCGCTCCTTACGTTCTGCCTCCGTTGCTGCCGCAGCTTCAGCGCCTCTACCCCGGCCTGCGCGTGCAGTTGCGCGAAACGCAGACCAAGGGTCTGCTCGACGAACTCGGCGGCGGCGACCTCGACGTTGCGCTGCTGGCGCTGCCGGTCGACAGGCCCGAACTCGAAACGCAGGCGCTGTTCGACGACCCGTTCCTGCTGGCGGTTCCGGCGTCGGATCCGCGCCCGCTGAAGCATCGCGTCCGCGCCGAGGACATCGAGGCGGAGCGGCTCATTCTGCTTGAAGAAGGCCATTGCCTGCGCGACCAGGCGCTCGCCTTCTGCACCAGCGCGCGGCGCGACGTCGCGCTCGGCGCGACCAGCCTCACCACCGTCATGCAGATGGTCGCGAACGGCTACGGCGTGACGCTGTTGCCGCGCATCGCGGTCGATGTCGAGTTGCGCGACGAGCGCGTCAAGCTGCTGCGTTTCGCGGAGCCCGCGCCCGGCCGCAGCGTCGGCCTCGCCTGGCGGCGCACCTCGCCGCGCAAGGCCGACTTCGCGGCGCTGGGCCAGCTCATTACGGAGATGCTTGGGGCCGCTGCAGTCAGACCGCAGGCGATCCGCGGCTGACGCATCAGGCCGGCGCGGAACTGCCGGGCGCCCGGCTTCGCCAGTGGTTGAGAACGCGCGCCAGGTCCTCGGCCGGCAATCCGTAGGCCCCCGGGAGTGCGCTGTTGCGGCCCGCGATCTTGGTGCCGGCCATGACGTGACCGCCGTCGTTGAGGGTCGCGTCGTCGAAAACGATCACGAACTGGCGCCCGCTCGCCATCTGCGCGACCTGAAACTCGGAGACGTCGGCCCAGCGCGTGAACTTGCCGCGGTACATCACCGTCGCCTTGAAGCCGTCGCGTTCGACGATCAACCGCGCCGCGCCGGGCAACGCGACCATCGACAGGAACAAGGCGATGATGCCGAAAGCGATCGCGACATAGAGGCCGTTGCGGTGGCCCTGCGCCAGCATGACGAGTCCGATGGCGACGAACGCCAGATTGAACGCCAGGAACAGCCGCCATTTCCGGACGTCGGGCTTGAGCACGATCGGGCCGGGATAGCGGGCGACGATCGCGGCTGCGGATTGTTCGGTCTGCATCGTGCGGACGATAAATTTTCGGAGCGCCGCGCGCAAAAGAAAAGAGCGGCCCGGAGGCCGCTCTTTTGACTTCGAATGGGTGTCTGCGGGCTATTCGCCGCCGGCCGCCTCGCGCTGCTCGGCGCGCTCGGCCTTCTGCTTGGCTTCGAGGTCCTCGCCGGTCTGCTGGTCGACGACCTTCATCGACAGGCGCACCTTGCCGCGCTCGTCGAAGCCCAGAAGCTTGACCTTGACCTTGTCGCCTTCCTTGACGACGTCGGTGGTCTTCTGCACGCGGTTGGCGGCGAGCTGGCTGATGTGAACCAGGCCGTCCTTGGCGCCGAAGAAGTTCACGAACGCGCCGAAGTCCATGGTCTTGACCACGGTGCCTTCGTAGATATGGCCGATCTCCGGATCGGAGGCGATCGACTTGATCCAGTTGACCGCGGCCTTGATCGATTCCGCGTCCGCGGAGGCGACCTTCACGGTGCCGTCGTCCTCGACGTTGATCTTGGCGCCGGTCTTCTCGACGATCTCGCGGATCACCTTGCCGCCGGTGCCGATCACTTCGCGGATCTTGTCGGTGGCGATCTTGAAGGTCTCGATGCGCGGCGCGTATTCGCCAAGCTCGGCGCGCGCCTTGTCGAGCGCCTTGCCCATCTCGCCGAGGATGTGCATCCGGCCGCCCTTGGCCTGGCCGAGCGCCACCTTCATGATCTCTTCGGTGATGCCCGCGATCTTGATGTCCATCTGCAGCGCGGTGACGCCCTGATCGGTGCCGGCCACCTTGAAGTCCATGTCGCCGAGATGGTCCTCGTCGCCGAGGATGTCGGACAGCACGGCGTAGCGCTTGTCCTCGAGAATGAGGCCCATGGCGATGCCGGCGGTGGCGCGCTTGAGCGGCACGCCGGCGTCCATCAGGGCGAGCGATGTGCCGCACACGGTCGCCATCGACGACGAGCCGTTGGACTCGGTGATCTCCGACACCACGCGGATGGTGTAGGGGAAGTCCTCCTTCGACGGCAGGATCGGGCGGATGGCGCGCCACGCGAGCTTGCCGTGGCCGATCTCGCGCCGTCCCGGTGCGCCGATGCGGCCGGTCTCGCCGACCGAGAACGGCGGAAAGTTATAGTGCAGCAGGAAAGCCTCTTTGTAGGTGCCCTGCAGCGCGTCGATCCACTGCTCGTCCTCGCCGGTGCCGAGCGTCGCTACGACGATGGCCTGCGTCTCGCCGCGGGTGAACAGCGCGGAACCGTGGGTGCGCGGCAGGAAGCCGGCCTCGGCGACGATCGGGCGCACGGTCACGAGATCGCGGCCGTCGATGCGCTTTGAGGTGTCGAGGATGTTCCAGCGCACGATCTTGGCTTCGAGCTCCTTGAACACGCCCGCGACGAGCTGCATCGGGCGGTCCGGATTGTCGCTGCCGTCCGGGAAGAAGTGCGCCATCGCCTTCTTCTTGACCGCGGCGACGGCGTCCTGGCGCTCGGCCTTGGCCGGGATCGAATAGGCCTTGCGCAGGTCCTGCTCGACGATGCCGAGCATTTCCTTCTCGATCGCCTTGGTGTCGGGCTGGTCGAACGTGCGCGGCTCCTTCGCGGCCTTCTCGGCCAGCTCGATGATGGCGGCGATCACCGGCTGGAAGTGCCGGTGGCCGAACATCACCGCGCCGAGCATGATCTCCTCGGACAGCTCCTTGGCCTCCGACTCGACCATCAGCACCGCGTCGGCGGTGCCCGCGACCACGAGATCGAGCTGGCTCTCCGGCATCTCGTCGATCTGCGGGTTGAGCACGTACTCGTTGTTGATGAAGCCGACGCGAGCGCCGCCGATCGGACCCATGAACGGTGCGCCGCTGAGCGTCAGCGCGGCGGAAGCCGCCACCATCGCGACGATGTCGGGATCGTTCTCGAGGTCGTGCGACATCACGGTGACGATCACCTGGGTGTCGCAGCGCCAGCCGTCGGCGAACAGCGGACGGATCGGGCGGTCGATCAGGCGTGAAGTCAGCGTGTCTTTTTCGGTCGGGCCACGCTCGCGCTTGAAGTAGCCGCCGGGGATGCGGCCGGCAGCGTAATACTTTTCGGTGTAGTTGACGGTCAGCGGCAGGAAGTCGACGCCGGGCTTCGGCGCCTTGGCGGCGACCACGGTCGCGAGCACGGTGGTCTCGCCGTAGGTGGCGAGCACTGCGCCGTCGGCCTGGCGCGCGATTCTTCCGGTTTCAAGGGTGAGCGGACGCCCACCCCAATCGAGCTGGACTCGTTGCGTATCGAACATTGCGATTGTCTTTCATGGTTATCGCGGAGAGCGAAAGCCATGAGCAAGACGGCGAGACGCATTCTCGCGCGGCGCTGCCGCGGACTGAGAAAGCATCCGGCGATCCTGCCATGGCCTTCGAGCCTCCTCTGAGGCGAACCGGCGCACATTGCGCCCGGTTCAAAAATCGGCAGCGGTCTCGCTGCCGGCGAAACAACGGACTGACTATGCCGTCGGTACAAACGCGCGGACGAGCCGCGCGGAACGATTCAGCGGCGGATGCCCAGCTTCTCGATCAGCGTCTTGTAGCGGGCCTCGTCGGTCCGCCGCAGGTAATCGAGCAACTGGCGACGCTGCGACACGAGCTTGAGCAGCCCGCGCCGCGAGTGGTTGTCCTTGACGTGAGTCTTGAAATGGTCGGTCAGGTTGTTGATGCGTTCGGAAAGGATCGCAACCTGAACCTCGGGCGACCCGGTGTCGCCGGACTTCGTCGCATACGATTGGATGACTTCGGCCTTGCGGCCGGACGTGATCGACATCGTCTATTGACCTTTCTGCGGCCGGCGGCTTCCCACGAGCCCGGCCAGGTTGAATACGCGCTTGGGAACGATCTCGCCGCGGTCCGCTTCCACCAGGGCGACGAGCTGACCCGACGCCGTGGCGTATGCCGATCCGCGGAAGATGGGTGCGTCCCGTCCGCGCACGAGGACGGCTTGGCCCCTTTGGAGCCTTGCCGCGTCCGCCCGGCTGACGGCCAGCGCCGGGATGTCGTCCAGCGCGGTCTCGACGGGCAGGAGGGTGTCGGCGAGGCTACCCTCGCCGGCGGCCGCTCTATGGCACATGGAAGTGAGCTGTTCCAGCGAAATCATGTCCGCCTCGCCGAACGGGCCGACCGCCACGCGGCGCAGGGCCGCGATATGGCCGAGACAGCCGAGAATCCGGCCCATGTCGCGGGCCAGCGACCGCACATAGGTGCCCTTGCCGCATTCGGCCTCGAATTCGGCATGGTCGGGATCGGGCTGGTTAACCAGTTCGAGCCGGTGAATCTCGACCGGCCGGGCGACGAGCGCCACGGCCTCGCCGTCGCGGGCCAGGTCGTAGGCGCGCTCGCCGTCTATCTTGATGGCCGAGAATTGCGGCGGCACCTGCTCGACGGTGCCGGTGAAGCGCGGCAGCAGGGCATCGATGGCGGCCCGGTCCGGGCGCAGCGCGCTCGTCGCGGTGGCGCGGCCGTCGGCGTCGTCGGTATCGCGCTCCTCGCCCCAGCGCACGGTGAAGCGGTAGACCTTGCGGCCGTCCATCACGAACGGAACCGTCTTGGTGGCTTCGCCGAGCGCGATCGGCAGGCAGCCGGATGCCAGTGGATCGAGCGTGCCGGCGTGCCCCGCGCGCTTGCATTCGAACAGCCGCTTGATCGCGCCGACGGCCTGCGTCGACGTCATGCCGACCGGCTTGTCGAGCACCACCCAGCCGTGGACGTCGCGCTTGACGCGGCGGAACTGTTGCGGTTTCCCGCTCGCCGGTTTGGTTATCGGCGCTGCGGGCGGGTTGGGTGAATCGTTCTGCATTACGATTCGTCCGATTCGCCCTTCAGGTCGCGCCGGACCGCGGGTGTTCTCAATAATTTCTCGATCCGTTCCGCCTCGTCGAATCGTTCGTCAACGCGGAAGCGAATTTCAGGAGCAAATTTTAAGTTAACGCGATGCGCGATCTCGCCGCGCAGAAAGCGCATGTTGCGGTCGAGCGCCTCCAGCACCGCGTCGATGTCGCGCCCGCCGAGCGGCATGACGTAGATCGTGGCGAGCCGCAGGTCCGCGGTCATGCGCACCTCGGGCACGGTAATCAGGTGCCCTTCGAGCACGGGATCGTGCACCTCGCCGCGCGTCAGCATGTCGGAGACCGCGTGGCGAATGAGCTCGCCGACGCGCAGCTGGCGCTGCGACGGGCCGGCCGGCGATTCGCGATCGCGATGGTGTCCTCTTGCCATTCACACTTCTCCAGCGGCCGCCGTCCGCAATACTGACGTCCAGTCGGCGCCGGGCTTGCTCGTTCTTGCCGGAGCTGCTGGATGCCTGCCATAGCCGTCCAAAGAACGGCGTCGCTTCGCTCGCCTACGGCAGGCATGGCGGCATTGGGTGGGACGCCGGTCGCCGGCCTGAGATTCGGACTCAGAGCGAGCGCTGCACCGTCTCCACGCGATAACACTCGATCACGTCGCCTTGCCGCATGTCCTGGTAGTTCTCGAAGGCCATGCCGCATTCCATTCCCGCGGTAACTTCGCGCGCGTCGTCCTTGAAGCGCTTGAGCTGCGACAGCTTGCCTTCGTGGATGACGACGTTGTCGCGAATGAGGCGCACGCCCGCGCCGCGCTCGACCTTGCCGTCGGTGACGCGGCAGCCGGCGACCTTGCCGACCTTGGAGACAGCGAAGATTTCCAGGATCAGCGCGTTGCCGAGCATGGTCTCGCGCCGTTCCGGCGTCAGCAGGCCGGACATCGCCTTCTTCACGTCGTCGACCAGGTCGTAGATGATGTTGTAGTAGCGGATCTCGATGCCGGCGCGCTCGGCCGCCTCGCGCGCTTCCTTGTGCGCGCGGACGTTGAACGCGATGATCGCGGCGCCGGAGGATTCCGCCAGCGTCACGTCCGACTCGGTGATGCCGCCGACGCCGGAGTGGATGATGCGGGCGCCGACTTCGTCGGTGCCGAGTTTGTCCAGCGCGCCGGCAATGGCCTCGATCGAGCCCTGCACGTCGCCTTTCACGATCAGCGGGAATTCCTTGCGGCCGGCGGTCTTGACCTGCGCCATCATCTGCTCGAGCGAGCCGCGCATGCCGGTCTGGCGTGCGGCGCTCTTCTCGCGCTTCTGACGGACGCGATAGTCGGTGAGCTCGCGCGCGCGCGCCTCGTTCTCGACCACCGCCAGGCGGTCGCCGGCGTCGGGCGTGCCGTTGAAGCCCAGCACTTCGACCGGGACCGAGGGACCGGCCTCGTTCACCGGCTCGCCGGTGTCGCTGACCAGAGCGCGGACGCGGCCCCATTCCGCGCCAGCCACGATGATGTCGCCGACATGAAGCGTGCCGCGCTGAATCAGCACGGTCGCGACAGGGCCGCGGCCGCGGTCGAGCTTGGCCTCGATCACGGTGCCTTCCGCCGGGCGCGTCGGGTTGGCCTTGAGGTCGAGGATTTCGGCCTGCAGGCCGATCATCTCAAGAAGCTTATCGAGATTGGTCTTTTTGAGCGCCGAGATTTCGACGTCGACCACTTCGCCGCCGAGCGTTTCGACCTGCACCTCGTACTGCAGCAGTTCGGTCCGCACGCGGGTCGGGTTGGCGTCCGCCTTGTCGATCTTGTTGATCGCGACGATGATCGGAACCTTCGCGGCCTTGGCGTGATTGATGGCTTCGACCGTCTGCGGCATGACGCCGTCGTCGGCCGCGACCACCAGCACCACGATGTCGGTGACCTTGGCGCCGCGGGCGCGCATCGCGGTGAACGCGGCGTGGCCCGGCGTGTCGATGAAGGTGATCTTGCCGTGCGAGGGCGAGTCCACCTGATAGGCGCCGATGTGCTGCGTGATGCCGCCGGCCTCGCCTGCGACGACGTTGGTCTGGCGGATGGCGTCGAGCAGCGAGGTCTTGCCGTGGTCGACGTGGCCCATGACGGTCACGACCGGCGCGCGCGGCGCCAGTTCCGCCGGGTCGTCGGCGGTGTCGAACACGCCCTCCTCGACGTCGGCCTCCGACACGCGCTTGACGGAGTGGCCCAATTCCTCGGCGATGAGCTGCGCAGTATCGGCGTCGATCGTGTCGTTGATCGTCGCCATCTGGCCCTGCTTCATCAGAAGCTTGATCACGTCCACGGCGCGCTCGGCCATGCGGTTGGCGAGTTCCTGGATCGTGATCGATTCGGGGATGGTGACCTCGCGCACCAGCTTCTCGCGCGTGTCGCCCATCATCTCCTTGGTGCGGCGGCGCTCGCGGCGGCGGAACGACGCCTCCGAGCGTTCGCGCACTTCGTCCGCGCTGAGCGCGGTGACAAGCGTGAGACGGCCGCGCGGCCGCTCGGTCGCGGTCTTGGCCGCGCGCGTCGGGCGCTGCGGCGCGGGAGCTGGACGGGCGGCACCGCCGGGACCGCGGCGGAACCGGGGCGCTTCTTCCTCGTCGGCTTCGAGCTTGAGACGTGCGCCGGGCCCGGTTCGGGGCGCGGCCGCCGGCGCGGTCTCGCCTTCGCCGAAGCGCTTCTTCGCGACCTCGTCGGCCTTGCGCTTGGTTTCCTCGTCGTGCTTGCGGCGATCGTCCTCTTCGCGCTTGCGCGCTTCGGACGCTTCGCGATCGGCGCGCTCGGCAGCGTCGCGCTGAGCGCGGACCTTGGCCTCTTCCTCCGCGATCTTGCGCTCTTCGGCTTCGCGCAGGCGCGCGTCGCCGAGTGCGTGGGCGCGACGGTTGCGTTCCTCGTCGGTCAGCGAGCGCAGCACGACGCCGGACGGTTTCGGCGCGGGAGCGGCCGGCGCGGGCGTTGCGGCAGCGGCGGGCTTTGCCGGTGCGGCGG
>VGEP01000048.1 GCA_016869215.1 Alphaproteobacteria bacterium | reverse complement strand
GCAGAAACGCACCGTCGACGACGTCTGGCGTCACATCGGCAGCCTCGTCACGACCATCGGCTCCCGCGAATGCAGCGCATACTTCGCCAACGCAGGATACGCTTCCGTCAAAACGTGAAACGCTCTAGAGCGATTCGCATGGCAAGATTATGGACGAAGGCAATGGCCTTCAAACGCTGCCGCACCGCGGCGAGCGTTTGTGCACCGCTTGTACACAAGGAATTGCGGGAATTTCGGAGCGGCGCGGAGAGCAGGGCTGATTTCTGCCTCTCCATGCGATGGGGAGCGGTTCCATCCGGCGTCCGTGGACGGGAATCTAGTTCAGCTTCGCCTTGGCGTCGGCGATGCCCTGGACGACCAGATCGTCCGCGACCTTGCCCTTGGCGGTCTGGACCAGGATCCGCTCGGCGGCTGCGACGGCTGCGTCGGCAGCTGCGGCCCGCACCTCGGTGAGCGCCTGCGCCTCGGCCTGGCCGATCTTGGTCTGGGCCAGCTTGGTGCGGCGGGCGACGAAGTCTTCCATCTTGGCGCGGGCTTCGGCCGCGACCCGTTCGGCCTCGGCCTTGGCTTCCGTCACGATCGCGGCAGCCTCGCGCTCGGCGTCGCGCTGCTTGCGCTGGTATTCGGCCAGAAGCTGGGCGGCCTCTTCGCGCAGCCGGCGGGCCTCGTCGAGGTCGGCCTTGATCTTGGCGGCGCGCTGGTCGAGCGCCTCGACGATCTTCTTGTGCACGCCCACGTAGATCAGGACGCCGATGAAGATCACAAAGGCGGCGGCAACCCAGGTCTCAGGCGCTTGCAGCAGTGCCATGGTTCAACCCTTGAGCACGTCGGAGACGGCATCCTCGACCGTCTTCGCGGCGGGGGCTGCGCCGACCAGCCGCTGGACGATTGCGCCTGCGGTTTCGGTCGCAATCCCGCGCACGTTGGCCATGGCCGCGGCCTTGGTTGCGGCGATGGTCTTCTCCGCGTCGGCCAGCCTGGCGTTGAGCTCGGCTTCGAGCTTCTTGCGGCGCTCCTCGGCCTCGGCATTGAGCCGGTCGCGGGTCTCGTTCGCCAGCGCCTGGGCGCGGGCGCGCGCGTCCGCGAGCGACTGCTCGTAGGCCTTGAGCGCCGCGTCGGACTGCTCCTTGAGCCGTGCCGCTTCGGTGAGGTCGCCCTCGACCCGCTCGCGCCGCGCCTCGACGATCCCGCCGATGCGCGGGATCGCGACCTTCCACATCAGCACGTAGAGCGCGACAAAGAAGATCGCGAGCCAAACCAGCTGCGAGGCAAACGTGTCCTTATTGAACGGCGGAAACGGTGGTTTCGCGCCGCCCGGTGCGGACGTATGGGCGCTGGTCGCCATCGGCGTGCGTTCGTTCCGCGCCTAGAGTGCGAACAGCAGCAGCAACGCGATCAGCAGCGAGAAGATGCCGAGCGCCTCGGTCACGGCGAACCCGAAGATCAGGTTGCCGAACTGGCCTTGCGCGGCCGACGGGTTGCGCAGAGCCGCGGCGAGGTAGTTGCCGAAGATCGCGCCCACACCGACGCCGGCTCCGCCCATGCCGATGCAGGCAATGCCGGCACCGATGTACTTTGCGGCCACAGGATCCATGAGAAGTACTCCTTTTCGAGGTTTGAAGGTTTCGGGTCAGTGACCCGGATGAATCGCGTCGTTGAGGTAGATGCACGTCAGGATCGCGAACACGTAGGCTTGGAGGAACGCGACCAGCAGCTCGAGTGCGGTCAGCGCCACGACCAGGATCAGCGGCAGCGCCGCGCCGATGACGCCGGCGATGCCAAGCCCGCCGAGCAGCGTGACGAAGCCGGCGAATACCTTCAGCGTGATGTGGCCGGCCAGCATGTTGGCGAACAGACGCACGCTGTGCGAGATCGGACGCGACAGGAACGAAAGAACCTCGATGAACACGATCAGCGGCAGGATGTAGATCGGGATGCCGTGCGGCACGAACAGCCGGAAGAAGCCGAGGCCGTGCTTGTACAGGCCGTAGAAAATCACCGTGAAGAAGACGAGCAGCGCCAGCGAGGCGGTGACGACGATGTGGCTGGTGACCGTGAACGTGCCGGGCACGAGGCCGATCATGTTCGCCACCAGGATGAACATGAACAATGTGAACACCAGCGGGAAGAACCGCATGCCTTCCTTGCCGGCGGTGCTTTGTATCGTGTTGGCCACGAACTCGTAGGACAGTTCCGCGATCGACTGCAGCCGGCCGGGAATCAGCGCCCGCGCGGACGTGCCTCCGACCAGCAGCGCCCAGATGCCGACCACGGTGATCGCCATGAACAGCGCGGAATTGGTGAAGTGAATTTCGCTCCCGCCGATTTCGGCGATCTTGACGAGATTCTTGATCTCAAACTGCGAAATGGGATCGGCCATCGCCGGTCTGGTCCTGCTAGCCTAGCGCCCGGGCCCCTTGGAGATGCCTGCGGCGCGCATCACGTTCACCACGCCGGCGGCAAAGCCGAGCATCAGAAAAAAGAACATCCCCCACGGCGCGCTGCCCAGCCAGCGGTCCAGCGCCCAGCCAATGAAGGCGCCGACCAACACGCCGGCCACCAGCTCGGTGGAGAGCCGAAAACCGCGGGCGATCGCCGATGGATCGGACTGCGATCCGGCAGCGGGTTCGGCTTTGCGGTCCTGGCCTTGCCGGCCAAGCCGTTCGCCGAGACGCTGAAGCCTCGCGGAGAGGGCGGCATCTTCGGCCGACCGGTCCCCGTCCATGCCGTCCTTGCGCGCGTCGTCGGCCATCGTTCTCAAAACCTGGCACTCGACACCGCGAGAAATGCAAGCAAATAGAAGGGGAATCCTGCCGTCCTCGAAGCCGCGCGGACCATAGTGATTGGGTTATCGCGAGTCAAGAAAAGCGCCGGTTTTGCTCGTGGGGCGATAGGCTTGTGATTTCAAAGCGTTCGCTCAAGATGCGCGGCTTTGTCCGGAGGCTCTGCGCGAGCGCTTGCGGAGCGGACCCGGAGCCGCCGCAATCCGGCCGTTCGATGCCTTCATCGGCATCCCGGAGGACCTCGTGATGAAGTATGCCGCAGCCGTTTTGATCACCGCTCTGATCGGTACCGTCGGGGCCGCGCTGGCCCAGCCTCCGGCTCCGGCGGAGAGCGAGCCGCAGCAGCCGAACCTGCGGGTCCAGAAGCCCGGCCCGGAGGCCGTGGCCCCGCCGGCCGACGACAGGCGTTACACGTTTCACCGCATGCACGACGGTTTCGCGCGGCTCGACTCGCAAACCGGCCAGGTGGCGCAATGCGGCTGGGGTGCGGCCGGCTGGACCTGCACCGTGGCGCCGGACGAGCGCGCGGCGCTGGAAGCCGAGATGACGCGCGTGCGGGGCGAGAACGCCGCGCTCAAGAAGGAACTGCTTGCCCGCGGCATCGATCTGCCCGCGGGCGTACGGCCCGAGCCGCCGCAGGCCAAGGCGCCCGACGCGCAGGCTGCGCCCAAGCCTGAAGGCAAGCTCCCCACCGAGGCCGAGATCGACCGCGCGTTCAGTTTCATGAAGGGCGTCTGGCGCAGGCTCATCGAAATGATGGCCGAACTGCAGCGCGACATGCAGAAGAAGAGCTGACCAGGAAGGATCCTGCTGTGGCCGCACGGTTATCCGCGATCGCGCGCATCGCACCCGACCTGATCGCGTCCGCCGAACTCACGGTCGATACCGCAGGTGAGGGTTTCGTCGAGATCACGCGCGAGGTGCAGCGCTTCGTCGCCGGCAGCGGGGGAGGCGAGGGCGTGCTGCTGCTCTATCTGCGGCACACCTCCGCCTCGCTCGTCATCCAGGAAAACGCCGATCCCGACGTGCAGACCGATCTCGTCAGTGCGCTGCAGCGGCTCGCGCCCGCCGATGGCCCGTGGGTTCACACCGTGGAGGGGCCGGACGACATGCCGGGGCATATCAAGGCCATGCTTACGGGTGTCTCGGTGCACGTGCCGGTGCGCTCGGGCGTGCTCGCGCTCGGCACCTGGCAGGGTATCTATCTCGTCGAACATCGCGCACAGCCGCACCGGCGCGAGGTGATCCTGCAGTTCGTGGGCAGCCTGAAATAGCCCCTGCTGCGGCGCGGCATTTGGCCTCTTGATTTTGACGAGTTTTCTTGACGCGAACCGGTATCCACTTCGCTCGAAAACGCTCTGGGCGGCGTGCAATGCAGGCCGCGGATCGGGTAGATTCGATCCGGGAGCCTGCGACTTGCCGCCCGGGGGCGGCGCGCCGGGCCAGGGACGGGCTGTGAGCGAACCGACGTACCGTTTGGTCATCGCCGACGATCACCCGCTGTTTCGCGGCGCGCTCCGCGAAGCGGTGGCGGGTCTGTTCGACCGTGCCGCGATCGGGGAGGCCGGCTCGTTCGATGAAATGTCGACGCTGCTGGACGAGGGCGGCGACGTCGACCTGATCCTGCTCGATCTCAGCATGCCCGGCGCGCGCGGCTTCTCCGGCCTGATGTACCTGCGTGCGCAGTATCCGAGCGTGCCGGTGGTCGTGGTCTCGGCCAACGACGATCCGGCCGTGATCCGGCGCTGCATGGACTTCGGCGCTTCGGGGTTCATCCCAAAGACGCTCGGCATCGAGGCGATGCGCGACGCGATCAATCGCGTGCTCGGCGGCGGGGTCTGGACGCCGCCGGACGTCGATCTCACCGCCGCCGCCGACGCCGCCTCGGCGGCGATGCTGGCGCGGCTCGCGACGCTCACGCCGCAACAGGTGCGCGTGCTGATGATGCTGTCGGAGGGCAAGCTCAACAAGCAGATCGCGTTCGAACTGTCGGTGTCGGAGGCGACGGTGAAGGCGCACGTCTCCGCCATCCTGCAGAAGCTCGGCGTCGACAGCCGCACCCAGGCGGTGATCGCGGCGTCGAAGATCGAGCAGGGGCAGTGGCCGCAGGCCGCGGGATAGGAGCGCGCATCCGGCGCGCGTCGGTGCGACGCACGCCGGGATCGAAACGCGTCAGGCGCGCTTGTGGGTCACGGCCACACCGGTCCGATGCATGTTGAAGAACACCGTCTCGTAGTCCGGATCGGTCGTGATCGCGCGGACGTAAGCGGGGTCCGGCTCCGGGATCGCCATGTTGTCCGAGATGAAGACGCCGCCGGTCCGAAGCTTGGGCGCGAGGGCCCTGAAGTAGGTCAGATAGCCGTCCTTGTCGGCGTCGCTGAACACGAAATCGACGGCGCCTGTGACCTTGCCGACGTCCTTGTGCGCGTCGCCGACAACGATGTCGATCAGCCCGTCGACGCCCGCGCGCTTGAAATTTGCCGCCGCCGTCGCGGCACGTTCGCGGTCGATTTCGAATGTCGTCAATCGCCCGCCGGTGCGGCGCAAGGCCAGCGCGATCCAGATCGCGGAATAGCCGGTGGACGTGCCCAGTTCGATGGCCTTCTTGGTATTTGCCAGATCGGCCCAGATTCGAAGCAGCCGCCCGTCGTCGCGCGAGACGTTCAGGAAGCGCTGGTTCTTGTGAATGTCGGCGAGCACCTCGAATGCGTTGCGCTCGAAATCGTCGCGCGGCAGCGGCGGCGGGGTGTTTTCGGGCGGCGGCTGGCGTCCGCCTCGTTGTGCCAGAGCTTGCGTGGGCGCCGCGATCGGTAAAACGGCTGCGGCGGCAATCAGTCTGCGTCGGGAAAATGGCATTGCTGGGTTCTCTCGAAAATTTGCAGGAGATCGGATGGGAAATTGCAGTTTCGCGAAACGCGATAGAAGCCGTTTCGAATCCGTTCGCTGCATGTCGAACGCCGCCCCGGCTGACAATCTGAGCCGGCGCCGGCGCGCGGGCAACTTACATTCTCGTAACATGATCGATTCAAATGACCGACAATCGTTGCGCCTGATCTCTGCGTCGACGTTCACTTTGAACAAGCGTTCAGAATTGAGTTGGATCAAGCCGCGCTGGCTCTCCCAAATTTAATTTGTAAAAAACCGACGCTCGCTGGATGCTGCCAGCATCGTCGATTGACTTTTCGAGGACAATTCCATGACGAACTTGTTTCGCCGCCTTCACCGCTGGCTCACGCTTCTGTTTGCGCTTCCGCTGCTCGCGGTCATCGGCACCGGTCTGGTTCTCTCGTTCGAACCGCTGGCGCAACAGGCGCGCCCCGAGAAGCCGATCGCGTTGTCAGCGGTTTCGGAGCTGCTGAAACGTTTCGATCCGCAGGGCGCATCGCGCAGCCTCAGCATCAGAACGATGGACAACGTCCTGACCATCGGCGGCGCAGGACGAGGTAGCGCCGTTGTCATCGACCTGCGCACCGGCGAGCCGGCGACCGAGCCGCAGCGGTTTGCGGACTTTCTTCTGACCATGCGCAGGATGCACGAAACGCTGCTTCTCGATCTCGGATGGGTGGTCACCGCTTCGACTTTTGCCATGCTTGCCATCGCCAGCCTGGGACTTCTGATGGGATGGCCGCGCTTCAGGAATTCGCTGAGCGGGTGGCACCAAAGCGCGGCGTGGATCGCGCTGCCGCTAATTGTCATCAGCCCGCTCACCGGGCTCGCGCTGGTTTATGGCGTTACCTTTACGCCGCCGTCCGCGCGCGGTCCCGATACCGGCCATGTCGCCATGGCGGACGCGGTCCGATTGGTTGCGGCCGATCACGACCTCGCCAATCTCACATCCATTCGCCAGCGCGGCCGTACGCTGATGGCGCGGATTTACGTTGGCGGAGAGCTGCGCGGGTTCAGGGTCACCGCTACAAGCCTGCAACCGCTGCCGCGCAACTGGCCCCGCGTCATCCACGAAGGCAATTGGGGCGGTTTCATCGGGCCCGTGGCGAATGTCGTGACGTCGGCGGTCCTGCTGGGCTTGCTGGGGACCGGGCTGACGATCTGGTTCCGCCGCACGGCGCAGCGATTCAGAGGGCGACGCGGCAGCTTTCGCTCGATGCGCGCGGCATCTTGACCGCGGTGCAATTCCTGTACTGGCGGTGCCGGTTCATCGCCTTTCGGCCCTGCATTGCGCGCTGTCCGCCTGCGGCCCGCATCGCGCGCATGCGAGCGCCCGCCCGTCGAGCCGTACCAGCGTCCAGATTTCCGGTACGAGCGGTCCCAGGATCGTCTGCCGCTTCTGAACGGTGAACCGCTCGCGCGGCAATCCTGCGATCGGCGCCAGGGCGTCCACCCGACGGTCGTTCCGGATGCCGGGCCACAGTGCAAATGCGATCCGGTCGTCCGCGGGCCGCCGCGGCGGGCATTCCAGGCGGAATGTGTCGGCGGTGATCGCGCGCACGCCCGGCAAGGCCGCGCGGACGTTCCCGGCAATGCGGATATCCGGGACGTAGGCGGTGCCTTCCGCGAGCCCGCGCGCGGTCAGTTCCGCCGCGAGCCGGTCGTAAGGCACGAGCGTGTGGTAAGGGTCCGTCTTGGCGATGCCGGTGTCGACGACCGAAAACATGCGGACGATGAGCACGGCGGCCGCGCAGCACACGAACAACACGCCGAGCTTCACCAGTCGCAATTCGGTCGCCGCCAGGCGGTCGATGCGGGCGAACAGGTAGATCGGTGCGATCGCGATTAGCGGATACATGTAGCGCTCGCCGAGGTTCGTCGCGCCGACCGCGGTGACGCCGATCAAGGCGAGCGCCACGGCAATCGTCATGGTGCGCCCCGCAAGCCGTTCGGCGAGGCTCGCGGGCGGAGCTGCGGCGGGCGCAGGCCGGAACGCCGGCGGCACCAGGATCGCGATCAGCACGATCCACGGCATCCAGAAGGTCAGCATGGCGCGGAAGAAGCGCGTCAGCCCGTTGTAAGTTCGCGTGACGTAGTCCAGCCGCTCGTGAATCAGGGTGTCGCGGGACGCCGCGACGACGTCGCCGCCAACCTGGGCGAGCCATGCGAGGTACGGCGAGACGATTGCGAACGCCAGCGCGGCTGCGGCGAGCAGTAGCCGGTTGCGGAGCAGGTCCCGCATGCCGGGCAGGCTCGCGGCCGCGAGCGTGAGGCTCAACAAAAACAGCGCATAGCTGTGCTTCGACAGGAAGCCGATGCCGACCGCTGCTCCGAGCCACAGCGCGTGCCGCAGTGACGGCCGGGTATGAAAGCGCATGACCGCGTCGAAGGTGCCGAACATGGCGATCGACAAAAGGATCGTCTGCGTAACGGACTCATGGAAAGTCCAGCCGATCTGGTAGTTGATGCAGATGGACAGCGAGGCCAGTGCGGCGAGCCGCCGGTCGCGCACGGCGTGGCGCACGGCCATGAAGATCGCGTAGCCGAGCACGGCGATCAGCACATAGCGGACAATCAGGAAGCTCAGAATGCCGGTACCGGCAATCTGTTGCACGTTCCATAGCAGCCACTCGTAGAGCGGCGGTTGCCGGGCCTGGTAACCGAGCGCGAGCGCCTGGACGAGTTCGCTGGCCGCCGAGTCGTCGAGAGCGAGCGTACTCGAATAACCGATGCGAAACAGGGCGTGTAAGAATCCAAAAATTAGCCAGAACGAAACCACGCCGCGGGCGGACGCGACCGCCATGACGAAATCGTAGGCGAACGGTTTTGAAGCGTTCCTATCGAAAGCCATTGTACGCTTCGAACCGATTGCAGCGCCTGAGAGGCGGGCGGGACGGCGAATGCCGGCGCCACGTGGCATGGCATTTGTGAATTTTCCATGGCGCAACGATCTGGCAGCATGGCGGTTACTCAGCCGCTGCAACCCTCTGCACTCGCCACTGTGCCATCAGCGCGCGGAGCGCGGCGGGCTTGACCGGCTTGTTCAGCACCTGCACGCCATGGACCCGCGCCTCGTCCCGCACATGCGGCGAGCGGTCCGCGGTGATCAGAATCGCCGGAAGGTCGGATCCGAAGCGCCGCCGGAGTTCGACGATGGCCTCGATGCCGTTGCCCCGGTCGAGGTGGTAGTCGATCAGCAGACCGTTGAGTGGCGCCTGCTCCCCGGCGACCGCAGCCATGGCGGTGTCGAGATCCGGCGCCTTCAGCACGCGGCAGCCCCAGCCGCCGAGCAGGGCGTCCATGCCGTCGAGCACCTTGGGTTCGTTGTCGATGCACAACACGACTGTGCCGGCGAGCTTGCCGCGGTCGGTCGCGGCCGGCTCGCGCGGCGCCTGCGCCGCCGGCGAAGCGCTGGAGAGCGGGACTTCGACCGAGAAGCGCGTGCCGCGTTTGACCGCCGAGCGCAGGTCGACCTTGTGGTCGAGCACGCGGGCGATGCGTTCCACGATCGAGAGGCCGAGCCCGAGGCCGCGCGCTACCTTGGCGCCCTCGTCGAGTCGCTGGAACTCGCGGAAGATGAGCTTCTTCTTCGTGTTCGGAATGCCGAGCCCGGTGTCGTAGACGTCTATGCGCAAATTGGCACCGGAACGCCGGCAACCGATCAGCACGCGGCCCTTGGGCGTGTATTTGATCGCGTTCGACACCAGGTTCTGCAACAGTCGCCGCAGCAGGCGGCGGTCCGATCGCACCGTCAGCGAACAGGGAACGAAGGTGAGTTTCAGGCCCTTCTCACGGGCGAGCGGCGCGAACTCGACTTCGAGCTGGCGCAGGATTTCATCGATACGGAAACTGACGAACTCGGGCCGCATGGCGCCGGTGTCGAGCCGGGAGATGTCGAGCAGCGCGCCGAAAATCTCCTCGACCGCGTCGAGCGAGGCGTCGATATTGCCGATCAGCGGCGCGTCTTCGCTGCCGCCGCGCCGCTCGATCAGCGAGGTGACGTAGAGCCGCGCGGCGTTAAGCGGTTGCAGGATGTCGTGGCTCGCGGCGGCGAGGAAGCGGGTCTTGGAGACATTCGCCTCCTCCGCATCCGCCTTGGCACGGCCGAGCTCGGCGTTCAGCCGCGTCAGCTCGGTGGTGCGCTCGCGCACCCGCATCTCCAGCGTGGCGTTGGCGCGCTCCAGCGCTTCCGCGGACGCGACGCTCGGCGTGATGTCGGTGACGGTGGTGACGATGCCGCCGTCGGGCATCCGGTTTGTGCGAACCTCGACCACGAGTCCGCGGTCGGGGAAACGCTTCCGGTAAGGCTCGCTGTCGCTGACGTAGCTTTTTAGCCGCTCGCGCACCAGTTCGTCCACCGGACCCGTGCCGAGCGCGCCCTGCTCGGCGCTGCAGCGCACGATCTCTTCGAGCGATACGCCGACGCGCGTGAGCTCGGGCGGCAGGTCGAGGATTTCGCCGAACTGGCGATTCCAGCACACGAGGCTCCGATCCTTGTCGTAGACCGCGATACCCTGGCGCACGTGATCGAGTGCGGTCTGCAATATTTCGCGGTTGTAGTGGATTGCGGCGTTGGCGTCGTCGAGCAGCTTGAGCGCGGCCTTGGTGGAGACCGTGCGCTGGCGCAGGAGCAGCGACAGCACGAGCCGCGACGACGCCGCGCCGATGGCCGAGGCGAGCTGGTGCTCGGCGTAGCGGATCAGCTCGAAGTCGGCTTCGGCCTGTGGATCGAGGCTGATGCGGCGCGCCGAGGCAAAGCTCTGGAAGGCCGACCGCGTGCGCTCGTCGCCAAGGTAACGCGCAACCGTGGAGGTGAGCTCTTCGACCGTGACGGACGAGCGCCACAGCCGGAAGGTCGGCGTCATCGGCGCCAGACTCGGCGGCACGAAAATGTCCGCCTGCATGCGCTCGATCGGGGTCGGCGCGCGAACCAGTGAGAAGCCGATATAGCCGAGGATGTTCAGTGCGAGCGACCACGCGACGCCGTGCACCAGCGGCTGCAGTTCGAGGCCGAACAGCGCCTGCGGCCGCAGCATGGCGATGCCGAACGGACCTTCGGTTAGCACGTGCACGCCGACGAAGCCGATGTCGGCTACGCTCGGCAGCAACAGCGTGTAGCCCCAGGCGAGAATGCCGAGCGTCATGCCGGCGATTGCGCCGCGCGCCGTGGCGCGCCGCCAGATCAGTCCGCCGAAAAATGCCGGCGCGAGCTGCGCCACCGCGGCGAATGCGAGCAGGCCGATGGCGGCGAGCTGCGCTTCGCCCGCCAGTCGGTAATAAAGATAAGCCAGCAGCAGGATCACGAAGATCGCGCCGCGCCGGACCTTGAGCAGCAGTTCGCCGACGTGGCCCTTGCCCGAGAGCAACGCCTCCCGGCGCTTGAGCACCCAGGGCACCACGAGGTCGTTGGAGACCATGATGGCCAGCGCCACCGTCTCGACGATTACCATCGCGGTCGCGGCCGAGAGGCCGCCGATGAAGGCCAGCAGCGTGAACAGGTCGGAGCGCGCCACCAGCGGCAGCGCGAGCACGAACATATCGCTGTCGGTGCCGCCGGACGGGAACGTCAGAAGTCCCGCCATGGCGATCGGCAGCACGAACAGGTTGATCAGCACGAGGTAAATCGGGAACAGCCAGATCGCGCGTTTGATCTCGGATTCGCTGTTGTTCTCCACCACGGTGACGTGGAATTGCCTGGGCAACAGCACGATCGCGACGAAGGACAGCAAGGTCATCGCGATCAGCGAGCCGTATTGGGACTCCCGGTTCAGGACGGCCGCGGTCGCGGGATGCTCCATCGCCTGCTTGAACAGCGCGATCGGGCCGTCGAACATCCAGAAGGTGACGAATACGCCGACCGCGACGAACGCGAACAATTTGACGAGCGACTCCGCCGCAATCGCCAGCATCAGCCCGTCCTGGTGCTCGGTCGCGTCGATGTGGCGGGTGCCGAACAGCACCGCGAACGCCGCCATCGACAGCGCCACGAACAGCGCGATGTCGCCCAGCAATGGCTGTGCCGTGCCGGTGTTGGTTGCGACGTGGGCGAGGATGGTGCCGAGCGAAGCCGAGACCGCCTTCAGTTGCAGGGCGATATAGGGAATGCAGCCGACGATCGCGATCAGCGCGACGGTCGCCGCCACCGCCTGACCCTTGCCGTAGCGCGCGGCGATGAAGTCGGCGATCGAGGTGATGTTCTGCGCCTTGGCGAGCCGCACGATCCGCATGACCAGCGGCGCGCCGAGGCAGATCATCAGCACCGGCCCGATGTAGATGGTGAGGAAGTCGAGCCCAGTGCGCGAGGCGAGGCCGACCGAGCCGAAGAACGTCCACGAGGTGCAGTAGATTGCGAGGCACAGCGGATAGATCATCAGCCGCGAGCGGCCGTCGCGGCCGAGCTGTCGGACGCGATCCCCATAGCTCGCAATGACGAACAGCAGCCCGATATAGGCGAGCGCGACTGCTACGACGACCCAGCCTTGCAGCATGTCGTCCCCTCTGGCCCGCCGGGCTGGGCAAGGCCGGCCCGGCGCGCATCCTGAGCAACGTCACCACAAAAGCCGTGGCTTTGTCCACCGCCCGGCGGCGGGAAAACCTTCTGACTTTCCATGACTTTAGTCGACATTCGAGGTGGGTCTGGCAGGCCGGAGCTTGCCGCGCCCGGAGCCGCGTTAAGATTGCCGGGACGCTACGTCCAACCACAAGGGAGCACCCGATGCTGAAGAAATTTCAGGATTTCGCGATCAAGGGCAACGCGTTCGATCTCGCGGTCGGCGTCATCATCGGCGCGGCCTTTGGGCAGATCGTATCGTCGATCGTCGGCGACCTGTTCATGCCGGTCGTCGGCGCCGTCACCGGCGGTCTGGACTTCAGCAACTACTTCACCGCGTTGTCCGGCAAGGTGACGGCGGACAGTCTCGTCGAAGCCAAGAAGCAGGGCGCCGTGCTCGCGTGGGGCAACTTCCTGACCATCGTGATCAACTTCATGATCATCGCGTGGATTCTCTTCATGGTGGTCAATACGATTCAGAAGCTGCGTCAGAAGGAAGAGGAAAAGCCTGCAGCCGCTCCGCCGCGCCAGGAGGTTCTGCTGCAAGAGATCCGCGACCTGCTCGCCAAGCGCTCGTAACCGCTCCGGCGCGCCGCCGGGTATACGCGCCCGGCGGCGTTTCGCCGAACGGCGGTCTTGTCGCAAGCGCGCCACGACGCGCGACAAATTGCGCCGGGCCGCTTGCCATTTGCGCACAATCGACGCAACCTTGCTCCGCGCAATGACGAGTAGCGGGCGGGATCGTACGGCGCATGGACCGGCATCACCTCAGCAGCAACGAAGGGCCGGTCCGGACCCGGCGCGCCGGCAAGAGCGACAGCCGCCTCGCTCACGTCAAAGGCGCCGACCGTTTGACGCCGCGCGAGCGCGACGTGCTGCTGCTCCTGACGTCGGGCGCTTCCAACAAGGCCGCGGGCCGGCAACTCGGCATCAGCCCCCGCACCGTCGAGGTCCACCGCGCGCGCGTCATGACCAAGCTTGGCGCCAAGAACGCGGTCGACCTCGTCCGGCTTGTGCTGAGCCAGTCCCAGGGCCGCTGACGCGCCCCGGCGGCCGCCGACAGGTTTGACGGTAGAACCGCGGCGCGGCATTGATCGTGCCGATGGCATCGCCGCTCCTCCCGTCCAGACAGGCGCTGCTGCACACCGGCGAGACGCTGGCGATTGCGGCGGCGGGGGGAAGCGCACTGGCGCTTTTGGGTTTTCCAGCCGGGCTGGTCATCGGCGGGCTTCTTGCGGTCGCGGCTGCGGCTCTCGCGGGCCGGCCGATGACGGTGCCGGCGCCGCTGTCCCGCGTCATATCGGTCCTGGTCGGCATCTCGCTTGGCGCCGCGGTCACCCCGGAAACGCTCAAGGGCCTGGCTGCATTCCCGCTCAGCGTTGCGGTTCTGGTCGTGGCAACGCTGTGCATGATGGGCGCCACCACGGCCTATCTGCGGTTCGCCCACGGCTGGGACCGTCAGTCGGCCCTGCTCGGCGCAAGCCCGGGCGGGCTCGCCCAGGTCATGGCGCTGTCGGCCGAATACCGGGCCGACGTGCGCGCGATCGCCATCGTCCAGACTTTGCGTGTGGTGCTGTTGACCATCGGCATCCCGGCAGGGCTGGCGTGGTTCGGGTTGACCGCGGGGGGATCGTTCCTGCCGGTTTTGGGCGGCGGCGGCCCGGCGGCGCCGCTCGAACTGGCCGTTCTGGTCGCCGTCTCAACCGCGTCGGCGGTGATCGTGTGGTGGCTGCGCCTGCCCGGCGGGCTGCTGTTTGGGGCTATGCTGGGCTCCGGTGTCCTGCACGGCACCGGCCTGATTGCGGGTTCGCTGCCTCCGACGGTCGCCGTCGCCGCGATCATCGGCATCGGCGCGATGACTGGATCGCGCTTCGCCAACACCGATTTGCGTACCCTATGGCGGTTCCTCGGCGCTGCGTTCGGGTCGTTTGCGGTCGCCATGGCGATCGCGGCGCTGTTCGTCCTGCTTCTGACAGTGGGTCAGGTGTTGCCAGTCGCCGACCTCGTGGTGGCCTTCGCGCCAGGCGCGCAAGACACGATGATGGTGTTGGCGCTGGCGCTGCAACTCGACCCGGTGTTCGTCGGCGCGATGCACCTGTCGCGCTATCTGCTGGTGTCGCTGCTGGTGCCGTTCCTGGTGCACCGCGCAGGCCCCAGGCCGCCGTCCAAGGATCGGCCGCTTGGACCGCGGCCGACGATCCAGGATTGACTGCGTACCGGCTATTCGGCGGCGAGCGGCCGCTCTTTGAGTGGCAGTCCCAGCTCGTTCCAGACCTCGACCAGCGACTCGGCCAGCGCGTCGATCAGCGCGTCGTCATGGTACGGCGAAGGCGCGATGCGAAGGCGTTCGGTGCCCATGGGCACGGTCGGATAGTTGATCGGCTGGATGTAGATGCCGTGCTCCGATAGGAGGCGGTCGCTCGCGGCCTTGCACTTTTCCGCGTCGCCGACCATCAGCGGCACGATGTGGGTCGGCGTGTCCATCACCGGCAGGCCCGCGGCCGTCAGCACGGCCTTGACGCGCGCTGCGCGATCCTGATGGCGCTCGCGCTCCCAGGTCGACGATTTCAGATGCCGGATCGCGGCGACCGTCGCCGCGCACACTGCCGGCGGCAGCGCGGTCGTGAAGATGAAGCCCGGCGCGTAGGAGCGCACGGCGTCGCACATTTCGGTGCTGCCCGCGATGTAGCCGCCGAGGCTGCCGAACGCCTTGCCTAGCGTGCCCTCGATCACGTCCACGCGGTGCATCGCGCCTTCGCGTTCGGCGACGCCGCCGCCGCGCGGGCCGTACATGCCGACGGCGTGGACCTCGTCGAGATAGGTCATTGCGCCGTAGCGCTCGGCAAGGTCGCAGATCGCGCCGATCGGTGCGATGTCTCCGTCCATCGAATAGATGCTCTCGAAGGCGATCAGCTTCGGCCGGTCGCCGGCCGCGATCAGCAGCTCTTCGAGATGTGCCAGATCGTTGTGCCGGAAGACCTGCTTTTCGCATCCGGCCTGACGGATGCCCTCGATCATGGAGTTGTGGTTGTAGGCATCCGACAGGATCAGGCAGTTCGGGATGAGCCTGGCGATTGTGGCGATGCCGGTCTGGTTGGAGACGTAGCCTGACGTGAATACGAGTGCCGCAGGCTTGCCGTGCAGATCGGCCAGTTCGCGCTCGAGCTCGACCAATGGATGATTGGTGCCGGCGATGTTGCGGGTGCCGCCCGCGCCGGTGCCCATCCGGGTTGCGGTCTCGACCATCGCGCCAATCACCTTGGGGTGCTGGCCCATGCCGAGATAGTCGTTGGAGCACCAGATCACGACCCGTTGCGGGCCCGCTGGCGAGTGCCACATCGCATGGGGGAATTGCCCTGCAATGCGCTCCAGATCGGCAAACACCCTGTAGCGGCGTTCGGCATGCAGCCGGTTCAAGGCGCCGGCGAAGAAGTCGTCATATGTCATGAGTACGGGCCTCTCCCGGCCGGCACGGGCATTGCTCTTTTGTTCCAGTCCACACTTTTTAGAAGGCTTCCACGTTGCTTGTCGAGGCGCTTTTTGGACCCAAATCCGCGATTTCCCATTGATTCCGATCAAGCTTTCGGCGTGAACCAAATTCGCCGAACGCCTCAATCTGAGGCAGGCCCGCCGTTGCCCTGACTGGCCGCCGGCCGCATAATTGCCAGTCGGCGCTTGACGGTCCGGATAATGCATAAATCTTCAATTTCCCAATCGCTTACCGGCGGGGCTGCGCGGGATGCCGCGTTTCCCGGCGGAGCGATTGCGGGCCGGAGGTGCTGAAGCGGGAAGGTGCTGGCCGCGCCGGGATAGCGGCAAGAAGCAAGAAGGTTGGGTGATCCCGTGTCGGTGGGTGGGCGTAAAGCGACGGACGGGGAATGTCCGGCTTCGGCGCGGGTTGCGCGCCGGTGCCTGCAGGTGCTTTTCGCTGCCGCATCGTTTTTCGGCGCCTTGGTCGTTTTTGCTCCCGCGTTCGCTCAAACGATTCCGCCGGGAGAACTCGCCGGCCGCGAGCGGGAGCGCTTTGTCGATCCGCCGGGACCGCGGGCGCAGCCCGCCGGACCGCGCATCGCACTGCCGAGCACCACCGCACCGCCGGAAGCCAAGTCGATTCAGATCCGGATTCGGCGCATTCAGGTCGTCGGCGTCACCGTCTTTCGCGAAGAGGAGCTCTCTCCGCTCTATCGCGATCTGCTCGGGTCGCGCGTGCCGTTGCAGGCCGTGTACGACCTCGCCCAGCGCATCACCTCGAAGTACGGCGCGGACGGTTACGTGCTGTCGCGCGCGATTGTGCCGGTGCAGGAGCTCGAACCGTCCGGGGCGACGGTGCGGATCGAAGTCGTCGAAGGCTACATCGACCAGGTCGAATGGCCGGCGCGTGCAACGCACTACCGGGATTTCTTCACCGCCTATGCGGCGCGCATCACCGCCGAGCGGCCGATCAACATCCGCACCCTCGAACGCTATCTGCTGCTCGCCAACGATCTGCCGGGCCTCAAGTTCAAGACCACGCTGAGGCCGTCCAAGACGCGCCAGGGCGCTGCGACCTTGGTCGTCGAGATGGAGGAGAAGCCGCTCGACGTGTCCGCGCGGGTCGACAATCGCGGCACGCTGGCGCGCGGGCCGCTGCAGTTCATGGTTTCGCCGACGCTGAACAACCTGATGAGGCAGCACGAGTCGGTGTCGTTCGCCTACGCCAGCGTCGCGCCGTTCAAGGAACTGCAGTACGTCTCGGCGACCTTGCGTCAGGTGCTGAACAGCGAGGGCCTGACCGCGTTCGTGACCGGCAGCTACAGCTGGAGCTATCCCGGCACGTCCGAACTCCAGGCGCTCGACTTCAAGACCCGCAGCACCTACGGCGAGGCCGGGCTGATCTATCCGATCATCCGCTCGCGCGAGCGCAATCTCAATGTTTCGGGACTGATGTTTGGCGGCGAGAACTACAGTCACTTCAATCTCACCCCCACCGAGCCGCAAGCGGTGGATCGCCTGCGCGGTCTGCGGCTGAAGGTGGAAGGCGATTTCGCCGATCCGACCGGCGCCATCAACCAGTACGGCCTGACGTTCAGCCAGGGCATCGAGGGCGCGGGCTCGACCGACAACGACAACATCCTCGCGTCGCGCCGCGGCGGCCGGCTCGATTTCACAAAGGTCGAAGGCCTCTACAGCCGCCTGCAGCCGATCGCGCCGCAGGTTTCGGCGCTGGTGGCGTTCTACGGCCAGTACGCCGTCACGCCGCTGCTGGTGCCGGAGCAATGCGGCTACGGCGGCCGCACCTTCGGCCGGGCCTTCGATCCGTCCGAGCTGGTTTCCGACCGCTGCTGGATGGCGAGCGCCGAGCTGCGTTACGACCTTCCGGCGCCCGGCAAGTCCGACGCGGCCAAGGCGAACGGCAAGCCGGCCGCGGATGCACCGCCGTCCGGCCCGGCGGCCGCTCTGCCGAATGTGCAGTTCTACGCCTTCGGCGATATCGGCAGGCTTTACCGGATGCCGGTTGCTTCGGTGGGGACCACCTCCGCGACGTTCAAGGGCGCCTCGGCCGGAGGCGGCGTCAGGCTGGGGTGGCAGAACAACTTCAACGTCGATCTGTCGGCGGCGAAGGCTGTCGAGGGCCCTCGCGACGTCTGGCGGTTCTTCTTCATCGCGTCGATGCGGTATTAGCGCCATGCATCGGCTCCGCCCCATAGCACTGCTGCTGGCCTGGACCGCGATCCTGCGGTTCACCTTCGTGCCTGCGCTCGCCAATCCGCTGGGCGGTCAGGTGGTCGGCGGCAGCGCGGCGATCAGCGGCACCGGCACTTCGACGGTCACCGTCACGCAGTCGAGCCAGAACGCGGCCATCAACTGGCAGTCGTTCAACATCGGCGCGGGCGAGAAGACTCAGTTCATCCAGCCGAGCTCGACCTCGACGGTGCTCAATCGGGTGATCGGCGATCCAAACGCTTCGCAGATCTTCGGCGCGTTGACCGCGAACGGCCGGGTCTATCTCATCAACCCGAACGGCGTGCTGATCGGCAATGGCGCGACCATCAACACCGCAGGCTTCCTCGCGACCACGCACGACATCGCCACCGGCGATTTTATGGCGGGGAACTACAAATTCAACATCCCCGGCAATCCTTCGGCCTCCGTCGTCAACCTCGGCACGATTACGGCGTCGAACGCGGGCTTCGCCGCGCTGGTCGCACCGGGCGTGCGCAATTCCGGCACGATCACGGCGACCTACGGCAAGATCGGGCTCGCTTCGGCGAACGGCTTTACGCTCGACCCCTACGGCGACCAGCTCATCACGCTGTCAGTGAGCGATTCGATCGCGGCGCAGGTCAAGGACGTCGCGACCGGCCAGACGCTGCAATCGCTGGTCAAGAACGAAGGCACGCTGTCGGCCAACGGCGGGCGCGTTGAGCTGACTGCCGTCGCGGCGCGCCAGGTCGTCGACTCGGTCATTAACAACAAGGGTGTGATCGAGGCCCGCAGCATCGGCCTGAACAAGGGCCGGATCGTGCTTGGCGCGGCCACGGTGAAATCGAAGCCCGCCGGCGCGCCGAAGCAGACGGTAAAGGTGTCGGGCACGCTCAACGTCGCGAGCGCCGACGGCAACGGCGGCACCATCCAGGTCACGGGCGAGGACGTCCAGATCGCGGGCGCGACGCTCAGCGCGTCGGGACTGACCGGCGGCGGCAAGGTGCTGATCGGCGGCGACGTCGGCGGCGGCAATCCGCTGCCGATGGTGACGTCGCTGGTGCAGCTTGAAGGTTACGAGATTCCCAACGCGACCACTGTCAGCGTCGACGGCGCGAGCGCCATCGACGCCTCGGCGACCGGCACCGGCGACGGCGGCAAGGTTGTGGTGTGGGCCGACGGCGCGACGGCGTTCGCGGGCAGCATCGCGGCGCGCGGCGGGGCGGCGGGGGGCAACGGCGGGTTTGTGGAGGTGTCGGGGAAGGAGACGCTGACATTCGACGGCAACGTCAACGTCGGTGCGGCGGGCGGTCTGAATGGCATGCTGCTGCTCGATCCGCTGAATGGCCGAATCGACACGGTTGCGGGTGCCGGCGTGATTACCGTCGGCTCCATCGTGAATGCCTTGCAGAGCGGCGACGTCGTCGTGACCACCAACAACGCAGTCGGTAACGAGGCCGGCGATCTGACAGTGGCGGCGGCCATCAATTGGTCGACGAACAACAACCTGTGGCTCACCGCCTACCGCAACGTCATCGTCAACGCGGCGATCACGAACACCTATTCCGGTCCCATCGTCAGCGACAAGCACGAGATCAATCTGGTTGCCGATAGCACTGGCACTGGCGTCGGCACCGTAATGTTCGGCGCCAACGGCTCGATCAACACCGGCGCCAACGGCAAAGTTCACATTGCCTTCAATCCGTCGGTCAATCCGGCGGGGAGCGGAATTAACGGCACCAGCTATGTCAATCCGACGGAGGACTTTGGTCCGAACGTCACGGGTGGCATTCTGAAGCAGTACATGAAGGTCAACACCGCGACCGACCTTCAAAACGTGCAGAACAACCTGACCGATAACTATTTGCTCGGCCGCAACATCAACATGAACGGCGTGACAGGGTTCGTTCCGATCGGCGAGTCGACCGCCGCGGATTTCACCGGTGAATTCGTTGGCTTGAACAATACGATCAGCAATCTGACGATCAATTCCAGCGCGACCAACGTCGGCCTGTTCCGCTCAATCGGCGCCAACGCCGAAGTCGAAGGCGTCCTTTTGGAAAACTTCGTTGTCACAAGCACGGCGACTAGCGGTTCGGTGAACATCGGCGCGCTTGCCGGACAAAACCTCGGCAGGATCGGCGATGTCAACGTCATCAACGCCAATGTAACGACATCGCGCGACGGCAATATAGGCGCGCTTGTCGGTCTCAACACGGGCGCCAGCGCGACCGTCAAAGAATCGAACAGCAGCGGCCAAGTCAACATTTCGGCGACTGCATCGACGATCAATGCTGGCGGTCTCGTGGGCAGTAATGCTTCGAACGCGCAAATTCAGAGTGCGTTCTCATTGGTGTCGGTTACGTCAAATGCCACAGGCACGGGGGTCCAACTGGGCGGCGTAGCCGGATTCAACAACGCGACGATGTCGCGGCTCTACGCGCGCGGTTCGGTGACCGGCACCACCAACAACGCAGCGGGCGGCATTGTCGGCCGTGTCGACGGCGCGGGAACCGTGAGCGAGGCCTATGCGGCTAACGTGGTCACCGCTGGCGGCGTGATCGGCGGCGTCACGGGTCAAAACAGCGCCGGTTCGACCGTGTACACCAACGTGTACTGGGATACGAACGTTGGCTTGGCCGCCGCCGTCGGCCTGGGCGATGCCACGGGAACCACCGGCAAGACGACCGTGCAACTGCAAGGCGGTCTGGGAAATCTGCCTGGCTTCAGTTCGACCGACTGGGCCTATACGACCGGGTTCAATGGCAACTATCCGCATCTCAAGTTCGAAAAGGAGACGGACAACAGGACGAGCCTGACGCCCCAAGGACCGTCGTCGACCGTCCCCGACAACATCTTCCACCCGCCGCAGTTCGGCAACAATCCGCCGCCCGGCGATCCACCGCCGCTGGTGCTGATCGCGCTGAACCAGCCGGGCTCCGGACCCGGCGCCGGTGGTTCTGGCGGTCCGGGAGCCGGTCCCGGCGGACCGGGCGGCCCCGGCACCAATCCTCCGATCGGGCCCGGCGGTTCGATACCTTCCGCGGCGCCCGGCATGACCACATTCTCCCCGCCACAACTACCGCCGCGGACGGTCGCCGGCCCTGACGGCGAGGCCTTGAGCAGCATCCCGCCGCTGACCGAGAACCGGTTCGTGCAGAACCAGGTTCTGATGCAGCTCAATTTCAATCTCTCCGATGCCGACATCGCGCGCATCGTCGGTCCGCTCGGCATCCGCGTCGTCACCACCGACGCGCTGACAATCCACGGCCGCAACATGTTCCAGCTCGTGCTGCCGCCGGGCATGTCGGTGCGCCAGGCGATCCGGCTGCTGGAGGCCAATCGGCTCGTCTCGGTTGCGGCGCCGATCTACAATTTCTTCCTGACCCAGGCCGCCAGCACGCCGAGCAAGGGCGATCCAGCGCAGTACATGCTGACCAAGCTCGGGCTCGACAAGGTGCATCAGGTTGCCACCGGCAAGGGCGTGACCATCGCGGTGATCGACTCCGAGGTCGACAAGCGGCACAGCGAATTGCAGGGCGCGATTTCGAGCGAGCTTAACCCGATCGGAGCGAAGCCCGTGCCGCACTCGCACGGCACCGCCATGGCGGGCGCGATCGCATCGCGCGACCGACTGCTCGGCGTCGCGCCGGAAGCGAAGATTCTGGCGGTGAAGGCGTTCGGCGAGGCGAGCGACGCCGCCGGCGGCACGACCGTCAGCATCGTCAAGGGCATCGAGTGGGCGGTGAGCCAGGGCGCGAAGGTCATCAACATGAGCTTCGCGGGCCCGCGCGATCCGTCGCTGGAGCGCGCGCTGAAGGCGGCCCATGACAAGGGCGTCATCCTGATCGCGGCCGCGGGCAACGCCGGGCCAAAGTCGCCGCCGCTCTATCCCGCGGCCGATCCGCACGTCATTGCTGTCACCGCAACCGACTCGCGCGACCGCATCTTCCGCGGCGCCAACCAGGGACCGCAGGTTTCGGTTGCGGCGCCAGGCGTGGAAATTCTCGCGCCGGCGCCGGATTCCGCCTACCAGATGTCGACCGGCACCTCGATCGCCACCGCGCATATCAGCGGCGTGGTGGCGCTGATGCTGGAGCGCGATCCCACCTTGCGGCCCGCCGACGTGCGGCGGATTCTGGAAGCGACCGCGTCCGACCTCGGCACCAAGGGCAAGGACATCGAATCCGGCTGGGGCCTGGTCAATCCGCAGAAGGCGCTGGAGGCGGTGGCCGGCCGGCGCGTCAGCGACGCAACCGGTGCAAGGCGCTGACAGCGTCTGGGGCTTGGTTTTTGGCGAAGAAATGGTGCTGCCGGTAAGGATTGAACTTACGACCTCCCCCTTACCAAGGGGGTGCTCTACCACTGAGCTACGGCAGCACTCGCGGGAGCGAATAACCGATCGGGCCTGCGATGTCGAGCCGCCGCTGAAGGCCGCTTGCCGGGCGTTTTGGCGCGCCCTATCGGTAGCGGTATGACGGCCGGCAACGAACGCTCCGGACCCAAATCCGGGACCCGCAAGGGCGACGCACAGCGCGCCGCGCGGCTCAAGGCGGCGCTACGGGAAAACCTCAAGCGCCGCAAGGCGCAGGCGCGCGCGCGGACGCAGGCCGATGCGTCCGGGCCGGCCCACGATTCCGCCGGATTTGTACCGGAGAAGCCGAAGGGCTAGACGGAACAGGCACGAGGCGGCCCGAAAGCGGGCTGGGGCAGGAGCAGCGGGTATGGATCGCATTCGTATCGTCGGCGGCAGGCCGCTGACCGGGACCATCCCGATCTCGGGCGCCAAGAACGCCACTCTGCCGCTGATGATCGCGAGCATGCTCACCGATCAGACGGTGATTCTCGACAACGTACCCCGCCTCGCGGACGTCAGCCTGCTGCAGCGCATCCTGTCCAATCACGGCGTCGACATGATGGTGCCTGGCAAGCGGCCGGGCGAGAGCCAGCAGAACGGCCACACCATCCACATCGTCGCGTCGCGCATCGTCGACACCACCGCGCCCTACGATCTGGTCTCCAAGATGCGGGCGAGCTTCTGGGTGATCGCGCCGCTGGTGGCGCGCATGGGCGAGGCACGGGTCTCGATGCCCGGCGGCTGCGCCATCGGCACACGACCGGTCGACCTTCTGATCATGGCGATGGAAAAGCTCGGCGCGCAGATCGAGATCGACGGCGGCTACGTCGTCGCCCGCGCCAAGGACGGGCTGAAGGGCGGCGAAATTAAATTCCCCAAGGTGACGGTGAGCGGCACCCACACCGCGCTGATGGCGTCGGTGCTGGCGCGCGGGACGACCGTGATCGAGAACGCCGCGCAGGAGCCTGAGATCGGCGATGTCGCCAATTGCCTCAACAAGATGGGCGCGCGCATCTCCGGCATCGGCACCTCGCGGCTGATCGTCGAGGGCGTGAGCCGGCTCGGCGGTGCGCGTCACAGCGTGCTGCCGGACCGGATCGAGACCGGCACCTATGCCATGGCGGTGGCGATGACCGGTGGCGACGTGCTGCTGGAAGGCGCCCGTCCGGAACTGCTGCAGTCGGCGCTCGACGTGATCGCGCAGACCGGAGCCGAAATCAGCACCACCAACGAAGGCATCCGGGTGCGGCGCAACGGCTCGGGCATCGCGCCGGTCGATGTGACCACGCAGCCGTTCCCCGGCTTCCCGACCGACCTTCAGGCACAGCTCATGGCGCTGATGACCAAGGCCAAGGGCACCTCGCGCATCACCGAGACCATCTTCGAAAATCGCTTCATGCACGTGCAGGAGCTGGCCCGGCTCGGCGCGCACATCCACCTCGACGGCGAGACCGCGACGGTCGAGGGCGTCGACCGGCTGAAGGGCGCGCCGGTGATGGCGACCGACCTTCGCGCCTCGGTGTCGCTCGTCATTGCGGCGCTCGCCGCCGAGGGCGAGACCACGGTCAACCGGGTCTATCATCTCGACCGCGGCTTCGAGCGGTTGGAGGACAAGCTCGGAGCCTGCGGGGCCGCAATCGAGCGGGTCAGCGGGTAATATCCGGCCCGGACGGGCAGGCTTGAAGGTCGGCGGCGCCTTTCCTACCTTTCCGGTATTGCCGAAACCGGGTCCGGCGTCATGGATCAACTCAAGCTGGTCGCGCTCGATCGCGACGACATCGAAGTCGTATCCGCCCATCTCCAGGACGCGGTTCTCAAGGCCGCCGACATCCACTGGCGGCCCGCCGAGCGCCGGGTCGTGATCGCGCTCAATCGGTTCGACTGGGAGACTGCCAACGACGGGACGCCGGGGTTCCGCCGCTGCCGCACGGCGCTGAGGTTCGAGCGGGTGCTGGCCTGCCAGTGCCGCAATATCGACGCCGCCGCCAAGGACCAGACCCTGAACTTGCTGGCGGTCGCCTTCGACGAGAGCGATCCGCCGGCCGGGGCGGTGACGTTGACCTTCTCGGGCGCGGGTGTATTGCGCCTTCAGGTCGAGTGCCTTGAGGCCGAATTGGCCGACCTCGGCCCGGCCTGGGGGACCGACTGCTGCCCGGAGCATTCGGTCGGCGACGTCGGCCTCGACGAAAAGCTTATCGACGCCAAGCCGTCGGCGCCCCGGCAACAGGGTTGACGCGCCCGCGGCCGCGCGCCATTGACCCCTGACGCCGGGATAGGGCCCGGCGCGGAACGCGCGATGCCGATCCGTCTCGACAGTCAGTCTCCCGACTTTCCGGAGCGCTTTGCCGCCTTTCTCGCCACAAAGCGGGAGACGGCGGAAGACGTCGAGCAGGCGGTTCGCGCTATCGTCGCCGACGTGCGCAAGCGTGGCGATGGCGCATTGATCGAGCTTACGGCGAAATTCGACCGCGTCGATCTGGCGCGCGCCGGCCTGCGCGTTTCGGTATCCGAGATCGAGGCTGCGGCTGGCGTCTGTGCCCCCAAAGCGCTCGATGCGCTGTCGCTCGCACGGGACCGGATCGACGCCTATCACCGCCGGCAGAAGCCCGCCGACGACCGGTTTACGGATGCGCTCGGCGTCGAGCTGGGGCACCGCTGGACCGCGATCGAGGCGGTCGGCCTTTACGTGCCGGGCGGCACGGCGGCCTATCCCTCGTCGGTGCTGATGAACGCGGTGCCGGCGAAGGTCGCGGGTGTGCCTCGGGTTGTGATGGTCGTACCCGCACCGGACGGCAAGCTCAATCCGCTGGTGCTCGCGGCCGCGAAGCTCGCAGGCGTCGATGAAATCTACCGCATCGGCGGCGCGCAAGCGGTGGCCGCGCTCGCCTACGGCACCGAGACCATCAAGCCGGTGGCGAAGATCGTCGGGCCCGGCAATGCCTACGTCGCGGCGGCGAAGCGCCTGGTGTTCGGCACCGTCGGCATCGACATGATCGCGGGGCCCTCGGAGGTGCTGATTCTCGCCGACAAGGACGCCAACCCCGACTGGATCGCGGCCGACCTGCTGGCGCAGGCCGAGCACGACACCGCGGCGCAGGCGATCCTGATCACCGACGACGCGACGCTCGCGAATTCGGTCGAGCGTGCGGTCGAGGCGCAACTTTCGACCCTGCCGCGCGGCGCGGTCGCAGGCGCGTCGTGGCGCGACTACGGCGCCGTCATCACCGTGCGGAATTTCGACGAGGCGATCCCGCTGGTCGACGCCATCGCGGCGGAGCATCTCGAGATCGAGACTGCCGACCCCGAACGGCTGGCGGGAAAGATCCGCAACGCCGGTGCGATCTTCATCGGCGCGCATACGCCGGAAGCCATCGGCGACTACGTCGCGGGCTCCAACCATGTGCTGCCGACGGCGCGCTCGGCGCGTTTCTCGTCGGGCTTAAGCGTGCTCGATTTCATGAAGCGCACCTCGATCCTCAAGCTCGGCGCGGATCAGCTGGCGGCGCTCGGGCCCGCCGCGATTACGCTCGGCGAAGCCGAAGGGCTCGGGGCGCATGCGCGTTCGGTTGCGATCCGGCTCAACCGGCGATGACCCGCTCCAAGCCGGCCTCCAAGGATCGCCTTGTCGCCGTCACGCTCGACGAAGCAACGATCGGCCGGTCCAACCCGGATGTCGAGCATGAGCGCGCGGTCGCGATCTACGATCTGATCGAGCAGAATTCGTTCGCGCCGGTCGGCCACGACCGCGGGCCCTACGCGCTCAATCTCAGCCTGAAGGACAACCGCCTGGTGTTCGACATTCGCCGTGCCGACGGCGAGCCGGTGATCGCGCACTTGATATCGCTCACGCCGTTCAAGCGCATCGTCAAGGACTACTTCCTGATCTGCGACAGCTACTACGCGGCGATCCGCACCGCGACGCCTGACCGGATCGAGGCCATCGACATGGGCCGCCGCGGGCTGCACGACGAGGGCTCGCGCATTCTGCAGGACGCGATCAAGCGCAAGATGAAGGTCGATTTCGATACCGCGCGGCGGTTATTCACCTTGATCTGCGTGCTGCACTGGAAGGGTTGACGTCCTATGCCGCCGCGCAGCGCGAAGCCGCAGGCGGTGATGTTCGCCTGCGGACTCAATTCCGTCCGCTCGCCGATGGCGGCGGCGCTGTTCGCCTGGATCGTCGGGCGCGGGACCTATGTCGGCTCGGCCGGCGTGCGCAAGGGCGAACTCGACTCGTTTGCGGTCGCCGTCATGCAGGAGATCGGCATCGACATCGCCCGGCACCGGCCCATGACCTTCGAGGAGCTGGACGACTGGGAGGGGCTCAATTTCGACCTGATCGTGACGCTGGCGCCGGAGGCGCATCACAAGGCGCTGGAACTGACGCGGACGCTCGCATCGGAGGTCGAATACTGGCCGATGCCGGACCCGACCGCGGTCGAGGGCAGCCGCGAGCAGCGGCTGGCCGGTTATCGTGAAGTGCGGGATTTGTTGATCGCGCGAATTCGAGACCGGTTTGGTGGACCTTCGCCAGGCAATGAGTAGGGGCTCGCGGTATTGACACGATACCGCAAGTCCAGTTGTCGAACGGGGCCCATTCCGCTAGGTTTTGCGCCTGTTTTTGGGTCGCTCATGGGGTCTCGCGTCTGCCGATTCAGTTGGACAGCGAATGGCGAAGGAAGAACTCCTCGAATTTCCGGGCGTGGTCACGGAACTGCTTCCGAACGCCACGTTCCGCGTGAAGCTGGAAAACGAGCACGAGATCATCGCGCACACAGCGGGACGCATGCGAAAGAACCGGATCCGCGTGCTGGCCGGCGACAAGGTCCTGGTGGAGATGACACCGTACGATCTGACCAAGGGCCGGATTACTTACCGCTTCAAGTGACCGCCGCCACCACGCCACACCCGAAGCGCGCATGCGAGCGCAGGTAATGCAATGATCATTGGACGTCCCAAATTCGTACTGGCTTCCGGCTCGCCGCGCCGGCTGACGCTGGTCAATCAAATCGGCATCGAGCCCGATGCGCTCAGGCCCGCCGACATCGACGAAATGCCCAAGCGTGGCGAACTGCCGCGCGCCTGCGCCAACCGGCTGGCACGCGGCAAGGCGGAAGCGGCGCTCGCCGCGGTCAAGCTCGACGACGAACTGGCGGGGTCCTACATCCTGGCCGCCGACACGGTGGTGGCGGTCGGACGACGTATCCTGCCCAAGGCCGATCTGCTCGACGAGGCGGCGCAGTGCCTGCGGCTTCTGTCCGGCCGTAGCCATCGGGTTCACACCGGCATCTGCCTCGTGACGCCCAAGGAAGCGTTCCGCCAGCGGCTGATCGAGACGCGCGTGCGCTTCAAGCGGCTGACCGACAGCGATATCGAGGCGTATCTTGCGTCGGGCGAGTGGCGCGGCAAGGCCGGCGGCTATGCCGCGCAGGGGCTCGCCGGCAGCTTCATCGTCAAGATCGTCGGCTCCTACACCAACATCGTCGGCCTGCCGCTGTACGAGACCGCACAGCTCCTGTCCGGCGAGGGTTTTCCGATCCACTTCGGCTGGCTGAACGCTGGATAGGCGCCCCGCCATTCCGGCGTGCGGGCCGGACGCGCGTCGACGCGCTGTCGCGATTGGCCGGGATGACGGCGGAGTGCCATGAACCTCGCGCTGTATCTCGAACAGGCGGCCAACGCCGAACCGCAGCGGCCAGCGCTCGGTCATGGCGCGCGTCCGATCTGCACCTACGGCGAGATGGCCGGGCGCGTGGCGCGGTTTGCCGGCGCACTGCGGGCCATGGGGCTCATTCCCGGCGACCGCGTCGCAATCGCGTCGAAGAACTGCACGGACTACGTCGAGCTTCTGTATGCGATCTGGCACGCCGGACTTGCCGCGGTGCCGGCCAACGCCAAGTTGCATGGCGCCGAGCTCGGCTACATTCTCGAACAATCCGGCGCGCGGGTGTGCTTTGCATCGGACGACGTCGCGAGTGCGTTAGCGCCGCACGCGCCGCCAAGCCTCGAACGCATGATCGCGGTCGGCGGTGCGGAGCACGGCAAGCTGCTCGCCGCCGATGCGATCCCGCTCACCGCCTGCAGCGGCGACGATCTCGCCTGGCTGTTCTACACGTCGGGTACGACCGGACGGCCAAAGGGCGCGATGCTGACCCACAAGGTGCTCGCGGCCGCGAGCAGTGCGTATGCTTCGGAGGTGGACACGGTTGCGCCCGGCGATCCCGTTCTGCATGCCGCGCCGATGAGTCATGGCTCCGGGCTTTACATCATGGCGCACGTGATGAACCGCGGCGTCAACGTCGTGCCGGAATCCGGCGGCTTTGAGCCTGAGGAAATCTTCGCGCTGCTGCGCGCCTGGCCGCGGACCTCGATGTTCGCCGCGCCGACCATGGTCAAGCGGCTGGTCGAATGTCCCGCCGAATGTCCGAACGAGAACATCCGCACCGTCGTCTACGGCGGCGCGCCGATGTACGTCGAGGACGCGATCCGTGCGCTCGATCGGCTGGGGCCGCGCCTTGCGCAAATCTACGGCCAGGGCGAAAGTCCGATGACCATCACCGTTCTGACCAAGGCCGAAATCGCGAACCGCGACCATCCGCGCTGGCGCGAACGCCTCGGCTCGGCGGGCCGGCCCTATGCCTGTGTCGACGTTGCGGTGACGGATGAGGACGACCGGCCGCTACCGGCGGGCGCCGACGGCGAAATCCTGGTGCGGGGCGACACCGTGATGGCCGGTTACTGGCGGAATGCGGAAGCCAGCGCCGCGGCCCTGCGCGGCGGCTGGCTGCACACCGGCGACGTCGGCGTGTTCGATGCCGACGGCTATCTCACGCTGAAGGACCGTTCCAAGGACCTGATCATATCGGGCGGCTCCAACATCTATCCCCGCGAGGTCGAGGAGGTGCTGCTGCGCCATCCGCGCGTCCGTGAAGTCTCGGTCATCGGTCGGCCCGACCGCGAATGGGGCGAGGCGGTGGTGGCCTATGTGGTGGGCGACGCGCCTGTGGCCGAGCTCGATGCGCTATGCCTTGCCTCGATTGCGCGCTTCAAGCGGCCGAAGGACTACGTGTTCGTCGACGCGTTGCCGAAGAACAACTACGGCAAGGTGCTCAAGACCGAACTGCGAACGATGGACGGAGCGCGACCCTCGCGCCAAAACGTCCAGGCGACTAGATTGCGTCCATGACCGAGCCCGCCGCGCCCCGTCTGTCGCCATGCCCGATCTGCGGGAAGCTGCCGTTGCCGGAATTCCGGCCGTTCTGCTCCAGGCGTTGCCGCGACGTCGACCTCAACCGGTGGCTCTCCGGGGTCTACGCGGTTCCTGCGAAGGGTGAGGAGGACGAGGACGGCGACAAGCCGCCGGAGACGCCGCGTGGCGAGGGGCGGTAAGCGGTGTGCCTGCCCCCGGAACGGCGCGCCAGCCGGTTTTCAGTCGGCTGCCGTCCGCACGCTGAGCGGTCCGAAGTCCCTCGTTCCGCACGCGAATTCACCGCTTCCGGCGTTCTGGACAGGGCGAGCGGGGGCTTCTATAAACCCCGCGCCAGTCTGAATGCCCCAAAATGCCCAGGTAGCTCAGTTGGTAGAGCACGTGACTGAAAATCACGGTGTCGGTGGTTCGATTCCGCCCCTGGGCACCAATGCATTTTTGCATAGCTTCGCATAAGTGACGTTCTGTATGCCCAATCAAACGGTTATGTGAAGAGCGGACGCGCGTCCTGAGTCATAGTGACTCATAGTTTTGCGCGAGTTTGCGGGTATATTTCGGGTAGCGCTCAAGACCGCACAGGGCGTACCCACATGCTTCTTTCGCATTTTGTCATCAGCAAAGCGCAGCCGCAGGTTCGGCCTTACAAGCTATCCGATGGCGGCGGTCTCCATCTTCTCGTCGGCCCGAGCGGCAGCAAGCTGTGGCGGTTCCGGTATCGCTATCGCGGCAAAGAGAACATGCTCGGCTTGGGTGCATACCCGGCCGTTTCGCTGGCCGAGGCGCGTGAGAAGCGCGACGGAGCCCGCAAACTCCTCGCCGCCGGCATCGACCCGTCGGCCAAGCGGCGTCAGGACAAACTCGACGAAGCGATCGCGACGGCCAACACCTTCGGGGCTATCGCCGACGAAGTGCTCGCCAACAAGCAGGCCATGGAAGTGGCGAGCGCGACACTGGAAAAGAACCGTTGGCTGCTGAAGGACCTAGCTGCGCCCCTGTCGGACCGGCCGATCACGGAAATCACTGCGGCCGAGGTGCTCCGTCTCCTGAAGAGGATTGAGGTCAGCGGCCGACGCGAGAGTGCACGCCGTTTGCGCGGGATGATCGGCAGCGTGTTTCGATATGCCATCGTCACATTGCGCGCCACCAACGACCCGACGCAAGCAACGCACGGCGCATTGCTCGCGCCGAAGGTCAAGCATCGCGCGGCGATTGTCGACGAAAAGCAACTGGGCGGCCTGATGCGCGCGATCGACGACTACGACGGCTGGCCAACAGTCGCCGCGGCGATGAAATTTACGGCCCTGACGTTTGCGCGGCCCGGAGAAGTTCGCGGCGCGACGCGAAGGGAAATCGATCTCGTGAACGCGGTGTGGCGCATTTCGGCAGAACGGACGAAGATGCGCCGGCCGCACGAAGTCCCATTGTCGAGGCAGGCGATTGCGTTGATCGAGAGCATCTGGACGTTGTCTGATCACGGTGAACTCGTGTTTCCGTCGATCCGGTCGAACCGAGAGCCGCTTTCGGAGAACGCATTGAACTCGGCGCTACGCCGTATGGGATACGGCAAGGATGAAATGACCGCGCACGGTTTCCGGGCGGCAGCGAGCACCATTCTTCACGAGCGTGGCTTTCCGCCTCATGTGATCGAGGCGGCCCTGGGTCATCAAGACGAGAACGAAGTGAGACGGGTGTACAATCGAGCCAAATACTGGTCAGAACGGGTTCAGATGATGCAATCGTGGGCTGACCTACTCGACAGCCTTAGAGCTGCTACGTCGGAAAATGGCGGCCTACGTGATGACGACAACGCTATAAGAGAACGATAGAGACTCGAAATGGCGAAGCCGCAAGCTTATCAAGCCTTGGAGGTACTCGGCCTAAGACATCCTCCAATATATGAAATGGAAGAACTTAACGAGCTTCGGCCGGACCTAGAGATTTATGTAAGAGGTGCAAAATCAAATCCACTTCTCAACCAGCGCTATTACGTACGAGACATTTTGGAATGGAAAAACCTGAGTGAGCTAGTTAGACGAGGGGACCTGATTGCGGTCGAGCGCAGTCCGGTTATTACATTTGGTGGAGCAACTGCTACGAACGAGAAACGGCAAACATACATCGAAGTCGCTGTCGGCCATACATCTGGACTTCTGCATTACGGATATTGCGCAGCTAGATTTCTGTATGCGGCAGACCATTCCGAATTGATAGAAGCAAGATATGAGACACAGATCGATGTCATTCGACAGGGGATCGGAAAACTAGCAGAGTCGCCAGTGCGCGCGACAGATAGGTCCACGATTCTGCAAGTCGGAAAACAGGTTTGGCAACAACTTAGTCGTGATCGCCATCAATTCGACGCGGTTGGATTTGCGGTGACGGAATGGATTTACAGCGACGACCATGGTGTCGAATTTGTTGATTTGAAATGTACTGCATCAAGCAACTGGAGCCGAGATTTTCGGCGAGTCTTTCAGCCAAGACCAATTGTGCTGGAAGATACCATATCGGATCGATCACGCCTCAATCGTTGCATGGTGGGGCTATATTGCGCCTCTTATCGGGAAACGGAGGGCCTGAACAACTTTCATGCTCGAATTCGGTCGGAGGCACTCCTAAGTCATTTTTTCTCTTATACCTCAGAAAAGCACCGAATAATCGAACTCATTTAGCAAATCCTACGCTCTGCAATATGGACGTTAATTCCGGCGAGTAAACCCTTGCTAAGAACAATGCTGTGATCAAGGCGGACAGCGTTACAGCGATCAGCAAGGGAGGGCGAGACAAGAATTGCCTCCAAGCTTCAGCAATTCGAATTCGTAGCCCCCATATATGATATCGTTCCCGATGCCAGCCTATATAGATGATATATAGAAGACCAATGACGACGACATACGTCCAATACCAATGAAGTTGAGATTGGACGTATGTGAAAAAAACACCTTCTCTAAATTTCTCTTTTGTGTCGGACATTATTAGCCCAGTCCACAACCACAAAACGGCAACAGGATAGATCGACAAGAACGGGTAACGCAGTGCGTCGACTAAACTGGAAACACGCTGGCTGCTACCCGGCAACTGCGATGTTCGCGGAAGCGTTCTCGCCCCCCAGACTTCGCACACGAGGCCCACAGTTAAGATGACGGCCACCGTAAACCAAGCCACTGTAGGCTCAACGACGCCCCAATAAGGAAATGCGACTGTCGCACGGAGTTTTGAGCGCTTGGCATGTCTCGACAATATGGCTTGAGTATTTCCTAAGCTCGGCAAGCCTGTGTCCATCTAAGCCGAAGGCAACCACCACGGGAACCGCTAATCCAGCAAAGAATTCGCTATGAGTAAATGCCGAAACTTCGAGATCAGTCTCGAAGGTTATTTTCTTGTATGGAATCTCACCGAGCAATTCGAGGGGCTTTCCCCGCAGCCGATACACGACTGCCTCGCCGATTCTAAAATCTCTCTTCCATTCTTCGAAATACGCGCGGTCGTCGCGAACCATCTGGTCGATAGGATTGCGCCGGGGCTGCAGGTCGGTTGATACGACAAGCTCGCTTTGTAGAATTGCTCGATCTGAATTGGGTGTCCAATCACGAGGCACGACAATATAGAACTTGACGTCGTCGAAGCTGATAGCGGTCTTAACTCCAGATTCGTCTTCCTTCAAATCGCTCCGATTTGAAAAATTCAAAGTGATCCTCAGTTTTCTCTGACGAATCCCCTTCGGCCATGAGACATTTGGAAAGCTAATCCTGTTCCAGCTGATCACGTCGACGATGCCAAGTTTTCCTAATCCTTGGGTTCGCGACATTGAACATACGACTCGGCCCGGACGAATGACTTCCTGTTGTGATGACGGGACGCAAAACGACAGATTTCGTAATACATCTTCATCAGCATCGCCCTCAAGGATTATTGCTTTCTGCTCCAGGCAAGCGTCACAAAATTGAGCCACCTTTTCTGGTATAAAGCCCAGAATTCCGTTGGTATTAAATAAGAATGAGAGATGGCTTTGCCTTGCTTCACGTGTTGTGAGACCACGCCTCACACGATCCAGGGCTTCTGAATAGCGATTCGTGTTGCTGACGGCCGCATCAACAAAGGAATGCCTGCCCCACATTAGCTGCCAGGGTTCCGGCTCACTTCTAAATTCCGACAATTTGGACGTGAATGTCGGTGTGCTGCTTGCGGAGGCGGCATCAATAGATGTCGCGAAGTCGATAGAGATGTCTGTTGCGGATTCCTCCGCAGGCGCCGCAATTATGCGGTCCGTTGGATGCGCGCCGAAGACAATGCATGAATATAGGTCTACTTGGCGTAGGTCGCTCGATAAAAAAACGACGTGATACAACTTACGAATTAATATTCTTTTATAATGAACAACGTTCGTGTGTTCTAGCGTTAGCTCAATATGCATCTTCAGTCTCGCTGAAGCAGCACGCTCGAAGCCATAATTCCATTAGGACCACAAACAGATGATGCGCGTTGATTAAGTCCACTCAGCCGTGCGATTTGGCTAAATGTAATGAGGTGGTCCCACTTCCTGAGACAGGCGGTTAAGGTGGATTCGCCGATGCGAAGGATAATCCACCATGAGGACGCGGAGACGGTTTTCCGGGGAGTTCAAAGCCAAGGTCGCGCTTGAGG
>VGEP01000047.1 GCA_016869215.1 Alphaproteobacteria bacterium | reverse complement strand
GCGGACGCGGCGGCGAGGGCCGCGACTCGGGCCGCGACTTGGGCCGCGACTTGGGCCGCGATCCGGGCCAGCCGGCGCATCACGACAACGGCGGCCCCCGGCACACCGAATTCGCGCCGGACTCCATGGGCGGAATGCCTCAGCCGGGCGGCGACGACCGGCCGGCGGCCGGCGGCGCGGAATACGGCGAGCCGTTCGCGCCCGGTCATCAGAACGGTTCCGACGTGCATGCCGACGGCGACGGCAACGGCGACAGCGAACGCCGCCGCCGCCGGCACGGGCGGCGCGGCGGCCGCCGCAACCGCCGCGATCGCGACGACCAGGCGCCCGGCGAGTTCGCAGCCGGACCGGGCCAGCAGGACCGCGAGACGCATGCGGCGCATCCGGACGATACGCAGCGCGCGCCGTGGCGCGAGGCCGCGGACAGTCAGCCCCGCTGGTCCGAACCGGCGCCCGTTCCGGACATCGCGCAGGCCGAAATGCCGCCGCGCATCGAACCGCCTGCCGCAGCGGCCGCAAGCGCGCCTGTCGTGCCGCCGCCGGCGCCCGAACCGGCGCGGCGACGCTCCACCGTGCGCGAGCCCGCGCCATTGTTCGTCACGGGCGAGCCGGCGGTGACCCCGATGCCCTCGCCGCAACCTGCGCCGCCGTCGCCCGCAGCTTCGGAACAAGCGGCCGACGACGCGGGCAAACCGCGGCGCACCGGCTGGTGGGCGCGGCGCATGATGGGCGGCGACAAAGGCTAGGTTTATGCGCAGCCGCTGGGTCGATCGCGACGCCGATGCCGCGGTCGACCGCTATGCCGCGTCCGGCATCGGCCGCGACCTCGCGCTCCGCGTCTACACCACACGGCTGCTCGGCGAGGATCCCAAGCTCGTTCTGCACGGCGGCGGCAACACCTCGGTGAAGCTGCGCATGCGCGATCTCGCCGGCGAGGACGCCGACGTGCTCTGCGTCAAGGGCTCGGGCTGGGATATGGGCACAATCGAGCCACCCGGCCTGCCCGCGGTGCGGCTTAAGGCGCTGCACAAGCTGCTCGCCCGCGACGAGGTCTCCGACGAGGATATGGTGCGGGTGCAGCGCGCCAACCTGCTCGACCCGATGGCGCCCAATCCCTCGGTCGAGACGCTGCTGCACGCCTTCCTGCCGCACAAGTTCGTCGACCACACCCACGCCAACGCCATCGTCAGCCTGGTCGATCAGCCCGACAGCGAGGAATTGTGCCGTGAGGTGTACGGCCGCCGCATGGGCTTCGTGCCCTACGTGATGCCGGGCTTCCGGCTCGCGAAGGTCGCGAGCGAAGCGTTCACGCGCGACCCGAAGGTCGAAGGCTTCATTCTCGACAAGCACGGCATCTTCACCTTCGGCGAGACCGCGCGCGAAGCCTACGAGCGCATGATCGAGGCGGTGACGCTTGCGGAAACGCGGCTCGCGAAGAACCGCAAGACGGTGTTCGCGAGCGCGCCGGTTCCGCTACAAGTGGCGGGCGCGGAGGCCGTCGCACCGATTATTCGCGGCGCATGCGCGGTGAAGGACGGCAAGATCGAGGGCGCGTGGCAGCGGCTCGTCACGGAGTTCCGCAGCAGCGAGGCCGTCCTCAACTTCGTCAACGGCAAGGATGTGGCGCGCTACAGCCAAGAAGGCGTCATCACGCCCGACACCACGATCCGGATCAAGAATGCGCCGCTGCTGCTGCCAGCTCCGGCCGCGAACAACATCGAGGCGTTCGCCCAGGCCGCGCGCCAGGCGGCGCAGGCGTTCATGTCGGACTACAAAGCCTATTTCGAGCGCCAGAACGCGCGCGTCGGGGGCAATCGCAAGATGCTCGATCCGGCGCCGCGCGTCGTGCTGGTGCCGGGCCTCGGCCTGTTCGGGCTCGGCCGCACCCGGAAGGACGCGATGATCTCGGCCGACCTCGCCGAGGCCTTCGTCGAATGCATCTCCGACGCCGAGGCGCTCGGCCGCTTTAAGTCGATCTCGGAAGACGACATGTTCGACGTCGAATACTGGTCGCTGGAGCAGGCCAAGCTCGGCGCCGCGAAGCCCCTGCCGCTGGCGGGCCAGATCGCGGTCGTCACCGGCGCGGGCGGCGCGATCGGAGCGGCGACAGCGCGTGCGTTTGCCGCCGCCGGCGCAGAAGTCGCCTTGCTCGATGTGAACGAGGCTGCTGCGGTTGCCGCTGCCAAGGCCATCGGCGGCGCGGCGCTCGCCGTGCGTTGCGACGTGACCGACGGAAATTCGGTGCGCGACGCCTTCGCCAAGGTCGTCGCGGCCTTCGGTGGCGTGGATGTCCTGGTGTCGAATGCCGGCGCGGCCTGGCAGGGACGCATCGGCGAGGTCGACGAAGCGGTGCTGCGGCAAAGCTTCGAGCTGAACTTCTACGGTCACCAGCGCGCGGCACAGGCGGCGGTGAAGATCATGCTGGCGCAGGGCACCGGCGGGTGCCTCCTGTTCAACATCTCCAAGCAGGCGGTGAACCCGGGGCCGAACTTCGGGCCGTATGGACTTCCGAAGGCGGCGACGCTGCTGCTCGTCCGCCAATATGCCGTCGACTACGGGTCGGACGGCATCCGCTCCAACGGGGTCAACGCCGACCGCATCCGTTCCGGGCTGCTCACCGGCAACTTCATCCGCGAGCGGGCGATGGCCCGCGGCGTGTCCGAGAAGGACTACATGAGCGGCAATCTGCTCGGCCGCGAGGTCACCGCCGACGACGTGGCGCAGGCGTTCCTGCACCAGGCGCTGGAATTGAAAACCACCGGCGACATCACGACTGTCGACGGCGGAAATATCGCCGCGGCGCTCCGGTAAAGGACGTTCATGCTGCGGCGACCGTCAGCCGGGACAAATCCTTGCTGCCATGCGTTTGCGCATACGGCGGTTGGCGAACGTCACGCCCTTCCCTAGATTTCCCGACACGCCAGCCGGGAGCACGCCATGTCCGATCTCGCCACGCTCGACGCGCCCTCCACCATCGAGCCCATCGTCAACTACATCGTCAACGACGGCGCCGAGGTGTTCACCTACACCGGCGGTCCCGGCTCGACCGAGGTCCGAAGCGGCGGCAATCCCGACCCGCGCAAGGTCACGATGCACAACGCGCGGCCGCTCATCGACCGCTTCAAGCTCGACGCCGACGGCTTCCGCTTCGTGCGCCACGACACACAGATGAAAGACTTCTTCGCCGCCGACGAGATCAAGCGCGTCTACTACCCGGAGATGGAGGCGCTGATCAAAGCCGAGAGCGGCGCGAAGCGCGTCGTGGTGTTCGATCACACCATCCGCACCGCCGACAAGGCGTTCCGCGAGCAGCACAAGCTGCGCGAGACCGTGCAACGCGCTCACAACGATTATACCGAATGGTCCGGCCCGCAGCGGCTGCGCGACATCCTGCCGGACGAGGCGGACGAGTTGCTCAAGCGGCGCTTCGCCATCGTCCAGGTGTGGCGGCCGATCCGCTATCCGGTGGAGAACCATCCGCTCGCCATCGCCGACGCGCGCACCGTGTCGCCGGAGGACTTCGTGCTTTCGGAGCGGCGCTATCCGAACCGCGTCGGCCAGACCTACGCCATCGCCTACAACCCCGCGCACAAGTGGTACTGGTTGCCGCGCATGGCGCGAGACGAGGCACTGGTGTTCAAGGTCTACGACTCGGCGAAGGACGGCCGCGCGCGCTGGACCGCGCACACCGCGTTCGACGACCCGACCTCGCCGCCGGACGCGCGCCCGCGCGAGAGCATCGAGATCAGGACGCTGGCGCTTTTCTGAATCTCCGCCGTCCCGCCGGACACGCTCCGCGCTGAGCAGCCGGATCAGATCGTCGCTGCCCGCGCCGGCGCGATCTTCCGCCGGCGTCGTGGCTATTGCTGCATCTTCGCGCCCGAACGCTTCACGACCTCGGCCCATTTGGCGAGTTCGACGCGGATGACGTTGGCGAACTCCTCCGGCGTGCCGCCGGCCGGCTCGTCGCCGATCGCGCCGAACCGCTCCTTGAACGCCTGGGTCGACACCGCCTTGTTGACCGCCTCGTTCAGCGTCTTCAGCACGTCGGGCGGCAGCTTCGCCGGGCCCACGATGCCGCTCCAGGTCGGCGCGCTGTAGCCCGCCACGCCGGCCTGAGCGACCGTCGGCAGATCGGGGAACGCCGGCGAGCGGCGGTCGCCGCTGACCGCGAGCGCGCGCACCTTGCCGGACTTGGCGTGCGGCGAGATCGAATTCAGGCTCTCGAACATGAAGTCGACGCGGCCCGCGATCAGGTCGTTCAGCGCCGCGGCCCCGCCGCGGTACGGCACGTGCACGGCTTCGATGCCGGCCATGGTCTTGAACAATTCTCCGCCGACATGACCGGGCGAGCCGTTCGCCGAAGACGCATTGGTGAGCTTGCCGGGGTTCTTCTTGCCCTTGTCGATCAGTTCCTTGACCGACTTCACGTCCGACTCCGGCGCCACCGCCAGCAGCAGATGGCCGCGGCTGATCATCGCGATCGGCTGGAAGTCATTCAGGATGCTGTAGGGCAGCTTCGGCACCATGTTCGGGCTGATGGCGAGCGCGCCGACCGGGCCGATGGCGATGGTGTAGCCGTCGGGCTGCGCCTTGGCGACGATATCGAGGCCGATGGTGAAGGCCGCGCCCGGCCGGTTCTCGATCACGATCTGCTGCTTGAGTACGGGCCCCATCTCCGCCGCAACGAGGCGCGCGATGGTATCGGTCGCGCTGCCCGGTGCCTGCGGCACGATCAGCCGGATCGGCTTGTTGGGAAAGCCGCTTTGCGCTTGCGCGGGCGGCGCGGTGGCCGCGACCGCGATCGCGGCTGCAAACAACGTCATGAACGAGGTGAATTTGCGAACCATCGGCGCTCTCCCAAAGTCCGGCCTGACATCGGCCGGTTGCGGCGAGCCTATAGCGTTTTGAAGCGAAGTGGGAACCGGCTCGCGGGAAGAAAACGCTCAAGCCGATGGGCCACCGCCCGCACACGAGACAATCGCGGCGTCACTCGTTCTCGGACTCAAGTTGAAAGTGCTCGACAACGCTCTTCTGGATCACGCCGGCATGCAGCGCCAGCAGCACGAGCTTGGCGTCGAGCGTCGAGGTGAACTCCAGCGCCCGCTCGATACGCTCCTCGATGGCCGTCACCAGCGAGGCGTCGTCGTCGAGCGTGGCGAAAGCAACCGGACCCATGATGCAGTAGCCCACGATCTCGGCCGCGGCGCGATAGGCCTGCGGCGTGGGCTTGCCGTTCTCGGCGTGGTCCTGCAGCAGGCTGATGATGGTGAGCTTCACGGCTTCCGGCACCAGCCGTGGATGCACGTCCAGCGCGCGGAAGGTCTGATCGAGCTGCCGCAGCTCCGGCGCGCGGCCGAAGATGCCGAACAGTCCGAGCGAAGGGCGGCGTCTGACCATTCGCGTCTTATGCCTCGCAGCGCGCCATCATAACCTGCGCAGCCAGCCGCCGATCCGCTCCACCGCCTCGCGCATGTCGGCGGACGAACGGGCGTAGCAGAAACGCACGAACCTGTTGCCGTTGATTGGATCGAAGTCGACGCCCGGCGTTGCCGCCACGTGTGCGTCGGCCAACAGTCGCTTGGCGAAGTCGAAGCTGTCGTTGGAGAACTTCGACACGTCGGCGTAGAGATAGAACGCGCCGTCGACGGGTAGGAATTTGTCGAGCCCCGCCCCGGGCAGACCCTCGATCAGAATCTTTCGGTTGTCCTCGTAGCCGTGCTTGATCGCTTCGAGCTCGGTGCGGCCTTCGAACGCGGCCTCCGCCGCGATCTGCGACAATGTCGGAACCGAGATTGCGAGGTTGCCCTGCAGGCGATCGATCGGCCGCACCAGCGGTTCCGGCGCGATCATCCAGCCGATGCGCCAGCCGGTCATGCAGAAGTATTTCGAGAACGAATTGATGACCAGCGCGCTGTCCGACAGCTGCGCCGCGGTCTCCTTCGGCACCGCGTAGTCGAGGCCATGGTAGATTTCGTCGGAGATGACGCGGATGCCGAGGCTCTCCGCCGTCGCGATCAGCTCGCCGAGCGCCTGCGGCGTCATCATCGTGCCGGTGGGATTGGCGGGACTCGCGACCAGCAGTCCGGCCAGCGGCGCGCGTGCGTGCGCGGCGCGCAGGCTTTCGCCGGTGATCGCCCAGCGCGTGTCCGCCGAGGTCTCGATCAATACCGGCTCGCAGCCGAGCGCGGTCAGGATGTGACGGTACGGCGGATAGCCGGGATTGGCGATCGCCACCCGGTCGCCGGGATCGAACATCGACAAAAACGCCAGGATGAAGCCCGCCGACGAGCCGGTGGTCACGATCACGCGTTGCGGATCGATCTCAAGGCCGTAGGAATCCGCGTAGTGCCGCGCGATCCGCCGCCGCAGCGAACCGATGCCGAGCGACTCGGTGTAGCCGAGCGGTCCCGAGCCGAGCGCCCGGCGCGCGGCCTCGATGGCTGGCGACGGCGCAGCCGCGGCCGGCTGCCCCACTTCCATATGGATGACGCGGCCGCCCGACGCTTCGATCCGGGCGGCTGCGGCCATCACGTCCATGACCATGAACGGCGGAACGTCGCTGCGCGCCGAAGGCGCAACCAGCCGCCGCGCGGCGTCGAGCGTCACAGCGCGCCCTCCGCGGTTCCGCCCCGCTGCTGCCGCATTCCGACGCTCCTTAAGTCCCGGCTTACGGCCGCAACCAGACGTGATCGGCGCCCGCGTTGACCCTGCCGGAACGCGTCTCTAGGTTGGCCGAACCGGGACGCCTCGCTTCAGACGCACATGATCGAAGGTGAAAGACCTATCAGGGCCCGACGCGCGGCGCCAGCCGCGCGCGCGGTGGCGCTGTTGACGGCCGTCTCGTTGCTGGCGTCGCCGACTGCAGCAAGCGCGCAAGGCGGCATCCCGCTGATCCGCGACGCCGAGATCGAGCAACTGCTTCGCGAGTACACGCAGCCGATCCTGCGCGCCGCGGGCCTCGCCAAGCAGAACATCCAGATCGTCCTGATCAACGACCGCTCGTTCAACGCCTTCGTCATGGACGGCCGCCGCATCTTCATGAATGCCGGCCTGCTGATGGACGCCAAGACGCCGAACGAAGTGATCGGCGTGCTCGCCCACGAAACCGGACATATCGCGGGCGGGCACTTGTCGCGGCTGCGCCAGCAACTGGCGATGGCGCAGACGCAGTCGATCATTGCCGTTCTGCTCGGCGCGGGCGCCATGATCGCCGCGTCCCGCGGCGGCGTGGGCGGAAACCCGGCCGCCGCAATTATGGGGCCGCAGGAGTCGATCCGCCGCTCGCTATTGTCGTACATCCGCTCGCAGGAGGAGCAGGCCGACCGTGCCGCGGTAAAGTTCCTCAACGACACCGGCCAGTCGCCAAAGGGCATGTACGAAACCTTCAAGCGCCTCGCCGACCAGGTCCTGTTCGTGGCGCACAATGCGGACCCCTACCTGTCGACCCATCCGCTTCCGGCGGAACGCGTGTCGTCGCTCGGCGCGCTCGCCAGGACCAGCCCGCATTGGGACAAGAAGGACTCGCCCGAACTGCAGCTGCGCCACGACATGATGCGCGCCAAGCTGATCGGTTTCCTCGACCGCGGCGACACCGTGGCGCGCCGCTATCCGTTCAGCGACAACAGCCTGCCGGCGCGCTACGCCCGCGCCATCGCCACCTACCGGCATGGCGCGCTGCGCGGCGCAGTCGGACAGATCGACGCCCTGATCCAGGCCCAGCCCGGGAACCCCTACTTCCACGAGTTGAAGGGCCAGGCGCTGCTCGAAGGCGGCAAGCCCGCCGAAGCCATCGCCCCGCTGCGGCGGGCGGCGCAGCTGGCGCCGAGTCCGGCGCTGATCCAGGTCATGCTGGGCCAGGCGCTCAACGCCACCAACGATCCCAAACTGGCGGGCGAGGCCGTCAAGCTGCTGCGCTCGGCGCTGATGCGCGAGCCCGAAGCGTCCCAGGGCTACGCGCAGCTCGCCATGGCCTACAGCCGCACCGGGAACCTGGCGGAAGCCGACCTCGCCGCAGCCCAGGCGGCGTTTTTCCGCGGCGACCATAAGACGGCGCGTGACATCGCCTCTCGCGCCAAGACCCGCTTTCCCGTCGGTTCGCCCGGCTGGGTCAAGGCCGACGATTTAGCCACCTATAAGCCGCCGAATCTGGGCTCCGGTCCACGCTGATTCCGAAAAGGACAATCCATGCGCCTCTTTCCCCGTATCGCCTTCGCCGCCTGCCTGCCGCTCGCCGTCGGCGCGTTCGCGGCCGACGCCCAGACCATCAGCGGAGCGCAGCGCGGCGAGATCGAGCGCATCGTCCGCGAATATCTGCTCAAGAACCCGGAGGTGCTGCAGGAGGCGATCGCCGAGCTTGAGAAGCGACAGGCGGCTGCGGAGGCCGAAAAGCACAAGGCCGCCGTCAAGGACAACGCCCAGCTGCTGTTCAACTCGCCGCGCCACGTCGTGGTCGGCAACCCGCAGGGCGATGTCAATTTCGTCGAGTTCTTCGACTACAACTGCGGCTACTGCAAGCGCGCGCTCGAAGACATGATGGTGCTGATGAAGGCCGACCCGAAGCTGCGGGTCGTGCTCAAGGAATTCCCGGTGCTCGGCCCGGCCTCGGTCGACGCCGCGCGCGTCGGCGTCGCCGTGCGGATGCAGGACAAGACCGGCAAGAAGTATCTCGAGTTCCACCAGAAGCTGCTCACCGGACGCGGCCAGGTCGACCGCGCCCGCGCGCTCGCTGCCGCACGCGAAGTCGGGCTCGACGTCGCGCGCATCGAGCGCGACATGGCGAGCGAGGAAGCCCGCACCAGCCTTGAGGAAAGCATGAGCCTTGCCGAGAAGCTCGGGCTCAACGGCACGCCGAGCTATGTAATCGGCCAGAACGTGGTGGTCGGCGCCGTCGGGCTCGAAGCGCTCAGGGGCAAAATCAACGAATCCCGCTGCGGCAAGTCGGTCTGCTAGTGGTCCGATTCCAACATTCGCATCCCGTTTCGGCAGGCTTGTTTGCGAATGTTGGAATCAAAGGACCACTAGCAACTTATGCTTGCTAGTGGAGCTTTGGATTTGACATTCGCTTCTCGACTTCGCGGCAAGGTGGGTAGCGAATGTCAAATCCGCTCCACTAGCGTCCCATTCATTTCGACCGGCGGAATGCTGCGCGGCGCAGAACGTCGCACGCGCCTTTACAGCCGTGCCTCGATCATCGACCATTGGACCAAACACGCGAACCAAGCGCGACGCGAACACTCCGGGGAGGAACAGCCATGCAGATCGTGAAAGCCCTGATGGGCGCCATCGTCCTGGCATCGTTCGGGTTCATGCCGCAGTCCGGTCCGGCCGCGGCTCAGGCTCAGGCACCGGCTTGGCCGCAGCGCACGGTGAAATTCATTCTGACGCTCGGCCCGGGCTCCGGCGCCGACATCGGCGCGCGCCTGATCTCCGAAAAGCTCACCGCGAAATGGGGCCAGTCGGTGGTGGTCGAGAACCGCCCCGGCGGCGACGGCTTTGTCGCGATCAACGCCTTCGCCGGCGCGCGCGACGACCACACGCTGCTGTTCGGGCCGGCGTCGTCGTTCACGGCCCATCCCTATCTGCACGCCAAGCTGCCTTACGACCCGCGCGACCTGTCGCCGGTCGCCCGCGTCAGCGCGACGCTGATCTCGATCGGCGTGCCGCCGTCGATGAACGTCGGTTCGCTGAAGGAACTGTTCGACCGCGTCCGCAAGGAGCCGGGCAAATACAACTGGGCGACCGTGACCGGCGCAACCGACCTCGTGCTCGCGGCGTTCCTGAAGAGCTCCGGCCTCAGCATGGCGAAGATCCCCTATCGCGACACGGTGCAGGCGATCAACGACGTGTTCGAAGGGCGGTTGCATCTCTACTGGGCGGCCCACGCCATCGTCCGCGGCGCGATCCAGGCCGGCCGCATCAAGGGGCTCGCCATCACCGCCAGCGAGCCTACGGCGGTCATCCCGGGGGTGCCGACCGTGGCGCAGGCCGGTTTCCCGCAGCTCACGTTCGATGGCCTGGTCGGCATCTTCGGCACGCGCGACATGCCCGCGGCGTTGCGCGAGCGCATCGCAAGCGACGTGAAAGAGGTGCTGTCGGATCCCGTCATCGTGTCGCGCCTGCAGGCCACCGGCCAGGTGGTGATCCCGGGCTCGGCGGCCGAATTCGCGGCCTCGATCGACAAACAGCGCGCGACCGTTGCGGAAATCGCCAAGGTGCTCGGCATCAAGGCCGCCACGAACTGAGCGGCCCGCCCCGCGCCCGCCGGGCCTTGGGCTTCCCCTTTCCGGGGCAGGTGCCTATAAGTCTTGTAACGCGTTGGCGCGGCGGCGGATTCGGCCGCGCCGGGGCGATCCTTCGCAGGCGCCGGACGTGGCGTAAATCGACATGGCCAAATCGACCCGGAACAAGACCGTCTACGTGCTGAACGGCCCGAACCTGAACCTGCTCGGCACGCGCGAGCCGCAGATCTACGGCCGCGCGACGTTGAAGGACGTCGAGAAGCTGTGCCGCAAGGCCGCCGCCGCCCACGGCTTCGCCGTCGAGTTCCGGCAGTCGAACCACGAGGGCGAGATCGTCGACTGGATTCACGAGGCCGGCGCGAACAAGGCCGCGGGCATCGTGATCAACCCCGCCGGCCTCACCCACACGTCGGTGTCCGTGCACGACGCCATCAAGGCTGTCGGCGTGCCGACCGTCGAGTGCCACATCACCAACATTCACGCGCGCGAACCGTGGCGGCACCATTCCTATGTGTCGCTCGCCGCCAAGGCGGTGATCTGCGGCTTCGGCATCGACGGCTATGCGCTCGCCATCGACGGCCTCGCCGCGACGGCCGCGCCGCGCAAGCGCTGAGTGCGGACCAGGCATCATGTCCGACGATAAGCCCGCCATCGACCGCGACCTGATCCGCGAACTGGCGAAGCTGCTGGAAGAAACCGGCCTCACCGAGATCGAAATCGAGCGCGACGGTTTCCGCGTGCGCGTCGGGCGCGGCGCAACGGCGGTATCGGTCGCAGCGGCCCCAGCGGCGGCGGCGGCCGCATCCGCCGGAGCCGCGAAGCCCGCTGCAGGCGATCCCGCCAAGCATCCGGGCGCCGTCACGTCGCCGATGGTCGGCACCGCCTACCGCGGCCCCTCGCCGGGCGCGATGCCGTTCGTCGACGAGGGCAGCAAGGTGGTCGCGGGCGACACGCTGCTGATCGTCGAGGCGATGAAGACGATGAACCAGATTCCTGCGCCGCGCTCCGGCACGGTGACGAAAATCCTGGTCGAGGACGGCCAGCCGGTGGAATTCGGCGAGCCGCTGATGATCATCGAATGAGCATGCCCCGGACGCGCCGCGGCGAGATGCCATGTTCGACAAGATCCTGATCGCCAATCGCGGCGAGATCGCGCTGCGGGTGCTGCGCGCCTGCCAGGAACTCGGCATTCCGAGCGTCGCGGTGCATTCCACCGCCGACGCCGACGCCATGCACGTGCGGCTCGCCGACGAGAGCGTCTGCATCGGCCCGCCGCCCGCGCGCGACAGCTATCTCAACATCCCGGCCCTGCTCGCGGCCTGCGAGATCACCGGAGCCGACGCAGTCCATCCCGGCTACGGTTTTCTGTCCGAGAACGCGCGCTTCGCCGAAATCCTGGCCGAGCACGGCATCCACTTCATCGGCCCCAAGGCCGAGCACATCCGGCTGATGGGCGACAAGATCGAGGCCAAGCGCACCGCCAAACGCCTCGGCATCCCGGTGGTGCCCGGCTCCGACGGCGGCGTGACGACCGACTCCGACGCGCTCGCCATCGCCCGCGACATCGGCTTTCCCGTGCTGGTGAAGGCCGCCGCCGGCGGCGGCGGCCGCGGCATGAAGGTCGCCCACCACGAGGACGAGCTTGCGATGGCGCTCGCCACCGCCCGCGCCGAGGCCAAGGCGGCGTTCGGCGACGACGCGGTCTATCTCGAAAAGTATCTGCAGAGGCCGCGGCACATCGAAATCCAGGTGTTCGGCGACGGCCGCGGCGGCGCCATCCATCTCGGCGAGCGCGACTGTTCGCTGCAGCGGCGGCACCAGAAGGTGCTGGAGGAAAGCCCCTCGCCCGCGCTCAACACCGCGGCCCGCGACGTCATCGGCGAGACGGTGGCGAAGGCGATGCGCGAATTGCAGTACGTCGGCGCCGGCACCGTCGAATTCCTGTTCGAGGACGGGCGCTTCTACTTCATCGAGATGAACACGCGCATCCAGGTCGAACACCCGGTGACCGAAATGATCACCGGCATCGACCTCGTGCTCGAACAGATCCGCGTCGCCGCCGGCGGCAACCTGCCCGCGGCCCAGAGCGAGGTCGAATTCCGCGGCCACGCCATCGAATGCCGGATCAACGCCGAAAACCCGCGGACCTTCCTGCCGTCGCCGGGTCGGATCGCGTCCTACCATCCGCCGGGCGGCCTCGGCGTGCGCGTGGATTCGGCGGTCTATCAGGGCTACGCGATCCCGCCGTTCTACGACTCGCTGGTCGGCAAGCTGATCGTGCACGGCAAGACCCGCACCGAATGCCTGATGCGGCTCAAGCGCGCGCTGGACGAATTTGTGGTCGACGGCATCGAGACCACGCTGCCGCTGTTCCAGCGTTTGGTGCGCACGCAGGACATCATCGACGGCAACTATCACATCCACTGGCTCGAACGCTTCCTCGCCGAAGGCGGCATGGACCGCTGAAGACCGCCGCGGCACGCGCCTGGGCGCTGGACGCCGCCGCAACAGTTCCTATTTAATGACTTGCAGCGCGGATGCGGCCGGCCTGATGGCGGGCGCGTCGCGCATTCCGGCATCTTGCGGGGACGCATGGTTCGAACCACAGCCCCTCCGCCGCGCGCCCGGGTTTGGGTCTTGTCGGCGTTTGCAGCGTTCGCGGCGGCAATCCTCGCGCTGACCCTGGCTGCGCCGGCGCCCGGCCAGGGCAAGGCCCGCGTGTATGTTACCGAAGTCTCCGGCGCCATCGGCGTGTCCACCGTGCGTCAGCTCGAACTGGCCATCGCGATGGCGCGCTCCGACCAGGCCGCGGCGCTGATCGTGCGCCTCGACACGCCGGGCGGTCTCGTCAGCGCGACGCGCGACCTGATCAAGCAGATGGTCGCATCGCCGGTCCCGATCGTGGTCTATGTCGGGCCAAGCGGCGCGCAGGCCGCATCCGCGGGCACCTTCATCGTCTATGCGGCACATGTCGCGGCGATGGCGCCCGGCACCAATCTCGGCGCGGCGACGCCGATCGAGATCGGCGGCCTGCCCGGCCTGCCGCAGCCGCAGCGCCAGCCCGGCAAGGACGACAAGCCGGCGCAGCCGCAGCAGACCACCGCCCAGACCAAGGCGATCAACGACGTGGTCGCGCTCCTTCGCAGCCTCGCGCAATTGCGCGGGCGCAACGTCGAGTTCGCCGAAAAGGCGGTACGCGAGGCGGCGACGCTCACCGCAGACGAAGCGGCGAAGCAAGGCGTGGTCGACACCACCGCTGTGAGCCTTCAAGACCTGCTCGCCAGGATCGACGGCCGCAAGGTCGCGGTCGCGGGCGGCGAGCAGACGCTGACGGTGAAGGGCGCGGAAATCGTGACGCTGACGCCGGATTTCCGTACGCGGCTGCTTTCGGTGATCTCCAACCCGAACGTCGCCTTCATCCTGCTGATGGTCGGCATCTACGGCATCATTCTCGAGTTCTGGAACCCCGGATCGCTGGTCGCGGGCACGGTCGGCGGCATCAGCTTGATCCTGGCGCTGATTGCGCTGTCGGCGCTGCCGGTGAACTACGGCGCGCTCGGCCTGCTGCTGCTCGGCATCGGCCTGATGGTCGGCGAGGCGTTCACGCCGGGGATCGGCGTGCTCGGCATCGGCGGCGTGCTGGCGTTCGCGGCCGGCGCCTACTTCCTGTTCGAAGGCGCGGGCAGCGACATCGAGGTCGCAGTTTCGCTGCCGCTGGTCGTTGGAACGACGCTCACCACCGCCCTGCTGGTCTTCGGCGTGGTCGCAGCCGCCCTGCAGGCGCGGCGACGGCCGCCGGTCATGGGCGGCGAGCGGCTGATAGGCGAGACCGGCCAGGTCGTCGACTGGCAGGGCGACAGCGGCCACGTTCGGACGGAAGGCGAGATCTGGGCGGCGCGCAGCGAGGCGCCGCTGAAGGCCGGCTCTACCGTGCGGATCGTGCGCCGCGACGGGCTCACGCTTTACGTCGAGGCGTGACGGGCGGCAGCGTCCGCACGCCATTGAGGAGGTCAGCATGTGGTCCGATTTCGCGAACTGGTTCGGCGTCGCCATTCCGATCGTCGCGGTGCTGCTCCTGCTTGGCTATTCGATCCGCATCCTGCGCGAATACGAGCGCGCGGTGGTGTTCCTGCTCGGCCGGCTGTGGAAGGTGAAGGGTCCCGGCCTCGTCATCATCGTCCCGTTCATCCAGCAGATGGTGCGCGTCGACCTGCGCACGCGGGTGTTCGACGTGCCGCCGCAGGACGTGATCTCCAAGGACAATGTCTCGGTCCGCGTCAACGCCGTGGTCTATTACCGCGTGCTCGATCCCGAGAAGGCGATTATCCAGGTCGAGCACTTCGACGAGGCCACGAGCCAGCTCGCGCAGACCACGCTGCGCTCGGTGCTGGGCCAGCACGATCTCGACCAGATGCTGGCGGAACGCGAGAAGCTCAACAACGACATCCGGCGCATCCTCGACGAGCAGACCGACATCTGGGGCATCAAGGTATCGATCGTCGAACTCAAGCACGTCGACATCAACGAAACCATGGTGCGCGCCATCGCCCGGCAGGCCGAAGCGGAGCGCATCCGCCGCGCCAAGGTGATCGACGCCGAGGGCGAGTTCCAGGCCGCCGAACGGCTCGCCCAGGCAGGCGAAATCCTCGCCGCCCGCCCGGAGGCCATGCAACTCCGCTACCTGACGGCGCTGCAGAGCATCGCCGGCGAGCGCTCGAACACCATCGTGTTCCCGCTGCCGATGAATTTGATGGAGAAGCTGACCAAGGCCTGAGTGGGCTTAACTTCAACGAGCTAGCTCCACTGCGTCCTCGATGGCCACCTTTTCGAAGTCGTCGATCAGAATATCGACCCGCAGGTTCCAGCGGCCCGGCAGCGGGATGTCGACTCCGTCGACCGACCAGACGGTGGCCTCGACGTGGCGCGCGCGCAGCCGCAGCGGCTCGATCCCGGCATCCGGCCTGGCAAGAATCACGGTCACTTCCTTGGATGCGAGCGGCCCGTACTGGCCATCGAGCACGACCACGGTCACGCGCCGGCTGCCGTCGCGGTTGCGCTCGATCTTGACGTCCGCCATCGCCGTGCCGCCGTGGAGGTGGACCTGCAGCGGCGCGTGCGCCGCGTCGATCAGGGACCGCGGCGGCGGCGTGAAGCGCCACGACGCCACAAGCATCAGCACGACCATGACGATGACTGCTTCCGTGCGCGCCACTGTGGCGATACGGCGGCTTGCGCCTTCGTCACCCGTCAGCACGCCCGCGGTTGCGCGGCGGTTGAACGCCGCGAGCACGAGGAGCGCTGCGACCGCGATAAGCTTTGCTGCGAGTATCACGCCGTAGTCCGTCGTCCATAGTGCACCGAACTCACGCAACTGCACGGCGGCCAGAATTGCGCCGCTCACAATGAGCGCCGCAAGCGGCAAGGGAATCGCGCGCGAAAAGCGCCGCAGTTCGTCCAACCGGTGTGCATGGAGCGCAGACGCCAGCGGCAGCAGCGCGCCGGTCCAGAACGCCACCGACACAGCATGGACGAACACGGCGGGCCGCATCAGCCACTGCGGGGACCCCGCACTGGCATGCCCGCTTGCGGCGAGCGCAACGCCCGTTCCGGCGAGCGCCACCGCGGAAAACCAGCGGCGGCTCGGCGAATCGAGCGTGAGGCGCGCCGCGAGCATTGCTGCCGCCGAGGCCAGTGCGGTGACCCCGTACGACGTTCCGAAACCGGTGGCCCAGGTCCGCGTATCCTTGATCCCGGACAGGCCGAGCCCCAACGCATCCGCGCCCTGCAACCCGACCGACAGCAGGGCCGCGACGATCCCGCATTCCAGCATGGCGGCGACAGCACGGCGCGCGCCTCCGGCGAGCGAACCGGCAGCGATCCAGCCGGCGTAGAACGCGCCGCCGACGCCGCCGAACAGCCCGAGATAGATCGCGAGCCGCGCAAGCCAGATCGCGCCGCGCAACCTGTTGTCCGGCGCAGCGCCTCCTTCCGGCTCCTGCGCGCTCGGCTGGCCGACCGAGAACAAGAGCGTGCCGCCGACCGGATGGCCGTCGGCCGAGACGACGCGCCAGCTCACAAGATGCGTGCCCTCGCCGAGCGCCGCCGGCAGCGCGACGACGAGGCCGTTGCCGCGCAGCGCGATGTCCTTCAGGTCGCCCGCCTCCCCGCCCGGCCGCACCAGGCGCAGCGTCAAGGGCGACACCGGCTCATTGAACGTCAGCGTGACCGCGCGGGGCGGCTCCGGCACCACGGCGCGGTGGGCCGGCTCGCTGCCGGTGAGCGAGGCATGCGCCATCGCCGCGCCCGCGTTGGCGAGCGCGGCGGCGATTGCGATCAGGATCGCGATCGCGCGCATTGCGCGATCAATGCCGGGGTGCAGCGGCCGGCAGCAGCCGAAGCTCCGGCGCGGGCTCCGGATAATCCGAACGCGACTTGCCCGCCGCGGGAATCTCGATCCAGCGGTGCACGCCCTTCTCGCATTCCTGCACCACCGGAAAATGAATGGTCTTGCCGGCTTCGAGGTCGGAGGCGAGCACCGCAATGAACGTGAACTCGTCGTACCAGGCATCGGCGAGCTTGCCGCCGGACCAGTTGATCTCGGTGACGCCTTCGGACACGTCGCGGTGATAGAGCTTGTAGGTCTTGGAGTACTTCGAAGTGACCGTGGTCAGCGTCCAGCCGGGCTTCGGCATCGGCTTGACGCCGATCACGCCGGACGGAATCCGCACCCGGAGCGTGACAGTCGCCGTTCCCTCGCAGCCGTGCGGCACCCGCAGCACGCCCTTGTATGGCGCACCGACGTGGGCTTCCTGGCGCTCAAGCGTGACATGGGCGTTGGCGGACGACATCGCCGCGACCGCAATGGCGACGGCAGAAACAAGACGGATCATGGGATAGCTCTTTCGATTTTGCATGAACGGAGCGCGCGGCGCGCAAGAAGCGCCACGCATCGGCAGTCGGATCGTTCAGGCAATATCCGGCGGCGCGCGCGCCGGCCCGTCGCGTGGCGCAAACGGCGCCCTGGCCGCCTGCGCTTCTACCGCCGCAACAGCGCCAGCCGCTTCGGGCAGCGCCGCGTAGGCCGTGGGCGGCTCGGGCAGAACCGCGTGCGCCGACGCCGAAAGCGCGCAGTGCGCGCACGGCACGCCATCGGCCGGATTGCTTCCGCCCTGAGCCTGCCCGGCGTCCTGCACACCATGGCAGATGGCAACGCTCAGGTCGCCGCCGGCCGCCTTCGCAACGGCAAGCGCGGTCGCGAACCCGGCCAGCATGGCTTGCAGGACCAGGACGTAGGCTGCGGCCACGGCCAGCGCGCGGCGCAGCGAAGGGCGAGTTGAGCGGCGAAGCACGACGGAACAATACCACGAACCGTGGCAAGCCGAGAAATTTTGCAGCCAAGCCGCCACGCGCTACATTGCATCACCATGGCCAGCCGCGACACCGCATTCATCGAGATCACGCCCGAAGTGCTGCTCAAGGCCTATGCCTGCGGCATCTTCCCGATGGCGGAAAGCGCGGACGATCCGGGCCTGCACTGGATCGAGCCGCCGCTACGCGGCGTCATTCCGCTGGACGGGTTCCATGTGCCCTCGCGGCTGGCGCGCACCGTGCGCTCCGGCCAATTCGAAGTGCGGGTGAATTGCGACTTCGCGGGCGTTCTGGACGGCTGCGCCGCGCCGCAGGCGGGCCGCGCGCGGACCTGGATCAACGTCCGCATCCGCACGCTCTACGGCAAGCTCTACGAGATCGGCCATTGCCACAGCGTCGAGGCCTACGAGGACGGCGCGCTCGCCGGCGGGCTTTATGGCGTCAGCCTCGGCCGCGCGTTCTTCGGCGAAAGCATGTTCCACCGCGCGCGCGACGCATCGAAGGTCGCGCTGGTGCATCTGGTGGCGCGCCTGAAGGCCGGTGGCTTCGCACTGCTCGACACGCAGTTCGTCACCGCCCATCTGATGACGTTCGGCGCGATCGAGGTGCCGCGGCGGCAGTATCACAAGCTGCTGGAAGACGCGCTGGTGGGCGAAGCCGACTTCGCGGCGCTGCCGTTCGACCGGCCGGTTTCCGGCGAGGACGCGTTGCGGCTCGCGCAGGGATAGGTCAACGCGGCGGCGGCGGAAGCTGCTGACGCGGCGGTTGCGCGCGCCGCTGCGGCGGGCGCGGTGGCGCCGGCGGCGGCTCGGGCTTGGCTTCCACGGTCACGGCAGGCGATTTGCCGCCTTTGCAGTCGGCGAGCCAGACGTCGTAGATCGGATGCTCGACCGCGTTGAGGCCGGGGCTCGCCGCAAACATCCAGCCGGTGAACAGCCGTCGCAGCTCGCCCTGCAAGGTCAACTCGTCGACCTCGACGAAACCGTCGGTGTAGGGCGCTTCCGTGGGCGGGCGCGTGTAGCAGGCGCGCGGCGTGACTTCGAGCGCGCCGAAGCGCACGGTCTCGTCTATCGCGACGTCGAACGTAATGATCCGGCCGGTGATCTTGTCGAGCCCCGAAAACACCGCCGTCGGATTGCCGATCCGGTTGGCCGACGGCGTCACGATCGTGCCGTCGTCCTGCGGCTGCGGCGGAATCGCAGCCTGCTGCGTGCCGCGCAGCGGCTGGCGCTGCTGCGTGGGCGGCTGGCCCGTTTGCGGGCGCTGCTGCGGCGGGGCTGCGGTGACGCCGGGCGGCGGCGGCAGCGGCTGGGTCTGGATGCGGCTGCCCGGCGGCGGGCCGGGCGGCAGACCGCCGCGCGGATCGCGATCAGGCTCCCGCTCCCACGGCGGGCGAATCGGCACGTTGCCCGGCGGGCGCGGCGGCGGATCGGTGCCGAAGATCGTGCCCCATTGCGCAACGGCGGGCGCAGCCGCCGTCAAGCCGGCCGTCAACGTCAGCGCGATCAGGATTCGTCGGACCATCGGCACAATATGGTCAGCCTCGGCAGATTTTGCGCGGACGGCTGCAATCGCCGCGGCAAGCCCGGTTAACACGGGGAATACGGCGGCGGAAGGGCGTTGCCGGGCCGTTTCCGGACGGCCGCAACGTCAGCGGCCGGGCGTCCAGGCCTTGTAGTCGCCGGTCGCCTTGGGCCTGCGGCCTTGCGCCAGCGTCGAACCGCTCGGTCGCTGCGCGCCAGGCGTGCCGGTGAGATTCGGACGGTGCGGCTTCTGCCAGGCGCGCGGCCGGTATTGTTCCTGCGTCGGCGGCACGTCGACGGTGTGATGCAGCCAGCCGTGCCACGACGGCGGAACGGCCGAGGCTTCGGCGTAGCCGTTGTAGACGACCCAGCGCCGCTCCATGAGGAGCGTGGGATCGATCTTGCCGCCGCGCGTGCGGTAGTAGCGATTGCCGAACTCGTCCTGACCGACCAACTCGCCGTAGAGCCAGGTCCACAGCTGCGTGCCGAACGTCTGGCCGTTCCACCAGGTAAAGAATCGCAGCAGGAAAGTCTTCATCGGCGAGGCAATCGCGTTGTGGGCACGCCGTTCATGCCACCGCCGCGGAGCGATGTCGAGGCAAGCCGTACCGTCTGCGAAGCTTGCGGTGGACACTGTCGCCGCGCGCTCCTGCGGCCTGCCGCCCCTGCCTGCCCGGCCGCACTTTTTTGCGGTCCGCAATCAAGCGGTGGACGGCGGGACAACCATCCCCGCTTTTCAGCCTTTGCGCCCTTGACTGTGACTTTGTGACAGGCAGATCACAGCTCGATGACGCAGGGGGCTTTCGGAATCCGCCCGACTTGTCCGATACTTCGGGTGCGGGGTGAGTCGCCCTGGGAAATCCCCAGAGTTAACACCTGAGGCACAAGACTTAGTATTTGATTCAGACTCGGTGTCTATAGCTTGACGCGTGCGGCGAGTCTGGCATAGCGTTTCCCTCGTGCGGTCTGGGTCCGTTTCTCGTCACCTGGCCGCGCCCAATCTTGCAGATCGGCGACAGCCTTCCGCCCGGAAATCGAGCCAGGCGGGGACAGGGATTTCGTCGCCGAAATTGCCGGAAAGAGCCCCAATCCAGGGGCCGACGGGTGCCGAATCCGGCTCCCGTGACCACGTAAGGGTTGCGTCAAGAACACTGAAATCGGCTGGGGACACCCCCCATCCGGGGATAAAATGCCGGGGCCTCCGGGCGCCCGGCGCGCAAGGAAGGGGCAAGAACGATGAAGGTTGAACGGCGCTACACCAAGGACGGCCAGTCTCCGTATGCGGACATCGCGTTCCGCCTGACCACGAGCGAGATCCGCAATCCTGACGGCTCGATCGTGTTCAAGGCCGAGAACGTCGAGGTGCCGGAGTATTGGTCGCAGGTGGCGTCGGACGTCCTGGCCCAGAAATATTTCCGCAAGGCCGGCGTGCCTGCGCGCCTGAAGAAGGTCGAGGAGGAGACCGTTCCCTCGTTCCTGTGGCGCTCGGTCGCCGACCAGGACGCGCTCGCCGAACTGCCCGAGAACGAACGATTCGCATCCGAACATTCCGCCAAGCAAGTGTTCGACCGGCTCGCCGGAACCTGGACTTACTGGGGCTGGAAGGGCGGCTATTTCAACGGCGAGGCCGACGCGCAGGCGTTCTTCGACGAGCTTCGCTACATGCTGGCCGCGCAGATGTGCGCGCCGAATTCGCCGCAATGGTTCAACACCGGCCTGCACTGGGCCTACGGCATCGACGGGCCGAGCCAGGGCCACTTCTACGTCGACTACAAGACCGGCAAGCTCGTCAAATCGAAATCGTCCTACGAGCACCCGCAGCCGCACGCCTGCTTCATCCAGTCCATCAACGACGACCTCGTCAACGAGGGCGGCATCATGGACCTGTGGGTGCGCGAGGCGCGCCTCTTCAAGTACGGCTCCGGCACCGGCACGAACTTCTCCAGGCTGCGCGGCGAAGGCGAAAAGCTGCAGGGCGGCGGCAAGTCGTCGGGCCTGATGTCGTTCCTCAAGATCGGCGACCGCGCCGCGGGCGCAATCAAGTCCGGCGGCACGACGCGCAGAGCTGCGAAGATGGTGATCGTCGACACCGACCATCCCGACATCGAGCAGTTCATCGACTGGAAGGTGCGCGAGGAGCAGAAGGTCGCGGCGCTGGTCACCGGCTCCAAGATCAACCAGAAGCACCTGAAGGCGATCCTGAAAGCCTGCGTGAACTGCGAAGGCTCCGGCGACGACTGCTTCCAGCCCGAGAAGAACCCCGCGCTCAAGCGCGAGATCAAGCTCGCACGCAAGAGCATGGTGCCGGACAACCTGATCCAGCGCGTGATCCAGTTCGCCAAGCAGGGCTACACCGACATCGACTTCCCGGTCTACGACACCGACTGGGACAGCGAGGCCTATCTCACCGTCTCCGGCCAGAACTCCAACAACTCGGTGCGCGTCACCGACGAATTCCTCAAGGCCGTCGAGGCCGACGGCTCCTGGGACCTGACCTGGCGCACCAAGCCCGGCAAGATCGCCAAGACCGTCAAGGCGCGCGAACTGTGGGAGAAGATCGGCTACGCCGCCTGGGCCTGCGCCGATCCGGGCCTGCAGTACCACACCACCGTCAACGACTGGCACACCTGCCCGGCGTCGGGACCGATCCGCGGAAGCAACCCGTGCTCGGAGTACATGTTCCTCGACGACACCGCCTGCAATCTCGCATCCCTCAACCTGCTCACATTCTTTAACGAGCAGACGCGACAGTTCGATGTCGAGGGCTACGAACACGTCGTGAAGCTGTGGACGATCGTGCTGGAAATCTCGGTGCTGATGGCGCAGTTCCCCTCGCGCGAGATCGCGGAACTGTCCTACGAGTACCGCACGCTCGGCCTCGGCTACGCCAACATCGGCGGGCTTCTGATGTCGTCGGGCATCGCCTACGACAGCGACGCCGCGCGTGCCATCGGCGGCGCGCTGACCGCGATCATGACCGGCGTCAGCTACGCGACCTCCGCGCAGATGTCGAAGGAGCTGGGCCCCTTCCCCGGATTCAAGAAGAACCGCGAGCACATGCTCCGCGTGATCCGCAATCACCGCCGCGCGGCCTACGGCGAGCGTTCGGGCTACGAGAAGGTCGCCACGCCCCCGGTGCCGCTCGACCACGCCAACATCGCTGCAACGCACTCGGGCTACGCTTCGCTTTCGGCGCACGCCAAACGCGCGTGGGATCAGGCGCTGTCGCTCGGCGAGCAGCACGGCTACCGCAACGCGCAGGCCACCGTCATTGCCCCGACAGGGACAATTGGTCTCGTCATGGACTGCGACACCACCGGCATCGAGCCCGACTTCGCGCTGGTGAAGTTCAAGAAGCTCGCCGGCGGCGGCTACTTCAAGATCATCAACCGCGCGGTGCCCGCCGCCTTGCGCGCGCTCGGCTACAGCGAGGCGCAAATCGCCGAGATCGAGAGCTACGCCGTCGGCCACGGTTCGCTCGGACAGGCCCCCGGCATCAACCACACCACGCTCAAGGCCAAGGGCTTCACCCAGGACGCCATCGCCAAGGTCGAGAAGGCGCTGCCGACCGCCTTCGATATCAAGTTCGCCTTCAACAAGTGGACGCTGGGCGAGGACGTGCTGAAGAACCAGCTCGGCGTGCCCGCCGAGGCGCTGGCGCAGCCGGGCTTCGACCTCCTTTCGCATCTCGGCTTCTCCAAGCGCGAGATCGAGGCTTGCAACGTCCACGTCTGCGGCGCGATGACGGTCGAGGGCGCGCCGCACCTGAAGGCCGAGCACTATGCGGTGTTCGATTGCGCCAATCCCTGCGGCAAGATCGGCAAGCGGTATCTGTCGGTGGAGAGCCATATCCGCATGATGGCGGCAGCGCAGCCGTTCATCTCCGGCGCGATCTCCAAGACCATCAACATGCCGAACGACGCGACGGTCGAGGACTGCAAGTCCGCGTACCTCCTCTCGTGGAAGCTCGCGCTCAAGGCCAACGCGCTCTACCGCGACGGCAGCAAGCTCAGCCAGCCGCTTCAGTCGCAGCTCATCGCCGACGAGGAGGATGAGGACGACGCGGTGGAGGCGTTCGTCGCCCAGCCGCAGGCCGCGCGCGCGGCCATCGCCGCCGAGCGCGTGGTGGAGAAGATCGTCGAGCGCATCACCGTGCTGCGCGAGCGCGAGAAGCTCCCCGCCCGCCGCAAGGGCTACACTCAGAAGGCCGTGGTCGGCGGCCACAAGGTGTATCTGCGCACCGGCGAGTACGAGGACGGGCGCCTGGGCGAAATCTTCATCGACATGCACAAGGAGGGCGCGGCGCTCAGGTCCCTCCTCAACAACTTCGCCATTGCGATCTCGCTCGGCCTGCAATACGGCGTCCCGCTCGACGAATATGTCGACGCCTTCACCTTCACCCGCTTCGAGCCCCAAGGGCCGGTGCAGGGCAACGACACCATCAAGTACGCGACCTCGATCCTGGACTACGTGTTCCGCGAGCTTGCAATCTCCTACATGGAGCGCTTCGACCTCGCGCACGTCGACCCGAGCGAAGGCTCATTCGACGCGCTCGGCAAGGGGGAGGCCGAAGGCAAGCCCGAGCCCGCCGGCCGCTACGTGTCGAAGGGCCTGACGCGCAGCCGCACCGACAAGCTCGCGGTGGTGAGCGGTACGACCTCGCCCGGCGGCGGACCCTCGATCGGCGACGCCCGCGGCATCGCGGTCGCGGCCAACGTCACCGCGCTGCATGCGGCGGGCGCAACGGCGCTGAAGGCCGAGCCCGAGGCGAAGCTTTCGCCCGCGGAGAAGCTCGAAGCGCTGAACTGGCAGCAGCCGCAGCGCGATGCGAAGGCGCAGGAGAAAGCACAAGAGAAAGCGCAGGCCGCAGAACGCCGGGCCGAGGCCAAGGCCAAAGGCTACGAAGGCGAGATGTGCGGCGAGTGCGGGAATTTCACGCTGGTGCGGAATGGCACGTGCATGAAGTGCGATACGTGCGGGTCAACGACGGGGTGCAGCTGACGCTCTAACGCCTCAAGGCTGGTCGCGAAGTCAGGGGCGGCACGTATGCCGTCCCTTTTTTCACCGCCACGCTCGCGGCTGGAGAAGCGCGATGACGGCATTGGGCGTATTCTGCGGATCGAGCCCAGGCAACGGTACGGCCTACATCGACGCTGCGCGCGCCGTCGGCCGCGACCTGGCGCGGCGCGGCATCGAAATCGTCTACGGCGGCGGCCGCGTCGGTCTCATGGGCGCCATCGCCGACGCAGCGCTCGCCGCCGGAGGCCGCGTCACCGGCGTCATTCCGCGCTGGCTTGTGGAGCGCGAAATCGCGCATACGGGCCTCAGCATGCTTCACGTCGTGGAAAACCTGCACGAACGCAAATCCAAAATGGCTGAATTGGCCTCCGGATTCGTCGCGTTGCCGGGCGCCGCCGGAACGCTGGAGGAAATGTTCGAGCAATGGACGTGGGCACAGCTCGGTATCCACGAAAAGCCATGTGGTTTTCTGAACGTGAACGGCTATTTCGATCCGCTGGAGGCGATGACGATGCGTATGGTGACCGAGGGGTTCATGCAGAGTAGCTACGCCAATATGCTGATCTTCAGTCCCGATCTCGCTGACCTGCTCGCGCGCTTCGCGGACTATCAACCGCCTCAGCGCAAATGGACGGACAGCGGAAAGCCATGACCGAAGCCGACCGGCGCTCCATCCGCATCGCGGCGGCCCTGATCGTCGACAGCGAGGGACGCACGCTCCTGGTGCGCAAACGCGGCACGCAGACGTTCATGCAAGCCGGCGGCAAGATCGAGCCCCATGAAAGCCCGGCCGACGCGCTGGTGCGAGAACTGGAGGAAGAGCTTGGCGTCCGCATCGAGCCGCAAGCGATGGAATATCTCGGTGTGTTCACGGCGCAGGCCGCGAACGAGGCCGATCACATCGTCAATGCCGAGGCATTTTGTATCCGCGCGGATTTGGCGGTGTCCCCAGCAAGAGAAATCGAGGAGATCGTTTGGATCGCGCCGGGCGACGACACGCTTCCGCTCGCGCCGCTGACGCGGGATCATCTGCTGCCCATCGCGCGGGTACTTTCGGGGGCGCAGCGAGCGTAGCCCGGATTGAGCGAAGCAAAATCCGGGACCGCCGTTCTCAGTGTTCTCCCGCAATTCGCGCCGCTTAATGCGGGCTCCGGCCTTCTGCTCTTCCGCGATCGTCGTCGCGCCGGCGCCTCTTGTAACCAAACTGGTTACAAGCTATCTTGGCTTGATGCAGGTGATCGCCCGCAGGACGCTGCGCCGGTTCTGGGAGCGCCACCCGCAGGCCGAGCGGCCGATCCGCGCCTGGTTCGCGGTCGTGAGCAAGGCGCGCTGGCGCGGTCCGGCCGACGTCAAGCAGCACTTCGGAACAACCGTCGATTTCGTCGGCGACAATCGCCTGATCTTCGACCTCGGCGGCAACAAGTACCGGCTGGTCGTGCATGTGTCCTACGCATTCGGTCGGATGCTGGTGAAATTCATAGGCACGCATGCGGAGTACGACCGCATCGATCCGGAGACTGTCACATGGCGAGGATGACATGGCGAGGATGACGAAGAAGACCAAGCCCGTCCGCCCGCTCCGCAGCGAGGCCGACTACGAGGCCGCGCTCGACGCCATCGAAACCTATTTCGACAACGAGCCGAAACCCGGCACGCTCGAGGCCGACCGCTTCGACCTGCTGGCGCTGGTGATCGAGGATTACGAAAAGAAGCGCTGGCCGGTCGAGCCCCCCGATCCCATCGACGCGATCCGCTATCGCATGGAGACCGGCAACTTCACGCAGGTCGAACTCGGCCGGCTTCTCGGCTCGCGCCAGCGCGCCTCCGACATTCTCCGGCGCAGGCGGCGGCTCACCATGCAGATGGCCTGGAAGCTGCACCGCGACTGGGGCATTCCGGCCGAGGCTTTGATCCGGCCGCGCGGCACCAAGCGGGCGCGTGCGCCTCGCGTTGCGGCGGAATAGCCGCCACGACGCCTGCCGGCCCCTACACCAGAATATCAACCACCCGTCCGGTCGCGCCGTTCATCAGCGCGGCCACCTCACCACTGCCGTCCACCGGCGCGACAGCCGCCGCGGTCTCCGTGCCGCCCTCGCCGCTCCGCGACGGATCGCTCGCGCCGCCGACACCGGGTCGTGAGAATTCGCTTTCGCCGGGCTTCGGATGCGGGTTCTTGCCCTGACGGGCTTTCGCCTCGTCGCAGCTGTTGAAGCAGACAAACCCCTGAACGACGGATATCGACACGGGACACCCCATCCGGCCCGCGTGTCATGGGAGGGGCGGGTAAACATCCCGATAACGAGGGCATGATCCCGAAAAGTGGGAACCGGTTTTCGGACAAGATCATGCCCAAATAACAGGAGAATCCGGGCCGCCAATTCCGGCCTCCTCACGCGCACGTGATTATTCCGCCCGGGCCTGCTTTATGATGCGCGCAGGATCCCCGCCCCATGCTCCTGAAACTCCTCGCCCTCGCCGTCGCCGTCATCCCCGTCCTGCTGTTCGCGCGCTCCGTCCTGTTCCGGCGGCCGACGCGCATGAGCCAGAACGTCCAGCAGTTCAAGCGCCAGTTCGACATCCTGATCTGGATGTTCATCGCGGCGATCGGCGTGGTCGGCGCGATCACCGCGGCGCGCATGGCCTGGCTGTGGTGGGGTTGAGCCGGGCACCGGCGCGAGCGGGCCTGCCTCCGGCGGCAGCCGAGTCGCGGCCTGAAGGAATCGCCCCCGACCGGACTCCGCCGCGTAAACGAGACGTGAATCCCGCAAAAAACATTCCCTGGGACTCCCACCCCCGACTCGCCTCATCCTCCGCGTCCGATTCCCATCCTGTACGATTTCCGGGGAGCCTGCCGTGGCCGACAAGGTGGTGGTCCTGACGCTTCTGATGGCCTGCCTGGTCAACGTGGCCTGCCTCTGCGCGCGGCTGTGATGCGCCGGTTCGCGCCCCGGCGGCCGCGGCCGTCCGCCGGCGGACCATCATCCACCCGACGCGAAAAGATGCTAAGAGATGCCCCGCTCGAACCCGGACAGGCACGACATGTCGAAGCAATCGATGCGCGAGGAAGCCGAGCGGCTGGTCCGGGAGGCGATGGAGCGCAAGGGCGTCACCGTCAAGCAGGGCGAGACCCGGATCGAGGCCAAGTGCGGCAAGTGCGGCGCGCCCAACCGCGTCAAGGCGGCGCCGGGGCAGACCCGCGTGCCGTTCGCCTGCAAGGAATGCGGGCAAAAGCAAACGTCGCTGTGAGCGCCGCTACTGCTCCGGCTCGGTGGTGAAGAACAAGGGATAGCCCTTCTGCTTGCCGAGCTCGGTCGCTTCCTTGGCCTTGGTCTCGGCGACGTCGCGCGCATAGACTGCGATCACGCAGGCGCCGCGGCGGTGCGCGGTCATCATCACGCGATAGGCATGATCGGCGTTCATGCGGAACACCGCTTTCAGCACCAGCACGACGAATTCGCGCGGCGTGTAGTCGTCATTGAGCAGGATGACTTTGTAGAGCGGCGGGCGCGCCGTCTTGGTTTTGGTTTGCGTTCTCGGCTTCACGACGGTGTTGGCCATGGCGCCCGCCTCGCGTGCCGTGCGCTCGGCGCCCCGGCGGGCTCAGTATAGCGGCGGCACGACGATTCAATCCAGACCGATCAGGCCGAGGAACCAATTCCAGATGCCGCGGAACACCGCGCCGATCGCGGCGAACACCAGGTAGAACGCTTCCCCGATCACGTCGAAGATTTCGCCCGCGCTCATGTTGCGAAGCTGCAGGACGAACGCCGCGACCGCGCCGCCGGCGACGGTCACGATCGCCACCGGTCCTGCGATCATGGTGGAGATCTGCTCCAGCTTCAGCCAGAGGAAATAGCCGCCAAGCCCGAAGCCCGCGAGCGTCATCAGGAAAATGAAACCCGCGATCCGGCGGCGCGGACGCGCCGGAGGCGGCGGAATCTGCGGATGGGATTGGCTGTCGCTCATGGCACGCTCCCGGTTGCCTTCCCCGATTGGTCGCCGCCCGACCGGGCCCGGTTCAAGCGCCTGAACCCGGTCCTCCGGCCGCGCGACCAATGGTTAAGCCGTGCGCAAGGAGCCGCGAATGCTGGCCACCGTTCTTAACGCCATGCCCGCCGCGCTCGGCGGCCTGTTCTGCCTCGCGCTGCTGGTCGGCTTCTGGCGCGGGCTCAGCCTGAAGCCGCACGCACCGCAGGATCGCGTGCCGAGCCGCATCTTTTGGTTCGGCATCCGCATCGGTTGAGCGGCCGCAAGTTACCGCCTCAGCGCGAATCGTCGAGCCGCACACGCGGCCTTTGGCGGCACAAGCCGCTACGCCGCCGCACCCCCGTCTGCTAAGGTCGATTCGCGCGCGCCTCCGAACATGCGGCGCTCTGCATCTTTTCGTTTGAAAAAGGAGGCTGCGACCATGCTGAGGAATATCGCACTCACTGTTGCTCTTGCCGCCGGTTTCGTGTCCGCGACGCTGGTCGCGCAGGCGAACGCCATGCCGCTGTCGCTGGGCAAGGCCGCGGAGCGCATACAAAGCAACATCCTGGAAATCCGCGACGGCTGCGGCCGCGGCTATCACCGCGTGCGCGGACGCTGCGTGCCGGAAATCCGCCGTCCGCCGCGCTGCGGCCGTGGCATGCGCTGGAGCGAGCGCCGCGGGCGCTGCGTGCGCGACTGACAGGCGCATTGGCCGGACATCGTCGTGCGGGCCCCTCACGGGGCCCGCTTTCGTTTGCGCCGCGGCGCAACGCCCGGACTTGCGGCTCCCGGACTTGCGCCATGCGCCCCATGCGACAGAGACGCGCGCCCGGCCGCCCAATTCCAGCTTGCGGCGTCGCCGGAAACCCCGCACGCTACCGCCGTCCAACAAGAATTTTCGGGGAGCGTCCGATGAAGTGGCTGAAAGTGCTCGGCGCGGCCTGCGCCGCAATCGCGCTGTTCTCGTTGTCCGGCGGCAGCGCCGTGTCGCAATCCAAGTCGGTGAAGATCGTCGTGCCTTATACGCCGGGCAGCGGTCCCGACATCATCTCGCGGCTTCTGGGCGACCACATCGGTCGCACCACCGGAAACACCGTGGTGGTGGAGAACCGCCCGGGCGGCGGCACGGTGATCGGCACCATGGTGGCGATGAATTCCCCGCCCGACGGCAATACGGTGCTGCTGGTCGGCAACTCGTTCACCGTCAATCCGGCGCTCAAGCGCGGCAACTACACGCTCGCGAGCTTCGAACCCGTCTGCTACCTCGCCTCGACACCGATGCCGCTGGTGGTGCAGGCGTCGTCGCCGTGGAAGACGGTGCAGGACGTGGTGGCCTACGCGAAGGCCAATCCCGGCAAGTTCACGTTCGCGAGCGGCGGTCCGGCCTCCGCGCTGCACGTGGCGATCGAGGTGCTGAGGCTCGCGACCAAGATCGACATCAACTACGTGCCCTACGGCGGCACCGCGCCGTCGATCAACGCGCTTTTGGGCGGCCATGTCCAGGCGGTGTGGGCGGACTACCCGACGGTCGTGTCGCAGATCAAGGCCGGCACCTTGCGCGCGCTCGTCACCACGTCGCCGAAGCGCGTCCCGACCATGCCGGATGTGCCCACGCTGACCGAGACCGGAATCGCCAAATACGAGGCGGAGATCTACTACGGCATCATGGCGCCGGCGAAGACGCCGGACGCCGCGATCAAGCAGTGGTCCGGCTGGCTCACCGAGGCGCTCAAGGTGTCCGACGTGCAAGCTAAGATTGCGCAGGGCGGCATGTTCCCGGTGGGCCGCTGCGGCGCGCCCTTCGGCGAGTTCCTGAAGGGCAGCGTCGCCGACTACGAGCGCATCATTCAGCAGGCCGGCATCAAGGCGAAGTAGGCCGGCGCGCTCAGCCGCCGAGACCCAAAAACCCGCGCATGGCGGCGGCGGCCGATTCCGCCTCCGCCTTGTCGCGCGCCGCCAGCGCCCATGCGGCGCCCGACGACTGCACCAGCATGGTGTTGCAGACCTCGACGCCGGACGCGCGGTCGACCGCCGCGTCGACGGTGACGCCTGTGACCTGCGAAAGCTGAGCCTCCACCGGCTTGAGCGGCCAGAACAGGAGCTTGCGCCGGAGCACGGCGGTGCCGGCGTCTTTGTCGAGGATCAGCGTCGTCGAGCCTGACTGCAGCGCCAGACGCTGCGGCGTGCTGGCAATGATCTTGGCCATGGCATGTCCCCTTGGCCGTTGCGGGCACGCTGCAATCTACTCCATGGCGGGACGAATGGCGGCGGACACGGTGTCGCGCGGCGTCCGCCTCAGGCGGAACCCGACCCCGGCGCGGTTCGAACGGAGCCGGGCCGGACTATTTCATGCCGAGAATGTAAGCCGCGATATCGGCGCGTTCGCGCGCGTCGAGGACGATATTGGGCATCTCGCGGTGCGGCGACAGCAGCGCCACGTTGAGCGCCATCTCCGACATGCCGCGTGTTGCGGCGATCGCGTCGAACGGCGGCGCCGACGGATTGACCGACGACTCGCCCGGACGGATGCCGTGGCAGGCGATGCAAACTTGCCGCGCCAGCCGCGCGCCGCGATCGGCGTCGCCGCGCTCCTGCGCAGCGACGGGCAAGGACGCCAGCACAGCGGCGACCGACACGATTCGCAGACCGAGCCGCCAGACGCTTCGCATGGTCTTCTCCGTGACTTGGCCGCGCAGGATCGCCCCGACGCCCATGCGGCACATTGATCTGGCGCAAGCCGCAGACGGCCGGCGGAAAACGCCCCGGCGCTCGCCCCGCCCGGGACCGGCCGGTATGATGTGCATCGACAGACAGCGGAAGGGAGAATGCCCGTGGCTCGCGTCACCATGATTGCCCCCGACAGCACCGACACCGGGGTGCGCGAGGTCTACGACCACGTGCTCAAGCAATGGGGGAGGATCAGCAATTTCTCCCAGGTGCTCGCACACCAGCCTGCGGCGCTCGCCGGCTGGGCGATGCCCAACGACGCTATCCGGCTCGTCAACGTGAAGGCCGATCCGGAGTACGTGAAAATCCAGCAGCTCGTCATCATCAAGACGTCGGCGCTGAACCGCAGCGCCTATTGCATGTCGCACAACGTCCCGCTCGGCAAGAAGATCGGCCTCACCGAAGCACAGATCGCGGCCGCGCAAGGCGACGCCTACATGGCCTCGCCCGATCTCGACGACCGGCAGAAGGCGGCGGTGCGCTGGGCCGAAGCGGTCACGAAAATGACTGCGCGCGACGACGACGAGGCCTTCGCAGCGATGAAGCGGCACTTCAGCGAAAAGCAGATCGTGGAGCTGACCGTGTTCTGCGGCATGTGGAACTACTCCAACCGGCTCTGCGAGGCGCTGCACGTCGACCTGGAGCGGCCCGACAAACGGATCGAATTCCAGCAGAAATGACGGCGCAGGAATCGAAATCGCCTAAATCGAAATCGCCTGAATCGAAATCCCCGGAATCGAAATGGCCGGGTCGCGCCCGGCCACAACGACCGCATCCGGCAATGGGACGGGTGCGCCTAACGCGTCATCTCACTGAACATCACGCCGCCCTTGGCCTTGTCGGTCCGCGGCGTCTCGACCAGGGTGATGACCACGGCTTCGGCCGGGACCTTGTAGTTCTTCACCACCGCGTCGGTGATGTCCTTGCAAAGCGCCTTCTTCTGGTCGTCCGGGCGGCTTCCGGCCGAATACACGACGATTTCCGGCATGTCTTTTCCTCCTGTCGATGCCTGTGCGGCGCACTATAGCGCGGGCGCCCGTCCAACCGGCAAGCCGGACCACCCAATCGAAATGAACCGCTCTTTCTGCAATAATTCCCCGTTCCCGGGTGTTCGATTCGACAATGCCGCGCCAGCGGACACGAGGAGGCGACGATGAACGTCCATGCCACAATTCCATCTGACATTCTCGGCCTGACCACGGCGACGCCGTTGTCCCGCCGCACCTTCTTCATGAGCGCGTCCGCCGCGGCCGCTGCGGGCTATACGCTCGCCGCCGGTCCCGTGCGCGCGCAGGCGATCACCACCGACACCAAGGACATCGTCGCCGCCGAGGTGCTCGTGAACGTTCCGGGCGGCCAGATGCCGGTCTATTTCGCGCGGCCGGAAAAGGGCAAGAACTGGCCCGTGGTCGTGGTCGCGATGGAAATCTTCGGATTGCACGCGTACATCAAGGATGTCGTGCGACGGCTCGCCAAGGCAGGCGTGCTGGCGATTGCGCCCGACATGTATTTCCGCTCCGGTCAGGATCTGACGAAGATCGCGGAAATTCCGAAGCTGATGCCGATCGTCAACGCCAAGACCGACGCCGAGCTGCTGGCCGACGTCGACGCCACCGTCGCGATGGCGAAATCGCTCGGCGGCAATGTCCGGCGGCTCGGCATCATCGGCTTCTGCCGCGGCGGCCGCACCGTCTGGGTGTATTGCGCGAACCGCAAGAACGTGCGCGCGGGCGTCGCTTTCTACGGCTCGCTGGTCGATCCGCCGGCGCAGAAGGAGCGTTGGCCGAAGAGCCCGATCGAACTCGCGCCCGACATGAAGGCGCCGGTGCTGGGCCTCTACGGCGAGGCTGACCAGGGTATTCCGGTCGCTCAGGTCGAGACCATGAAGCAGGCGCTGACCAAGGCCAAGAAGAAGTTCGAGATCAAGCTCTACCCGGCCGCACCGTATGGCTTCCACGCCGACTACCGGCCGACCTATCGCAAGGAGGCGGCCGAGGACGCCTGGAAGCAGATGCTGGCGTGGCTCAAGACGCACAAGGTGATGTGAGGATGCTGCGGTCCCTCTTCCGCGCGGGAGGGGGACCGCAACTCCAGGCCCTCCCAGACGTTGTCACGCCGTCGGCCGGTGCCCGGAGCAGGGAGCGAAAGCGCATGATTGACCGCAGACTGCTGTTGCCGATGCTGGGATGCGCAATCGTCTCCCCCGCGCTCGCACAGGCGCCCGCCATGAGCCGTCCGACCGCCTACGCGTTCTCGTTCAAGTCGCTCGACGGCGGCACGCTGCGGCTGGTCGAGCACTCCGGCAAACCGATCCTGGTGGTCAACACGGCGTCGCTCTGCGGATACACGCCGCAGTACGCGGGCCTGCAGGAGTTGTGGACGCGCTATCGCGAGCGCGGCCTCATGATCGTGGGCGTGCCGTCGAACGACTTCGGCGGCCAGGAACCGGGCGACGAGAATGACATCGGGAAGACCGCGCACGGCCAGTACAACGTGAGTTTCCCGCTTGCCGCCAAGGTCGACGTGAAGGGTCCGTCGGCGCATCCGTTCTACAAGTGGGCCGCACTGGAGCGGCCGGGCGAAGCGCCGCGCTGGAACTTCCACAAGTACCTGGTCGGCCGCGACGGCCATATCGCAGCCGCGTTTTCGACCCAGACCTCGCCCACCGATCCGCGCCTGATCGCCGCCATCGAGCGCGAGTTACGGAAGTAAACGCCTCCCGAGCCGCCGCATTTCGTGCCGCCGCGACAATCCGCGCGGTGGCCTATTGCCCATTTGGCGCGCAGGGTCGGTGCCTGGACCCAAACCGGGAGCCCCCCATGGGCATCATCTTGATCTTCGTCGCTTTCGTGATCGCCGGCATCGCGATCTCGATGGGAATTGCCAGCGTGGTGGAGCAGTACTCCTCGCATGCGAGCCTGCTGGTGTTCCTTGGGTTGTTTATGGCCCAGTTCGTCGTCAGCTGGTTTCTGGCGGTGCGGGTCGCGGACCGCCTGCTCGCACCGAAAAGCTAGGCCTTCCCCGGCCGGACTAAGGTTAATTGCGGTTGCGCACCGGGCCGCCGCAGGGGTTTGATTGACTCGCATCGGGATTGGCTTCATTTCATAGATCGAGCCGGTGAGGAGGCTCTTTTCCGTCAGTTTTCGGGGAGGATTGTATGCGTGGTGCGGTAGCGTTGGCATTGGCCATGTCGGCGTCGTTGTTGGTGCTCGGACCTGCGTCGGCGCAGCGCGCCACCACCGGTTCGGCCCCCCCACTGGTAAGCCCCGCCCCGGCGCTTGTTCCGGCACCGCCGCTCGTGCCGCCGACAGAAGCCGCGCCCACCATCGCCCCCGCACTGGCGCCTGCCCCCGCTCCCTCCAT
>VGEP01000046.1 GCA_016869215.1 Alphaproteobacteria bacterium | reverse complement strand
CGCGCCGGTCGCAAGCGGCAAAGCCTGGAACCATTAATGCCGCCGCGATTGCCAGGTTCCGAGACGCGTCGTAGAAGCCCGCGTATTCGCAAACGTCACCGCGCGCGCAAACCGCGAGGCCGGCATGCCCGATCCGAGAGACACGGCCGTTCTGGTAGCCGCCGGCGCGATGCGCGACGAGGACGGCGCGATCCGGCCAGAGTTTCTGGAGCAGGCCCGCCGCGCCATCGAGCGCGGGGACGCCGAAGGGTTGCGGGTACTCGCCGGCGACCTGCACGAGGCCGACACCGGCGATCTGCTCGAAGCGCTCGATCCGGAGCTTCGGCCGCGCTTCATCGAACTGCTCGGCCGTTCGTTCGACTTCACCGCGCTGACCGAGGTCGAGGACACGGTCCGCGAGGAAATCCTTGAGGAGCTGCCGTCCGAGACGCTGGCGCAGGGCGTCCGCGAGATCGATTCCGACGACGCGGCCTACATCCTGGAAGACCTGCCGGCCGACGAGCAGGCCGAAATCCTGGAGCAGTTGCCGCCGCGCGAACGCGGCGAGCTGCAGCGCATCCTGCGCTACCCCGAAGGCAGCGCCGGGCGGCGCATGCAGACCGAGTTCATCGCAGTCCCGCCGTCGTGGACCGTCGGCCACGCCATCGACTACATGCGCGAGACCGAGGACCTGCCCGACCGGTTCTTCGAGCTCTACGTGGTCGATCCGACTTATCGCCTGCTCGGCGCGGTGCAGCTCGACCGGCTGCTGCGGACCAAGCGGCCGGTGCCGGTCACCGAGCTGATGGACGAGGACCGCCGCCGCGTGCTGGCGACCGAAGACCAGGAAGAGGTGGCGCGGATGTTCGAGCGCTACAACCTGGTCGCGGCGCCGGTGGTGGACGAGGGCGAGCGGCTGGTCGGCGTGCTGACGTTCGACGATATCGTGGACGTCATCGAGGAGGAGGCCGAGGAGGACATCAAGGCGCTCGGCGGCGTCAATCGGGACGAAGAGCTGTCCGACACGGTCTGGACCATCGTGAAGAGTCGATTCCCCTGGCTGATGGCCAACCTTTTCACGGCACTGATCGCCGCCTGGGTGATCCGCCAGTTCTCGACCTCGATCGAGAAGATGGTGGCGCTCGCGGTGCTGATGCCGATCGTCGCCAGCATGGGCGGCAACGCCGGCACGCAGACCATGACGGTCGCGGTGCGCGCGCTCGCCACGCGCGATCTCAGCGATACCAACGCCGCGCGCGTGGTGCGGCGCGAATTGATGGTGGGCGCGCTGAACGGGCTCGGCATCGCAGTTGTGCTTGGGATCGTCGCTTCGGCGTGGTTCCAGACCGTCGATCTGGGACTGGTGATCGGGCTCGCCATCGTCTGCGTGCTCGTGGCCGCGGCGTTCGGCGGCATCGTCATCCCGCTCGCGCTCACCCGGGTAGGCGTCGACCCCGCCATCGCGTCGGGGCCGTTCGTGACCACGGTCACGGACGTGATCGGATTTTTCGCCTTCCTCGGCATCGCCACGCTCTGGTTCGGACTGGCCTGATCGGCCCGCCGCTGACGGGGCGTTAACCGTCCGGTCATAGGGTGGCGTGGGATGTGGTGAGTGGGACCGGGCGGGCCGTCGTTCATGCGTATCGGAGTGCTTTCGCGGCTCGTCCCGGATCGCCGGGCGATGACGCCGGGCCTGGTCGGCTCGTTCGGCCTGTTCGTCCTTTGCACGACGTTGTTCTGCGTATTCGCCGCCTCGGTGCTGTTGCAGCAGGCCGATGAGGGGCGACAGGTCGAGCGCCGTGCGGCGTTACATGGCGCGATCGAGGCCATCCGCACGGCCGGGATCGATTTTTCGGCGCTGCCGGAACAACGTGTCCGCGACATCGCGCGCATCGCGGGTCTCAAGGACCTGCGCTTCGAGACGGGACCGGCCGCCGCCGGACGCGAACTGCAACCGGTGCTGAACGCGCAAGGCCGCATTGTCGGCTGGTTCAGCTGGGAGCCGGACCGTTCGCTCACCAACGCGCTCGGACCGCTCAAGCCGTTGATGACGGCGGCGACGGTGCTGCTGATCGCGTTCGCGGGTTTTGCGATCTGGCAGGTCCGGCGCGTGCTGCGCGACCTTGCCGTCAGCGAGCGCAAGGCCTGGACGCTCGCCCACGAGGACGTGCTGACCGGCCTGCCCAATCACCGCAAGATGCTGGAATCGATCGACGCCGCGCTCGGCGCCCGCAAGGCCGGCGAGACCGTGACGCTTGCGCTGATCGACGTCGACGGCATGAAGGATGTCAACGACGCGCACGGCCATCGCGCCGGCGACGACCTGCTGTCCGCCTTCGCGGCGCGGCTGAAGGAAAACCTCCCGGCCGGGGCGGTCTGCGGCCGCTTCGACGGCAACGAGTTCGCCGTCTTGCTGCGCCAGACTGACGCCGCCCAGCCGGCGCCGGCGATCGAAAATCTGGTCGAGGCGCTTGCCAAGCCCTATTGGGTCAACGGGCAGGCCGTCCAGGTCGGCGCAACGGCCGGCTTTGCGCAAGCGCCCGGCGACGGCGCGAGCCGCGACGACATGACGAGGCGGACCAACCTCGCGCTCGGCGCTGCCAAGCGGAAGCGCCGCAACGGCGTGCTCCGGTTCGACGCCGCCATGGACCGGGAGTTCGAGGAACGGCGGTTCCTTGAGCGCGAATTGAAGCGCGCGCTGGTCAATGGCGACCTCGACGTCCACTACCAGCCCATCGTCAGGGGCGGCGGAGCGCAAATCGTCGGGGCCGAAGCGCTGCTGCGATGGCGGCATCCAACGCACGGCCAGATTTCGCCGGCGGCGTTCGTTGCGGCCGCCGAGCGCGGCGGCCTGATCGGCGAACTGGGCGCGTTCGTCCTGCGCCGCGCGTTGACCGACGCGAGGCGATGGCCCGATCTCTACATCTCAGTCAATCTTTCGCCCATGCAGGTTCGGGACCCGAACCTCGCGGGTCTTGTGGCGGGCATGCTTGCCGAGACCGGCACCGCGCCGGAACGCCTGCTGCTCGAAGTCACCGAGGGCGTGCTGATCGACGATCCGGACCAGGCCAAGGAGCGGCTCGACGCGCTCCGCGCGCTCGGCGTGCGCCTGGCGCTCGACGATTTCGGCACCGGCTATTCCAGCATGACCTATCTGCAGAAATTCCACTTCGACAAGCTCAAGATCGACCGCGGATTTGTCGCGCCGCTCGGCAGCCCCGGCCACAGTCCGGCGGTGATCCAGGCGATTGTGGCGCTGGGCCGCGCGCTCGATCTCACGCTGCTCGCGGAGGGCGTCGAGACCGAGGAGCAGCGCGTGCGGCTGCGGCTGGCCGGCTGCGAGGAGATGCAAGGCTTCCTGTTCGCAAAGCCCGGTCCGCGTGAGGCGCTCGATCGCCTGCTCGGGCAAGGCCGGACCGTCGAGGCGGATCGGCCGCCGCAGCGCGCCGCCGGCTGATGGCCGACAAGCCTGGCGATTGCTGTGTCTGGCGATTGCTGTCGGCGGCGGCCATAATGCCGGCTTCGATGGACAAGGTCCGCGCATGATCCCCAACGCCTGGCAGGGCTTCGATTTCGGGCTCGGCGAAGACATCGACATGCTGCGCGAGACCGCGCGGGGCTTTTCGCGCGACAAGATCGCGCCGCGCGCCGACGAGATCGACCGCACCAATACGTTCCCGCGCGATTTATGGCCTCAAATGGGCGCGCTCGGCCTGCACGGCATCACGGTCGAGGAGGAATGGGGCGGTTCGGGCATGGGCTATCTCGCCCATTGCGTGGCGATGGAGGAGGTTTCGCGCGGCTCGGCCTCGGTCGGCCTGTCCTACGGCGCGCATTCCAATCTCTGCGTCAACCAGATCCGGCGCAACGGCAGCGACGGGCAACGGCGCAAGTACCTGCCGAAGCTGATTACCGGCGAGCACGTCGGGGCGCTCGCCATGTCGGAGCCCGGCGCCGGCTCGGACGTCGTGTCGATGACGACGCGCGCCGACAAGCGCGGCGACCGCTACGTCCTCAACGGCACCAAAATGTGGATCACCAACGGTCCGGTGGCCGAAACGCTGGTGGTCTATGCCAAGACCGACCCGGCCGCGGGACCGCGCGGCATCACCGCCTTCCTGATCGAGAAGGGGATGAAGGGATTTTCCACGGCACAGAAGCTCGACAAGCTCGGCATGCGCGGCTCCGACACCTGCGAGCTGGTATTCGAGGACTGCGAGGTGCCCGAGGAGAACGTGCTCGGCAAGGTCGGCGGCGGCGTCAATGTGCTGATGTCCGGCCTCGACTACGAGCGGGTTGTGCTGGCTGCGGGGCCGCTTGGCATCATGCAGGCGGCGCTCGACGCGGTGGTGCCCTACGTGCACGAGCGCAAGCAGTTCGGGAAACCGATCGGCGCATTTCAGCTCATGCAGGGCAAGCTCGCGGACATGTACGTGACCATGAACGCCGCCAAGGCCTACGTCTATGCGGTGGCGCGCGCTTGCGACGAGGGGCGGACCACGCGCGAGGACGCCGCCGGTGCGATCCTCTATGCCGCGGAGCGGGCGACGCAGGTTGCGCTCGATGCGATCCAGTGTCTGGGCGGCAACGGCTACATCAACGACTACCCGACCGGGCGGCTGCTTCGCGATGCCAAGCTCTACGAGATCGGGGCGGGGACCAGCGAAATCCGCCGCATGCTGATCGGGCGGGAAATCTTCGACAAAACCGCCTGAGCGGCGCCGCCACTCGGTCATTGCCGATCGGCCATCGAACGATTCGTTCATTGGCGCATCAGCCAATGGCCCATGATCTGTTGCCTTGCTCCGCCATTGGCGGTGGCTCATCGGACTGTTCGTTAACCATTTGTTAACCAAATCAGTCCAGCGGTGGGTCTCCAGACGTTCAGGAGGCTCCGATGATGCGGGTGCGGCTGAAGGCGGACGGTCGGCTGGTTGAAATTCTCAGCGACGGGAGCGAGCGGACCATGCCGCCGGCTGTCGCCGCTGCGCAGCCTGCGGAGGGGCGTTCGGGGCGGCCCGACGCCGAATTCGCCCGCCGCGTGCGTTCGCAGGTGCGGCTGACCCAGGCCGAATTCGCAGCCCGCATCGGCGTGCCGATCGAAACCGTGCGCAACTGGGAGCAGGGCAAACGCAGCCCGCGCGGTCCGGCGCGGGCGCTGCTCAAGTTGCTCGATCAGGCGCCGCAGGTGGCATTCGACATCCTCGGACGGAAATCGGCTTAAAGCGAGCCTGCGGCCGCCAGAAAGGCTGCATCCGGCGGGCCCCATCGCCTGCTTGCGATTCGCATTCGTCTCCTGCGATGGTTTGGGCGGGAGACTTGGCATGCAGCATTTCGTCGAATCCAACGGTGCGCGCATTCCTCTGATCGGGCTCGGCACCTGGGACCTGCGCGGCAAGGCCTGCGCGCGCGCGGTCGAGGAGGCGCTGCGGCTTGGCTATCGCCATATCGATACCGCCGCGATGTACGGCAACGAGGAGGAGGTGGGCGATGGGCTGCGCGCATCCGGCGTGCCGCGCGATGAGGTCTTCGTCACCACCAAGGTCTGGTCGAGCAATCTCAGAGCGCGCGACTTCGAACGCTCGGCGCGCGACAGTATCGCCAAGCTGAAGCTTCCCAACGTCGACCTGCTGCTGATCCATTGGCCCAACTCCAGCATCCCGCTGAAGGAAACCGTCGGCGCGCTGTGCAAGATGAAGCGCGAAGGCGTGGCGCGGCACATCGGCGTCTCCAATTTCACGCCGGACCTGATCGAGGAGGCGGTGGCGTACGCGACCGAGCCGCTGGTCAACAACCAGATCGAGTGCCACCCCTATTTCGACCAGCGCAAGACCATCGCCGCGAGCCACAAGCGCGGCCTGACGGTGACCGCCTATAGCCCGATCGCGCGCGGACGCATCAAGGGCGACGCCGCGATCGGGCGCGTCGCCAAGGCGCACGGCAAGACCGCGGCCCAGGTCTGCCTGCGCTACCTGGTGCAGCAAAATCTGATCGTCATTCCGAAAACCAGCCGCCTGGAGCGGCTGAAGGAAAACTTCGCGATCTTCGACTTCGAACTGACGCCGGCCGAAATGAAGGAGATCGCGGCGCTCGCAAGCCCGCACGGGAATATCGTCAGCTAGCCGAAACCGGCGCAGCGGCCCGACGTCACAGCGTCCCGGCGATCCCGATCTGCTGGATGAACTTCACCCAGGTGTCGATCTCGCTGGCGAGGAACTTGCGCAATTCCGCGGGCGGCGGGCTTTGCAGCGGCGTCAGCCCGATCGTCGCGATTTTCTCCTTCACATCCGGCATGGCGCTCACCGCGCGGAATTCGGCCGCGAGCTTTTCGATGACCGCGGGCGGCGTGCCGGCCGGCGCAATCGCCATGTGCCAGTTGGTGGCCTCGTAGCCGGGAATGCCCGCTTCCGCGATCGGCGGCACGTCGGGGAACACGCCGAGCCGCGTCTTCGACGACACCGCCAGCGCCTTGACCTTGCCGGCCTTGGTCTGGGCCGCGGCGGTCACCGGATCGGCGAAAAACATATGGATGTGGCCCGCGATCACGTCGTTGAGCGCCGGAGGGCTGCCGCGGTAGGGCGCGTGGCGGATCTTGATGCCGGTGCGGCTCATCAGCAGTTCGCCGGCCAAATGCGTCATGGTGCCGACGCCGGACGATCCCATGATGACCTCGCCCGGCCGCTTCTTCGCGTATTCGACCAGCTCCATGACGTTGTTGACCGGCAGCGACGGGTTGACCACCAGCGCGAAGCCGACCTCCGACGTCAGCGCGACCGGCGCGAAGTCCTTGCGCGGGTCGTAGGGCAATTGCTTGTAGAGCGCGAGGTTGGTGGTGATCGTCGGCCCCGGCACCAGCAGGATGGTGTAGCCGTCGGGTGGCGCGTTCTTCAGCGCCACGGTGGCGACGATGGTGCCGCCGCCGGGCCGGTTTTCGACCAGTACGGTCTGCCCGAGGCGCTCCGAAAGCTTGGCGCCGATGGTGCGCGCGATGAAGTCCATGCCGCCGCCCGGCGCGAGCGGCACCATCAGGGTGACGGGCTTGGTGGGATAGTTCTGAGCCGGTGCGGGACCGCTCAACGCGGCCAATGCGACAAACGCAATGGCAAACCGGGCAAGCGAAGACAGCCGCATGACGTGACCTCCCGAGGTTAGGCCGGTTGGTCCGCGGTCTTCTTGTTTGTGACGATGCTAGGCGCTTCGTACGCGCGTTGAAAGCGCCGAGATCAGAAAAAGCCGATCGACTCGCAACCCACACCGGCCTGGAAGCTGCGCTTCCATTTGCGGCCAGGAATGTCGATCACATGAATCGAGCCGTCGCCCTGGCAGGCCACGAACAGCTCGTCGCCATGAAACGCCATGTCCATCGGCTGGCTGCCGGTCTTGATCGCGGTCTGCCGCTTGAACGACGGATCGACCAGGCTCACGGTGTCGCCGTTGTTGCTGGTCACGCCGATCAGGCTGTTGTCGGGCGCGTAACGCGCGATCTGCGCGGGCTTGGGCGCGCCTTCGAGTCTCACCTCTTCGCGCACGCGGCCGGCCTGCGTGTCGATCAGGAACAGCACCGGCTCCGCGTCGTCGACCGCGACCACGGTGTTGCCGTCGGCCGAGATGGCGATGCCGCAAAGCGGCCGCGGGGTCGCGATCTTGCCGATGAGCTTGCGGGTGCCGAGATCGATCACCGAGACGGTCGCATCCTCCTCGTTCTCGACATAGAGGCGCTTGCCGTCCGGCGCGATAATCAGGCGGTGGCCGTTGGTGGAGCCGGAGTCGATCGCCTCGACCACGCGGTCGGCCGCGGGGTCGATCGCGACCACAACCGCGCTGTTCTCGCAGGTGAGATAGATCAACCCGTCCGGCCCGAGCTTGAGCGTGTGCGGCGCGATGTAGGGCCGCAGGTCGATGGTGTGCACATGCGCGCGCCGGTTCAGGTCGAACACGCACAGCAGATGCTGCGGGTTCGGATTGCGGCCGTGGATGCCGTCGCCGAAGATCGGCACGTAGGCCTTGCTGCGCTCCGGCAGCACCAGCAACTCGTGCGGCGTGCGCGGGAACCCCTCGATCACGACCTCGGTGGCGTAGGTCTCAGGGTTGAGGAACAGCACCTTGCCGCCCATCTTGTCGACCGCGATCACGCCGCGTGTGCCGTTCGCATTCGCCATCCGAATTTCCTCCGCCGTCTGCCCAAAAATATAGCCCATGCGGCGCTTTGAGTGCGCCGGAAATGTTGTATGCGGATGCCATGACCGTCAGTCCCGACACCGCCCTGGTCCTGTTCTCCGGCGGACAGGATTCCACCGTCTGCCTGGCCTGGGCGCTGACGCGCTTTGCGCGCGTGGAGACCGTGGGTTTCGACTATGGCCAGCGCCACGCGGTTGAGCTGGCGGTCCGGCCGCGCATCCGCGAGCGGCTCGCGGCGCTGCGTCCCGAATGGGCGTCTCGCCTGGGCGACGACCATGTGGTGAAGCTCGACGCGCTCGCCGCAATCTCGGAGACCGCGCTGACCCGCGACATGCAGATCGAGATCGCGGAAAACGGCCTGCCGACCACCTTCGTGCCGGGCCGCAACCTGATCTTCTTCACCTTCGCCGGCGCGCTGGCTTATCGCCGGGGCTCGAAGCACTTAGTCGCCGGCATGTGCGAGACCGACTATTCCGGCTATCCCGATTGCCGCGACGACACGGTGAAGGCGGTGCAGGTGGTGCTGACGCTCGGCCTCGACCGCCGCTTCGTCCTGCACACGCCGCTGATGTGGATCGACAAGGCCGGCACCTTCGCGCTTGCCCGTGAGATCGGCGGCGACGCACTGCTTGATTTGACGGTCGAGGAGACCCATAGCTGCTACCTCGGCGACCGCGCGCGGCGGCACGGCTGGGGCCATGGTTGCGGCGACTGTCCGGCGTGCAAGCTGCGCGCCGCAGGATTTGCGAAGTTCAAGGCGGGCTCATGAGTAACGACAAGCGGCGCAGGATCGAGGGGATCGCATTCCTGATCGCCTTCGGACTGACCATTCCACTTGCAAACTGGATGATCGGGAACGCCGGCACGGTCTGCGTGCCGAATGGCCCGTGCCTGATCCCGGTGCTGCCCAATCCGTTCGGCGCAAGCCTGATGGCGCCGTCGGGCGTTCTGATGATCGGCGTGGCGCTGGTGCTGCGCGACCTGGTGCAGCGCCGTCTCGGCGTGGCCTATTCGGCGGGCGCCGTGGTCGTCGGCGCGGTGCTGTCGGCTGCCGTCGCGCCGCCGGCGCTTGCGATTGCGTCGGGCGTGGCATTCCTGATTTCGGAGCTTGCCGATCTCGCGGTCTATACGCCGCTCGCGCGCCGGCGGCTGATCGCCGCGGTGGTCGCATCGAGTTGTGTCGGCCTTGTGGTCGATTCCGTCGTGTTCTTGTGGCTGGCGTTCGGCTCGCTCGAATTCCTGTCCGGCCAGGTGGTCGGCAAGGGCTGGATGGTGCTGGCGTCGATTCCGTTCGTGCATATGCTGCGCCGGCGCGACGAGCGCCTTGGGCTCGCCCCGGTTTAGGCCAATCCTGGAGAAGCATCATGTCGGCCGCCTACGACGTCCTGCGTCACGTCACGACCGCAACCGTCACCACGATGCTGCTCAAGAAAGGCATCCGGCGCTGCTGGATCGACGGCTCGATGCCGCTGGTGCCGACCGGCGAGCGGATCGTGGGACCGGCGTTCACGTTGCGCTTCGTGCCGGTGCGCGAGGACCTCGCCACGCCCGAAAGCTGGGGCAAGCCGATCTCGACCCGCGCCGCGATCGAGGCCATGCCGGAAGGCTGCATCGCGGTCGCCGACGCGATGGGCGTGACCAGTGCCGGCATCTTCGGCGACATCCTGGTGATGCGCATGGCGCGACGGAACGTCAAGGCGCTGGTCACCGACGGCGTGATCCGCGACAAGGCGGGCTGCCTCAAGGCCGACCTGCCGATTTTCTGCCGCGGCACCGCCGCGCCGGCCTCGGTCAACGGGCTCACGTTCGTGGGCTGGGAGGAGCCGATCGCCTGCGGCGGCTGCGCGATCTTTCCGGGCGACGTGATCGTGGCCGACGACGACGGCGCGGTGGTGATCCCGAAGGACCTGGTGGATTTCGTCGCTGCGGAAGGCGAGGAGCACGAGCGCTACGAAAGCTGGGTGGTGAGTGAGGTCGAGCGCGGCGTGCCGCTGCCGGGGCTCTACCCGCCCAACGACGAGGCCAAGGCGCGCTATCAGGCCTGGAAGAGCAAGCGCGGCTGACGCTGCGGGCGCGGGGAGGGAGCGGTGTTCTTCGTCCTGTCCAAGACCCTCGCATTTTTCGCGGTGCCGTCGAACCTCCTGATGTCGATTGCGCTGCTCGGCATCCTGCTGATGCCGACGCGGTTCGCCCGCGGTGGCCGCAGACTGGCGGCCGTGGGCGGACTTCTGCTCGCCGCCGCCGGATGGTCGCCGCTCGGCAATGCGCTGATCCAGCCGCTGGAGCAGCGCTTTCAGCAGTGGAGCGGGGCGGGCGCGCCCAACGGGATCGTCGTGCTCGGCGGCGCGCTCGGTCCCGCGATGACCGCCGCGCGCGGGCAGCCGGCGCTCAACGAGTCCGCGGAGCGCATCACCGTCGTGGCCGAACTGGCGCGACGCTTCCCGCAGGCGCGGATCGTTTACAGCGGTGGCGACGGCTCGCTGAGCGGCGACCAGCCGAAGGAGGCGGACCTGGTCCTGCCGCTTTTGGAAAGCTTCGGCATTCCTCGCGAGCGCGTCGTTCTGGAAAATGCGTCCCGCAACACCCATGAGAACGCCACGATGTCCAAGGCGTTGGTCCATCCGAAGACCGGCGAGCGCTGGCTGCTCGTGACCTCCGCGCATCACATGCCGCGCTCGGTCGGCTGCTTCCGCCGGGCCGGCTTTGCGGTGGAACCCTATCCGGTGGACTGGCGCACGCGGGGCGGCACGCTGCCGCTAAGTCCGTTCTCGTCGCTGTCCGGCGGGCTCGCGCGCACGGATGTCGCGGTTCGCGAATGGGTCGGGCTTGCCGCCTATTGGCTGACCGGCCGCACCTCCGAATTGTTCCCCGGACCTCAATGACCACCGTTTCGAACGGTCAGTCGTGCCGCGGCAGGCCGAGGCGATAGACACCCTTGAAGTCGTTCGGATCGACCGGCTTGCCCTTGCGGTAGATCACGAGCTTGCCGCCGAGTGCGAGCCGCACCGCGGCCCGGCGCACCGGATGCATCAGCAGGTGCCAGTCGGGACCGGCAACGAGCGCGCGGGCCGCGTCGGCCGGACCGACGGTTTTTCCGGGTCCCGCGTCGTCGAGAAGGCGGAAGATCGCGCGCTCGATCTCGGCGTCGTCGGCGCGCTTCGGGCTGTCCGTCATCGAGACCTGCTGTCCACACCGATGCAATCGAACCGGACGATCGGGCGCGCGTCGGGGTATCCTACGCGCGTCCGTGCGATCCGGTTCGGGTCCGGGTGTGCGTACTCGGACGGACATGGCAGCGGCAAGTCCGCTCAACCGAGGATCGTCGGATGTCTCCGAACGCCGACGTCGACGTGCGTCGGGCATCGCAGGACGCGGGCGGGCCGCCGCCCGATCCGAATGCCGCGCCCGTTCCGGGCGGAGCGCGGCTCGGCGATCTGCTCGCTGCCGGCGGCGTCGCCGCCGCCGTGGTGCTGGCGTCCTCGATCGCGGTGGTGATGTTCCTCGCCTGACGCGAAACGCGCTATTCGCCGATCAGGGCGCGCCGTGAATCCGACGCGAACTGGCGGCGCCAGAGCACGCCGGCCACGGCGACGGTCGAAGCGATCAGCAGCCAGGGACTCAGGAACCAGCCGAGGTAGCCGAGCGCGAAGAAGAACGCGCGCTGGCCGCGGTTGAAGTGCCGTCCTGCAACGTCGCACAGCTTTGCCATGCGTTCGGCGTGCGTTTTGGCGTCGGGCGTATCCTTCTGCTCGAACGAGGGGGCGGCGCCAATCATGATGGCGAGATAGTTGTAGAGGCGATACGACCAGGCAAACTTGAAGAACGCATAGACGAATATCACTGCAAGCCCGATGCTCTTGGCCTCCCATTGCACGGCGGTGCTGCGGATGCCGAACGGCAGTGCGCTCACCACGTGCAGGATTTCCTCCGTCGAGCGCAGGATGGTGAGCGCGCCGCCCACCGCGATCAGCGATGTCGACGCAAAGAAGGCGGTGCCGTTCTGCAAAGCCGAAACGATCTGCGCGTCCACCATGCGCATCTCGCGGCCGAGCATCTGTGTCATCCAGCCGCCGCGGTGGCGCTGCATTTCGAAGTTGAGGCCGTGCTGGCGGCGCTCCACGCGCGCGAGCGCGAATGCATAGAGCGCCCAGACGCCCAGGAATAACGTGAGCGCCACCAGATCGAGGGTCGAAAACAGCGGCATGGCTAGTGGTCCAATTCTAACATTCGCATCCCGCTTCGGCAGGCGTGTTTGCGAATGTTAGAATTAAAGGACCACTGGCAGATTCAAAGTGCTAGTGGAGCTTTGGATTTGACATTCGCTTTACGAGTTTGCTGCCAAGTGGGTAGCGAATGTCAAATCCGCTCCACTAGCCTCCGGTGCCGCAAGGGTCACATCTGCGCCGGTGGCGTTCAAGCCCTTGCGCCGCAGGACGGGCGCCATGTGGTATGGTCCGCTTGACCGAAGCATGGGCTCTGCCACCATGGTCCGGCGGAGACAGCAATGCCCCAGACAATCACCACCAGCACCAAATCCCTGGTCGAGGCGGCCGAGCGCGAAGTCGAGACCCTGTCGATCGAGGACGCCGTGAAGCTGCAAGGCCGCGACGACGTCGTGCTGGTCGATATCCGCGATATCCGCGAACTGCAGCGCGAGGGCAAGGTGCCCGGCGCATTCCACTGTCCGCGCGGCATGCTGGAGTTCTGGATCGACCCGGAAAGCCACTACCACAAGCCGGTGTTTGCGCAGGACAAGCGGTTTGTGTTTTTCTGCGCCGGCGGGCTTCGCTCCGCGCTCGCGGCGCAAGCTGCGCAGCGCATGGGGCTCAAGCCCGTGGCCCATATCCGGGGCGGTTTCGGAGCCTGGAAGAATGCCGGCGGGCCGGTCAAGATGCCGGAGCCGCCGAAGCCGAAGGGATAGAGCGTTCGTCCGGCGCCAGGATCGGGCGTCCGGACCGATGCGATCGAAGTCATGCGTGACGACATGCCAACGAGTGTCAGTGCCGAACGACCGAGCAGCCGGCTTTCGCCCGGCGAATGGGCATTGGCCGGGCTCGGCGTCGCGGGTCTTGCGGGATTTGCCGCAACCTTCATTCTGCTCGGCGTTCACTCGGCCGCCGATCCCGCGCCGCCCGCTGTCGTCCAGACGCCGGTGGAGCGTGCGGCGACGACCGGCGCGGGCGGCGGCGCCTATCCGGTCAAGGGCGATCCCGGTCCGCGCGGCGAGCGCGGTCCGGCGGGACCTGCGGGGCCGCCGGGCAATCCCGGTATTCGAATTCTGCGCTCCGACTGCGTGGGCGGTAATTGCACGGTGCAGTGCGAATCCGACGAGGTCCTGCTGACCGCCCATTGCGGGATCGGCCGGACCGCCGCGGTCTATTCCAGCCACAACAGCGCCGTGTGCCGATCGCGCGGCACCGCCAAGGTCGAGGTCGTCGCGGCATGCGTCCGATCGGCGTCCCCATAGCGAGCGCGACCTTCACTGTCGCCCGCGCCGGATTTGCGGCGCTTGTTGCCGCGCTGGTTGTCGCCGCCCCGCACGGCGCACGGGCCGACGAAAAGGTCTGGGCGCTGATGAAAATGCCCGGCCACATCGTCTTGCTGCGGCATTCCTATGCGCCCGAAAGCCCGCCCGACACCGATCTCGTCAACCTGAAGAACTGCAAAACCCAGCGCAATCTCGATGAAACAGGACGAGCGCATGCGCGCCGTCTCGGCGACGAATTCCGCAAGCACGGCATCAAGCGCGCCGTCATTCATTCCAGCCAGTATTGCCGCACTCTGGAGACCGCGCGCCTGCTCAAGCTCGGTCCCGTCAAGGAACTGCCCGCGCTCAACCAGACGTTCTTCGCCAAGCCCGGCGAAATGCGCGAGGCCGCCACCAAGACGATCGCATTCATGAAGACGCTGCCGGCCAAGCAACTCGCCGTTCTAGTGACGCACGTAACCAACATCCAGGCGGTGGCCGGCGTCATGGTGGCGTCCGGCGAATTGGCCGTGGTGCGGTTCGGCCCATCGGGCGACGTCGTCGCCGATGGGCGCATCAAGCTCCCATAGTCGTCAAAGCAAAAATGGAAGCGCTTGCGGTCGCGGGGGCCGCTGCGCGACGATGGCGCTGCGGGAGCAGGAGGTCGAGTTGGCGCGCACGCTTTACATCGGCAACAAGAATTATTCGTCGTGGTCGTTCCGGCCCTGGATCGCCATGAAGGCCGCCGGGATTCCCTTCGACGAGGTGGTGATCTCGCTCGACGCGCCGGACTTCAAGTCGCGGGTGTCCGCGGTCTCCGGCACCGGGAAGGTACCGGCGCTGGACGACGGCGGGGTCCACGTCTGGGAGTCCCTTGCGATCCTCGAATACCTCGCCGAGAAATTTCCGGCGGCGGGCTTTTGGCCGGACGATCCGGCTGCCCGGGCGCATGCGCGTACTGTCGCGTCGGAAATGCACGCGGGTTTCCTGCCGCTCCGCCGGGCCTGCCCGATGAACATGTGGCGAACGGTGAAGCCCCGCGATCTCGACCGGGACGCTCGGGACAATGTCCGGCGGATCGACGCTATCTGGACAGAATGTCGCACCCGTTTCGGGGCCGGCGGCCCGTTCCTGTTCGGGCGCTTTGGCGCGGCCGATGCGATGTACGCGCCGGTTGTATCGCGCTTTCATACCTACGCCGTCGACGTCGGGGCGGAGTCCCGGGCCTACATGGCGTCGGTCATGGGGCTTCCTGCCTGGGCGGAATGGCGGGCTGCGGCACTGCGGGAGCCCTGGGTCCTGCCGCACGACGAGGTGGACTGGCCGGAGGTCCCCCGCGGGTAACCCGGCGCGTCTTAATCCAGATTTCCATTTTTTAATGTCCAAGGCCTTGCCAAGACAGGGGCTAATCCCATCTTGTTGCCCCGAATTCACGACTTGGCCGGATCGGGCCTCTGAATTGCGCCCCGAATGCGGGGCGAAGGACAGGGGGCGGTCCGGTGTTGAATGTGACAAAGCCGTCGGGAGACAACGCCATGCGACTGGGTACTGCACTTTTCACCGCATTCTTGCTGGCCTTTGCGCCCGCCCTTCCGGCGACGGCGCAAGAGGCGCCGCCGCCGGTGAAGGGCCTGTTTCTGCTGACCGACTACCCCGCCGTTACGGTCCGGCCCGGCACCACCTCGACCATCAACCTGCGCATCCGGAACTACGCGCTGCCGCCCGAGCGGTTTGGCCTGGCCGTGAGCGGGGTGCCGCAGGGCTGGACCGCGACGCTGCTCGGCGGCGGCCAGCCGGTCGCGGCCGCGATGGTTGCGACCAACGACAGCACCACGCTGCAACTGCGTCTTGAGGTGCCCGAGAACGCCCCCATCGGGACGCAGAACATGACCGTGACCGCCAAAGGCCAAAGCAGCGAAGTCACGCTGCCGGTCGCGGTGACGCTCGCCAAGGAACTGCCGGCCAAACTCGCGCTCGAGCCCGAACTGCCGGCGCTGCGCGGCACGGCGCGTTCGAACTTCGAGTACCAGGTGAAGGTGAAGAACGACAGCGGCCGCAATCTGGTGATCGCGCTGTCGGCTCAGGCGCCGCGCAACTTTGAAACCAGCTTCACCGAACAATACGGCAGCCAGGAGCTGTCCTCGGTTCCGGTCGAGGCGGGCCAGTCCAAGACCGTCAAGCTCAAGGTGCGTCCGCCGAGCACCATCGGCGCCAACCGCTATCCGATTGCGATGAAGGCTTCGGCCGAGGACGCTTCGGCTGAGGCGAGCCTCGCAATCGAGATCACCGGCCAGCCGCGGCTGACCATCGCCGGCCGTGACGGCGTTCTGTCCGGCCGCGCCGAGGCCGGCAAGGAGTCGTCGATCCCGATCGTCATCACCAACACGGGCACCGCGCCCGCCGACGAGATCGAACTGACCAGCACTGCGCCGAGCGGCTGGAAGATCGCGTTCGAGCCCAAGGCCGTCGACCGCATTGCGCCGAACGAGAACAAAGAGGTGCAGGTGCTCGTGACACCGCCCGAGAAGGCGGTGGCCGGCGACTACGCGCCGACCTTCAACGTCGCCTCGCGCGGTGAGACGGCGTCGCAGCAGTTCCGCATCGCGGTTTCGACCTCGACCATGTGGGGCATCGCGGGCGCGGGCATCATCGCAATCGCGCTGCTGATCATGGTCGGCGCTGTGGCGAGGTTCGGACGGCGATGAGCGACCTCGTCATCGAGGCGCGCGATCTCACCAAGCGATACGGTCAGGCGACGGCCGTGAACGGAATTTCGTTCACGGTCGAAAAGGGTGAGATCTTCGGCCTGCTTGGGCCGAACGGCGCCGGCAAGACCACCACGATCCTGATGATGCTCGGCCTGACCGAGGTCTCGGGCGGCAGCGTCAGCGTGATGGGTTACGACCCGGCTCGCCAGCCGCTGCAGGTGAAGCGGCTGGTCGGGTATCTGCCCGACACGGTCGGCTTCTACGATTACATGACCGCGGCCGACAACCTTCGCTACACGGCCGCGCTGATCGGAATCGAGCCGAAGGAGCGCGACAAGCGGATCGCCTCCGCGCTCGACCGCGTTGGGCTCGCCGACGTCGGCACCAAGCACGTCGGCGCATTCTCGCGCGGCATGCGGCAGCGGCTCGGGCTTGCGGAAATCCTGATGAAGGACGTCCAGATCGCTATTCTGGACGAGCCGACGTCGGGACTCGATCCGCACGCGACCGCCGAACTGCTGGAGACGATCCGATCGCTCAAGCATGACGGCGTGGCGGTGCTGCTGTCGTCGCATCTGCTCGACCGCGTTCAGAGCATCTGCGACCGGGTGGCGCTGTTCAACGCCGGCAAGATCGCGCTGATCGGCACCGTCCCGCAGCTTGCAAGCCAGGTGCTGGGCGGCGGCTACCACGTCGAGGTCGAAGCCGACGGCGTCGGCCTCGAACAGAAGCTCGGCGCGGTGCCTGGCGTGCGCCAGGTGGAGTCGGTCGGTCCGGGCCGTTTCCGTCTGTTGGCCGAGGGCGACGTGCGCCCGCAGGCCGCAGCGGCGGTGGTCAACGCCGGCGGCTCGCTGCGGCGGCTGTCGTTCGACGAGCCGAGTCTGGACACGATCTACAACCGGTACTTCCAGACCCATGGCGGGCACCCGGGCGATCATCATGGAGCGCAAAATGCAGCGTGAAGGTTCGCCCTGGCGCGGCTTGAGCGTCGTCTTCTTCCGCGAGCTGTTCGACCATCTCACCAGCGTGCGCATGCTGGTGCTGCAGTTCCTGGTGCTGCTGTTCGGCGCGGCGGTGGTCTATTTCGCCGCCGAGCAGATCCGTAATACCACGGCGGAAGACCCATTCCTGTTCATGCGCCTGTTCGCGCCGCCCGGCCAGACGCTGCTGTCGTTCGTGCTGGTGCTGTCGATCCTGGTGCCGATCATTGCGATCGGGCTCGGCTTCGACTCGGTCAACGGCGAGTACAACCGCCGCACCATGTCGCGCATCCTGTCGCAGCCGATCTATCGCGACGCGCTGCTGTTCGGGAAGTTCCTGGCCGGACTCGCGACCCTGACCATCGCGCTGGTCACGCTCTGGCTCCTGGTGATCGGCTTTGGCCTCTTGCGGCTCGGCATCCCGCCGAGCGGCGAGGAGATCGGCCGGCTGCTGGTGTTCCTGGTGGTGACCATCGCCTATGCCGGCGTGTGGCTCGCGCTCGCCATGCTGTTCTCGATCTTCTTCCGGTCGACGGCAACGGCCGCGCTGGTGTCGCTCGGCCTGTGGCTGTTCCTGGCGCTGCTGTGGCCCGCGCTGGCGCAGTTGTTCGGCGAGATGATCTCGCCGCAGGACATTCGCTTTGCCGCGCTCGGGCTGCCGACGCCCGACACGCTGGCCTGGCAACAGGGCCTGTCGCGCATCTCGCCCGGCACGCTCTACGGCGAGGCGGTGGTGGCAATGCTCAATCCGGACGCGCAGTCGATGACCACGCTGCTCGCCCAGTTCCAGGGCCGCATCCAGACGCCGCTGCCGCTCGACCAGAGCATCATCCAGGCCTGGCCGCAGATGGTCAGCCTGATCGCGGGCATGATCGTGCTGTTCGTGATCGGCTACGTGGCGTTCCAGAGGCAGGAAGTTCGAGCTTAGCTGCCGCACGGCATCGCACGAACACGAAGGGCGGCCCTGCGGCCGCCCTTCGGCATTATGGGGTGTGCGCGTCAGACCACGAGGATCGCCACGATCTTCAGCGAGTTCGGCTCGACGATCACGACCCGCTCGCCGACCACGAAGTAGCGATAGCCGCGCCAGGTCGGATAGACCTCGACCAGCGTGGGCGGAACCGCGACGATGTTCACGGTCCGCGGCACGACCGTGCCGACGTTCAGCGAGAAGTTGACGTTCGCGACCTTCGGCGCGCTCTTTGACTGGATGATGGTGGTGCGGATCTTGGTCTTCTGTTCCGCGGTCAGGTTGACGTTGGTGTCGCCCGCGCGGCTGGCCTGATTGGCCTGGCCGGATTGTGCGCCCGACTTCTGGTCGGACGGCTGCGCAGACCGCGGTTGCTGCTGCGCGCCACCCTGGGCGGTGGTCTCCGACTTCGCGCCGGCCTTCGCGCCGTTCTTGTCGGCCTTTACGTCGGCGCTGGCGCCGGACTTTGTGTTGGCCTTGGCGTCGGGCGCCATCTTTTCGGCCGGTGCGTTCTGCTGTGCTGCCGGTGCGCGGGCCGGAGCTTCCGCCTTCGAAGCCGGAGCGTCCTGCTTCTGCGCGACTGCGGGGCCCGCGAGCAGGGCGATCGCGGCCGCCGTTGCCAAGAGCGATTTCTTCATTCCAGTTCTCCTCGTTGAGAATTCCCCGCGACGCCGCGCAATGCGGTCGAGGAGGAAACGCCGCGCGGCACCGGCGGTTCCGAGGAACATGCAAATTCGCTCGTGTTCCACGCTGAATAGCCGTTCACCCCCGTGCTGCGGCGCGCGTATAGTGCCGTCAGGGGGAATCGCTTGCGGCTCACGTCCAGCATCGACACGCGCTCCGAGGAGTTCCGCGCCAACGCCGCCGCGCTGCGCGCGCTGACGGAGGAGCTACAGCAACGCCGCGCCGCGGCGGCCGAGGGCGGCCCTGCGCGAGCCCGCGAACGCCATGTATCGCGCGGAAAACTTCTTCCGCGAGAAAGGATGCTGCGGCTGATCGATCCCGGCTCGCCGTTTCTGGAGATCGCGCCGCTTGCCGCCTTCGGCATGTACGAGGGCGACGTTCATGCGGCCGGCATGATTACGGGCATCGGCCGGATCGAGGGCCGAGAATGCGTGGTGGTCTGCAACGACGCCACCATCAAGGGCGGCACCTATTACCCGATGACAGTGAAGAAGCACCTGCGCGCTCAGGAGATCGCGCGCGAGAACCGGCTGCCCTGCGTCTATCTGGTCGACTCAGGCGGCGCCAACCTGCCGCACCAGACCGAGGTGTTCCCCGACCGCGAGCACTTCGGCCGCATCTTCTACAACCAGGCGACGCTATCTTCGCTCGGCATTCCGCAGATTGCGGTGGTGATGGGTTCCTGCACCGCGGGCGGGGCTTATGTGCCTGCGATGTCGGACGAGACTATCATCGTGAAGGGGCAGGGCACGATCTTCCTCGGCGGGCCGCCGCTGGTGAAGGCTGCGACCGGCGAGGTGGTGTCGGCGGAGGATTTGGGCGGCGCGGACGTGCATACGCGGCTGTCGGGTGTGGCGGATCATCTGGCGCAGAACGACGACCATGCGCTGCAGCTGGCGCGGCGGATCGTGGCCAACCTCAACACCAGGAAGCCTGCCGATATCCCGCTGCTGCCGTCGCGCGACCCGGTGTGCGACCCGGCCGAGCTTGACGGCATCGTGCCCTCGGACCTTCGCAAGCAATACGACGCCCGCGAGATTGTGGCGCGGATCGTGGACGGCTCGGAGTTCGACGAGTTCAAGGCGCTCTACGGCACCACTTTGGTGACCGGTTTCGCGCATATCCACGGCATTCCGGTCGGCATCCTCGCCAACAACGGCATCCTGTTTTCGGAAAGCGCGCTGAAAGGCGCGCATTTCATCGAGCTTTGCTGCCAGCGCCGTATTCCGCTGCTGTTCCTGCAGAACATCTCGGGCTTCATGGTCGGCCGCGACTACGAGGCCGGCGGCATCGCGAAAGATGGCGCGAAGCTCGTCACCGCGGTGGCCTGCGCGCAGGTGCCGAAGATCACGATCATCGTCGGGGGTAGCTTCGGCGCCGGCAACTACGGCATGTGCGGCCGCGCGTATTCGCCGCGCTTTCTCTTCACCTGGCCGAACGCACGCATCTCGGTAATGGGCGGCGAGCAGGCGGCCTCGGTGCTTGCGACCGTCCGGCGCGACAATATCGAGGCCGACGGCAAGACCTGGAGCCGCGAGGCCGAGGAGGCGTTCAAGACGCCGATCCGCGAGCAGTACGAGACCGAGGGCAATCCGTACTATGCGACCGCGCGGCTGTGGGACGACGGGATTATTCTGCCGTCCGAGACGCGCCGCGTGCTGGCGCTGGCGTTCTCGGCGGCGCTGAATGCGCCGGTGGGGGAAACGCGGTGGGGCGTGTTCAGGATGTAGCGGGCGGAGTGGTCTAACCCAACACGCTCGTCCCATCCCACTCCGTGAACTCGATCACCGTGCCGTCCGGGTCGCGGATATAGAACTGCCGCCCGATGAACACGCCCGTCTTGCGGTCCTCCTCCTCGAACACCTCGACGCCTTTCGTGGCGAGGAAGGCCTTGGCGGCCTCGTACTTTTCGGCATCGACCTTGAAGGCGTGGTGGGCGCGTCGGGCCTCCCTGGCGGTCCGCTGCAGGGGCGTGTCGCTTTTCGCCAGCAGCACGTAGTCGTCGCCGGCCTTGAGGAACACGAGGCCGAGCTTCTCCGAGGTCTGAACGTATTTGAGGCCAAGCACATCGGTGTAGAACTTGCGGCTTGCCTCCAGGTCGCTGACCGCGATGCTGAAATGCACGACGCTTCGGGGCTCGATCATGGGGTTTCCTCCCGCCGATGCTTCACGCCTTCTCCCGCCGCTTCACCCTTCGCGCCAGATAATCGAAGTTGATCTTGAACTGCTCAGGCCGGCTGATGTCGTGCTTGAGCTTGGCGATGTCGTCGGCCGGGAATTCCTTCGACGTGTCGCCCGCGGCCTCGGCGACGGCCTGGATCATGGCCGCATTCTCGAACATCAGCGCGCGGATCACGGTTTCCTCGATGGTCTGCGAGGCGATCACGAGGCCGTGGTTCTTCAGCAGCAGCGCGCTGTGCGGGCCCAGCGCCTTGGCGCAGCCCGCGCCCATGGCGTGGCTCCGGATCAGGTTAATGGTGTCGGTGTAGAGTCCGACTTCATTATGGAACAGCGCGCCGCCCTGGCTCAGCGCCTTCATCGGCCGGGTGCTCGACGACAGCGCGATGGAATAGGTCGGGTGCGTGTGCAGCACGCATTTGACGTCGGCGCGCACCTTGAAGATTTCCGAGTGGATGTAGACTTCGCTGTGCCGGCGCGCGGTGCCGGCGACGACGTTGCCTTCCAGGTCGATGGTCAGGATGTTGTCGCGGGAAATCTCGTCGAGCCCGATCGAGTGCGCCTTCATGTAGAACAGCGACGGGTTGTCGGGCAGGCGCATCGAGATGTGGCCGCGGGTGAAGTCGTCCTGACCCTCGGCGACCAGCACCTTGCCGGCCATAATGATCGCGTCCTTGATATCGTCGTGGCTCATGAAACCCGGCTCCTCCCATTGCGGCGCCTAACGTGCCCGGTCTTGGGGGCGCGTCAAGCCGGTTGGCCGCCGGACGCGGCCCCGGAATCGCATGAGTGCACGGCTAGCTCAGTTCCAGGTTGCCGACGCCGCGCTCGATGCGCGTTCCGGCGCGGCCGTCGAGGATCGCCTCCGCGTCCTCCAGCGCGCCGATGGCGGCGAAACCGCCTGTGGCCTCCGCGAAGTCGCAGGCTGCTTCGACCTTGGGTCCCATCGAGCCGGCGGGAAACGCATGCGCCTTAAGCATCGCCGGCGCAGCGCGGCGGATCGCACGGGCCTGCGCGGTGCCGAAGCCGAGCTGCACGGCGGCCACGTCGGTCAGCATGATCAGGCCCTGCGCGCCAAGGAGCCGCGCCAGCAGTGCCGAGGCGTGGTCCTTGTCGATCACGCATTCGACCCCGACCTCGCTGCCGTCGGCCTGTTCGACCACCGGGATGCCGCCGCCGCCGGCGCAGACCACGGTCACCCCGCGCTCCATCAGCATCGCGATCACACGCACCTCGCGGATTTCGAGCGGGTGGGGCGAGGGCACGACGCGCCGCCAGCGCTCGCCATCCTTGCGGAAGGTCCAGGCATTTCGCGCGGCGAGCGCGTCGGCTTCGCTCTTGCCATAGAGCGGCCCGACAAACTTGGACGGGTCTTTGAAGGCCGGATCGCCCCGGTCGACGCGCACGCGCGTCAGGAGGGAAGCGACCGGCCGGTCGTCGGGCAGCGCGTTGTCGAGTTCCTGCTCGATCAGATATCCGATCATGCCCTCGGTCTGCGCGCCCAGCACGTCGAGCGGAAACGGATCGGCGGCCGTGCCGGCGACCTGCTGCAGCGCGAGCAGGCCGATCTGCGGCCCGTTGCCGTGCGTGACCACGACCTCGTGTTCGAGCGCGATCGGCGTCAGCGCCTTCACTGCGCGGCGCACGTTGGCGCGTTGCGCCTCGGCGGTCATCGGCTCGCCGCGGCGCAGCAGCGCGTTGCCGCCGAGTGCAATCGCGAGTCTCATCGCCGTTCGCCGCGCGGCGCGACGGCGCGCGCCTTGAGGAACTGCATGACGATGCCCTGCAATCCGGGACTTTCGATTTCCTCGAATTCATAACGCGCACGCACGATGGGCGTTCTCGTCTCGACCAGCCGGCCAAGGTCGGCGGGCGTCCCGGCGACCGCGACATCTACGCCCGCGCCATCGATGGTGGCCGCAAGGTCGATGAGCTCCTGTTCCGAATAGCCCATGGCGGGCACCACCCGACCGATGTGCGGGTGTGCGGCGAACACCTCGGCGATACGCCCGCGCGCCGCAGGACGGGGATCGACGATCGCGGCCGCGCCCGCCTCCGTCGCCGCGACAAAGCCCGCGCCGTGTGCCATGCCGCCGTGGGTGACGGTCGGCCCGTCCTCGATCACCAGCACGCGCTTGCCATTGACCCTGGCGGGTTGGTCCAGCGTGACCTTCGAGGCTCCGCGGACGACGGCGGCTCCAGGTGCGAGGCGGCTAGCGGTTTCGGCAACCTTGGCGATGTCGGCCGGCGCAGCCGAGTTGCACTTGGCGACGAGAACCGCGTCCGCCATGCGCAGCACCGCTTCGCCTGGATGGTGCGTCATCTCGTGACCGGCGCGCATCGGGTCCACGAGCACAATGTGCAGATCCGGGCGATAGAACGAAAAATCGTTGTTGCCGCCGTCCCACAGGACGACGTCGGCCTCGGCCTCGATCCGCTGGAGAATCTTGCCGTAGTCGACGCCGGCGAATACGACGTTTCCGATGGCGATGTGCGGTTCGTATTCCTCGCGCTCCTCGACCGTGCATTGCGCGCGGTCGAGATCGGCCGGTGTCTCGAAGCGCTGCACCGCTTGCGTGGTGAGATCGCCGTAAGGCATCGGATGCCGAACCACCGCGGCACGCAAGCCCCGCGCCTTGAGCAGGCGGGCGATGTATCGCGTCACTTGCGATTTTCCGACGCCGGTTCGCACCGCGCAGACTGCGATCACCGGCAGGCGCGAGCGCAGCATCGTGCGGTCCGGTCCTAGCAGGATGAAGTCGGCGCCCGCCGCAAGCGCGACCGAAGCGCGGTGCATGACATGCTCATGCGTCACGTCCGAATAGGCGAATACCACCCGGTCGATGCGTCGGCTGCGGATCAGCGCCGCAAGCTCGTCCTCCGCGACGATCGGAATGCCGTCGGGATAGCGGGGACCGGCAAGCTCCGGCGGATAACGGCGGCCGGCGATGCCGGGAATTTGCGTTGCGGTGAACGCGACGACCTCGGCGGCCGGATCGTCGCGATAGACGACATTGAAATTGTGAAAGTCGCGGCCCGCGGCGCCCATGATGACGATACGGGTGGGTTCCGCGGCCATGATGTCGATGCCCTACGCTTGGCGCGACGCCGGCCATCGCGGCATGTCCACATCCGCCGAGCGTGGCTAGACTAGCCGGGAATCGAGTGACCCGGAACAGACGAGGGTGCGCCATGTCCAGAAGGCTTCAAGCCGTCATCGCCGCGTTTGCCGTTGTTGCGATCTCGCTTTCGCCCGCGGCCGCCGTCGAGCTTCGCCCCGGCACCTGGCAGGAAACCGAGACCGGAACCGAGGACGGCAAGCCGGTTCCGGCCAAGACCGACACGAGTTGCATGACGCCGGAGGAGGCGAAGGACCCGCTGAAGGGCCTTTCGCCCGAAAAGGAGATGAAAGGTCAGTGCCGTTCCTATGACGTGCGCAAGACAGCGACCGGCCTGTCGTTCCGGATGGACTGCGGCGACCCCAAGCAGTTCTCGATGAAGATCGCCGCGTCGTTCGTCTTCGTTTCGCCGACGCAATACACCGGCACGATGAAGACGGAGTTGTAGATGATGGGCAAGACTTCCACCTCCGACAAGAAGATCGAGGCGCGCTGGGTTTCGGCGCAGTGCAAGAAGTGATCGGTGCGCGATCGGTCGATACAGCTGTAAACGTCAAGGCAGTCTCCGCAGCCCGGCCGGAGGTACGGCCGGGCTGCCGGAAAAGGGCGGTCAGTTCCAGAAGATCATCAGCAGGATGACGATCGGTAGCGGAATGCCGAGCAGCCAAAGCAAAGCGCCTTTGCCGAGGCTCATGGTTGCGTCTCCATCCAATTGCGATGGCGCTATAACGTCTGGAAACCGCAGCGGTTCCCGCCATGGTCCCGGGCGTTAACGAAACGGCGCATGCGGGGTTTGACGAATCCGGGGGCGGTCCCTATATAGCGCCCCGCAACGTCTAAGGTTTTCGGCCTGCCTTGCTCTACGCTCCCGATTTTGGGCTGCGATCTCAAGACACCCCCCAAAACTCGGATGGATGCCCCGCGGTGCGATGAGCGCACGGCGGATCTGACAGCGTAAATGCAAAGGAGGCCACGATGGCCACTGGTAAAGTGAAGTTCTTCAACACCCAGAAGGGTTACGGTTTCATTCAGCCGAACGACGGCTCGAAGGATGTGTTCGTTCACATCAGCGCCGTGCAGAGCGCCGGCATGGATACGCTCGTGGAGGGCCAGACGGTCAGCTACGATATCCTGACCGAGCGCGGCAAGCAGGCGGCGGGCAACCTCCGCAACGGCTGATCGCCGCGATCCTGAAAATCGAACGCCCGGCGCGCAAGCGCCGGGCGTTTTGCTTTGCGCGGTCGTTAGAGCGTCACCACCACATTGCCCATGGCCTTGCCTTGTTCGACCGCCTCGTGCGCCGCGACGATCTCGTCGAGCGGCAGCGTCAGAGCCACGTTGTTGATCAGGCTCTTGTCCGCAAGCATACGGTTGATCGTATTCACGGCCGCCGCGCGTTCGTCTGCGGTCAATTCGTAGACATAAACGAAGCGGACCGTCTGTGCATTCACCAGCATAGGCTGCGCCGGGATTGCTGCTTCCGGCGTGCCGGTGCCGTAGACCACGACATGACCGCGCGGCCGCAGCAGGCCCGGATAGAGCCTGGCGTTGGCCGCAAGGTCCATCTCGATCACCGCGTCGATGCCGGCCTTGCCGGTCAGCGCCATGGCGCGCTCGGCGACGTTCTCGCGCTTGTAGTCGATGGTGTGGTCCGCGCCGGCATCGCGGGCGAGCTTGGCCTTGGCCTCCGAACTGACCGTGGTCAGCACGGTCGCGCCGCGCGCCTTGGCAAACTGGATGGCGTAGTGGCCGACGCCGCCCGCGCCGCCGGTGACCAGCACGTTCATGCCGGGTCTTGCGCCTGCGACCTCGACGGCATGATGTGCGGTCATCGCAGGGATGCCGAGGCAGGCGCCGGCTTCGTAGCTCGCGCCAGCGGGAAGGGGCGCCGCCAACGCCGCCGGCAATACGACATATTCGGCACAGGAACCGAGAGCTCGCTTCCACTGCGCGTTCCAGACCCAGACCCGCTCGCCGACACGCGAGGCTGGAACGCCGTCGCCGGCCATGTCGATATCGCCCGCGCCGTCGCTGTGCGGAACGACGCGCGGGTAAGCGATCTTGCGGGTGCGGCCTTCGCGGGCTTTCACGTCGGACGGGTTCACGCCTGACGTTTTCAGCTTCACGCGAACCTCGCCTGGGCCGGGTTTCGGAGTGTCGATTTCTCCGACGCTCAGCACATCGCGGGCCGGGCCGTTCCTGTCGTAGTACGCAGCGCGCATTCTCGTCTCCCGATTGTCGATCCGGGGCATTGTCCCTGCGCGCGGCGTTTCCGACAATGGCTGGTCAATCGAGTGGGAGACTTTGCAATGTCCGATCCCAAGTTCGGCACGGCGCTGATTGTGGGCGCAGGCGCGGGCCTGAGCGCCTCGCTGGCGCGGGCGTTCGCCGCGGGCGGCGCGAATGTGGCGCTGGCTGCGCGCAGCATCGAGGACCTCGCGGATCTGACTCGCGACACCGGCGCGCAGGCGTTTGCGTGTGATGCCTCGAAGCGCGAGTCCGTCGAGGCGATGTTCGCCTCGGTGGACCATGCGTTCGGCGCGCCCGAGATCGTGGTCTACAACGCGAGCTACCGCACCCGCGGCCCGGTCGCCGAACTCGATCCGGCGGAGGTGGAGAAGACGCTGATGGTGAGCGCGTTCGGCGGTTTTCTGGTCGGACAACAGGCGGTCAGGCGCATGTTGCCGAAGAAGCGCGGCACGATCCTGTTCACCGGCGCTTCGGCCAGCGTGAAGGGTTACGTTCAGTCGGCGCCGTTCGCCATGGGCAAGTTCGCGCTGCGCGGGTTGGCCCAGAGCATGGCGCGCGAACTGCATCCGCAGGGCATCCACGTGGCGCATGTGGTGATCGACGGCGGCATCCGCAGCGCGCGCCGGCCCGAGCCCGCGGACAAGCCCGACAGCATGCTCGATCCCGACGCGATCGCCGAAACCTATCTGCAACTGATCCGGCAGCCACCCAGCATCTGGTCGTGCGAGATCGAGGTGCGGCCGTGGGTCGAGAGGTTCTGACGCGGGGCCGCAGACCTGCACCGCGGCGGACCGTCGATGACGGTGCGAGCGGGCGTTTCGCGCGCGGCGCGCCTCTAATGCCTCATAAGCGGCGGGATCGACCTTAAATATTTGATATTGCTTATAATTCCATCGACCTCAGAATGCCGTTCGACGGCTCCAAGCGTGCGGTTTTTTCACCGCGCCTGTGGAAAAGCTGCTATATTTTTTTGTGAACGGACATTCATGGGAGTGGGTGCCGTCATGCGTAACAAGCAAGTGCAGCGGCGTGGTGGTGACGGGAGACTTGCATTGCTAAGAACCCATAAGTTTTCGATTGGTCAGGTCGTGCGTTACACGGCGGGGCCGTTCAGTCGTACTGGCGCAAGCGGTTCGTTCAAGGTCGTGAAGCTTCTCCCGCCGGAGGGCGACGAGCAGCAGTATCGGATCAAGAGCGCGGGCGAGGCGTTCGAGCGCGTCGCCAAGGAGAGCCAGCTCGACCGGGACAGTTGAGCCGAGCGGTATCCGATCGGAAATCATTCGTACGGGCCCATCCGCGGGCCCGTTTCGATTCCGGCCGGTCCCGGTGCGCATTCGCTCGCGGACGGGTTGGACAAAGTCCGGGGCCTGTGCCAGTGCGCTTTCGTCCTGCGACGAGAATCGACGGAGACGCCAAACATGCCGATCTTCATCACCCAAGGCCGTTACACACGGGAAGCCATCAAGGGCATGATCGTGAAGCCCGAGGACCGGGCCGAGGCGCTGTCGCGCCACATGGCCAAGGCCGGCGGCCGCGTCATCGGCTACTATTTGACGTTCGGCGAGTACGATTTCCTCACGATTCTGGAGGCGCCGAGCGAGTTGCAGATGGCGGCAGCCCTGTTGTCGGCGGCCAGCGCGGGTGGAGTGACCGACCTGCGGACCACGCTCGCCATGTCCTCGATCGAGGCCAAGGGCGCATTCGCAGCTGCGAGCGATCTGACGCCAACCTATCGATCGCCGGGAGGCGCATAGGTCGATCTCCGGCGCTTTTTTGCCGCAGGGTTGTCGGGCCGCTGAAGCATGTCTAAAACACGGCGCGCCGGAATAACCCGGCGGAGCCGAGCGTTCATCGTATGGCGCCGTTTCGACGGCATCGGCTTCGAATTTCCAGGGAGGAATAAGACATGCAGAAATCTGCACGGCTTGCCGCGCTTGCCCTTGTGGCATTGACCCCGGCACTGGCGTCGGCACCGGCTGCGGCGCAGGACTATCCCAACAAATCGGTGCGGATCATCGTGCCGTTCGGGGCCGGCGGTCCGGCCGACGTTTACGGCCGCGTCCTGGCCCAGCATCTATCGGAAGCGCTTAAGCAGCCGTTCGTCGTCGAGGCCCGTCCCGGCGCGGGTTCGATCATCGGCACCGACGCGGTCGCGAAGTCCGCGGCCGACGGCTACACGCTGCTGGTCATGTCCAACACCCACACCACCAACGAGTCGCTCACGCCGAACAAGCCGTTTCAGCTGATGCGCGACTTCGTGCCCGTGGCGGCGATCAACTACTCCGACCTCCTGATGGTCGTGCATCCCTCCGTGCCGGCGAAGGACGTCAAGGAGTTCGTGGCGCTCGCCAAGAAGGATCCCGGCAAGCTGAACTTCGCGTCGTCGGGACCGGCGACGCCGTATCACATGGCCGGCGAGCTGTTCAATTTCATGGCCGGCACCAACATCGTCCATGTGCCGCACAAGGCGTCGGGGGACATGCGCAACAGCGTGATCGGCGGTCATGTCCACATGGGCTTCGACGCGATCACCACCATGGCGCAGAATGCCCAGGCCGGAAAGGTGAGGGCGCTGGCCACCACCGGCGCGCAGCGCTCCTCGATCATGCCAAACGTGCCGACGGTTTCCGAAGCCGGCGTGCCCGGTTACGAGGCCACGATCTGGCTCGGAGTCATGGCGCCCGCCAACACGCCGAAGCCGGTCGTCGACAAGCTCAATGCCGAGATCAACAAGATCCTCGACCGCGCCGATGTGAAGGAAGCCTGGGCCAAGCAGGGCGCGGTGCCCCGTAAGTTTACGACGTCCGAGTTCGATGCGTTCCTGCGCAAGGACATCGAGAAGTGGGCGGGCGTGGTCAAGGCTGCGGGCCTCGCGAAGAAATAGCCTCAATTCGTCGGCAAACCGGAGCCGCGCGCCGTTGGCGCGCGGCTTTCGGTTTTCCGGATGGCCTCGATGTGCCCGTTGGGCCATACTGGCGCGATGCTGCATCGGGCGATTGTGGCGTGAACGCAACATGTTGGGCTCCAGTCCTGCGCTGCCGGGCGGTGAAGTGTTGAACGGGGTGTTCGCGCTGTCGGTGTTTATCGCCGGAGCCCTGCTGATCGCGCTCGCCGTGGCGGCGTGGCATGCGTTCCGTTATGCGGGCGGCCCGGGAGTCAAAGGCTATCTCTGGCGCGGTGCGCTGGTGCTGATCGGCGCTGGGCTGGCGCTGACGCTGTTCGATCGCACACTTCTGCGGGAACAGGCGGCCGAGCGCCGCGCACTCGACGCGCGCGCCGCGGACCTGGCCGCGCGGGCGATCGCGCCGGGATCGGCGCTCGCGTGCCTGAATGCCATGGCAACCCCGGCGGTCGAGAGCGCGTGCGAGAAGGCGCTGTTTGCGACGCCCGAAGGTCTGGCTGCGGCTGTCGCCTATGTCGATGCCAAATTCTCGCTGCTTGCTGCCAGCTCCGAATATGCCGTGCGCGACCGTAGCTTCGAACAAGCGGTGAGTGGGCTGCGGCGCGCGCTTGAAGCGGACCGTTTCGGCCTGGTGGCGCAGATGCTGGCGGCGCGGGGCTGCAACGCGGCCGATTGCGCGGAACTCAAGCTATTGCGGGACACTCGCCGGGTGCTGGCCAACATGCGCGAGCGCACATTCGATGCCGTTGTGGCAGCTCACGTTCAGGCATGGCCGCAGGCCCGCGGACCGGCGGCGCCGGCAAGCGCCGGCGCCACGTCGCTGCCGCCCGGCTTCGTCACGCGCGTGCCGTCCGCCACCGTGGGCATTGCACCGGGAGTGCCGATGGGGAGTCGCTACGACTTCCCGTCCGCGGCGTCCATCCCGCCGGTCAGCATCATGGACGCGGAGCCGACCCTGCCGCCGGAGCGCGAGCCGCAGGCGTCGGCGCCGCCCGCAACGCGGCCGTCCGCAGCACCGCCCGTCCGCCGGCAGTCGACGGCGCGAGAGCCGCCGGTCGCGCCCCCGCTGCAGGTCGTGCCGTTGCCGGGCGCCCCGACGACCGGCCAAGCGCCAGCCCCGCGCTGACGACTTTCCGCTGCGGCGGTGCTAAGCGTCGGCCCATGTTCTCATCCGTCCTGATCGCCAACCGCGGCGAGATCGCGTGCCGCATCGCTCGCACGGCGTCGCGGCTCGGCATGCGCACGATCGCAGTGTATTCGGACGCCGACGCCTCGGCGCTCCACGTCCGGGTCTGCGACGAGGCGTATCGGATCGGCCCGCCGCCGGCATCCGAGAGCTATCTTTCGATCGAGACGCTGATCGCCGTGGCGCGCCGGTCGGAAGCGCAATGCGTCCATCCCGGCTACGGATTCTTGTCGGAGAACCCGGAATTCGCGGAAGCCTGCTCCGCGGCGGGCATCGCATTCGTCGGGCCGCCGCCGGCCGCCATTCGCGCCATGGGGTTCAAGGATCGCGCCAAGGCGCTGATGGACCGGGCCGGCGTGCCGGTGGTGCAGGGCTATCACGGCGAGCGCCAGGAGCCGCCATTCCTGAAGCAAAAGGCCTACGAGATCGGCTATCCGGTCCTGATCAAGGCGGTTGCGGGCGGTGGCGGCAAGGGGATGCGGCGCGTCGACAAGCACGCCGAATTCGAAGACGCGCTCGTGGGCGCGCAGCGCGAAGCGGCGTCCGCGTTCGGCGATCCGCGCGTGCTGATCGAGAAATATGTCGCAGCTCCACGCCACATCGAGTTCCAGGTGCTCGCCGACGCGCACGGCAACGTCATTCACCTGAACGAGCGCGACTGCTCGCTGCAGCGCCGGCACCAGAAGGTGATCGAGGAGGTGCCCGCGCCTGGCATGAGCCCCGAATTGCGCGCCGCGATGGGCGAGGCCGCGGTCCGGGCTGCGGGTTCCGTCGGCTACGTCGGGGCGGGCACCGTGGAGTTCATCGCCGACGGCTCGCGCGGGCTCCGACCTGATGGCTACTGGTTCATGGAAATGAACACGCGGCTTCAGGTCGAGCATCCGGTGACGGAGGCCGTTACCGGTCTCGACCTGGTGGAGTGGCAGTTCCGCGTTGCTGCGGGCGAGACTTTGCCGCTGCCGCAGGACCGGGTGCCGCTCGAGGGGCACGCGGTCGAGGCGCGCATCTATGCCGAGGATCCCGACCGCGGCTTCCTGCCATCGACGGGCACGCTGGTGGCGCTGGAGTTTCCGCCGGGCGTGCGGGTCGATGCCGGCGTCGAGCGCGGCAGCGCGATCACGCCCTACTACGATCCGATGATCGCCAAGATGATCGCGCATGCGCCGTCGCGCGAGGCGGCGCTCGATGCGCTGGCGTCGGCGCTCGAACGCACGGTCGCCGCGGGACCGCGCACCAATCTGGCGCTGCTGATCGCACTGTGCCGCGCCCGGGAGTTCCGGGAAGAGCGGTTCGACACCGGATTCATCGATCGGAGCATTACCGGCCCGGCCGGCGGGCCGGACCCCGCGGCCGCGGCGTTCGGGGCCGCGCGGCTGCTGGGCCGCGAAATGGAGCGGATTGCCGTCGTGTTCGAACGGCCGCCGGACACGCCGGCCTCGCCATGGGACGCGACCGACGGATTTCAAATATCGGGCGCGCGCACGTTGTCCTGGCCCTTGCTCGTCGATGGCGTGCCCGCCACGGCGGAATTGCGCTTCGGCCCGTCAGGGCGCTCCATCACGGTTGAGGGGCAAATGGCGGCGGCCGACGCAGTGGCGGTCGAGACGGCGGACGCGGTCTATGTTTTGCGCGGCGGCCGCCAGACCGTCGTCTGCCGCGCCGATGCGGCGCTCGGCGATCGTGATCGTTCGGGAGGCGACGGGGCGATCCGGGCGCCGATGCATGGCAAGGTGCTGACGGTACTGGTCGAGCCGGGCACTCGCGTCGCGAAGGGCCAGCGGCTTGCGGTGATCGAGGCGATGAAGATGGAGCACGCGCTGGTCGCACCGTACGACGGGCATGTCGGCGAGGTCGCGGCGGGGGCGGGCGCTCAGGTTTCCGAAGGCGCACTGATCATGACGGTCGTGGCAGCGGACGCCGAAACGCCCGGCTGAGGCCTTCGCCGCAATTTGCCGCCGGCGATATCCACCGCAGGTTCGTCAAGGAATTTCGGCGGCACCCGGGCCGTGCTAGAAACGGTCATGCCCTTGCATCTCATCAAGCTCAGCGTCGGGACCGACTCCATCGAGGACCTGGAGGATTGGATCAAGCAGAAGCTGAAGGAGCAGCGGAAACGCGGGATCAGGAAGCCCGAGCGCATCCACACCACGCGCATGGTGCCCAAGCGCGCGGATGAGCTTCTGGACGGCGGCTCGATCTACTGGGTGATCCGCGGCGAAATCCTGTGCCGCGAGCGCATCCTCGACGTCCGTCCGTTCGTGGACAAGGAAGGCGTCGGCCGCTGCCGGCTGGTGCTCGATCCGAAATGCGTGCCGGTGCAGCCGCGGCCCTACCGCGCGTTCCAGGGCTGGCGATATCTCGCAGCCAAGGACGCGCCGCCCGATCTCGACCGGATCGGGCGCGGCATGACCAGTCTGCCGGAGCCGCTGCGCCGGGAACTGCGGGAACTGGGGCTGCTGTAGCCGTTCGGGAAGCTTACACCGGGATATTATCGATCAGCCGCGTCCGGCCGAGCTTCGCGGCCACCAGCAGCCGGACGGGGCCGTCCGCAAGGCGCGCAATCGGCGCAAGCGTCTCGGCGTGGCGAGCCTCGAAGTAATCGACCATAAATCCGGCGCGCTCGATGGCGGCACGACCCTCGGCCAACGCCTCGGCGATGGGCCGTCCCGACTTCAACCGCGCGGCGCAATCCTTCAGCGCGCGGTGCAGAGCGGGGGCTGTGGCGCGTTCCTCTGCCGACAGGTAGGCGTTGCGCGATGACATGGCGAGGCCGTCGTTCTCGCGCACGGTCGGCGCGCCGACGATCTTCACCGGAATGTCGAGGTCGCGCGCCAGCGCCGTGACCACCTTGAGCTGCTGATAGTCCTTCTGTCCGAACACGGCGATGTCGGGTACGATCTGGAGCAGAAGCTTCGCGACCACGGTCGCAACGCCGCCGAAGAAGTGCGGCCGGAATTTATCTTCCATTCCGGCCAGAGCAGGGCCTTCCGGCGCGATGCGGGTGGCGAAGCCGTCTGGATACATGGTCTTGGCGGTTGGCGCCCAGACGGCGTCCACCTTGAGTTCGGCCAGCGCGGCAAGATCGGTCGCGAAGGTCCGGGGATAGCTGCCGAAATCCTCGTTCGGCGCGAATTGTGTCGGGTTTACGAATATCGACACGATGATGCGTCTGGCGCGCTTTCGCGCCAGACGCACCAGCGCCAGGTGGCCGGCGTGCAGCGCACCCATGGTCGGGACCAGCGCCACCGTTTCGCGCTTGGCGCGCATTTGGGCAACCGCGCGGCGGAGCGCGGGGAGGCTGCGGATCACCCGCGGCCCCTTGCGTTGAATCAAAGCGGATTTGGCCGTGCGCGTCATGGTTCAAGTTAATCGTAAATCTATCGAAAACACGTGCTAAGCTTGACCGCAAGCGGGGGCGGTTCGATGAGTACCCCGCGAGGGGTGCCATGTCGCGTGAAAGTAGCGTGAGGCCACGCTCCGCCCACGTCGTCGTACTTGGCAACGAGAAGGGCGGCTCGGGCAAATCGACAGTCGCGATGCATATTGCAATCGCGCTGATGAAGGCCGGCCAGCGCGTCGCGACGATCGATCTCGACTCGCGGCAGAAGAGCTTCACGCACTACATCGAGAATCGCCGGGCCTGGGCGAAGCACGCCAAGCTCGATCTCGAAATCCCGACCCACTACTGCATCGAGCGCGCCGAGGGCGCGAATGTCGCGGACAATGAGGCCGCGGAGTTCAACGACTTCGCGTGCGCCATCGACGCCACCGAGCAGAGTCACGACTTCATCGTCATCGATACGCCGGGCGCCGACACCTACATGATGCGGCTTGCGCATTCGATGTCGGACACCTTGATCACGCCGCTCAACGACAGCTTCGTCGACTTTGACGTGCTGGGCACCGTCGATCCCGCAACCTTTGAGGTGGTCCCACTTCCTGAGACAGGCGGTTAAGGTGGATTCGCCGATGCGAAGGATAATCCACCATGAGGACGCGGAGACGGTTTTCCGGGGAGTTCAAAGCCAAGGTCGCGCTTGAGGCGATCC
>VGEP01000045.1 GCA_016869215.1 Alphaproteobacteria bacterium | reverse complement strand
GGCGTCCTCCGGCAGCGCGGCGTCGAGCGCCCTGGCGAGCGCGGCGATGCCCGCGCGCTGGTGCTCGATGACGCCGGCAAGGCCCGCCGACAGGTCGGCGTTGCGGAGGAACCAGACCAGCCGGTCGAGCAGCAGGTCCTGCACCGCGGCGTAGAGCGCAAGCTGGACCTTCCCCGGCGCCTTGCCGTCGAGCGCGTTGATCTCGTCGTTGAGCGCCGGCATGTCGTAACTGTTGCGCACCGCTGCGAACGCCAGCGCAATGTCCGCCGCCGAAGCGCCGGTCTGGTCCGCGATCCGCACCGTCAGCGCCGGCCCGCCGCGGTTGATCATGGAGTTCGCAAGCTGGGTCGCGATGATCTCGCGCCGTAGCCGGTGCTTTTCCAGCGCGTCCGGAAACCGCTCGGCCAGCGCCTTCGGGAAATAGCGGCCGAGTTCGCGCCCGAGATACGGATCGTCCGGCACCGGCGAGTCGAGCAGTTCGGCGTAGAGCGACAGTTTGGCATAGGCCAGCAGCACCGACAGCTCCGGCCGCGTCAGCGGCTGCGAGCGGCGGATGCGCTCGCCGATCTCCATGTCGTCGGGGAGGAACTCGACCGCACGGTCGAGCTCGCCGCGCGCCTCCAGCGTCTGCATCAGCCGCTGCTGGAAGCCGATGTCCTCCAGGCCGCGCCGTTCGGCGAGCGACAGCGCCAGCGTCTGGAGATAGTTGTTTCGCAGCACCAGCGACGCCACCTCGTCCGTCATCGTTCCGAGCAGCGCGTTGCGCGCCTTGAGCGTCAGCCGCCCGTCGCGCACCGGCGGGCTCAAGCCGATCTTGATGTTGACCTCGACGTCGGAGGTGTTGACGCCGGCCGAATTATCGATGGCATCGGTGTTGAGCTTCACGCCCGCGAGCGCCGCCTCGATCCGGCCGCGCTGGGTCATGCCGAGATTGGCGCCCTCGCCGACCACCTTGACCCGAAGCTGCCCTCCGGTCACGCGGATCGGATCGTTGGCGCGGTCGCCCGCCGCCTCGTCGCTCTCCGACGCGGCGCGCACATAGGTGCCGATACCGCCGAAGAACAAAAGATCGGCGGGCGCCTTCAGGATGGCGTTCATCACCTCCTGCGGCGTCGCCTTGTCCTTCGCGAGGCCGATGGCCTTCTGCGCCTCCTTCGACAGCGCGACTTCCTTGGACCCACGCGGATAGACGCCGCCGCCCCTGGAGATCAGCGACTTGTCGTAGTCCTGCCAGCTCGACCGCGGCAGGCCGAACAGGCGCTTGCGTTCGCCGAAACTCTTCTCGGGGTCGGGGTCGGGATCGATGAAGATGTCGCGGTGGTCGAACGCGGCCACGAGTTTGGTCGTCCGCTCGCGCAGCATGCCGTTGCCGAACACGTCGCCCGACATGTCGCCGACGCCGATAGCGGTGAACGGCGTCGTGGTGATGTCGACGTCCAGCTCCCGGAAGTGCCGCTTCACCGCCTCCCACGCGCCGCGCGCGGTGATGCCCATGCCCTTGTGGTCGTATCCCGCCGAGCCGCCCGAGGCGAAGGCGTCGCCGAGCCAGAAGCCGCGTTCCTCGGAAATGCCGTTGGCGATGTCGGAGAAGGTCGCGGTGCCCTTGTCGGCCGCCACCACAAGATAAGGATCGTCGCCGTCGTGCCGCACCGCGTTGTCGGGCGGCAGCACCGCACCCTTGGCGTCGAAATTGTCGGTGATGTCGAGCAGCGTGCCGATGAACAGCTTGTAGGCTGCGATGCCCTCGGCCTGGATCGCCTCGCGCGCGCCGCCGCCGGCCACGATGGCCGGCAGGTGCTTGGGCACGTAGCCGCCCTTGGAGCCGACCGGGACGATCACGGCGTTCTTGACCTGCTGCGCCTTCACGAGGCCGAGGATTTCGGTGCGGAAGTCCTGCGGCCGGTCCGACCAGCGGATGCCGCCGCGCGCCACCTTGCCGAAGCGCATGTGCACGCCCTCGACGCGCGGCGAATAGACGAAGATTTCGTAGAGCGGCTTGGGCAGCGCCAGGCCGTCGAGCTTCCGGCTTTCGAACTTGATCGCGATCTGCGCCTTGGGCCGGCCGACCTTGTCGAGCTGATAGAAGTTGGTGCGGATCGCCGACTGCACCGCGTTGACGAAGCGCCGCACGATGCGGTCCTCGTCGAGACTCGCGACCGACGCAAGCCCGCTTTCGATTTCGGCGAGGATCGCCGTCTCGCGTTCGGCGCGGTTCGATGCGTCGGCGTGCGGATCGAACCGGGCATGGAACAGCGCGACGATCTGCGCTGCGAGCCCCGCGTGCTTGCGCAGCGTCGCCCACATGTAGTCCTGCGAAAACGGCACGCGGATCTGCCGCAGGAAGCGCGACAGGGTGCGGATCAGCGCCACGTCGCGCCACAGCAGGCCGCCGGCCAGCACCAGCGCGTTGTAGCCGTCGTTCTCGGCCACCCCGCGCATCACCACGATGAAGCAGGCCTCCAGCGCCTGCTTCATCGCAGCGAAGTCGCCCGTCTGGCCGTGCTCCAGCGTCATGTCGTGCAGCCAGTCGCTCGAAGCCGCGCCTGCGGGCGACACCTCGTAGGTCCGTTCGTCCACGACCTTGAAGCCCATGTTCTCAAGCACGGGGACGCGTTCGGACAACGGCAGCGGGCGCGGGCTCCAGATTCGAAGGCTCGCGCACGGCTTGCCGACACCGGCCCGCTCCAGGAACTCGACGCCCAGCGGGCGCTCGGCCGACAGGCTTTCGATCGTCCGGATGTCGGCAACCGCCGCGGGCGGCGAATGCGCCTCGCGATAGCCGACCGAGAACGCGTCGCGGTAGCGCTCGAACAAGGCGCGCGCACGGCCGTTCTCGTGCACCTGCGACAGCGCGACCGCGAGGGCATCGGTCCAGGTGCGCACGATCGCGCCGACGTCGCGCTCCAGCGCGACATGGTCGGGGTCCGGCGTCGGCCCGCCGTCGCGGCCGATGATGAAATGCACGCGGCTCAGCGGCCCTTCGGTGAAGAACGGATAGAACGCGCTGACGCGGCCCTTGAACGCCTCGGCGAGGTAATCGCCGATCCGCCGGCGCACCTCGGTGCCGAACCGCTCGCGCGGCACGAACACCAGGACCGACACAAAGCGGTCGAACCGGTCGCGGCGCGCCAGCACCCTGACGCGCGGGCGTTCGTCGAGCTGCAGCACCGCGAGCGCAAACCGGTAAAGCGTATCCTCGTCGATCTGGAACAGCTCGTCGCGCGGGTAGGTCTCCAGCACGTTGACCAGCGCCTTGCCGGAATGGCCCTCCGAATCGAAACCGGCGCGCGTCACCACCGAGTCGACCTTGCGCCGCAGATAGGGAATGGAGCGCGTCGAGCGCGTGTATACGGTGGACGTGAACAGGCCGACGATGCGGAACTCGCCAACCGCGTTGCCGTCGGCGTCGAACCGCTTGACGCCGATATAGTCCATATAGACGCGGCGGTGCACGCGCGAGCGTGCGTTGGCCTTGGTCACGAGCAGCGTCCGCGGCTCGTCGAAGAACGCCCGCAGCTCCGGCGTGATGGTGACGGCGCGCCCGCCGCGCTTGAGCACCGCCACGTCATGGCCGCGCAGGATGCCGAGCCCGCTTTCGAGTTGCGGCTCCAGGTCGCGCTCCGCGCCGGTCAATGCGTATTCGCGCATGCCGAGCAGCGTGAAGTTGTTGGCGGCGACCCATTCCAGGAACTGGATCGCCTCGGCGATGTCGTCGACCGGGACCGGCGGCGGATTGGCCTTCAGCTCTTTGACGATGTCGCGGATGCGGCCGAGCATCGGCTGCCAGTCCTGCACGCAAAGACGGACCTCGGCCAGAACCTGCTGCAAGGCCTGTGCGATGTCGGCGCGGCGCGAGGCGTCGTCGATCCGCTCGACATGGATATGAATGAAGCTCTCGCGAGGCCGGCGGCGGTCCTTGACCTCGGTGGGAGCGCTCTTGAGCGCGCCGCCGGCGTCGCGCTCGACCGCAAGGATCGGATGCGCGACCAGGCGCACGTCGAGGCCGCGATCGGTCAATTCGCCCATGACCGAATCGACCAGGAACGGCATGTCGTCGTTGACGATCTCGATCACCGTCACGGATTTGAGCGCGTCGCCCGCGGACGCGTCCGGCGAATGACAGCGAATCTTCGGAACACCCGCCTTGCGCTCGGTCATGAAGGCCCACGCGTCGTGCGCGAGCGATGCAATCTCTTCGGGCGTGTAGGCGACCAGATCCTCGGCCGCTACGCGGCCGAACAACAGCGCCGGCAGAGCTTTCGCCACGTCGCCCGCCGCACCGCCGAGCAGCCTGGCGGCGTCGGCGACGCGCGCGCCCGCGGTGCTTCGTTCCTCGCTGCCCGGCAGGCTGGACATGCGATCCTCAAGGAATCAGGTGGCGTGCGAGTCTCCCCGATCCGCCAACCGGCGTCGAGCGAAAAGAATCCCGGCGCGCGTCGGCGACCGACACAATGCTGCAATCAATGGGAGAATTGCCGCGCCGCCTCGGCATAGCCGACACGACGGTCCACCGGCGCGGGATAGTGCGCCACGAGGCCGAGCACGGCCTTCACGTCGTCCGCCCGGCCGGCATGGACGGCGCTGTCCAGGAACATCTGCCTGAGCACGTCGTGCTGGGCATGGCTGCCGCCGAGCCGCTGGGTTTCGGCGATCACCGGCCGCAGCAGGCCGAGCGCGGCCGTGTGCTCGCCGCGGCGGTGCGCCAGCACGGCCTTGCACACCGGCAGGGCGACGCGCCGCACGGTCGCGGCGGTGCTGCCCGCACCCGAAGCGAACGCCTCCATCCCCTCGATCGCGCGCCGCGCCGCGTCGGCGCGGCCGGTCGCGGCCAGCGCCATCATCCAGTGCGGCAACGTGAAGGGCGACAGGCAGTCGCCGATGCGCGTCTCCGCCTTGTCGGCGATCTCGGCCCAGCGCCGACCGGCATCGACGCCCTGCCGCTCCAGGCGGAACAGCATCGAGGCTGCGTTCTGCACGTCGATGATGAAGTCCGGCTGCATCTTGGTCAGCGGCGAATCGAGATTTCGGAACTCCTTGTCATAGAGCGCCAGCACGGTGTCGAACTCGCGCCGCTCGTAATGATAGAGCGCGCGATGCCACCACAGGTGATGCCGGATGTTGTTGCCCGGCTCCCAGTGCCTCTCCAGGCTTGCGAGCCAGTCGATGCCCTCGCCGTGGCGGCCCTGCATCTCCATCACATGCGCGACGGCATGCGTGCCCCAGAGGTCGGTCGGATCGATCTCGACCGCCTCGCGGCCGAGCGGTTCGGCCTCGGCGTAATTACCCAGCTCCTCATGCGCGAAACAAAGGGACGCAAGGAGCGCGCCGTAGCCCGGCAGTTCGCGGCTCCATTTCGGCCGCACGCGTTCGGCCGACGCCAGCATGTCGGGCGCACGGCCGGTCCAGAAGTAGACGTAGTGCGCGAGACGCAGGGCCAGCGCGTCGGTGGGGTATTCGGCGAGGATCGCCTCCCAGATTTGCGTCGTGCGCGGCATGTCGTCGGCAAGCCAGGCTTCCAGCGCATCGACGTGCATGCGCTCGCGCGCAGTGGCGCCGGGCGCGAAGCGCCGCGCCTCGGCGGCGGCCGCAGCCGCAGCCGGCGCCGCAGCCTGCTTGTAGAGCAGCATTGTCAGATAGCCCTTCAGGCACTGGCCCAGCGCGAACTCGGGATCGGCCTTGACCATGGCCGTGAGATGCTCGCGCGCGTCGATCCGGAAGTTGAGGTAGCTCCTGAGCGTGCGGTCGAAGGCCGCCGCCGCTTCGGGCGACGAGGTCGTGATCGCCAGCCCATGCATGTCCTGCGGCATTATTCGCTCCTTAATCGCGTTATTTAATTCGCGACCGCAAGCCTTGATCGGACTTTAGCCGCGACTGACAATCCCGATCAACCGGCCCAGGCGGAGGACATGCCGCATGACGATCAGGCTGATGGAGAATTTTCGCGCGGCGTTCTACGCGCCATACTACGCCACTCACGCGCTCGGCTTCTATGCGCGCGAAGGCGTCGAGGTCGAGCTGATGTCGTCGGACGCCCCGGGCGACGCGGTGCCCAAGCTCCTCGACGGCACGATCGACCTGACCTGGGGCGGACCGATGCGTGTGTTGAAGGCGCACGACGCCGATCCGCGCTCGCAACTCGTTAATTTCTGCGAAGTGGTCGCCCGCGATCCGTTCTTCCTCATCGGGCGCGCGCCTGCGGGACCGTTCGTCCTGTCCGACCTTCCGCAGATGCGCTTTGCATCGGTCTCGGAGGTGCCGACGCCCTGGCTCTGCCTGCAGCACGATCTGCGCGAGCACGGCATCGACCCGGACCGGCTCCAGCGCATTTCCGACCGCAGCATGGCGCGCAACTACGACGCGCTCCGCGCCGGCGAAATCGACGTGATGCAGGCGTTCGAGCCGTTCGCGACTTTGGCGGAGCGGGACCGCGCCGGCGACGTCCTCTATACGGCGAGCGCGCGCGGGCCGACGGTCTATACCGCCTTCATCGCCACCCGCGAGGCCGCCGCCGAGCGCCACGGTGAATTCGCGGCCGTCGCGCGCGCCAATTCGCGGATGCTGCGATGGCTCTATTCGAACCCGCCCGAAGAGCTTGCCACCGCGGTCGCTTCGTTCTTCCCGGATATTCCCGGCGACGTGCTGGCCGGCTCGTTGCGCCGCTATCGCGATGCCGGGCTGTGGGCGCGCGAGCCCACGATGTCGCAGATCGGCTTCGAGCGCCTCGCGCAGAGCCTTCATTCGGGCGGCTTCATCGCCCGTGTTGCAAGCTATGATGAATGCGTCGAAGCGAGCCTGAACGGAATCAATCCAGGAAGTTGAGCAATGACCGACATGACCATCACGGCCGCCCGCACCACGCTGCTGCGCGTGCCGTGGCCGGAAACGCCGTGGCTCAAGGGACATGCGTTCGGGCCCGCGCGCAGTCTTCTGGTGCTCGACGTCGAGACCAGGGGCGGCGTCACCGGTATGGGTTACCTGTTTTCCTTTCGGCCCGAGCTGCCGACGGTCGCGAAGCTCCTGAACGACATCGTGATCCCGCGCGTGATCGGCAAGGACGCCACCGCCGTCGAGGGCATCTGGAACGATCTTTGGCGATTCACCGCCACCTACGGCCGCGGCGGCATCGCCACCATGGCGCAATCGGCGCTCGACATCGCGCTGTGGGATGCGATCGGCAAGCGCGCCGGCCTGCCGCTGCACCGGCTGTGGGGCCATTGCCGCGCGACGCTGCCGGTGTACGGCTCCGGCTGCTTCCGTGGCTCCGGCGGCGACGGCATGATCGCGAAGGCCCTGCATTACAAGTCGCGCGGCTACAAGGCGATCAAGATGCAGATGGCGCACACCGACGATCTTGCGGGCGACGTCGACAACGTGCGGCGCATGCGCGAGGCGCTCGGGCCCGACATGACGATCATGATCGACATCAACATGGGCTGGACCGCGGACACGGCGATCGCGCAAGGGCTCAAGATCGCCGACCACGACGTCTACTGGCTCGAGGAGCCGGTGTTCGCCGACGACTTCGACGGCTACCGCAAGGTCGCCCGCGCGCTGCCGATACGCATCGTCGGCGGCGAGACGCATTTCACGCACTACGGCTTGCGGCCGTTCTTCGACGATCCGGTCTGCCCGATCCTGCAGCCGGACCCGATGCGTGGCGGCTTCACCGACCTGCGCAAGACCGCCATGCTGGCCCACACCCGCGGACTGTCGATGGCGCCGCACCTGTTCCCGGAATTGAACGTGCAGCTTCTGGCTTCGATCCCCAACGGGCTGTGGATCGAGGACATGGGCCTGTCGGAGGACCTGTTCGTCGATCCGGTGCCGGTGGTGAACGGCACCATCTCGGCGCCGGAACGGCCGGGTCACGGGCTTGCGTTCAGGCCGGAAATCCTGAGGGATTGCCGAGTTTGACAAGGTAGCTTCTGGAAGCTACCTTCCAGCATGCGCGCCGTCGGCCTGAAGGTGCTCAAGAACAAGCTGAGCGAATACGTCCGGCTCGCCGCAGGAGGCGAAATCGTGCTGGTGACGGACCGCGACCGCGTGGTGGCGGAGCTGATCCCGCCGCGCGCCGGGCGCAGCCCGCTCCTGTCCGACGCCATGCTCGCCGACGCCATCCGCAAGGGATGGATCACTCCGCCCGCGCTGCCGGGCGACGAGCCCCCGCCACGGAAACCCGTCATGAGTTTCGACGAGCTGATGCGCGATCTGGGCGAGGACCGGGAGGATCGTTGATCTACCTCGACAGTTCCGTGGCCTTGGCCCACCTGCTGACCGAGCTGCGGACGCCCTCGGGGCATTTCTGGCGCGAGCCGATGATCGCGAGCCGCCTGCTCGAATACGAAATCTGGAATCGCCTCAACGCCCGCAAGCTTGATCGCTCGCACGGTGACGAGGCGCGCGCCTTGCTCGGCCGCATGTCGCTGCTCGAATTGGCTCCGCCCGTTCTCGAACGGGCCCTGGAGCCATTCCCGATTCCAGTACGCACCCTCGATGCGATCCACCTGGCTTCGATCGAATTCCTTCGCTCGCGGGGACAGCGAATCGAATTGGCGAGCTATGATGAGCGACTTCTTGCGGGCGCCCGCGCACTGGGAATTTCTCTCGCCGATTTGTAGATGGATCCGAATATGACCGGCTCGACGCTCGAATTGAAGGTCGAAGACCACACCGTCCCCTCCGAGCCGGGCATCGGCATCTACGTCCGCAACAAGCGGCCGGCCAACCTGACGGCGTTCGCCCCCGAACGCACGCTGCTGTTCGTGCATGGCTCGACCTATCCGGCGCACACCACCTTCGACCTGCCGCTCGGCGGCCAGTCGTGGATGGAGTTCATCGCGTCGCGCGGCTACGACGTCTGGTGCCTCGACGTGCGCGGCTACGGCCGCTCGACTCGCCCGCGCGAGATGGACGAACCGCCGCAGAACAACCCGCCGATCGTGCGCACCGCGACCGCGGTCAAGGACATCGAGGCGGCGCTGAACTTCGTGCTGAAGCGCCGCAACATTGCGCGCCTCAATCTGCTTGGCTGGTCGTGGGGCTGCTCGCTGATGGCGACGACCACGATCCAGAACCCCGGCAAGGTCGCGCGGCTGATGCTCTACGCACCGCCCTTCGTCCGCACCACACCGTCGCTGATGCAGACCGGTCCCGGGCCGCTCGGCGCCTACCGCACCGTCACCGCCGAACAGGCGAAGACGCGCTGGCTCACCGGCGTGCCGGCCGACAAGCAGGCGGCGCAAATTCCCGAAGGTTTCTTCGAGCAATGGGTTGCCGCCACCTTCGCGACCGATCCGTGGGGCGTCACGCAGCGCCCGCCGGTGGTGCGCGCGCCGAACGGCACCGTCGCCGACACGCAGGAAATCTGGTCCAGGGGCCGGATGGTCTACGACCCGTCGAAGATCGCGGTGCCGACGCTGATCGCGCTCGGCGAATGGGACCGCGATACGCCGCCCTACATGGCGCAGGCGCTGTTCCCGCTGCTGGTCAATTCGCCCGGCAAGCGCATGGTGACGCTGGCGGAGGGCACCCACACCATGATGCTGGAGAAGAACCGCCTGGCGCTGTTCCGCGCGGCGCAGGCGTTTCTCGACGAAGGCGCGGAGTAGCGCCGCGTCATGATGCTGTTGACCCGCCGCATCGCTGTTGCCGCCTTTGCGCTGTATGCACTCGCGTTCTCGCCCGCCCACGCCCAGCGCGGCATCGCGTTCGAGCAGCTTCCGCCGGTGCGCCCGGTCGCGGCGCGCAACGGCATGGTGGTGACGCAGGAGGCGCGCGCCTCACGCATCGGCGTTGAGGTGTTGCGGCGCGGCGGCAACGCGGTCGACGCTGCGGTCGCCGTCGGCTTCGCCATGGCGGTGACCTATCCGCGCGCCGGCAACGTCGGCGGCGGCGGCTTCATGGTGATCCATCTGGCGCGCGGCAACCGGCAGGTCGCGATCGACTACCGCGAGCGCGCGCCGGCCAGGACCACGCGCGACACCTATCTGGACGAGCGCGGCGAGGCCGATCCACGGAAAACGCGGGAGACCGGGCTTGCCGTCGGCGTGCCGGGCACCGTCGCCGGGCTCGCGCTGGCGCACCGGAAATACGGCTCGGGCAAGTTCCGGCTCGCCGACCTGATCGCGCCGGCGATCGCGATGGCGCGTCACGGCATCCCGGTCGAGGACGACACCGCCGATTCGCTGCCCTATGTGCGCGACAAGTTCGTGCGCTGGCCCGCATCGGCGAAGATTTTCCTGCGCCGCGACGGCAAGGTGCTGCAGCCCGGCGACCGCCTGATCCAGCGCGACCTGGCTGCGACGCTCGGCGCCGTCGCGCGGCACGGCCCGCGCGGTTTCTACGAAGGCGCAGTGGCGGAGAAGATCGCCGCCGCGGTCCAGGCCGCCGGCGGGCTGATGACCGCCGACGATCTGAAGAACTACCGCCCGGTCGAGCGCGACGTCGTGCGCGGGCGCTACCGCGGCTACGACATCGTGTCGATGGCGCCGCCGTCGTCCGGCGGCGTGCTGCTGATCCAGATGCTCAACATGCTGGAGGGCTACAAGCTGCGCGCCGGCGATCCGGCGACGCTGCACCTGATGATCGAGGTGATGAAGCGCGCCTATGCCGACCGCGCGCAGTTCCTCGGCGATCCGGACTTCAGCACGATTCCCGCCGCGGAGCTGATGTCGAAGCGCTATGCCGAGGCGCGGCGCGAAGGCATCGACCGCGAGCGCGCGCAGCCGGCGCGCGACGTCCGGCCCGGCGAACCCGCGCGGTTCGGCGGCGACAACACCACGCACTATTCCGTCGTCGACCGCTTCGGCAACGCGGTGTCCAACACCTACACCATCAATTCGAGCTACGGTCTGGGCCTCGTCGCCGAGGGCACCGGCGTGCTGCTCAACGACGAGCTGGACGATTTCGCCGCCAAGCCCGGCGCACCCAACGCCTTCGGCCTGATCGGGCTCAACGAGGCCAACGCGCCGGGTCCGGACAAGCGGCCGCTGTCGTCGATGACGCCGACCGTCGTGCTGCGCGACGGGCGGCCGGTCCTGATCACCGGCTCGCCCGGCGGCAGCCGCATCATCACCGTGGTGCTGCAGATCGTGCTCAACGTCATCGACCACCGCATGAGCGTGGATCGGGCGGTGCACGCACCGCGCATCCATCACCAGTGGGTGCCGGACGAGACGATCGTGGAGGCGAGCCTGCCCGCGGCGGCCGTGAAGGCGCTGGAGGCGCGCGGCCACCGCGTCTCGCGGCGCCCGCTGACCACCTCGGCGAACTCGATCATGGTCACGCGCCAGGGCCTGATCGGTGCAGCCGACAGCCGCACCCGCGGGGCGCTGGCCGCAGGCTACTAGGCCGGCACTACTGCGCCGGCTTGAAGCCCGACGCTTTCACCGCCGGGGCCCAGCGTTCCGAATCCGCCTTCTGGATCGCAGCCAGTTCCGCCGCCGTCGTGCCGGTCGGCTGCAAGCCGAAATCAAGCAGCTTCTGCTTGACGTCCGGCGCCTGCACCGCAGCCGCCATGATCTTGCTGTAGCGGTCGACGATGTCCTTCGGCGTTCGGGCCGGCGCAAACGCGCCGTACCAGGCGCTGCCCTCGATGTCGTAGCCCGCCTCGCGGAACGTCGGGATGCCCTCGACGAAGGGCGAGCGCGCCTTGCCGGACGTGGCAAGAATGCGGATACGGCCGGCCTTGTGGTTCTCCACGAAGTCGCTCAGCGTCGTGAACATCATCGGCACGTGGCCGGCGATGAGATCGGGCAGCGCCGCGGCCGAGCCGCGATACGGCGCATGGCGCAGTTCCAAGCCCGCGGCGCGTCCTAACAGCACGCCGAAGAAATGCGGCAGCGCGCCAGCCGCGGGCGACGCGAACGTCGCACGCGCCGGATCGGCCTTCACCCAGGCGACCAGCTCCTTCAGCGTCTTGGCGGGAATTTGCGCGCCGACTGCAATCGCAAAGTCGAAGGTCGCGACATGCGAAACCGGCGCAAAGTCCTTGAGCGGATCGTAGTCGAGATTCGGATACACATGCTGGTACACCGCGACCGGCGCGATCGGCGTCAGCAGCAGCGTGTTTCCGTCCGGCGCCGCGTTCTTCACCGCGACGGTCCCGATGCGTCCGGCGGCACCGGTGCGGTTCTCCACGATCACCGTGCGGCGGAGACCTTCCTGCATCTTGGCGGCGATCAGGCGCGTGAGCGCGTCGCCGGAGCCGCCGGCCGCAAACGGAAACACGATCCTGATGGGCTGGTCCTGCGCCAGCACCGGCATCGGCGCAGCGAGCGCAGCGATCAGCGCAAGCAATCCAACGGTTCGACGAACCAGCATCGCATCCTCCCCCGATCCGGACTTCGTCAAGCGTCCGATCCTAAGTGCGATCCGGAGCGGCCGGAAGGCGCGACAGCGCACGCGAGGCTGTTTGTCGCGTTTCACCGATAAAGTGGCGAGCGATTCCCGAAATTATTCCGGCCTGCCGGTCCGCAGCAGGAGCAATGGCGTACGCAGTTCCGCGGTGACGCGGCGCAGCACCGCGGCATCGTCGAGCGGCGAGCCGTCGAGCGGTGCGAGCAGGAGCCTGGCGCTTTCGAGATCGGCGGTGAGCGACGCTGGAATATCCGCAATCCGCGCCATCCGCGACCCGAGCGCTTCGGCGAGCGTCGCCGCGAACTGCGCCAGCACGTCCGTTTCCGGCGCCTCCGGTTGCGCCAGCACGATCACAGGCCCCTGCCGCCGGACCGGACGTTCGGGCACGAACAGAACCCCGCCCTGGCGCGGCGCAAGTTGCCGCGCCAGCGCCATCGCGTCGGCAGCCGAAGCGGCGAGCCGGTCGAGCCCGATCACCAGGATGTCGTCCACCGAACATGCTTCGCACAGCAGCTGCGCCGCCACACCGCGCCTGGCCTCGAACGACCAGGCCAGTTTCGCTCGCTCGGCCGCGCGCGCCAGCATTGTCCGGCACAACTCGGCCTCGCGGCGGATCGCGGCTTCGAACCGCGCCGGATCGAGCGCCACCGCGCCGCCGGAGAATCCGACCATGGCCGGAAACGGCAGCGCACTCGCGGCAAGCGACGCCTCCTCCTCGACGAACAGCGCCGCCAGTTCCGAATGCAGCGCCGCCGCGATTTCGAGTGAGATCGGCAAACCCAGTTCGACCTCGCGCCGCGTGGTCGCGCGCAGGATCAGCCGGCGGCGCCGGACGTCGCGATCACCGGGCGTCGCCATTGCGTTTCTCCGTGGGCCCGTCGGACCCGAAGCGGCGGCGGATCGCTGCGAACTCGCGCAGCCTCGCCTCCACCAGACCGTTGATGCTGTCGGACGGAAATTGCCCATCCGCGCCGCGCGCACCGGCCGGCTTTCCGGTCAGGATTTCGATGCCCTGGTCGATGCTGGCCACCGGGATGACACGGAAGCGGCCCTTGGCGCAGGCCTCGACCACGTCTCCGCGCAGCATCAGGTGCCTGACGTTGGCGGCGGGGATCAGCACGCCCTGATCGCCGGTCAGGCCGCGCGCGTTGCAGACGTCGAAAAATCCCTCGATCTTGTCGTTGACGCCGCCGATGGCCTGCACCTCGCCGAACTGATTGACCGAGCCGGTGACCGCGAACGACTGCTTGAGCGGGACGTCCGACAACGCCGAGAGCAGCGCGTACAACTCGGCCGACGATGCGCTGTCGCCGTCGACGCCGCCGTAGGACTGCTCGAACACCAGGCTCGCCTGCAGCGACACCGGCACGTCGAGTGCGTAACGCGCGGCGATGAACCCGGACAGGATCAGCACGCCCTTGGAGTGCAGCGGTCCGCCGAGTTCCACCTCGCGCTCGATGTCGATCACCCGTCCGGTGCCAAGCCGCGTGCGCGCGGTGATCCGCGTCGGGCGGCCGAAGCTCGTCGTGCCGAGCTGCAGCACCGACAGTCCGTTGACCTGTCCGATTTTCGCGCCCTCGGTATCGATCAGCACGATGTTGCGGCCGATCGCCTCCTGGCTGCGTTCGCGCACCCGCGACGAGCGGCGCCGGCGTTCGGCCACCGCGCGCTCGATGTCGGCGGCGGCGATGCGGTCGCGCCCGGCCTCGCCCGCCCAATGGTCGGCCTCGCGCAGCACGTCGGACACCGTGCCGACCTGCAGCGACAGCTTCTCGGCGTCGTCGGCCAGCCGCGCGGTCTCGTCGATCATGCTGGCCAGCCCGCCGCGGTCGACGGGCTTCAGCTTCTCGCGTCCGGCGATAGCCGCAATAAGACGAGCGTAGAGCGCGATGTTGTCCGCGCTGCGGTCGAACTCGTCGTCGAAATCGACCTCGACCTTGAACAGCTCGGCGAAGTCCGGATCGAGCGACATCAAGAGGTAATAGAGCCAGCGGTCGCCAATCAGCACGATCTTGGCGTCGAGCGGAATCGGGTCTGGCTCCAGCGAGATCGTCGACGCCAGGCTGATCTGTTCCGCGAGCGAGGAGATGGCGATGGTCCGGCTTTTCAGGGCGCGCTTGAGCGCCGCCCACGAAAACGGCTGCGAGAGAATCTCGCGCGCATCCAGGATCAGATAGCCGCCGTTGGCGCGGTGCAGCGCGCCGGGCCGGATCAGGGTGAAGTCGGTGACCAGCGCACCCATTTGCGGGACGTGCTCGATACGGCCGACGATCTGCTGATAGGTCGGGTTCGGCTCGGTGACCACCGGCGCGCCGCCCTTGCCGTTCTCCCGGTCGCCGACGATGACGTTGACCTTGTAGCGCCGCAGCCGCGGATTGCCGGTTGCCATCGTGCTGGCAACCGGGATCGGCGCGTTCGCCGCCGCCTCCGCGGTTTCCAGAAACACCTCGACGTTGGCGATCAGGTCGTGCGCGACCTCGCCGAGGAACGCCTGGATTTCCGGAATGTCCGGAAACAGCTTCCGGACATCGCCGATCTCGACGTCGACGGTGCCGCTGGCGAGCTCCTTGTTCAATTCGCGGATGCGATCGCGGCGCGACTTCTCCAGCGCCGGCATGTGGGTGAGGATTTCGCGCAGTTCCTCCTGCAGCGCCTTGATGTCGGCCTGGATGCGCTCGCGCTCGTCCTGCGGCAGCGCCTCGAACGCCTCCGGCTTCACCACCTCGCCCTGCCGCATCGGCGCAAACGCGAAGCCCACCGGCGTGCGCATGATGCCGATCGATTTGGCGCGCGCGCGATCGTTGAGTCCGGCGAACGCCTTCTCCTGCGCCTCCTCGAAGTCCTGGTCGATGGCGCTGCGCCGCGCCTTGTAGTCGTCGGAGTCGAACAGCGCCGGCAGCGCCGCGCCGACGTCGGCGACCAGCGCGTCCATCGCTTCACGGAAGCGCACCGCGGTGCCCGGCGGCAGCTTCAGCGCCTTCGGTTTGTCGGGCGCCTTGAAGTTGTTGACATAGACCCAGTCGCAGGGCGCGGGCTCGCTCTTCGCGCGCTCGCTGAGATACGCCAGGATCGACGTGTGCCGGCCGGTGCCGGGCAGTCCCATGGCGTAGAGGTTGAAGCCCGGCTTGCGCATCGCGCTGCCGAAGCGGATCGCGTCGCTGGCGCGCGGCTGGCCGATCAGGCCCTCGGGCAGCGGCAGCGTGCCGGCATCGACGGGGATCGCATCGGGGTCGGTGGTCCGCCGCAGGATCGCGGGCGGCAGCGGCTTGCCGGTTTCCGGTTGCGCGGATTGTGTCGGCTTGGACGCGCTGTCGGACATGGCCTCGGCCGTCTCCCGTTGCTCGCCTTGGTGCGTTCGAGCTTAGCCGATAATGTCACGCGAGGATGGCATTCAAGCCATTGACCTTCATCAAAAATCCGTCCGCTCGCGCACGGCAAAGCGCGCACGGTGCAACGGCCAATCTCGGCATGGGAGACGATTGGAGCGGGCGAAGGGATTCGAACCCTCGACCCCGACCTTGGCAAGGTCGTGCTCTACCCCTGAGCTACACCCGCATCCGGGAGGTACGGCGGACATTGGCCTGGAGGCCCGTCCGCCAGCGCCACTCCTATATCGAAATTCGTTAGGACTTTGCAACCGCGGCCGAAACCGCCACAAAGGCAGCGGAATCCGGCTGCATCCCGTCTCCGCCCCGCCATGCCCGCCTCCCCAGAAGACCTGTTCGCCTATTTGGATCGCCTCGGCATCGCCCATTCGACGGTGAGCCACCCGCCGCTGTTCACGGTCGAGCAGTCGCTGGGCCTGCGCGGCGCCATCCCCGGCGGGCACACCAAGAACCTGTTTCTGAAGGACAAGAAGGGCGCGCTGTTCCTCGTCACCGCGCTGGAGGACGCCGTCATCGAGCTGAAGTCGCTGCACCGGGCGCTCGATGCGAGCGGACGGTTCTCGTTCGGCTCCGCCGACCAGCTCCGCGAGGTGCTGGGCGTCGAGCCCGGTTCGGTGACGCCGTTCGCGGCGATCAACGACGCCGAACGGCGCGTCGCGGTGGTGCTGGACGCAGCCCTGATGGAACACGGCACGATCAACGCCCATCCTCTGGTCAACACCATGACCACGTCCATCGCCCGCGACGGGCTGGTGCGGTTCCTGGAAGCCACCGGCCACCCGCCCCGGATCGTCGCGGTCGCCTCCGCCCCGGCGGAAGGCGCGCCCGATAGCGCCTGAACCCGATTGCATTTGCGCCCTCCCCGGCCCATTTATCGGGGGAACAAAACGGGTTGGGCGGCCCTGCGTACGGCGGTCGCCAGGCGAGGAACGCAATGTCGATGCTTCAGAACGGCGGCACCGCGGCCGCCGCGGCTCCGGACGGCCTGATCAAGGACGTCACCACCCAGTCCTTCATGAAGGACGTGATCGAGGAGTCGAAGCGCCAGCCGGTGCTGATCGACTTCTGGGCGCCGTGGTGCGGCCCGTGCAAGCAGCTCACCCCGGTCCTGGAAAAGGTCGTCAAGGCCGCCAAGGGCAAGGTCAAGCTCTGCAAGATGAACATCGACGAGCATCCGGCGATCCCGGGGCAGATGGGCATCCAGTCGATTCCGGCCGTCATCGCATTCGTCAACGGCCAGCCGGCCGACGGCTTCATGGGCGCGCTGCCCGAGAATCAGGTGATGGCGTTCCTGGAGCGCCTGACCAAGGGCGCCGTGGGCGGCGAGGCGAAGGATCTGTTGAAGGCCGCCGACGCCGCGCTGGTCGAAGGCAACGCCGCGGAAGCGGCGCAGATCTATGCCGAGGTGCTCGCCGAAGACCGCGAGAACGTCCATGCGCTCGCCGGCATGGCGCGCTGCTACATCGAGACCGGCGCGATCGAGCAGGCCAAGCAGACGCTGGCGCTGGTGCCGGAGGCCAAGCGCAACGAGGCGCCGGTCGCGGCCGCGCGCGCGGCTCTGGAAGTCGCCGAGCAGGCCAGCAACGTCGGGCCGGTCGCCGAACTCGAACACAAGGTGCTGACCAACGCGCTCGACCATCAGGCGCGGTTCGATCTCGCGGTTGCGCTTAACGCCAAGGGCCGCCGCATGGAAGCGGTCGATCACCTGATCGAGATCGTCAAGCGCGACCGCAAATGGAACGACGACGGCGCACGCAAGCAGCTCGTGCAGTTCTTCGAGGCCTGGGGCGCGACGGACGAGGCGACGATCGCGGGGCGCAAGAAGCTGTCGTCGATCTTGTTCTCTTAAGCGCGGTGCGTTGCACGCGCCGGGCGGGCGGATGAGAGGCCGGCCATGCCGATGAACGCGGTCTATCGAAACGCCGCCGATCTGCCGGAGATCGTGCCGGTGTTTCCGCTGCCGGGCGCGCTGCTGCTGCCGCGCGGGCAGATGCCGCTGAACATCTTCGAGCCGCGCTATCTCGCCATGGTCGACGACTCGCTGCGCGACGGCCATCGCCTGATCGGCATGATTCAGCCCGATCCGGCGCATCCCGGCCCCGAGGACAAGCCGAACCTGTTCCGCGTCGGCTGCGTCGGCCGCATCACCCAGCTCGCCGAGACCGGCGACGGCCGCTACCTCATGCAGCTCACCGGCGTCGCGCGTTTCCGCACCGTCGAGGAGCTCAACGTCGGCACGCTCTATCGCCAGTGCCGCGTCACCTACGCGCCGTTCGCCGACGACTTCGTCGCGCGCAAGGGCGAGGAGGCGGTCGACCGCAAGGCGCTGCTGGAGGCGCTGCAGGCGTTTCTCAAGGCCAACAATCTCAAGACCGACTGGCAGAGCATCGAGAGCGCGCCGAACGAAGCGCTGGTCAATGCGCTGGCGATGATGTCGCCCTACGGCGTCGCCGAGAAGCAGGCGCTGCTGGAGGCGCCGGACCTCAAGACCCGCGCCGAGATCATGATCGCGGTGACCGAGATCGAGCTTGCCAAGAAAACCGCCGGCACCGGCGAGACGCAATTGCAGTGAAGGACCCGCCATGACCGTATCCCCGTCTCCCGACCGCCCCGCGCACGGCGTCGACCCGAAGCTCCTGGAAATCCTGGTCTGCCCGCTGACCAAGAGCGCGCTGGAATACGACGCCGAGAAGCAGGAGCTGGTTTCGCGCGCGGCCAAGCTCGCCTATCCGATCCGCGACGGCATCCCGATCATGCTGCCGGAGGAAGCGCGGCGGCTGGATTGATGAAACCGCATTCGTTGTTCGTCGCCGTCATGCCCGGCCTTGTGCCGGGCATTCACGTCTTTGCGGCTGCACGGCAAGCAAAACGTGGATGGCCGGGACAAGCCCGGCCATGACCGGGTAGAAATACCGGCGAGACAGTCAGGAGCAATCCAATGCTGAAAATCTGGGGCCGCAACACTTCGTCCAACGTGCAGAAGGTGATCTGGGCGCTCGCCGAGATGAAGCTGCCGTTCGAGCGCATCGACGTCGGCGGCGCGTTCGGCAAGACCAAAGACCCGTTCTATCTGGCGATGAACCCCAACTCGCTGGTGCCGACGCTCGAGGAAGAGGACGGCTTCACCATGTGGGAGTCGAACTCGATCGTGCGCTACCTCGCGGGCAAGCATCAGAACCGCACGCTGGAGCCCGCCGACCTGCAGGTGCGCGCCCGCGCCCAGATGTGGATGGACTGGCAGCTCTCGGTCATGGGCCCTTCGATCACGCCGGTGTTCTGGGGCCTGATCCGCACCCCGCCGGAGAAGCGCGATCCCGCCGCCATCGCCGCCGGCAAGGAGAAGACCGTCGTCGCAGCGAAGATCATGGACGCGCAGCTCGGCAAGACGCAGTTCATGGCCGGCAACGACTTTTCCTACGGCGACATTTCCGTCGGCATCATGATCTACCGCTACATGCAGTTGATCCCGGAGCGTCCGGCGACGCCGAACCTCGACCGCTGGTACGCCGCGATCTCCTCGCGCCCGGCGTTCAAGGAGCAGATCGCGGTGGTGCCGCTGACGTAAGGCGCCGTTCTGCCACTTGCTCCCACCCTCCTCCGACGAAAGGGCGTTCACGCCCGTCTTCGACGGGCTATGGGGAGGGTGAAGCGCATCCGCTGCACCGCTTGAGAAAATCTACAGCGCCTCGCCCTTCAAAAGCCGCGGCACCTCGCCGGTCAGTCCCGCCGCCTCGCGGATGAACATGCGCTTGAGCGGCGGCGCGCGGTCGACCAGGCCGAGGCCGACGTCGCGCAGGATGCGCAGCGCGTCCGAGTTGTTCGAGAACAGCCGGTTGAGCGCGTCGGTCGCGATCCCCATCGCCATGGTGTCGAAGCGCCGCCAGCGCTGGTAGCGGTCGAGCACGCCCGCGCCGCCGGCGTCGAGCCCGAGCCGCGCCGCGTCGGCGATGGCTTCGGCCAGCGCCGCGACATCGCGCAGACCGAGATTGAGCCCCTGTCCCGCGATTGGATGGATCACATGCGCCGCGTCGCCGACCAGCGCCACGCGCTCGCCGACAAATGCGCGCGCCACCATCAGCCCGAGCGGATAGGCGCGGCGCGGACCCACCGCCGCGATCTCGCCGAGCTTCAGGCCGAAGCGCCGCTCCAGCTCGGCGTGAAATTCGGCGTCGGGCAGCGCAACGATGCGCTCGGCTTCGCGCGCTTCTTCCGTCCACACGATCGACGAACGCCTGCCCTTCAGCGGCAGGATCGCAAACGGCCCCGCGGGCAGAAAGTGTTCTTCGGCGCGGCCGTGGTGATCGCGTTCGTGCTCCACCGTCGTGACGATGCCGGACTGGCCGTATTCCCAGCTCACGCTCTTGATGCCGGCCAGCTCCCGGATCGCCGAGCGCGCGCCGTCGGCGGCCACCAGGAGGCGGGCTGAAACCGTTTCGCCGCCACTCAAATGCACGTCGATACGATTGCTGACCCCCGCCTCATTCCTCCCCCTTTCATGGGGAGGACGGCCGTGCCGCGAGTCCTCCCTCCCCCTGAAAGGGGGAGAGTCGGGGTGGGGGTCATGCGCGCCGCGACAATGAAAATCCCTCACCGCCTCCGCGCGCAGCTCCACGCCCTCCGCCTTCGCGCGCGCGACCAGCGCCTCGATCAGCAGCCGGTTCTCGACCATGTGCGCGAACGGCTCGCCCGGCTCGATCTCGCCTTCGAAGGTCAGGAACGTCGGCCGCACCGCGTCCTTCAGCCGCGAGTCGGTCACGACCATGTCGAGGATCGGCTGCGCCTCGCCCGCGACCGCATCCCAGACGCCGACGGTCTCGAACAACCGGCGGGCCGCAGCCGCAATCGCCGAAGCGCGGCCGTCCTGCGGCGCGCCGCGGCTCAGCATCGGGTCCGCGACCGCGACCCGGAACGCATCGCCCAGCCCCTGGCGCAGCGCGATGGCGAGCGCCAGCCCGGCAAAACCGGCGCCGCCGATCAGGACGTCGGCCTGTGCGGCCGATCCGGTTGGGAGTCGATTTTTCTTCGCCATGGCGTGAGTATAGCACCCTGACAATCCGGGGTTTCCATGGCCACCGCCGTCCAGGACCTGCTGACGATCCTCGATCTCGAACAGCTCGAGGTGAACCTGTTCCGGGGCCGCAGCCCGCAGGTCGGCTGGCAGCGCGTGTTCGGCGGCCAGGTGATCGGCCAGGCGCTGGTCGCGGCGACGCGCACCGTCGACGGACGGCCGCCGCATTCCATGCACGCCTATTTCCTGCTGGCCGGCGACCCCAAGGTGCCGATCGTCTACGAGGTCGACCGCATCCGCGACGGCAAGAGTTTCACCACCCGCCGCGTGATCGCGATCCAGCACGGCCACGCGATCTTTTCCATGTCGGTCTCCTTCCACACCGACGAGGAAGGCCTCGACCACCAGATGCCGATGCCGAAGGTGCCCAAGCCCGAGGCGCTGCCGAGCGACGCCGAGATCAAGGAGCGCATCCTGCCGGCGATGCCGGAATCGGTCCGGCGCTATTACGAGCGCGAACGGCCGATCGAACTGCGGCCGGTGGAGTACGGCCGCTATATCGGCCAGACGCCCGCGGACGGCGGCTTCAACCTCTGGATCCGCGCCACCGGGCGCCTGCCGGACGACCCGGCAATCCACCGCTGCGTGCTGGCCTATGCCTCGGACTTCACCCTGCTCGACACCGCGCTGGTGCCGCACGGCCGCAGCGTGTTCGACCGCAACATCATGGCGGCAAGCCTCGACCATGCGCTGTGGTTTCACCGGCCGTTCCGCGCCGACGAATGGCTGCTTTACGCCCAGGACAGCCCGAACCTGCACGGCGCGCGCGGCTTTGCCCGCGGGCTGATCTACGCCGCCGACGGCACCCTGGTCGCCTCGGTCGCCCAGGAGGGGTTGCTGCGCGAGCGCCGGGCGCAGACCTGACGCGCGCCGATGCTCCCAAGCCGCGCATTTGCCTGCTGATAAGGCGATAATCCCGCTTAAATTCCAGCCGTATTGCCGATAACGTGGGCGCGTAGACCCGCCAATAGACCGGCCGTGAGACCATTGGCGGCGGGTCGCCGTTATCGATCGGGCCAAAGACCGGACCGTCTCCCGATCAGAGGATATTCGCCATGAAACTCGTCACCGCCATCATCAAACCCTTCAAGCTCGACGAAGTCCGCGACGCGCTGACCGCGATCGGCGTCCACGGCATGACCGTCAGCGAAGTCAAAGGCTACGGACGCCAGAAGGGCCACACCGAAATTTATCGCGGCGCCGAATACGCCGTGAACTTTCTGCCGAAACTGAAGATCGAGGTCGGCGTGCCCGACGACATGGAAGACAAGGTCGTCGCGGCAATCGTCAATTCGGCCAAGACCGGCCAGATCGGCGACGGAAAAATTTTCGTCTCGAACGTCGGCCATGCGGTGCGCATCCGCACCGGCGAAACCGATAACGACGCGCTCTAGGCATTTCCCAGGGGGGCACAATGAGCAGAATTCAATCGACGCGCTTCGGCGTGGCGGGCATCGCCGCCGCGCTGATCGCGCTTTCGGCCGCGCCGGCATTTGCGCAGGCGGCGGCCGCGCCCGCCAAGATCGACGCGGCCGACACCGCGTTCCTCCTGTCGGCGACCGGGCTCGTCCTGATGATGAGCATCCCGGGCCTGGCGCTGTTCTATTGCGGCATGGTGCGCAAGAAGAACGTGCTCGCAACCATGGCGCAGACCTTCGCCGCGGTGGCGCTCGGATCGCTGGTCTGGATGGCGGTCGGCTACAGCCTGGCCTTCACCGGCGACGGCGCGCTGATCGGAACGCTTGATCGGATCTTCCTGAAGGGCATGACGATGGAATCGATCCATCCGGCCGCCAAGACGATCCCCGAGTCGGTGTTCATGATCTACCAGATGACCTTCGCGATCATTACGGTCGCGCTGGTCGCGGGCTCGGTCGCGGACCGCATGCGCTTCTCGGCGTTCGTCTGGTTCGTCGTGGGCTGGCTGATCCTGGTCTATGCGCCGATCGCGCATTGGGTCTGGGGCGGCGGCTTCCTCGCCGGCGCGGGCGTCATCGATTTCGCGGGCGGCCTCGTCGTGCACCTGAACTGCGGCATCGCCGGCCTCGTCGCCTGCTATGTGATCGGCGTGCGCCGCGGCTACGGCTCGGAAAATCTTGCGCCCTTCAACCTGTCGCTGGCCGTCATCGGCACCGGCCTGCTGTGGGTCGGCTGGTTCGGATTCAACGGCGGCTCGGCGCTCGCCGCCGGCTCGCGCGCCGGCTACGCAGTGGTCGCGACGCATCTCGCGGCATGCGCCGGCGTCTGCACCTGGATGCTGATCGAGTGGTGGGACCGCGGCAAGCCGTCGGTGCTCGGCATGATCTCCGGCGCCATCGCAGGGCTCGGCACCATCACGCCGGCCTCCGGCTTCGTGCTGCCGTGGCATGGCGTCGTCATCGGCATCGCCGCCGGCGGCATCTGCTACTGGGCCTGCGTGAAGCTCAAGCAGGCGCTGGGCTACGACGACTCGCTCGACGTATTCGGCGTTCACGGCGTCGGCGGCGCAACCGGAACGATCCTGGTCGGCGTATTCGCCGTGGCGGCGATCGGCGAAACCAAAGGCCTGCTCGAAGGCAACGCCGGCCAGGTGCTGACCCAGCTCTACGGCGTCGGCGTCACGCTCGCCTGGGCCGCGATCGGCACCTTCGTGCTGCTGAAGGTGATCGGCTTCTTCCTGCCGCTCAGGGTGCGCGACGAGGACGAACGCATCGGCCTCGACCTCACCCAGCACGGCGAGCAGCTGCAGTAGTCGCTGCCGCAAAATCGTCTCGGATCGAACGCTGCGAGGGCCCGCCACAAGCGGGCCCTTGTCGTTTCAAGGGCCTTTGCTCAGTTATTGGGCAACCGGTGCTTGGCCCCGTGATGTCTGATTAATCCTTTTGCAATCCCGGCGGCAGCGCGTCGAGAGTTCGACCGCCGCTGTCTGTGAATTCAGAAAATCTCTTTCCGATCAAAATGTTGCCCATCGCCTGCGCGGTTGGCACGCGGTTTGATTCCAGGACTGCGGCAGCGCACGGGGGCATGAGCCGGCGTAGGCGCTGCCAGTCAGTCCGCCCGGCCGGTTACGGCCGGGCACTTAGCGGGGATCGAACCCATGAAGATCGTCATGGCTATCATCAAGCCATTCAAGCTCGACGAGGTCCGCGACGCGCTCACGGCGGCCGGGGTGCACGGGCTCACCGTCACCGAGGTCAAAGGCTACGGGCGGCAGAAGGGCCACACCGAGATTTATCGCGGCACCGAGTACGCCGTGAATTTCCTGCCGAAGATCAAGATCGAAGTCGCGGTGCCGAGCGACCAGGCCGACAAGGTGATCGACGCGATCGCCTCGGCGGCCAAGACCGGCCAGATCGGCGACGGAAAAATCTTCGTCTACGACATCGACCACGCCGTCCGCATCCGCACCGGCGAAACCGACGCGGCCGCGCTGTGATCCCGCGACTCGAAATGCTTCCGATCAGGAGTTCGACCATGACTTTGAAGAATTTCATCCGCGCGGGACTGGCCGGGCTCGCCGCCCTGGCCATCGCCGCGTTCGTTGCCGAACCTGCGCTGGCACAGGCGCCGGCGGCTCCCGCACCGATCGTACCGAACAAGGGCGACACGACCTGGATGATGGTCGCGACCATCCTGGTTCTGCTGATGACCATCCCGGGCCTCGCGCTGTTCTACGCCGGCCTGGTGCGCGCCAAGAACACGCTCTCGGTGCTCGCGCACGTGTTCTACACCGTCTGTATCGTGATGATCATCTGGGTGGTCTACGGCTACAGCGTCACGTTCACCGGCGGCACCTACTTCGGCGGCCTGGAAAAGATCTTCCTCAAAGGCGTAACCACGGAATCGCTCGGCGCCACATTCTCGGTCGGGGTCAACATTCCCGAACTGGTCTTCGTGGTGTTCCAGATGACCTTTGCCTGCATCACGCCGGCGCTGATCGTCGGCGCCTTCGCCGAGCGCATGAAGTTCTCCGCCGTGGCGCTGTTCGTGCCGCTGTGGGTGACCTTCGTGTACTTCCCGATGGCGCACATGGTCTGGTACTGGGCCGGCCCGGACGCGGTCGACGCCGCAGCCAAGGCCGTCGCAGCCGCCACCGACGCCGCAGCCAAGACCGCCGCTCAGGCCAAGCTCGACGAAGCCCTCGCCGACGCCGGCAAGATCTTCTCGTGGGGCGCGATCGACTTCGCCGGCGGCACCGTCGTGCACATCAACGCCGGTCTCGCCGGCCTGATCGGCGCGATCATGGTCGGCAAGCGCATCGGCCACGGCAAGGAGCTGATGCCTCCGCACTCGCTGGTCATGACGTTCATCGGCGCCTGCCTGCTGTGGGTCGGCTGGTTCGGCTTCAACGCCGGCTCGAACCTCGAAGCCTCCGGCGGCGCGGTGCTCGCGATGGTCAACACCTTCGTCGCAACCGCGGCGGCGGCGTTGTCGTGGATGTTCGCCGAGTGGATGGTGAAGGGTAAGCCGTCGCTGCTCGGAATGGTGTCGGGCTGCATCGCAGGTCTCGTCGCGGTCACGCCCGCGGCCGGATTTGCCGGTCCGATGGGCGCGATCGTTCTCGGCCTGATTGCCGGTGTGGTCTGCCTGTTCTTCTGCTCGACCATCAAGAACATGTTCGGCTACGACGACTCGCTCGACGTGTTCGGCATCCACTGCGTCGGCGGCGTCGTCGGCGCGATCCTGACCGGCATCCTGGTGGCGCCGTCGCTCGGTGGCACCGGCATCATGGACTACGCCACCGGCAAGGTCGCCGACTACAGCCTGGTCACGCAGGTCATTGCCCAGTTCAAGGGCGTGCTGATGACCTTCGTGTGGTGCGGCGTCGGCTCGTTCGTCATCTACAAGCTGGTCGACATCGTGGTGGGCCTGCGCGCTCCGGTCGAGAAGGAGCGCGAGGGCCTCGACCTCACCGACCACGGCGAGCGCGCCTACAACATGTGAACTCTGCCCAAACGATAATCCGGACCGGCTGCGAGGGGAGGCCGGTTCGTACTCAAGCCAATCCCCTCACCAATCCCCGCAAGGGGCGAGACGCAAGACACATCGCGACAACGGTTGGGGCGGAACCCGGCACCGCCCTGCCCGTCGAGAGGCTCCGGCCGCAAGGCCGGGGCCTCTCACTTTTTGAGGCTCCGTGAAATTCAGCCGGCCGCCGCCGTTCCTGCCGGCGTCTCGCCCAGGAAGCGGCGGACCTCGGCGAGGAACTGGGCGAACGCCGGCTCGTGGGCGAGCAGGATGTGGTTCTTGCTGTCGAGCAGCACGAACCGTGCGCCGGGAATGTCGGTTGCGAGCTTTCGGCCTGACTTCAACGAGACCACGGCGTCGTCGCGCGCATGCAGCACGAGCGTCGGCGTTGTAACGCGTCCAAGCTGCTCGGAAACATCCAGATTGCCAAGCTCGGATTGCAGCCGCGCGGCAATCTCCGGCGAAACGGTTTTGCGCTGCAATTCGTTGAACCAATCCATCTGCTCCTGCGTCGCTTCCGGCACGAACAGCGAGGTGAACATCTGGCGGAATGCCGGGTTGTCCTGTCCCCAGCCCTCCCGGATTAACATGACCATGGCTTCACGACGCGCAATTTCGCTGAAGTCCCCGCGCGCGCGCCAGCCCTGGGCGTAGCCGCCGTACAGAATCAGGTGCGACACGCGTTCGGGATGCCGCACAGCGTATTCCAACGCCAACGCGCCGCCGCGAGAAACACCGAGCAGCGCAAACCGATCTAGGCCAGTCGCAGCCACGACGCTTTCCAGATCGGCGAGCATTGCCTCGAAGCTGAGGTCTTTCACATCCCAATCCGACATGCCGTTGCCGCGTTCGTCGTAGCGGTAAAGCTTGCCGATGCTCGACAGCTCCTTAACCCAGTGTCGCCATATCGGACTTTCCCATTCGTATTGCAGATGCGACATCCAATTGGCGGCCTTCAAGATCGGCGTGCCCTGGCCGCTGACCGCATAAGCGATACGAACGCCGTCGCGCGTCGTGCAATACCGGATGTCCTGCTGGACTTCGCGGCTCAACGGAATCGCTGCGCCGGCCTGCGGCGCCGGATGGTCCGAACGTCCGGCCGCATGCTGTCGCGAGCGCGCCGCCAGCGCCTCGATTTCGGCCACGAGCGCCGTGTCTTCCGGCGTAAGCGCCAGCAGCGCATGGGCTTGGACCAGCGCGCGCACCGGATCGTCGCGCAGAGCGCCGATCAGGAGCCGCCGGATCCGCAATTGCAGCAGTTCGCTGTCGTTGGCATTGGCGACGCGCCAGGCTTCGAACTCGGGACAGCTCGGCAGGTACAGGTCGTCGAGGAATCGGCCGCGGAACAGCGCAGCAACGCGCTCCAAATCCTCCACCGGCATTGCCGACAGGTCGGCCTGCATCAGCCGCCGCGCCTCCGCGTGATCGAGCGCGAGGCCGTCGCGCCGCAGGCTGATGCTGTTGCGGTCCGCCTCCAGCGCGTCGCCGGCAATCTGGCGGATCCGCGACAGGCTCCAGCGCAGCGCGCCGCGCGGGTCGTCGGGCACCTCCCAGAACATCTCGCACAGCCGCTCGCGGCGCTGCGGCCGGTCGACCACGGCGAGATAGGCGAGCAACGCGCGCGTCTTGCGCGACGGCGGAAGCGCCGCCGGCGTCCCGCCGCGCGAGACTTCGAGATTTCCGAGCACGTTGACCTGCAAACGGTCGCCGTCAGCCTGCAATGCCGCCTCCCGGCCGTCCGCTTCGACAGGGTTTTATATGTCATTTGAATCGAAAAGAACCGCGGACCGCGGCCACCGTCGTGCGTCCCGGCGCCACAAACCACCGGTCGCCGATGGTTAATCGCGCCTTAACCTCGCCGCTCCTATGGTATCGAAGGCCCATGCGGCGGGCGGTTCCGCCGTGCATAGCCGTTCGTGTCCAAGACCTTCGTGTCCAAGACCTTTGTGTCCATGACCGCCGCCACCGCCTCGCAAGTCCCGAAGCCCAAGGCCGAAGGCCGCTCGCCGTTCGTGCGCCTGCATGAGCTTCTGGCCGACCTCAAGCCGGGCAAGCCCGCGATCAACCTGTCGGTCGGAGAACCACAGCATCCGATCCCGCCGTTCGTAGGACCGGTCCTTCAGGCGCATCTCGCCGACTTCGGCCGCTATCCGGCCAACAAGGGCACCGACGGCTTCCGCAAAGCCGCCGCCGCCTGGCTCGACCGGCGCTACAGCCTCGCTCGGCCAGTGGACCCGGAAACCGAGGTGCTGGTGCTCAACGGCACGCGCGAAGGCCTGTTCCTCGGCGCCATTGCCGCCAAGCGCTACGTGCCGCCACGCGCCGGCGCGCCCGCGATTCTGATTCCCAACCCGTTCTACGCCGCCTATTCCGCCGGCGCCGGCGCCGCCGAATGCGAGCCGGTGTATCTGCCGACCACGCGCGAAACCGGCTTCCTGCCCGATCTCGACGCCATCGACGAGGCGCTGCTCAAGCGCACCGTCGCGTTCTACATCGCCTCGCCGTCGAACCCGCAGGGCGCGGTGGCGGGCCCGGAGTACCTGTCGCGCATCGTCGCGATGGCGCGGCGCTACGGCTTCATGGTGTTCGCGGACGAGTGCTACTGCGAAATCTATCTCGACGGCCGGGCGCCGCGCGGCATGCTGGAGGCCTCGGACCCCGACTTTGCCAACGTCGTGGTGTTCCACTCGCTGTCGAAGCGCTCCAACCTGCCGGGTCTGCGCGTCGGCTTCGCCGCCGGCGACCGCAAGTTCCTCGCGCGCTATATCGAGCTGCGCAATATCGCAGCCCCGCAGGTGCCGGTGCCGGCGCAGGAGGTCGCGATCGCGGCCTATGCCGACGAGGAGCACGTCGAGAAGAACCGCGAGCTTTACGTCGCCAAGTTCGATCTCGCCGACCAGATCGTCGGCGACCGTTACGGCTACAAGCGTCCGGCCGGCGGCTTCTTCCTCTGGCTCGACGTCTCAAAGCACGGCGGCGACGAAGCCGCGACGCAGAAGCTGTGGCGCGAGGGCGGTCTGCGCGTGATCCCCGGACACTACCTCGCGCGCGACGGCGCCGACGGCCGCAATCCCGGCGAAGGCTACATCCGCGTCGCGCTGGTGCAGGACAAGGAGACCACCGCGGAGGCGCTGCATCGCCTCGTCGCGGTGCTTGGCTAGAGCATGATGACGGATTAGACCATGAGCGTATTCGATCGCAGCCTGGACTATCCGCACTGGTCGGACGACCTGCGCGGCATGATCCGCCGGCGCATCTGCGAAGCCGGCGGAGTGATGCTGATCGCGCTGGCGCTGACGATGACCGTCGCGCTCGCCACCTGGTCGGTGCAGGACCCGTCGCTCAGTCACGCCACCGACGGTCCGGTGCGCAACCTGCTCGGCACGCCGGGCGCCATCGGCTCCGACCTGCTGATGCAATTGTTCGGGCTTGCGTCCACCGTGCTGGTGCTTCCGGTCGCGGTCTGGGGCTGGCGCATCGCCACCCATCGGCCGTTCGACCGCGAATTGCTTCGCCTCGGCTTCTGGCTGCTCGGCACGCTGCTCGCGGCAGGCTTTGCGTCCTGCTTCCCGCACAGCCCGTCCTGGCCGTTGCCGACCGGACTGGGCGGCGTGTTCGGCGACGCAATTCTCTATCTGCCGGCGGCCATATTCGGCCCGCTGCCGTCGACGGTCTATGCCATCGCCGGTGCGATCCTCGGTGCCGGCGCTCTCGCCGCCGCGACCGTCGCCGCCGGTTTCGGCTATCGCGATCCCGATAGCGTCACGCTCGACGAGCGCTGGGCGCGCGCGGCCGCCGGACCCGAAGACGACGAGGAGGAGCGCACCGCAATTTCGCTCGGATGGATCACGCATGCGCTGCTCAGCCTCAAGGCGCGCCTGCAACGGCTGGTGACCCGTCGTTCCGCCGTGCACGCGCCCGCCCGCCGCGCGCCGGTCCCGATGGTGTCCGAGCGCGACCGTTTCGAGCCGCGGCTCGGAGCGTCCACGGAGCCGGAGTTCGAGGACGACGACGAGGACATCGCCGGCGAAGCGGCGCCCGCGCCCCGCAAGGCGCCGCGCGCGAAGCCGCCGAAGCGCTCCAGCGGCGGCTATCAGTTGCCGGCGCTGTCGCTGCTCGCCGCGCCGAAGTCGAGCGACCGCTTCGCGCCGAGCCAAGGCTCGATCGAGGAAACCGCGACCCAGCTCGAAAGCGTGCTGCAGGATTTCGGCGTGCGCGGCCAGATCATCAATGCGCGGCCGGGCCCGGTCGTCACGCTCTACGAACTGGAGCCGGCGCCCGGCATCAAGTCGTCGCGCGTCATCGGTCTTGCCGACGACATCGCGCGCTCGATGAGCGCGCTCTCCGCCCGCGTCGCCGTGGTCTCCGGCCGCAACGCCATCGGCATCGAGCTGCCGAACGACAAGCGCGAGAAGGTGTACCTGCGCGAACTGCTCGACGCCGACGATTACCAGAGCACGTCGGCCAAACTGCCGCTGTGCCTCGGCAAGACCATCGGCGGCGAGACCGTCATCGTCGATCTCGCGCGCATGCCGCATCTCCTGATCGCGGGCACCACCGGCTCCGGCAAGTCGGTCGCGATCAACACCATGATCCTCAGCCTGGTGTATCGGCTGAAGCCCGAGCAATGCCGGCTGATCATGGTCGACCCCAAGATGCTCGAACTCTCCGTCTACGACGGCATCCCGCATCTGCTGACGCCCGTCGTCACCGATCCCAAGAAGGCGGTGGTGGCGCTGAAGTGGGCGGTGCGCGAGATGGAAGAGCGCTACAAGAAAATGTCCAAGCTCGGCGTGCGCAACATCGACGGCTACAACGCGCGCGTCGCCGAGGCCGGCGCGCGCGGCGAGACGCTGACCCGCACGGTCCACACCGGCTACGACAAGGAATCCGGCGAGGCGATCTACGAGAAGGAGGAGCTCGAGCTCGAGCCGCTGCCCTACATCGTGGTCATCGTCGACGAGATGGCCGACCTGATGATGGTCGCCGGCAAGGACATCGAAGGCGCGGTGCAGCGGCTGGCGCAGATGGCGCGCGCGGCGGGCCTGCACGTCGTCCTCGCCACGCAACGGCCGTCGGTCGACGTCATCACCGGCACGATCAAGGCCAATTTCCCGACCCGCATCTCGTTCCAGGTCACGTCCAAGATCGACAGCCGGACCATCCTGGGCGAGCAGGGCGCCGAGCAGCTCTTGGGCCAGGGCGACATGCTCTACATGGCCGGCGGCGGCCGCATCAACCGCGTGCACGGCCCGTTCGTCTCGGACGAGGAGGTCGAGAAGGTGGTGCGGCACCTGAAGTCGCAGGGCACGCCGCAATATCTCGAAGCGGTCACCGCCGGCGACGAGGAGCTCGACGAGGACGGCAACCCGGTGTTCGACGCCACCTCCGTGGGCGCGACCGGCGACGCCACCGACCTCTATCAGCAGGCGGTCCAGATCGTGATGCGCGACAAGAAGGCCTCGACCAGCTACATCCAGCGCCGGCTGCAGATCGGTTACAACCGCGCCGCCTCCATCATGGAGCGGATGGAGCACGAAGGCATCGTCGGACAGCCCAATCACGCCGGAAAACGCGAAATCCTGGTTGGCGAAAAAGAGCACGAGCGGTATTGATCGCTGGTGCTGGAAGATGGCTCGGCGCGAGCCGTGAATTCGCCACAGCCGGGCTTTAGTCGGTCGAGCATGACGGGGATCGGGCGGACATCCATGACAGGCCGGACGGCCGCATTGCTGGTGGCAATCGTCGCGCTTGGCCCGGCGCTCGCCGCCGGCGCTTGGACCCAGAGCGCCTGGGCGCAAGGCGCTGGGGCCCAGAACGTCCCCTTGCCGCGCCCGAAGGCCCAAGGCGCGCCGCCGGCGGCGCAACAACGTCCCGCGCCGCCGCAGTCGATCCAGCCCGCGCCGCAGGCGCAGCCGCAGGCCCAGCAGGCGCCAAGCTCGTTCCCCTTTCCGCGCCCGCCGGCGCTGTTCGGACGCTCCGGCGACACCACCGCCTTCGACGCCCGCCAGCGCGACCTGGCCGACCGGGTCAGCGCCTATCTGACCGGCGTGCGGACCCTGGCGGGCAATTTCGTGCAGGTCGGCCCCGACGGCCGCAAGGCGGAGGGCGAGTTTTATCTGCAGAAGCCCGGCCGGGTGCGCTTCGACTACAACCCGCCGAGCCCGATCGAGCTGATCGCCGACGGCCAGTCGGTGGTGGTGCGCGACCGCAAGCTCGCGACCCAGGACCTCTATCCGCTGTCGCAGACGCCGCTGCGCTTCCTGCTCGCCGACCGGATCGACCTGCTTCGCGACACCAATCTGGTCGGCGTCTATGCCGACGACGTGTTCGTCACCGTGGTGATCGAGGAGCGGCAGATCATCGCCGGCACGCACCGGGTGATGATCATGTTCGGCGCCAAGGACTATCAGTTGCGCCAGTGGACGGTGACCGATCCGCAGGGCTTCGACACCACCGTCGCGGTCTACAATCTCGGCGAGATGCGCAATCCCGATCCAAACATGTTCCGCATCGACTACACGCGGCCGGTCCCGCTGCAATAGCCGCGCCTTCTGCCGCTTCAAATTCCGCGGATAAGTTCGTCTCCGGTGCTGGCGTTTGCACTGGCCCGCGTACACATTGTGCGCCGATGCAGATCAAGATCGCGACCTGGAACATCAATTCGGTGCGGCTGCGCATCGATCTGGTGGCGCGCTTCATCAAGGCGTCGCGCCCGGACGTGCTGTGCCTGCAGGAAACCAAGTGTCCCGACGATGCCTTTCCGCTCAAGCGATTCAAGCGGCTGGGCTACGAGCACATCGCGATCAACGGCCAGAAGGGCTATCACGGCGTCGCGGTGATTTCGCGCCTGCCGCTCGACTCCAAGACGGTGAAGGCCTACTGCGGCAAGACCGACACGCGCCACATCGGTGTCACGCTCGGCGAGAAGGCCGGCCTGCGCGATCCGCTCACCATCCATAACTACTACGTGCCGGCCGGCGGCGACGAGCCCGACCCCAGGATCAATCCGAAGTTCGAGCACAAGCTTAAGTTCCTCGACGAGATGCGCGCCTGCCCGAACATGCTGCCCAAGCGCGGCCAGCGCGCCATCGCGGTCGGCGATCTCAACGTCGCGCCGCTTGAGTGCGACGTCTGGAATCACAAGGCGCTGCTCAAGGTCGTCTCCCACACGCCGATCGAATGCGAAAAGCTCGTCGCCGTGCAGAAGGCGGGGCAGTGGATCGACGCGACGCGCACCTTCGTGCGCGAGCCGGAGAAACTGTTCACCTGGTGGAGCTACCGCTCGCCGGACTGGGCCGTGGCCGACAAGGGCCGCAGACTCGACCACATCTGGGTGTCGCAGGCGCTCGGCGACCGGCTCTCAGGCATCAAGGTGACCAAGGATGCCCGCGGCTGGACCCAGCCGTCCGACCATGTGCCGGTGACGGCGACGCTGGAGGTTTAGTTCCAGCCACTCCGCGCCGCCTACCGCGGCTTGTCGCTGGCATCCATCATCGACCGCACGCTGCCGAGATCGCCGGCCGATTGCGCGATCCGGGTTGCGAACTGCTCGCGCAGCAGCTGCGCCGCCTCCGGATAGCCTTCGAGCATCCGCATGAACAGGCTGCGCGAAATGCGGATCACGGTCGAGGGCTCGCGCGCGATCGCGGTCGCCGGGCGCCGGGTCTCCGCGATCAGCGCGATCTCGCCGAGCAGGGTGCCCGGCCCGACGGCGACCTCTTCGTTGGAATTCGTTTTGGACTCGAGGCGGAACGAGCCCTCCTGGACCACGTAGCCGCAATCGGACGGATCGCCGGAGTTGAACAGGGTCTCGCCGCTGTGGACGTAACGGCTCTCGGCGCCGATCGCCAGAATGCGCAGCGCCGTGCGGCCGAGCATGCGAAGCGTCGGCACCCGTTCGAAGAAGGCGATGTCGTCCTCGATCCCCACCTAGAACCTTGCCGGATTTGCCTGCATCGAAAGACGGCCACGGACCCTGGCCTGCGCACGCACCGTTCCGAAAACCGGATTCCCACCCGCCTGCATCATCGACAGGCCCTCAAGGCACAAGCTTATAGCCGCCGGCATCCGTGACCAGAATGGCCGGATTGGCGGCGTCCTTCTCGACCTTTTGCCGAAGCCGGTACACGTGGGTCTCCAGCGTATGGGTGGTGACCCCCGAATTGTAGCCCCAGACCTCCTGCAGCAGGGTCTCGCGCGGCACCGCGCGCTGGCCCGCCCGGTACAGGTAGCGCAGGATCGCGGTTTCCTTCTCGGTCAGACGCACCTTGCTGCCCTTGGGGCTGACCAGGAGCTTGGAGCTTGGCCGGAAGGTGTAGGGCCCGATGGCGAAGACCGCGTCCTCGCTCGCCTCGTGCTGGCGGAGCTGGGAGCGGATGCGCGCCAGGAGGACGGCAAACCGGAACGGCTTGGTGACATAGTCGTTGGCGCCCGATTCCAGGCCCAGAATGGTGTCCGAATCGGTGTCGTGGCCGGTCAGCATGATGATCGGCGCCTTGAACCCGCCCTTGCGCAGGATCCGGACCGCCTCGCGGCCGTCGATGTCGGGCAGGCCGACGTCCATGATCACCAGGTCGATCTGGCCGGTTTTGGCCGCCTGGACGCCCTTGCTGCCGGTTTCCGCCGCCACCGCCTCGAATTCGTCGTGCAGTCCGAGCTGCTCGACCAGCGCGGTCCGCAGGTCGTTGTCGTCGTCGACGATCAGGATTTTGCGGCTATTGGGCATAATTCCCGGTCTCCCGCCAAAGGCATAGCTTGGCGGCCCGGCGCGAAGTAGAGCATTCGGGGGCAAAAGAGCAAGTCACTTGCCGGACATGCGAAAATCCACCTTCAGTCACCTTTTCGTGCGTAGCAAGCCTGCCGACCCTCGGCGCGGCTGGCTGCTGGCCGGGCCGCGAGCCCTGCCCGTGGCGCTCGGCCGGGGCGGCATCCGGGCCAACAAGCGCGAGGGCGACGGCGGTACGCCGCGCGGCGCGTTTCGTCCGCTGCGGCTGTGGTGGCGGG
>VGEP01000044.1 GCA_016869215.1 Alphaproteobacteria bacterium | reverse complement strand
GCTCGCGCAAATCGGTGGAAAGAGGTCGGGTCATGAGCTGCTGGCCTCCAACCCAGCCAGCAGCTTGAATCACAATCCGTAGCCCAACGGAATCCCTATCGATTCAGAAAAACGGTGAACCGCTCTAGGCCGCCGCCGATCCACCGCAGAATTGTCGCGGGCCGGGGCGGGCGCTCCGGCCCGCCTGTTTTTGTGCCCGCGCGCTCGAAGGCCGGCCGCAAACGTTTCCCTGGACTGGGGAAACCGGTGCGGCGGCGGCGGACCTTCCGGCCGCCGCCGCCGGGAGCGAAGCCGGGGGTTATCCAAAATCCCTGTGAACAATCCAACCTTCAGATGTGAAATGCGGGGAGCGCCGTTGTTCCCCCGCGAATCCTCTCTATGGATCGTGCCATCGCCCATGCGGCGGTCGGCGGACCGAGGATGTCGGAGAAGCAAGACCCGCATGTAACCGCGAGTAATGCGCAGCTGCCGCCGACGATGGTCCGCGCCACGCTTCGTTGGGACGCCGTGTCGCTGCGGTGGCGCGATCTGGCCGAGCGCCGCAAGGATCACTTCGTCGAACTCTACCAGACCGGGCGCTGGAGACATTAATACTCCGAAGAGGAATTCCTCGCCGAGCTGCGCAAGGCGGTTGCCATCGCCAAGCGCTGGTCGAAGATGGTCGAGGGTGCCGAAGCGCGCCGCGACGCGGAGGAAGCGGACCGGCCTGCCGAGCGGGCGGCGTAACACCCGCATCCCGATCGCCCAGATATGAAGCTCCAATGCGGCCGGGCTTGTCCCGGCTCCCATGGCCTTTACTCTGTCGAGCCGGAACGCCCGGCGCGGCTTCGGCGTAGCTTGGGTGCGGCGAGGGAAAGCGATGGCATCGCAAGCTAACGGCGCGGAGCGGCAGGTGGTCGAGTGGCTCGGTGCGCAGCACCAGGCCATGGTGTCGCTGCTCGAAAGGCTGGTGAACACCGACAGCGGCACTTACGACAAGGCCGGCGTGGACACGGTCGGCGCGCACATCCGGGATTTCCTCAAAACCCAGGGAATCGACAGCGACGTGACGCCGGACGCGACCTTCGGCGACGCCATCTGGGCGACCGTCGGCCATGGCGGCGGCAACCGGCCGATCCTGCTGATGGGCCATCGCGACACCGTGTTTCCCAAGGGCGAGGCCGGACGGCGGCCGTTCAAGATCGTCGACGGCAAGGCCTACGGCCCGGGCGTCGCCGACATGAAGGCGGGCCTGGTGATGAACTGCTTCGTGCTCGCCGCGATCAAGCGGTTCGGCGGGGCCCCTGCGCCGGTCACGGCGCTGTTCACCGGCGACGAGGAGATCGGCTCGCCGTTCTCGCGCCCCGTAATCGAACGTTACGCGCGCGGCTCGCGGGCGGTGTTCAACTCCGAGCCGGGACGTGCGCGCGGCGCCGCCGTGACCGGCCGCAAGGGCGGCGTGTTCATGCGCTTCGAGATCGCGGGCAAGGCCGCGCACTCGGGCGCGAACTTCGAGGTCGGGATCAGCGCCATCAACGAGCTCGCGCACAAGACGCTGGCGCTGTCCGGGCTCAGCGACGTGCCCAGGGGCGTCACGCTCAACGTCGGCGTGGTGGCGGGCGGCCAGACCGTCAACACGGTCGCGCCCTGGGCGCGCGGCGAGGTCGATCTGCGGTTCATCACGCCCGCAGACCGCGCCGCGACCATGGCCAAGGTCGAGGAGATCATGGCGAAAAGCTTCGTGCCGGGCACGAGCGCGAAGCTGGAAATCACCGGCGAGTTCCTGCCGCTCGTGGAAAGCGAGGAGGGCAAGGCGCTGTACGAGCACTACGCCGCCGAACTGCGGGCGCAGGGCCACGAGACGAAATCGCTGTTCACCGGCGGCTGCGCCGACTCCGGTTTTGCCGCGGCGACCGGCGCGCCGACCATCTGCGGCGTCGGACCGGTCGGCGGGCGCGCGCATTCGCCGGACGAGTATCTGGAGATCGACACCATGGTGCCGCGCGCGCAGGCGCTGGCGCTCACGGTACTCCGGCTGGATGCGAAGGCGTGAACTCGACGTCGCCGCTGAGGCGGCGCCCGTTTCCGCTCACCACCTATCGCGCCAGCGCCAGTAGCGCCGCGGACCGCGGTCGGATTCGATCCGCGCCTTCTGCTCGTCGGTCAGCGTGGCGTAGAACGCATCGAGAGCCGGCCGCACCGTCTTGACCGCCGCGAGCGTCGCCTCCATCCGCTTCTCCATTGCCGCCATGCGGGCGGTCATGGACACCGGGATGTCCGTCGTGCATGCGGCGCGCATGGCCTCGGCGGCCTTGGCGGACGCCGCCTTGAACTCGTCGAACTTCGGCTTCTGCGCGTCGGTCAAACGCAACACGCGTTCGAGCCGTTCGGTCCGCCATTCGGCGAAGCCGGCCGCGCCCGGGCTGCACATGCGGCTGGACATCCCGCGGCCCATGCCGGGACCCATCATCATGCCGGGACCCATTCCCATTCCGGGGCCGCGCGGACCGCCTCCCGGCCCGGGTTGGGCGCCCGCGGCCGCGATCGTTGCCGCGAGCGCGGCAGTGGCGAGCAATGCTGTCAAGCGTTTGGCTGACATGGTGCGGACTCCCTCAATGCCGGATGACGTTTTTGAGCACCGTCCGGGCCGGGCGGCCTTGACCCATGTCAACCGCGAGGAAGGGTTGCCGGGCATATGCGCGCCTCCCTATGATCCGCGGCCCCTAAAACGGTATCCGGACCCTCCATGACCAGTGCCCTGTTCACCCCGATCGAGATCGCCGGCGTTGAATTCGCCAACCGCCTGGTGATCGCGCCGATGTGCCAGTACAGCGCCGACGACGGCAGCGCGACCGACTGGCACATGAGCCATCTCGGCATGCTGGCGAACAGCGGTGTCGGACTGGTCGTCGTCGAGGCGACGCACGTGGAACGCCACGGCCGCATCACCCACGGCTGCACCGGCCTCTATTCCGACCACAACGAAGCGGCAATGGCGCGAGTGATCGATCATTGCCGGCGCATCGGCACCGCCAAGTTTGGCATCCAGATCGCGCATGCCGGCCGCAAGGCCTCGTCGCAGCGGCCGTGGGAGGGCGGCGGGCCGCTGCCGGCCGGCTCCGATCCGTGGCCGACTGTCGCGCCGTCCGCGATCCCGTTCGGCGCCAACTGGCACACGCCGCGCGAGGCCACGCTCGACGACATCGCTCGTGTGCGCGAGGCATTCGTCAATTCCGCCAGGCGCGCGGTGCGGATCGGCTTCGATGCCGTCGAATTGCATTACGCGCACGGCTATCTCGCGCACTCGTTCCTGTCGCCGGTGTCGAACAAGCGCACCGACCAGTACGGCGGCTCGCTGGAGAACCGGATGCGGTTCCTGCGCGAGACGGCGCAGGCGGTGCGCGCGGTGGTGCCGAAGAGCGTCGCCTATGGCGCGCGCATCACCGGCAGCGACTGGCGCGACGACGGGCTGACGCCCGACGACGCGGTCGCGCTCAGCAAGGCGCTGAAAGCCGACGGCATGGACTACATCGACGTGTCGTCCGGCGGCATCACCGCCGACACGCGCAACCCGACCGGACCGGGCTACAACGTGCCGATCGCCGAGCGCATCAAGCGCGAGGCAGGCATCGTCACGCGCGTCGTTGGCTTGATCGTTGCGCCCGACCAGGCCGAGGCGGTCGTTGCCGAAGGCAAGGCCGATCAGGTCGCGATGGCGCGCGCGGTGCTCGACGATCCGCGCTGGGCCTGGCACGCGGCGCACAAGTTCGGCGTCGAGATCGCGCGCGCCGTGCAATATCAGCGCGCTGCGCCCAAGCTGTGGCCCGGCGCCGCGATGCGGGCGTAGCTACAGCGCAGCCGCCCCATGCGCAACCTCTCCATCGATCCCGAGCGCCTGTGGGACACGCTGATGGAGACCGCCGCAATCGGCGGCACCGCCAAGGGCGGCATCTGCCGGCTGACGCTCACCGAACTTGACCGCCAGGTGCGCGACTGGTTCAAGGCGCGCGCCGAGACGCTCGGCTGCCGCGTCACGGTCGACGACATGGGCACGATGTTTGCGCGCAGGCCCGGCACGGCCGACGTGCCGCCCATTGCGATGGGCAGCCATCTCGACACCCAGCCGACCGGCGGAAAGTTCGACGGCGCGCTCGGGGTGCTGGCCGCGCTCGAAGCGCTCCGCACGCTGCACGAGGCCGGCTACGAGACCTACGCGCCCATCGAGGTGGTGAACTTCACCAACGAGGAGGGCTCGCGCTTTGCGCCGGCCATGACCGCGTCGGGCGTGTTCGCCGGCGTGTTCGAGCGCGACTGGGCGCACGCGCGGCAGGACCGCGACGGCGTTTCTCTGGGCGCGGCGCTCGACGCCATCGGCTATCGCGGTGCCGAACGTTGCGGTGCGCATCCGCTGTCGGCGTTTTTCGAGTTACACATCGAGCAGGGACCGATCCTTGAGGCTGAGAGCCTCGACATCGGCGCGGTAACCGGCGCGCAGGCCATGCGCTGGTACGAGGTCACGGTGACGGGGCAGGACGCGCATACCGGCGCGACGCCCATGCACCTGCGAAAGAACGCGCTGCTTGGCGCCGCGCGCCTGATTGAGCGGGTCGATGCCATCGGCCGGGCGCATGCGCCGGGAGGGGTCGCAACGGTCGGCCTGATCGAGAACAAGCCGAATTCGCGCAACGTGGTGCCCGGCGAGGTGTTCTTCTGCGTCGACCTGCGCCACCCCGACGGTCACGTGCTGAACTCGATGGAAAGCGATTTCGCGGCGGCGCTTCCGGAGGTCTGCGGCCCGCTCGGGCTCGATCACACGATGCAGAAAATCTGGGACCAGCCCGCGGTGCATTTCGATCCCGAATGCGTCGCTTCGGTGCGGCGCGCGGCCGAGCTTTCGAGGTTGACCGCGCGCGACATGGTGTCGGGCGCGGGCCACGACGCCTGCTATGTGTCGCGCGTGGCGCGGACGGCGATGATCTTCGTGCCCTGTCGCGGCGGCATCAGTCACAACGAGGCGGAGTTCAGTTCGAAGGAGCAGTGCGCGAAGGGCGCGCAGGTGCTGCTGCAGGCGGTGCTGGACTACGACCGGACGCTTGCCGAGCGCAGTCGCGGGCCGGGACGGTCCTGATGGACCTGTTCGTCTTTCTGGCGGTGCTGTTCGCGGCGGCCTGCCACGCCGGCTGGAACGCCAGCATCAAGCGCACGCTCGATCCGCTTGCGACGACGGTGCTGATCGCGGTCGGCGCGGGGCTGGTTGCGCTGCCGGCGATCCCGTTCACGGGCTGGCCCGAGCCTGCGTCGTGGCCGTGGCTTTTCGCCTCCATCGTGATCCACCTGTTTTACTTTGCGGGCCTGATCGAGAGCTACCGCGCGGGCGATCTCGGGCAAGTCTATCCGATCGCACGCGGCGCGGCCCCGCTGATGACCGGAATCATGACAACGACGTTCGTCGGCGAGCGGCTCGGCCTCTACGGCTGGGGCGGCATCGCGCTGCTTGCGTCGGGCGTTCTGCTGCTGTCGCTGCGCGGCGGGCGCGATCTGGCGAAGATCGACCGGCAGGCGGTGGGCTTTGCACTCTTCACCGCGGTGTCGATCTGCGCCTATTCGGTGGTCGACGGCATCGGCGCGCGCGCGGCCGGGCCGGGCAAGGCCGCGGCCTATTCGTCGGTCCTGTTCGTCGGCATTGCCCCGGTGGTCGTGGCCTACGCCCTTGCGCGGCGCGGCACGGCGGTGTTCGGCGCCATGGTCCCGTACTGGAAGATCGGGCTTGGCGGCGGCGCGCTCGCGGTCGCGTCCTACACCATCGCAATCTGGGCCATGACGGTGGCGCCCATCGCAATTGTCGCGGCGCTGCGCGAGACGTCGGTGCTGTTCGGCGCGATCATTGCGGTGGTGCTGCTCAAGGAGCCGCTGCGCGCGGCGCGCATCGTTGCCGCATTGATGGTCGTTGCGGGGCTCATGCTGTTGCGCGTGGCGTAGTTTGGCGCCTCGAAGACTCTCGCTTCATGCGCTCCAGGTCCTCCGGAGTATCGACGTCCCACAGCGTCTCCAGTTCGCGCCAGGACAATTCGAGTGCGCGTAAACGGCTGCGCGTTTCCTCCATCACGCCGGGAACGCTCCAGGTCATGCCGGAAAACAAGGTGGGCTGCGGGCGGCGAAGGCCGATCAGAAAATATCCGCCATCTTCCGTCGGGATCGCGACGGCGTCGTGAACACGCAGCGCGTCCGCCGCCTGTCGCAAGTGGTCTGCGGTGAGCGCCGGGCAGTCGGTGCCGATCACCAGCACCAAGCCGTTCGCCGCGACGGCGGCATGCATGCGTGCACCGAGATCGCCGTCGGGCTGGACTGCGAGCGCCAAGTCAAGCCGCTGCTTCATCGCGACAAAATGCGGATGCGTTTCGTCGGGCGCGCACCACAGCGTGACCGGGCCGATTGCGGCCTCGCAAGCGATCCGGCAGGTGCGTTCGATGAATTGCGAAGCCAGCGCTGCAGCGCCCTCCGCGCCGAGCGCCGGGATTAGCCGCGTCTTGGCGGCCCCCGGAATTGGCGCCTTGGCCATGATGGCGATGGCGACCGGCTCAGCCATCGCGGGGGATGTAGCCGTAGCGGCGCGCGAGCGCATTCGGCTCGGCGCCGAATAAGTATTCCAGCCGCAGTCGCCACATCAGCAGGACCGTGCGCAACGCGCCGCGCTCGTCCCAGCGCCGGCCGGATGTCGTGACGCGCGCGGCAAGGCCGAGCGGGCGGCTGATGCGCTTGAGGCGCTTGGACATCGCCACGTCCTCCATCAGCGCGATGTCGGGGAAGCCGCCGGCAGCGTCGAACGCTTTCCGCGTCATGAACATCGCCTGGTCGCCGGTGGCGATGCCGGTGACCAGCGAGCGCCAGTTCATGAAGCCGGAGACGACCGGAAGGAGCGGGCTGCGGCCTTCGATTCGCACGTCGAAGCGGCCCCATTGGAACGCGCCGTCCTGCAGTCCGTCGAGCAGGAGCCGGTCGGCCTCCGGCGGCAGGCGCGTGTCGGCGTGCAGGAACAGGAGCGCGTCGCCTCCGGCCGCAGCGGCGCCCGCGTTCATCTGCGCGCCGCGCCCGCGCGGGGCCGAGACCGTGGCGTCGGCGAGCGGCCGCGCGATCTCCACGGTGCGGTCGCGGCTGCCGCCGTCGGCAACGACGACTTCCGCGCCGTTGGCGCGAAATGGCGCGAGCGCTTTCAGCGCATCCGCGATGCCCGCGGCCTCGTCGAGGACCGGAACGATGATCGACAGTCGTGGCATGTCCGGGTCAGTGCTGGCCGGTTCAGCGGGTGGCGGCGGCGATTTCGTATTCTGGACCGGCCACGATCCTTCGGAAATAAGACTTATGGGCGGGCGAGCCTTCGGGCCAGCGCGCGAGAAACCGTCCGAGAAATGCCGGGAGGTCGAATTCGACGGCGAGCGCGTCGATGTGCACGCCATCGCGGACCAGGCCATAGAGTGGCCGGTGCGGTGAGGGCGTCAGGCCGATGCGGGTGACGACGCCGAACGTGGAGCCTGAGAAATTCGCCATTCCAGCCGAGCCGTTGTTGATCGCGGTGAGGCGGCCGGAAGGCAGAACGAAATCGCGCAAAGCGGCGAGGCAGGTGTGGGTCGAGGAGAACAGGTCGATGCGCGATGCGGCGCGGACGGCGTCGAGCCAGGCGCGGGCTTTCGCACCGTCCAGCGCGTCGTGAGCGAAGCGCCAGCCGGCGAGCGAGGCGGCGTCGCCATGCACGATGCCGACGCGCAGCGCGCCGACCCGGGCGACAAGATGCATAGGCAGCGCGCCGAGCCGCACTCGGGTTCCGGCGGGGACGACGGTGCGCAGCGCATTCTGGATCTCGTTGGAGCGGCGGACCGTGTCCTCGCCGACATCCGGCGGATAGGCGCAGCCGCAGCCCGCACCGACGTCGTATTCGCGCGCAATCTCGGTCTCGATGTTGCCGCGCAGCGCCCGGTGCTCCGCGACGCCGCGCTCGATGGCCGCGAACCAGTCCGGGTCGGCGTCGAACCAATGAAAATCGCCGTTGAACACGATCGCTGGCGGCGCGGGCTCCACGCCTGCCATGCGCTCGATCGTGTCGAGCGCATCGAGATTGCCGTAGACGCCGCCGGCGACGTAGAGCGTCTCCGCTTCGAAATCCGGCGCGCGGGCGAGAACGGACGGCGGATAGACATAGTCGATCGGGCACATCCGGCCCGGAGCATCGAGAATCTGCGCAGCGGCTGTCACTCCGCCGCTTCCTTCAAGGCGCCGCCGCAGCTCGACCCCTGGCCCGCGGTGCAGCCATAGCAGTGTCCGGCGACTCGCACAGGATTGCCTTCGAGATCGGCGTCGAGCAGATCGGCCAGGCGCACCCGCGCCTGCATACCGCGCCGGAGCGGCAGATCGAGCATCTGGTTGAAGTCGCAATCGAAGACGAAGCCCTGCCAGTCGACCGAGATCAGGCTGCGGCACATCACGCCGTTGAGGTTGGCGTCGAGATGCGCGTGCCTGAGCGTGTCGAGGTAGGTCTCGAACTGGTCCTTGGAGATCAATGTGGAGCCGAAGCGCTGAATCGGCATGTTGGCGAGCGTGTAAAGCCGGTTGAACACGATGCCGTAGCGCTCCCCGAGCACGCGCTTGTAGTCGGCCTCCAGCGCCTCCTGCGGCGGCGGCAGCGACGGTCCTTGCGGGTTGTAGACGAGGTTAAGCGTGAGGCCCGTGCCGTCGCGCCCATAGCCCAGCGCGTTGAGGCGCTGCAAACCGCGGATCGAGCCGTCGAACACGCCCTTGCCGCGTTGACGGTCGACGTTGTCCTCCAGATAGCAAGGCATCGAGGCCACGATCTCGACCTGCTGCGCTGCGAGGAATTCGGCCAGGTCCTCCTGGCCCTCGATTTCCAGGACGGTGAGATTGCAGCGGTCCATCACCCGCATGCCCATGTCGCGGGCGGACACGACCATGCGCCGGAAGTTCGCGTTCAGCTCCGGCGCACCGCCGGTGATGTCCAGCATTGCGCCGCGGCGGCGTTCCAGGAACGAGAGCACCGTGTCGGCGACCTCGGCGGACATCTCCTCGGTGCGGTGCGGGCTCGCGCCGACGTGGCAATGCACGCAGGACTGGTTGCAGCGGTAGCCGACGTTGATCTGCAGGGTGTCGAGGCGTCCGCGGCGGATGGCGGGGAACGGGATTCGCTCAAGCAAAGGCCACGTGTCGTGCATCGATTTCCCGCCGTATTCCAAAGTCTGGGGCAAGACTCGCACGACGTTCGGCGTGCGTCACCTGCTCCGGCGGCGGGTTGAAACAATTCAGCGTGAGTGTGTTGTGAACGCGGACGCGCCGTCAGCGCCCGTCTTTCGTGGCCGCGGTGGCGGTTAGATGCGGCCCGATACGGCCGTAGCCCGGCAGCTTCACGCCCGGTTCGCGCAAGTCGAGGCCCGCGACCAGCCCAAGCACGTTGATCTCGACGCCCTCCACCCAACCGAGCTTGACGCCGAGCAGGCCCCAGAGATTGGCTTCGATCCCGGTGCCGCTGTCGGTCAACCCCGCATAGGGCCAGGGCCGGAAGTCGCGGCCGACCGCGGTCGGCGGCAATGCCACGCCAAGCTCGGGCACTGCGCGCAGCACGCCGGCGACGAAGGTGTTGCTGTTGGGGCCGGGCCATATCCGATAGTCTTCGCTGTAGCTTTTGATCGCCGCGTCGATGCGGGGAATAAGCGCCTGCGCCCGCGGGCCCGAAATGTCGGCGACCACCGTGCCGCGCTCGCCAAACCAGAGGTCCGGCGGCCACCAGTTCATCCGCACCGGATTGCCCCAGCGGGTGACGTCATAACGCCGCCAGGCCGGCTCGTTCTCGCCCTTGACCACGATCCAGGTGTGGACCGCGATCGCGCCCTTCCAGCCGCGCGTGCGGCCGGCAAGCACCATGATGCGCGCCTGCGGGTGCCCGGCCGCGGCGGGCATCTGGCTCGTAACCCTGCGGTCCCAATTCCACCAATGGGTCGGGCCGCCGCGATAGGCCATTGTGCCGGCCGCGATAGCCACCGGAAGCAGGAAGACGGCCAGGAAAGCGATCAGGAGCCGTTTCCGGCGGGACAGTCGCGGGCGGGACGGTGCGGCGGGGTCCATGACAGTCGCGTATAAATGGATCGGGACACAATCGTGGCAAGTCCTGAAGAAGCCAAATTAAAAATGGGTAATCCGGTTCTTGTCGAGGTGGTTCGCGGGGCGCTGGTCGAAAGCCGCCACCGCGGGGCGGTGGCCGTGGCGGATCCCGACGGCCGGACGGTTTTTTCCATCGGCGATACCGAGCGGCCGGTCTATCCGCGGTCGGCCATCAAGGCCTTGCAGGCGCTGCCTCTGGTCGAGAGTGGGGCTGCGGACCGCTTCGGCCTCGCGCCGGAGGAACTGGCGTTGGCCTGCGCCTCGCACGGCGGCGAGCCGGACCATGTTGCCGCAGCGATGCGCATGCTGGCGCGCGCGGGGATCGAACCGTCGGCGCTCCGCTGCGGTGCGCACTGGCCGCTGCATCAGCCGTCGGCGCAGGCACTGGCGCGCTCCGGCGGGACGGCGGGCGCGCTGCACAACAATTGTTCGGGCAAGCATGCGGGCTTCCTCTGCACGGCCTGCGCACTCGGCGCCGACATTGCGTCCTACACCGAGCCCGTGCACCCAGTGCAGCGCGAGGTCAAGGCGGTGTTGGAAGAACTCGGCGGCGTGACGCTCGCGGACGGCACATGCGCGGTCGACGGCTGCTCGGTGCCGACCTGGGCCATGCCGCTGACCGCGCTGGCGCGCGCCTTCGCCCGTTTCGGCGCCGGCGCGCAAATGTCGCAGGAGCGCGCCAAGTCCGCCGCGCGCCTGCGCGCGGTCTGTGCGGCGCATCCCTGGCATGTGGCGGGCACGGGGCGGTTCTGCACTGCGATCATGCGCGCGTTCGGCGGGCGCGTGTTCGTGAAGACCGGCGCCGAGGGCGTGTTCTGCGGCGCGCTGCCGGAACTCGGTCTCGGCATCGCGGTGAAGTGCGACGACGGCGCGGGCCGGGCAGGCGAAGCGACCATGGCCGGGGTGTTGGCGCGCTTTCTCACGGATGACCGCGCAACGCTCGAACCCTATGTCCGTCCGGTGCTGCGAAACTGGAACGGGATCGCAGTCGGCGCAATTTGCCCGACGGCAGCCTTGCTGGAACGGGGCGGCTCTTAACTTTTCGCCAGCGCGTCGCGGAACGCCTGCCGCACGTGCGGTCCGTGCAGGCGCGAATAGTCGCGCTCCTGCGGACCCGCCGGCACGACCTTGAGGCAGGCGAACGCGGGGCCGGGTTCGCCGAGGATCGCGCCCACCTGCTGCTCGAAGATTTGCAGGTCGGCGAACTCGTGTACGTTGGCATGGCCTGCCGAACGCGCGAAACCGGAGAAGCTCAGCTTGCCCCGGTTCGGGATCGGGTGCCCGCCGTTGGCCTCGTAGGTGCCGTTCTCCATGACGAAGTGATAGAGATTCTTCGGCGCGGCTTCCGCGATCGACACGAGCGTTCCGAGATTCATCAGCAAGCTGCCGTCGCCGTCGAGCACGATCACGCGCTTGTCGGGCCGGCCGAGTGCGAGGCCCAGCGCGTGGGACGAGGCGAGCCCCATCGCACCGTGGGAGAGGTAGTTCAGCGGGTGCGGTCGGACGTCGAGCCAGTCGAACGCGGTCGAATAGACCGGCAGCACGATGTCGTCGTCGCGGACATGGCGGGCGATCGCCTTCAGGCACAGGTCGCGGCGCATCATGACGGCCTCTGTCCGATCAGCAGCACAATGGGATGGTTCGTTGCATAGGCGTCGTCGATGGCGGGTCTTATCTTGCCCACGTCGGCCTGCTCCTCGATCTCGACATAGGGCACGCCCATGGCTTCGAGCACGGGCTCGACGATGCGCACGCCATAGCGCTTGGACTGGCGCGGCGGAACGCCGACTTCCTTTTCGAGCAGGCCGACCATCATGCAGATCGGCAAGGAGTAATCCATCGCCACGCCGCGGATGGCGTTGATGGAGTCGAGAAGGCCGGTCTGCTGGATCAGGAGCAGCCCGCGCTTGCCGGTGTAGGCGAGGCCGGCGCAGATGCCGACGCCTTCGTCCTCCTTGCAGATACGGACCAGCCGAGGATTCTGCGCTGCCGCAAGCGGCCGCAACAGGCCTTCGCTGGTGGTGATGTCCGGGACCGAGACCACGAACTCGATCCCGCTCGCCTTGATTTCCCGGATGATGCTCTCGCCGGACAGTCCGGCGACCGTCCGGCCTTCGGCCGCACCTGCACTCGATGCCATTCCCAACCCCTGCACCTCAGGGCAGGAATGCTAGCACGGCGGGTTTCCGGGGAGCGAGGCGCGGCGTTGCGCGCCGCCCGTCAGCGCGGGGGCGCCATCGCAGGGCTATGCGCGCCGGTCCATGCCGGGCGGCTGGCGCGGCCCGGAGCGGCAATCACACGGCGCGACGGCTTGCGCTCGACCACAACGGTGCGTGGCGCGGACGGAGGACCGGCGAAAGTGAAGGTCCGGAGCGGCTCCTTGCGCGGCGGTGCCATCTTGGCGAGCGCTGCCCGGACCTGCTCGATGGAGATTCCCATCAGAGAGGCTGCGATTTCCGCCTGCGCGTTCGCGTCGTCGCTCAAGTCCCGTGCCGCCGAGATCGCCTCTTCGAGAGTCGGCGCGTCGTCGCGGACGCGGCGGCGTCCGTATTTGGTGTTCCAGGAGGGATTGTTGTTCTTGCTCATGAATTCGGTCCTGCCGGATGCGGTCTGAGCTGCAACATGACCCAGATATTGCAGTGCAGCAAGACAATTGTGCGTTGCAGTAGAAAATTTCAAAGCCGCTCGGAAACCAAGCAATTTCCATGCGTCTTGCAGCCGACGTGCGACAGAACCGAAACGAGGACTGTTGATAAATGCTCAGCGCACCCGGTTGCCGCTGACCTGGAGATTCGCGTGGCGCGCGGGCTCTTGCGTGAGGTCGCCGGTCACGGCTTTCGCATGGTCCATCCCGACGACGGCGCCGCGCGCAGCTCCCGCAATGAGATTCCCGGTGACGATGGCAGCTCCGGCGCCGCCTGCGACCGAGACCGCGACGCCGTAGCGGGCCGTGCGGACAACATTGCCGGTCACCGCGACGTCGCGCATGTAGCGGCCCCAGCCGGCGACGATGCCGGCGCTCGGTGCGTTTTCGATCACGTTGCCGGTCACCGATGCGTCGGCCTCGACGAAGATGCCGACGCCGGCCGAGTCGCCCGGTTCGGTGCCCGCCGGGCGTTTCGGCTTGAGATTGCGGATCAGGTTGCCCTGCACCACGGCAAGCCGCCCGCCCTCGTTGAAGTTCACCACCGAGACGCCGAGCGCGGCGCCGTCGATGGTGTTGTTGGCGATCACCGCGCCCTCGAAGTCGAACTCCGAATAGATCGCGACCTCGCCGATGTCGGTCGCGGTGTTGCCGGCGATCTGGATGTTGGAAGCGGCGTTGCCGCGGACCGCGGAAAATGCCGCGCGCGCGATGCGGTTGCCGCGCACAATGACGTTCGCGGCACGGAACACGTTGACCGCGTTGCCGTACTGGCCGGAGCCGCCGCGCGTGTTGGCGACATCCTCGATCCGGTTGTCGATGACAAGCGTGCCGTCGTCGCCCTTCGTGGAGCGGTGTACCAGGATTCCGCCGTTGCCGGCGCGCTGCACGGTGTTGCTCTGGATCGCAAGCCCGCGCGCATCGCGCGAAAAGATCGCGACCTCGGCTGCTTCGGCGATGCGATTGCCCGCGACCAGGCCTTCGACGCCTTCGAGGAAGATGCCGTTGCCGCCCGAATGGACGATCTCGCAATCCTGGATCCGGACTCCGGCGCATTGCGCCAGGTGGATCAGCGCGCCGTGTTCGCCGATCGTCCGGCCGGCGCCGTCGAGCGTGAGGCCGGCCAGCGTGATGTGATCGGCGCCGCGCGCCGCGATCAGTGTGCTGCCGCCCGCAAGCACAAGCCGCGTTGCACCGCGCACGCCGAAAATCTGTGCGCCCGCGGGCAGCGTGACGGTGGCGGTCCGGTAGACTCCCGGTCCGAGGATCAGCGGAACCCGGGCGCCTGCGGTCTTGTCGATGGCCTGCTGCAGCATCCGGGTCTGCTCGGCGCCGCCGCCGGCGCGTACGCCGAGGGTGGTCGCGTCGATGCCGAGCGTCGCCGGCGCCGCGGTGCGCGCGGGCGCGGCCATGGCGAGGCCCGGCGCGGCTCCGGTGAGGGCGGTAACGGCGATCAGGCTGCGGCGGTCGATACTCATGCACGGGCTCCGCATTGAATTGAAGCTCCACGCTTCAATTCGCGGGCCAGGAAATGCGTGCCGGAGCGGCACAGATCGGCGCATGCGCCGATTGGTTAACGCGGCCGCTGTGCCTTATTGGGAAATGCCGTCCAGCCGTGGTGCAGCCGCCGCCGGCGTGCCGGCGGCTAGATTCCGAGCGTCGCCGCGATTTCATCGACCGCAAGCGGCGCGGACAGCCGGCCGTCGGCGACCGCGGCCTCGATCTGCGGCAGCTTGGCGCGCAGGCCCGAGTCCGAGCGCAGCCGCGCGAACATGCGATCTTCGAGCATCGACCACATCCACTTCACCTGCTGCTCGCGCCGCCGCGCGGCGAACTCGCCCGAGTGCGTCAAGCGCTCGCGATGCAGGACAACCTGCGCCCATAGTTCGGCGACGCCGCGTCCCGTCAATGCCGAATAGGTCGCGACCGGCGGCGTCCAGTTCGGCGAGCGAGGCGTGAGAATGTGCAGCGCCGCGCGATACTCGGCGGCGGCCGCGTTGGCGCGCTTGACGTTGTCGCCGTCGGCCTTGTTGACCGCGATCATGTCCGCGAGCTCGACGAGACCTTTCTTGATGCCCTGCAGTTCGTCGCCCGCGCCCGGCAGCATCAGCGCCAGAAAGAAGTCCGTCATATCGGCGACCGCGGTTTCCGACTGGCCGATGCCGACGGTCTCGACCAGAACCACGTCGAAGCCCGCGGCCTCGCACAGCAGCATGGTCTCGCGCGTCTTCGCTGCGACGCCGCCGAGCGTGCCGGAGGCCGGCGAGGGGCGGATGAAGGCGTGCGGATCGTTCGCGAGGTTTGCCATGCGCGTCTTGTCGCCGAGGATCGAGCCGCCGGTGCGTGTCGAGGACGGGTCGACCGCCAGTACCGCAACCTTGCGGCCTTGCGCGGTGAGAAGGCTGCCGAGCGTGTCGATGGTGGTCGACTTGCCGACGCCCGGCGCGCCGGTGATGCCAACGCGCATCGCGCGGCCGGTCGCGGGCAGGAGCTCCTGCACGAGCTGATGCGCCTTTCTGCGGTGGTCGGCGCGCTTGCTTTCGATCAGCGTGATCGTGCGTGCGAGCGTCGCGCGGTCGCCGCTGCGGATGCCGCGGGCGAGGGTGGGGATGTCGGGGGCGCTCATGTCGCTGCCGGCAGCAGTCGGATGTTCATCGCTGCTGCTGCGCGGCGCATGGCCTGGTCCACCGTGGCAAGCGGCACGCCATGGTCGCGGGCCGCGACCAGATAGGTCATGTCGTAGACGGACAGGCTCGCGCTGTTAGCGCCGCGCGTCAGCTCAGTGATGCTGTCGATGGTGGTGGGTTCCGCAAACCCGTAGTCGAAGGTGGCAATGCGCTCTTGGATCGCGTCGAGTTCGGACGCAGCGATCCGTCCGCTCTTGACGGCCTTCAGCAGTGAGCTAGCGACCTCGTCAGGCCACCGACACGGTACAAAGAGCGTATCGGACGCGAGAAGGTCCCAGATCTGTTCAGCCGGGCCGTGGTCCGGTTCGTTGAGAATCCAAGCAACGAACAAGGAGGCATCGACGACGATCACCTGCGGCCTTCCTCGATCCAGGATTTGATCTCTTCATGAGTGGCGCGGAGGCCACGCTTGCGGGCCATCTCCCTCAATTCGGCAATGGCCTTGCGCCGCTGCGCAACCGCTTCGGGGCTGTGGCGGTCCTCGGGCCGTGTCAGCCGCGCCACCGGCTTGCCGTGGCGGGTGATGACGATGTCCTCCCCCTTCTCCACTGCGTCGACCAGGGCCGAGAGCTGAGTTTTGGCTTCAAAGATTCCGACGTGTTTGGTCATGATTTCAATGGCTTATGATTTCCGGGCGTTGCCCCGGGACAATTCTAGTCTAACTAGTTAGACTAGACCAGAATCCAGAATAGCTCAATTTGCAGGGAAAGCGAAGACGATTTCCACAAATTGCCTTGTTAGCCATGAACCTTGTTCCCGGTCGCCGCGACCAAACAAAGCGTTAATATTTATTTAACAAAACGCGGGGGGGTGACGTCATGCGTCATAAGCCGTTGGCGACGTCGATCGCGCTGTCGTTGGGAACTTTTGTCGTCGGCATCAATCCGGGCTTCGCAAGCGGCCTCGTCTGGGAGGTCGAGAACCCGTTTCGGCTGTTCAAGACGCCGCAGGCCTTCGCGTTGCACGAGCGCGCGTTCCAGCAGGTGCGCGGCGATGCGTCCAAGCCGCTGCCCGCAGACGTGATCTGGCGCACCGAGCGCCGCCTCAACGATCCGGACTGCAAGGACAAATCCTCGCCCGAGAACTGCGGCGACACCGCAGGCCCGCGCTATCACCAGTCGAGGCTCGGCTGGGCGGCGCAGACGCTCTCTGCGGTCTGCTACGAGACCAACGGCAATCCGCGCCGCTATCAGACGGTTTGCGAGCGCCGCTATTCGTGGGGAACCGCGAAGGAAGACTACATCCTGCCGGAAGCGCATACGGTCGCGATCGGCCTTGCGCCCGACCGGCTCGCCGAGGCCGGCGCGGGCGCGTGCGTGTGGCAGTGGCAGGCGCGCTCGGGCGCGGGTCGCGCCGAGACGCGCAAGCAGGCCTGCAAGACCAAGCTTGTCATCGCCCGCGTGCCGTATTCGACCGACCGCGCCAAGTCCGGCGTGTCGGTGAGCGTCAAGCTGCCGAACGGAACGGAACTGTCCGACCGCGACGTGGTCGTCGAGGACGTGCTGATCGTGGCGCTCGGCGACTCGTTTGCCTCCGGCGAGAGCAATCCCGACCGGCCGGTGACGTTCAGCGGCGTGCGCGAGATGGTCTACGATCCGACGCTGCAGGAAGAGCAGCAGCAGGCTGCGACCCGCAAGCCGGCCGCGCAGCAGAATTACAGCGTCGCTTCGGCCGACACCGGCGTCAATCCGAAGGTGTTGCCGCGGCGCTATCTGCCGGATGAGGCGAAGTCGCTGTACTTCCGCGGCCATTCGCGCGAGTTCCAGAGCGGCTTCCGCGACAGCGACGCCCGCTGGTTCTCGGCCGACTGCCACCGCTCGCAATACGGCTATCCGTTCCGCGTCGGCATCAATCTGGCGCTGGAGAATCGCAAGCGCGCGGTGACGCTCGTGTCGCTCGCCTGTTCGGGCGCCGAGATCGGACCCGGGCTGTTTCTCGAAATGGCCGCGCGCGAGGGCAATCAGCCGAAGGTGCGTGCGCAGTTCGACCAGCTCAGCGAACTGATGTGCCGCAGCGGCCAGGCCGGACTGACCCAGTCCGCGAACTATACGCTGCCGACCTACAAGCACGGCAGCACCGCGATCCAGAACACGACTGTGACGCAGCGGTGGTGCCCGCCGGCGCAGCGCAAGCGCCCGATCGACCTCGTTCTGCTGTCGGTCGGCGGCAACGACGTCGGCTTCGGCGCGCTGGTGGCCTACTCGATCACCGAAAGCGCTTCCGACCTCGCGCCGGTCGCCGCTCTGATCGGAAACGAGATCCGCTTCGCGCCTCCGGTTTCGCGCGCCTATCTCGGCGTTCTCGACCGGCGGATGCAGGCGCTCAAGACCGCGCTGCGCGACGGCTTCGGCGTCGAGCCGTCCAAGGTCGTGCAGAACGCCTACGAGCCGATCCATTACGACGAGCGGGGCCAGCTGTGCGGCGCCCAGCCGACACTCGGCATGGACGTGCATCCGAAACTGAAGCTGAACCAGCAGCGGCTTTCCGAGACGGCGTCGTTCTTCAACGATTTCGTCGGCCGCCTGGAATGCATCGCCGGCACCGCCGGACGCAAGAACTGCCCGGCCAACCTCGCCACCGGCCGTGGCACGGGCTTCACACTCGTGACCGAGCACCAGGCGAAGTTCGCGCGCCGCGGCATTTGCGCCCGCGACCCGCGCAACGCGATCATGGACGGCGTGAACATGGGCATGCCGCGCAAGTCGGCGGCGACCCAGGAGTTCAAACCCTATACGCCGCTCTACACGCTGCCTTACGGCGCGCGCTGGCGCCTGTTCCGCACGCCGAACGATGCGTTCCTTGCGGCCAACACCCACCGCGACGGCATCTCGCAGTTCGACATCCTGCAGCCGGCCTATGCCGCGCTCTATAGCGGGGCGGTGCATCCGTCCGCGGAAGGCCACGCCATCGTCGCCGACACCGTGATCAAGCACGCGCGCGCCGTGCTCGACGAGAGGGCGCCGCGCGGCAACATCGCGATCCGGCCGGTCACGACCGGGCAGGCGGAGCCGCAGCAGTAGGTTGCGCTGGAGTGAGAGATCAACCGGCGGCCGACAGGCCGCCGGTTTTATTTCGGCTATTCCGCGGCTGCGCTCGCGTGCCCGAGCCGCTTGTTCAGCGTCGTGAGCAGCGCCTCGGCGGCTTCCGCGATCACGGTTCCGGGCGGGAAGATCGCCTCGGCGCCGGCCTTCTTCAGCGCGTCGTGATCCTGCTGCGGCACCACGCCTCCCACCACGATCATGATGTCGGGGCGGCCCTGCTGCGCGAGTTCGGCCTTCAATTCCGGTACCAGCGTGAGATGCGCAGCCGCGAGCGACGACACGCCGAGGATATGCACGTCGTTCTCGACCGCCTGACGCGCAGCTTCGGCAGGGGTCGCGAACAGCGGCCCGATGTCGACGTCAAACCCCAAGTCGGCGAAGGCCGAGGCGATCACCTTCTGGCCGCGGTCGTGGCCGTCCTGGCCGATCTTGGCGACCAGAATGCGCGGCCTGCGGCCTTCGTCGGTCTCGAACCGGGCGACCAAAGTCTGCACCCGCGCAATCGCGTCGGTCATGCCGGCCTCCCGCTTGAACACGCCTGAAATGGATTTGATCTCGGCGCGGTGGCGGCCCCAGGCCTTCTCCAGCGCCTGGGAAATCTCGCCGACGGTCGCCTTGGCGCGCGCGGCATCGACGGCGAGCGCCAGCAGATTGCCGTTGCCGCCCGCGGCTGTGCGCGTCAGTGCGTCGAGCGCGGCCTGAAGCTGCGCCGGGTCGCGCTCGTGCTTGAGGCGCGAAAGCTTGTCGATCTGCAAGCGGCGGACGGCGGAATTGTCGACCTTCAGAATTTCGATCGGCGCTTCGCTCTCGGGCCGATACTTGTTGACGCCGATCAACGACTGCTGTCCGGCGTCGATGCGGGCCTGGGTCTTGGCGGCGGCCTCTTCGATGCGCAGTTTCGGGATGCCGGCCTCGATGGCCTTGGCCATGCCGCCCAGCTCCTCGACCTCCTGGATGTGGCCCCAAGCCTTGGCAGCAAGCTCGGCGGTCAGCCGCTCGACGTAGAACGAGCCGCCCCAGGGGTCGGCGATGCGGGTGGTGCCGCTTTCCTGCTGCAGCACGATCTGGGTGTTGCGCGCGATGCGGGCGGAGAAGTCGGTCGGCAGCGCCAGCGCCTCGTCGAGCGCGTTGGTGTGCAGCGACTGGGTGTGGCCCTGCGTCGCCGCCATCGCCTCGATGCAGGTGCGCGCCACGTTGTTGAACACGTCCTGCGCCGCGAGCGACCAGCCGGAGGTCTGCGAATGCGCGCGCAGCGACGATGAGCGCGGGTCCTTCGGGCCGAACTCCTTCATCAATTTGGCCCAGAGCAGCCGCGCGGCGCGCAGCTTCGCCGCCTCCATGAAGAAGTTCATGCCGATGGCCCAGAAGAACGACAGCCGCGGCGCGAAGCGGTCCACGTCGATTCCGGCGGCGATTCCGGCGCGCACATATTCGACGCCGTCGGCGAGCGTATAGGCAAGCTCCAGGTCCTGCGTCGCGCCGGCCTCCTGCATGTGGTAGCCGGAAATCGAGATCGAATTGAACTTCGGCATGTTCGCCGAGGTGTAGGAGAAGATGTCGGAGATGATCCTCAAGCTCGGTCCGGGCGGGTAGATGTAGGTGTTGCGGACCATGAACTCCTTGAGGATGTCGTTCTGGATCGTGCCGCCGAGCTGTTCCGGCTTCACGCCCTGTTCCTCCGCGGCGACGATGTAGAGCGCCATGATCGGCAGCACAGCGCCGTTCATGGTCATCGACACGGTCATCTTGTCGAGCGGGATGCCAGAGAACAGCGTCCGCATGTCGTAGATGGAGTCGATGGCGACGCCCGCCATGCCGACGTCGCCGGATACGCGCGGATGGTCGCTGTCGTAGCCGCGGTGCGTCGGCAGGTCGAAGGCGATGGAGAGGCCTTTCTGGCCCGCGGCGAGGTTGCGCCGGTAGAAGGCGTTGGAATCCTCGGCGGTGGAGAATCCGGCGTACTGCCGGATGGTCCACGGCTGGGTGACGTACATGGTCGGGTAGGGGCCGCGCAGGTAGGGCGCGATGCCGGGATAGGTGTCGAGGAAATCGAGGCCCGCGATGTCATCCGGCCCGTAGGCGGGCTTCACCGCGATGCCTTCGGGCGTGAGCCAGGGTTCGGCCGGCCCCGGCAGGGGCGCCGCCTGCGTGGGAGCGAAATCGACCCCCGTGAAGTCCGGAATTCTGCTCATCGCTTCGTCTCGACTCCGGTGCCGAGAATATCATGGGCCGTCTGTAGCGTCTTGAGCGCGTCGCAGCCGGCGTAAACGAACTCCTGCACGCCCGCGCTCTTGTACCGTTCGGGGTCTTTCGGCCGGCCTGCTAGATAGATATGCCCTGCGCCGGCCGCGGCCAGGGCCTTGGCGGCGTCTGCGCCCTCCCGCTCGTAGATTTCGTCCGACGAACACAGGCAGGCGAGCCGGGCGCCCGAAGTCTTGAACGCGGCGAGCATTTCGTCGCGGCTTTTGAAGCCGTCATTCGCCGTCGCCTCGATGCCACCGGCTTCGAACAGGTTCTTCGCAAACGTCGCGCGCGGGGTGAACTCGGCAAGCGTCCCGAAGTTGGCGAGGAAAACCCTGGGCCGCGAGCCGGTTTTCGCGAGCATGGCGTCCGAAGCGTCGCGCAGGCGCTCGAACGGTTCGGCGAAACGGATGCGCGGCAGCGCCGGGAACGCGATCTTTCCTGCCGGAACGACGGACGGCTTCGGCGGCACGTCCAGAACCTTGGCCGGCAATTCCGAAAGCAGCGGATAATCGCTGGTCCCGGTGAGAATTTCCTTGCGGTGGGCAACGGCGGCTTCGTGCTCTGCGCGAACCGCCGCGATCTTGTTCTGGATCAGGCCGGATTCGAGCGCGGAACCGATGCCGCCCGCGCTCTCGATCTCCTGGAACAGCGTCCAGGCGGCGCGACATAGCTCGCCGGTCAAGGCCTCGATGCCGCCCGCGCCGGCAGCCGGGTCGGCGACATTCGCAATATGGGCCTCTTCGAGCAGAAGCAGTTTGGTGTTGCGCGCAATGCACCGCGCAAAGCGGTCGGGCAGGCCGATCGCGGCGGTGAAGGGCAGCGCCAGGATCGCATTCGCGCCGCCGATGCCCGCTGCGAACACCGCAATCGTGGTGCGCAGCATGTTCACGAATGGATCGCGCCGGCTCATCGTCCGCCATGCGGTTTCCGCCGACACGTAGGCGGGCTTCGGTGCAAGCCCGCAGGCCTGCTCGACGCGCGCCCACAGGAGCCGCAGGGCGCGGAATTTCGCGACGGTCAGAAACTGGTCGGCGTCGGCTGCGAGCCGGAAATAGATCATGCTCCGCGCCGCATCGGGCGCGAAGCCGCCGGCTTCGAGCGCGCGCAGATAGGCTGTTGCGCTTGCGATGACGAACGCCAACTCCTGTGCTTCCGAGCCGCCCGCGTTGTGCACTATCCGTCCATCCGCGGCGGCGAACGGCCCGCGGAAACCTTGCCCTGCGAGGTCGCCGATGAAGCCTGCGAACGGCTTCGCAAGCTCATGCCAAGGCCGATCGGTGCTGCCGGCGGCGGCCATGCCGCCGATCGGGTTGATGCTGCCGAGCATGGCGACCTTCGACGCGTCGATGCCCTGGCTTTTCACCAGCGCGGCGAAATGCCGGACGATGTCGCGCGTTTCCGGACTGACGTTGAAGTCGACGGTTATGCCGGCGTCGAGATAGACGCCATCGAGCACGCGTTTGAGCGCTTCCGCCGTTCCTCCGATGCCGAAGCCGCCGGCGTTCAGAGAGCCGGCGCAGACCAGCGTGAGCCCGGTCGCGCCATTTTCCAGTTCGTGCAGCGCTTCGGCATTGGCCACCGCCGGATCGGGATGATCGACCCGCGCCATCACTTGCCATGGGCCGTGGCGGCCCACGATCGGCTGGGCATTGGCAGCACGGCCATAGAGCGGCTCGATCGGAATGCCGTCGTAGGTCCTGGCGATCAGCCGCTCGAACGGGCGGTCTTTGAGCGCCGCGCGGACGAGCTTGAGCCAGTCGTCGCGCGTCGCGGGCGGGAAGTCCGCAGCCAGCGGCAATTCATCGGTCATTACCGCAAAATGCCATGGACCGGGGGCGACGCCAACGTGCCCATGCCCCGCCGGGCATGGAAACACGCGTCGCCAAGGGGCATCATGCGGCCATGCTGCGTCTCCTCCTATGCGTCGTCCTGGCCGTTGCTGTGTTGGCGCCCGCGCCCGCGGCCGAGCCGGGCATGGCCCTGATCCCCGGCGGCACGTTCACCATGGGCAGCGCGCGGGGGCTCGCCGACGAGCGCCCGCCGCATACGGTGACGCTCAAATCGTACTGGATCGACCGCCACGCTGTGACCAACGCGGAGTTTGCCGCCTTCCTGGAAAAGCTCGGCGGATTCCGGAACGCGCGCGGCCAGCACCTGTTCGACTGGGACGACGGCGATGCGCGTCTGCGCCGGGTGCAAGGCAAATGGCGCGCCGATCCGGGATTCGAGCGGCATCCTGCGAATGAGATGAGCTGGTACGGCGCGCGCGACTATTGCGAGGCGGTCGGCAAGCGGCTGCCGACCGAAGCCGAGCGCGAATACGCAGCCCGCGGCAAGGACGGCCGGACCTATCCCTGGGGCGAAGCCGAGCCGGACAAAACACGTGCGCGCTTCGGTGCGGGCTGGATCGAAACCGTGCCGGTCGGTTCGTATCCCGCAGGCGCTACGCCGGAAGGCGTGTTCGATCTCGCCGGCAACATCAACGAATGGACCTCGACGATCATGCGGTCCTATCCGTATCGCGCCGACGACGGGCGCGAGACGCCGGACATTCTCGCCGACCGGGTGGTGCGCGGCGGCGCGGCCGACACCGGAGCGGACACGTTGCGCGGAAGCTGGCGCGGCGCGAGCGTGTCGCGCAGCGCGCGCGCAGGGCACCACAACATCGGATTTCGGTGCGTGAAGGGAGCCGGCTAACGCCGCGCTGAAGCGGCCTATCGGAGCGGAGCGTAGAGGGTCGCCGAATGCGGCTGGTGCGCCGGCGCGCGCTTCCAGACCGCGTCGATCACGGAACCGCCCATGCCATCCAGGTTGACGTAATTCAGTTCGTCGGCGGTGAGCAGCTTGATCTTACGCCGCTGCTTCGTGCCTTCGAGCTTGCTCAGGGACCCGCCTTCGATTTCCGTGATCAGTGTCGCGCTGGCATCATCGACCACATAAGTGCCGAACGAAAAGATGGTCTTGCCTCCGAACAGGCTCGGTTCCGACCTTATGATGATCTGCGAGTAGCGACCGTTCGCATCGAACATCAGCACGCCTTTGGGACTGGCGCCCCAGCGGTCGTAGATCGTGCCGTCCTTGCGCGTGTTGACCGACGACACGAAAATCCAGGTCCCGACGAGCCGTTGTTTGAACGTCGGCTCGGCGCGTGCGGGATCGGCGCCCGCAATCGACACCAGCATCAGCAACGCGGCGACAAACGAAGCGCCCGCCGCCAAGCGAACGGCATCGATGGGGAACGTTCGGGTACCGGGTGCGTTCGGGTGAGCCGTCCGGGTAATCATGCGGTCGTACTCGGCAATGACGACACAACGGGTCAATTCAATCGATTAACAAGCGTATTAGGTAAAAAGATCGCAGCCGGCTCTGTCACGGTCAAGGGCGTATCGGACACCGCATCGCCCAATTGTGCTGTGGATACGCGGGAACGCAACCAGTGCGCGATCCCCGCCCGGATTTCGACCTGACGCAACCGCGCGTGAACGCCGCCGCCGTCCCGCGAATTGCGGTCAAAACGGCTGGTAGGCGCGAAGCTCCGGCATGACTTGGCGGCCGAACAGCCCGATGGACCGCATCAGGTCATCTTCTGGCAGGTCCGAGAAATTGAACTCTCCCATGAAGGTGTTGAACAGGCCGGTCTGCGCGGCCTTCAGCAGCTTCTCGGTCACGGTCCGGGGCGAGCCGATGAACACCAGCTCGTTGTCCAGGATGAAGTCCGGATCGAAGATGCTGGACATGATCTTGCCCGCGCCGGCCTCGCCGCGCGCCTCGAACCGGGCCTTCTGGCGGGCGAGCCGGCTTTCGAAGCTTTCGCCGGGTTCTGCGATCGGCAGCAGCCCTTCGTAGGCGCGGCTGGCGCGGAACAGTGCGGTGTCGAGCGCCTTGTCGTCGCTCTCATCGACATAGACCACGGTGCTGTAGGCGATGTTGGGCTTGTGTGCGTGACCGGCCTTGGCCCAGTCGGCGAGGAACGTGCGATAGCGCGGCGCAGCCTCGTGGCGCGGGAAGCTGATGAAGTAACCGGTGTTGATGCCGTGCTCGGCGCAGAAGGAAAGCGTCGGCGGATCGCGGCTCATCATCCAGAGCGGTGGATGCGGCTTCTGCACCGGCGGCACGGCGAGCAGGGCGTTGTCGGTCTTGTGGTTGTCGCCCTGAAACGAGAACGGCTGCGTGCCGCCAAAGGCCGCTCGGAGATACTGCACGAATTCGAAGGTCGGCGACTTGCGGAAATTGTAGTCGATGCCGAACGGCGTGAAATATCCGGGGCTGATGCCGGGCACGAGGCCGCATTCGAACCGCCCGCCGAGCATCTGGTCGACGATCGCGATCTCCTCGGCGAGCCGCAGCGGATGATGCAGCGGCACGACGTAGCCCATCGCGCCGACGCGCAGGCGCTTCGTTCGCCGCCCGCCAGCGACCGCGTAGAGCGAGGGCTGCGACATCCAGCTCTCGTCGGGGCGGAAATGGTGCTCGACGCAGAACGCGTAGTCGAAGCCCAGGTCGTCGCACATCTCCAGCTCGCGCCAGAGCTGCTCGTAGCGCCGGTGCGGCGTCATGCCGGGCTTGCCCCAGACGTGAGAGAAGTGCGCGAATTTCATCCGGTACAGCCTTCCCAGATTCTCAGAACGGCTCGTGGTCGCGCAGCGCGGGCATGACCTTCTCGCCGAACAGCCGGATTGAGCGCATCAAGTCGGGCTCGGGGAGGTCGGCGAAATTGAACTCGCCCATGAAGCAGTTGAAGAAGCCTTCTTCCGCCGCCTTGCGCAGCTTCTTCGTCACGGTCTCGGCGGAGCCGACGAACACCAGATCGTTCGCCATGATGAAGTCCGGGTCGAACATGTTCGCAGTGAGCTTGGCTGCAGCGGGCTCGCCGCGCGACTCCAACAGCGCGATCTGGTTGGCGAGCCGACTCTCGAAGCTCTCGCCCGGCGTCTTGACCGGCAGCAGGCCCTCGTAGGCGCGGCTGGCGCGGAACAGGGCGTTGTCGAGCGCCTGCTTGTCGGTCTCGTCGACATAGACCACGGTACTGTAGGCGATGGTCGGTTTCCTGCCGTGGCCCTGCGCGTTCCAGTCGGCGAGGAACTTGCGGTAGACCGGATTGGCCTTCTCGCGCGGCACCATGATGAAATAGCCGGTATTGACGCCTTCCTTGGCGCAGAACTCCAGCGTCTGCGGATCGCGGCTCATCATCCAGAGCGGTGGATGCGGTTTCTGCGCCGGCGGCACGGCGAGCAGCGCGCTGTCGGTCTTGTGGTTGTCGCCGTGGAACGAGAACGGCTGCTTGTCGCCGTAGGCCGCGCGCAGGTAATGCACGAACTCTAGCGTCGGCGATTTTCGGAAATTGTAGTCGATGCCGAACGGCCTGAAGAAACCCGCGCTGATGCCGGGCACGAGGCCGCATTCGAACCGTCCGCCTAGCATCTGATCGACGATGGCGATGTCCTCGGCGAGCCGCAGCGGATGGTACAGCGGCACGATGAAGCCCATCGAGCCGATGCGCAGCCGCCTGGTCCGCGCGCCCGCGCCGACCGCGAACAGCGCCGGCGACGACATCCAGCTTTCGTAGGGCTGAAAATGATGTTCGACGCAGAACGCGTAGTCGAAGCCCAGTCCGTCGCACAGCTCCAACTCGCGCCAGAGCTGCTCGTAGCGCCGGTGCGGGGTCATCCCGGGCTTGCCCCAGACGTGGGAGAAGTGCGCGAACTTCATGAGACCCGTTCTCCGTGTCCGGTGCGCTAGGGCCGTTGCGCGGGCAGGTGTTTGTCGAGCCAGTTGCCGATCAGGTCCGCGACCAGCGGGCTTGCGTGCGAGAACATGAAGTGGTCGACGTCGGCCATCAGATGCAGGTCGGTCGGCTGGCCGGCGCAGTTGAACAGGTCGACCGACTGCTCGGTCGGCGTCACCGAATCCCTGGCGCTGTGCAGCAGCAGCAGCGGCCGCGGCGCAATCTTGCCGACCACGTCGTTGGCGTTGAACGCCATCATGCTCTCGACGGTTTCGAGCGGAAACTCGGTGATCGAGCCCGCGGGCAGGAGGCCGCGCAGCTTTTCCGGGATCGGCACGATGTCGTAGCGCGGCACCATGACGGTCTTGCCGGTGCGGGCACGCTCGGCCTGACCGTCGGCGATCATCTTGGTGAAGCGCGCCCAGGCGGCGTCGCCGGGATGCTGGCGGCGGAACTTCTTTTCGCCGTTGCCCCAGCCGCCGGACGAAATCACCGCCGCGACACGCGGGTCCACGCCGCCGCCGTAGATTGCGACCGCCGCCCCGAAGCTCTCGCCCATCAGCGCGATCCGGCCGCCGTCGACTTCGGGCCGCGTGGCGAGCCAGCTCAGCGCGTTGCGTGCATCCTCGACTTCTTCCAGGCAGATGACGCGGCCGCGTTCGCCCTGGCTCTCGCCGCAGCCGCGAAAGTCGAAGCGCAGCACGACGTAGCCGAGTTCGCAAAAGAACGGGGCAGGGTTCTTGCCGCCCGGTCCGCCCATGGTGCCGCCGAAACCGTGCAGCACGATCACGGCCGCGCGCTTCTCGCCGGGCTTCAGGTTGTCGGGTTTGTGCAAGACTCCTGTGAGCTGAAGGCCAGCGGAGGGAAACGTCACGCGCTCTTCCATGGAACCTTCCTTGTGGCCTTCGCCTGTTGTCTGTGTCAGGGCTCGCGCAGCGCGCGGCGATCGATCTTCATCAGAGTCGTACGCGGGAGCTGGTCAAGCACCACGAAGTCACCCGGAATCTTGTAGGACCCGAGCGGCGCGACAGCGGCCTTCAACTCGTCCTTGAGCGCCTCGGACCATGCAAATCCGTCGCGCAGGACGATGAATGCGCGCGGCTGGGTCAAGCCGTCCGCGTTGTCGAACGCCACCACGGCGGCTTCACGCACCGCGCGATGCGCGGTCAGCGCCGCCTCGATGTCGATCGGCGACACCCACAGGCCCTTCACCTTGAACAGGTCGTTGTTGCGGCCGGAGAACCAGAAGAAGCCGTCCTCGTCGAAGATCAGGTTGTCGCCGGTGCGCGCCCAGTCACCGACGAAGGTCTCGCGCGACTTGTCGTACTTGCGCCAGTAGTAGAAGCAGGCGGTGCGGCTCTTGATCCAGCATTCGCCCGGCACGTTCGCCTGCGTCACGTCCGTGCCGTCGGGCGCGATCAGTCGCACCTCGCAGCCGTAGACCGGCTTGCCCAGGCTGCCGCGCTTGAACACCTTCGGCGTGTTGACGATCCACTCATAGGTGATCTCCGAGCTGCCGATGGAGTCGTGAAGCTCGACGCCGAATAGCGCCTGGAACTGCTCGAACATCTCCGGCGGCATTTTCTCCGACGCGCTGACGACGAATTTCAGTTTCGGGCAGGCGGCGGGCTCGCCCGATTTTGTCACGAACTCGATCATGTTCTTGAGCACGGTCGGCACGGTGACAAGCTTGGTCACGCCGTGCGCGCGCATGTTGGCGAGCACCACGTCGGGCATCGGCGGACGGCGGTCGAGGACCGCGGTCGCGCCGTGGTGCAACGGGATCAGCAGCCCCGGCCAGATGCCGTGGGTGAAGTATTTCTTCGATGTCGCGTACACCACATCGTCGGGTCCGTACTCCCACATCGCGCCGTGGCGTGCAGGCACAATGAGAAAATCGTAGGCCAGATGCGTGATGCCCTTGGCGGTGCCGGTGGTGCCGCCGGAATAGAACATATAGGTGACGTCGTTCGAGTGACGGCGATGGGCTTGCGTCGGGACAGATGCGGCGAGCGCGTCCTGCAAGGGCTTCACCGTGCGGCCCGGACATGCGCGGGCGACCTCGGCTGCACCGCCGCGCACGATGACGGTCTTTAATGAGGGCGGCAGATCGGCCGCGTTGCCAATGAGCTTCGGAGTCTGCTCGCTGTCGATGAACAGCGTGTTCACTGCCGTGTCGGTGAGGAAGTAGAGCAGGTCGGACTGCTTGTAGAGGTCGGACACGACGACCGGAACCGCGCCGAGCCGCACCGCACCGAGCCAGGTCGCGACATAGTCGAGACTGTCGGTTCCGAACAGCAGCAACCGCGATTCCGGAGCGACGCCGACGGCGGCAAGTGCTCCTGCGTAACGCTCAACGAGCCCTGCAAGCTCGCGATAGGTGACGGTCTTGCCGTCGACGATCAGCGCCGCGCGGCTCTCCGCCGGCGTGCCGAGATGCCGGCCGATCAGGATCTCGATCGGATCGATCCAGTCGGGAATTTCCGGGTCGCGCCAGGCGCGCCATTCCTGCGAATAGATCTTGTCGTCGTAGGGCGTCGGCACGCGTTCGATCGTCATGACGCGGCGATCCTAGGATGAATTCCTCGGACATGGCCAGACGATCCAGGCGCGCTGCGATGCGGCGGAATGGGCTCTATTCCGGACGGGCAACGGTCTATTCGCCTTCGGCATTGGTTTCGGGCGCGTTAAGCTTGTATCGGTGCATCGGGCGCGGGTTTCCGCTCCGTTTCGACATCGGAAGGGATTGAAATCATGCAGTGCAAGTTCAACCGCGGCGTGCCGGAGGCGCAGAACTCATGACGCAATTCGGCGATATGCGCGGGTGGATCGACGCCCTCCGCAAGGAAGGCGAACTGCACCAGATCGACGCCGAAGTCGATTGGGACTGCGAGCTCGGCACGATCACCCGCCGGGCCTTCGGCAACGGCGATGGGCCGGCGCTGCTGTTCTCAAACATCAAGGACTACAACAAGAACACCACGCGCTGCTCGTCGATGTTTACCGGCGGGCTGTCGAATTATTCGCGCGTGGCGATGATGTTCGGCCTGCCGAAGAATGCGTCCATCACCGAGCTGGTGAAGGCCGCGCGCAAGGCCTATGCCAGCCGCGTCCCGCCGGTCACCGTCAAGACCGGACCTGTGAAGGAGAACATCGTCAAGGGCGACGACATCAACCTCTACGATTTTCCGGTGCCGAAGTGGCATCGCTTCGACGGCGGACGTTACATCAACACCATGCAGGGCTCGGTGACCCGCGATCCGGTCAGCGGCCGAATGAACGTCGGCATTTACCGCGGCATGGTCGGCAAGAAGGACACCATTCCCGTGCTGCTCTGGCGTCCGCAGAACTGGGGCCAGGACATGCAGAAGTATTCCGACAAGCATCAGGAGATGCCGGTGGCGTTCGTCTATGGCTGGGAGCCGTCGCTGCCGTTCGCGGCGTCCTCGCCGATCCCGCCCGACGTGTCGGAATACGACGTGATGGGCGCGATCCGCGGCGCGCCTGTCGAGTTGGTCGACTGCGAGACCGTGCCGCTGCAGGTGCCGGCCACCGCCGAGATCGTGATCGAGGGCTGGATCTCGAACGATCCCGCGACCTTCGAGATGGAAGGTCCGTTCGGCGAGTACACCGGCTACTTTGGGGGCGATCAGGCGCCCAAGCACAAGGTTCGGGTCACCTGCATCACTCACCGCAACAACCCGATCATGCGCGGCACGCTCGAAGGTACGATGCCCAAGATGCTGAATGAGAACTCGATCATGAGTTCGGTGCAGCGCGCGGCGCTGGCATGGAACATCCTGGAGCGGTCCGGCGTGCCGGGCGTCACCGACGTGCACTGCCCGCCGGCGAACAACGGCACGACGCTGATCATCCAGTTGCGCCAGACCTATCGCGGTCAGGCCAAGCAGGCGGCGGCTGCGATCTGGGGCTCGAACGCAGCGCACTTGCGCTACAAGCATATCTGGGCGGTCGACGACGACATCGACATCCACGACTACGGTGCGCTCGACTGGGCGTTCGCTTACCGCTGCAACGCCGCCGAGGACGACATCGTGTTCTATCCGGGCACGTTCGGCTCGGCGCTCGATCCGTCGACGCGGTTGAAGTACCGCAACACCAAGCTCTACGGCACCGGCAAGTGGTGCCGCGTGTTGATCGACTGCACGGTGAACCTCGATTTCGAGCCCGAAGAGAACTACGGCGGCGAGCGCTATCCGCCCATGGTCAGGCCCGAGAAGCAGGACTGGGACCTGGTCGACAAGCGCTGGAAGGAATATGGGTTCAAGGACTGAGAAGACCCGGAACGCGCGAACCTGGTGCCGGCCCGAAAGGGCCGGCGCTTGTGTTTTGGAGCGCGGGTCAGCGCGGCGGCAGCTTCTCGATACCCGCGCCGTCGATGCGCGCCGCGGCGTCGGCGATCCGAACGCCCGCGACCGTCCAGTCCGGGACGATCTCAGCCAGCGGCAGCAGCACGAAGGCGCGCTCGAACATCCGCGGATGCGGCAGTGTCAGCGTCGGCGTGTCCATCGTCAGGTCGCCGTAGGCGATCAGGTCGATATCGAGCGTGCGCGGGCCCCAGCGCCGTTCGCTCCAGCGGTCGCGGCCGAATTGGTGCTCGATGTCCTGGAAGCGATGGAGCAAGTCGGCCGGCTGCAGCTCGGTGCGCGCATGGATGCAGCGGTTCACGAACGCAGGCTGGTCGGCGACGCCCCAGGGCGGGGTGCTGTAGTCCGAGGAACGCGCAATCAGCCGCACCAAACCGTCAGCGCAAAGTGCGGCGATGGCGCGGTCGAACGTGTCGCGGACATCGCCGAGGTTGCCGCCCAGCGCAATCAGCACGTCGGGCATTTCAGCGTTCGCCCCGCGTGCGGGCGATGGACACGCCGACGTCGTCGAAGGTCGCCGCGATCGGCGCGTGCGGCTTGTGCACCGTGACGCGCACGGACCGGACCTGGGGGAAACGGTCGAGCACGGCAGTTGCCACCGCGCCGGCCGCGGCCTCGATCAGCCGGTAGCGCCGCGCCTGGAAACTTTCGGTCGCGGCCGCGACCACCTGATCGTAGCCGACCGTGTCGGCAAGCTTGTCGGAGCGCGCGGCGGACGTTAGGTCGATCTCAAGCTCCAGGTCGAGCTTGAAGGTCTGGCCGACCTTGGCCTCGTGCTGCATGACGCCGTGATAGGCATGCAGCGTCAGCCCTCGCACGAACACCTGGCCCGGCACCGAACCGCTCATTGGGCGCTCCATATGGCTTCGGCGACGCGCAGCGCCTGCACCGTTTCGGCGACGTCGTGAGTCCTGACGATCCGGGCGCCGTTCTTGACGGCGAGAATGTGGGCGGCGATCGAACCGCCGAGCCGTTCCGAGGGCTCGGACGGCACCACCGAATCGATGAACCGCTTGCGCGACGCGCCCACCAGGATCGGACGTTCGAACTTCTGGAAGACGTCCAGTTTCGCGATTGCCTCCATGCTCTGCTCGGGGGTCTTGCCGAATCCGATGCCGGGATCGAGCACGATCCTGTCGCGCGCGATGCCCGCCCGATCCGCCAGATCGAGCGAGTAGGAGAAGAAGGCGTTGATGTCGGAGATGATGTTGATCGACGGCTCCGCCTTGTAGCGATTGTGCATGATGACCACGGGCACGCCGCGGTCGGCCACCACGCGCGCCATGTCCGGTTCGCGTTGCAGGCCCCAGACGTCGTTGACCATGCAGGCCCCTTCACCGAGCGCCCACAGGGCGACTGCGGGCTTCATGGTGTCGATGGAAACCGGACGGCCGAGATGCAGGATCGTTGGAAGCACCGGCGTCAGGCGACGCAGCTCTTCTTCCAGGGTGATGGGCTGCGCGCCGCCGTAGGGGCGGGTGGACTCGGCGCCGACGTCGATGATGTCGGCGCCTTCCTCGATCAGCTGCCGGGCGTGCTGGACCGCGGCATAGGGATCGAGAAATTCGCCGCCGTCGGAAAACGAGTCGGGCGTGACGTTGAGAATTCCCATCACGACGGGGCGATTGAGCCCCAGCAGCCGGCCGAGCGGATCGGGGTCGGCACCCTGCATCGCCGTCTGCCAGTAAGGATCCGATGGGCCGATCAAGGTCATGGCGGCTCGCTTTGCGCGCCGCCTGCAGGACTGTCAAGCCGATTGCCGGCAGGCGCGCCCGCCGGTCGCGCGGCCGCCTAGTAGGTGATCTTCAAGGGCAACCGCTTGGCGTGCTCGACCCAGCGCACCACCGCGCGGTCGGAGGGCAGAACCTCCACCAGCTTGCGCTTGGTGTTCGCTTCCCGCATCGACTGGGCAAGCTTCTCCGGGTTGCGGTACTTGAGCTCCTTGACCGTGTCGACGCCCGCAGCCTGCAGGAGTGCGGCATAGTCCTCGCCCACCCCCTTGATCCGCATCCGGTCAACGAGGTTGGCCCAGCTCAGAATGCGCTTCGGATCGAGCCCCATCTCCTCAGCCAGTTGCTTGCGGCCCTTGGGGTTCTTGGCGCGGTCGAGCAGCCGGGTGGTGGTCCTGATCCCGGCCTGGCGAAGCCGCGCGGCCATCTCCGGCCCAATGCGGTCGATGCCCGAGATCGGGTACGCGGTCGCCCTGGAATTCGTCTTGCCGTCGGTCATCGCACGCGGTCTTTCAGACGAACTGGGACAGGCCGGGGATCGAGGAGACGATCTCGCCAACCGTGTCCTCACCGGCCTTTTCGCGGGAAAAGGCGATGATTTCGCGGGTTACGCCCTGCATCTCGCTCATGCCGAGCCCGGCCGCCATCAACTTGGTTCCGACGCCCATGATCCCGCCCATGCCGCCGGTGTCGCCCGCCGACTGAACGGCGGCCGCGGCCCCGGGCAGTTGATCGATCAGCGCCTGTACCTTGTCGGCGGGGCCGTCCTTGAGCAGGAACGCAAAAATAATTCCAACAGCCTTCTCGGCCACCGCCCGATCGACGCCGGTATTGGCGACTAGACGGTCGAGAAGTTCATCCATGCCCAACGCCCCTCAGCCGCACTTCAGGCGGATTGCTATAATGAATAGCATTGCGAGACGGGAACACAAGCCATGCGGCGGTCTCTCTCGCTGTATCGCGATGCGGTTTGCGATTTGCGTCGGAGCCGTTGCATCGAGGTCACAAGAGGCGAATTGAAACGAATTGAACATGCGCGGGCCGTGCGCGATACGAAGTACGGGATTCGATCGTGCCGCGTCGTGAGGCGAGTGCACCGAAGTTGCGGATCGGACATAGGACGTGCGCCGGAATTGCGAAATGCGATGTCGTGCGGCGGCAACGATGCGAAATAACTCACGGCGAACGAACGATGCGGGAGTGAGCGATGGCGAAGGGTGCTGAAGACGGAACGATCCTGATCGGCAAGAGCGCAAAGCCGGAGTGCATGACGCTGCGGCTTGCCAACCGTCACGGACTGGTGACCGGCGCGACCGGCACCGGCAAGACGGTGACGCTCCAGGTGATGGCCGAGGAGTTCTCGCGCGCGGGCGTTCCGGTGTTTGCCGCCGACATCAAGGGCGACCTTTCCGGGCTCGCCGCCCCCGGGCAGGACCGGCCGGATTTCGCCAAGCGGGCCAAGGGGATGGGCATCGACTACCAGCCGGACGAATTCCCCGTGGTGTTCTGGGACCTGTTCGGCGAACAGGGCCATCCGATCCGCACCACGGTGTCGGAGATGGGGCCGCTGCTGCTGTCGCGCATGCTCGATCTCAACGACACGCAGGAGGGTGTGGTCAACATTGCGTTCAAGTTCGCCGACGACGAATTCGGCGCCGAGGATGCGATCAACAAGGGACTTGTCGACCTCAAGGATCTGCGCGAACTGCTCACCTACATCTCCAAGAACTCGAAGGAGATCGGCAAGCGCTACGGCAACGTCGCGGCTGCGACCGTCGGCGCGGTGCAGCGACAGTTGCTCGTGCTGGAGAACCAGGGCGGCGCCAACTTCTTCGGCGAACCCGCGCTGTCGATCGGCGACTTCATGCGTACGGGACGCGAAGGGCGCGGGATCGTCAACATCCTGTTCGCCGACCGTCTGATGGAGAACCCGCGTCTCTATGCCACGTTCCTGCTCTGGCTCCTGTCGGAGCTTTTCGAGCAGATGCCGGAGGTGGGCGACCTCGACAAGCCCAAGCTCGTGTTCTTCTTCGACGAAGCTCACCTTCTGTTCGACGACGCGCCCAAGGCGTTGCTGGACAAGATCGAGCAGGTGGTCCGCTTGATCCGGTCCAAAGGCGTCGGCGTTTATTTCGTGACCCAGAACCCGCTGGACGTGCCTGAGAAGGTGCTGGCCCAGCTTGGCAATCGCGTTCAGCACGCGCTGCGCGCGTTTACGCCCCGCGACCAGAAGGCGGTCCGGACGGCGGCCGAGACATTCCGGCCCAATCCGAAGCTCGATACCGAGAGGGTCATCACCGAACTCGGCAAGGGCGAGGCGCTGGTGTCGTTCCTCGAGGGCAATGGCACGCCTTCGATGGTCGAACGCGCGCTGATCCGGCCGCCTTCGGCGCATCTGGGGCCGGTTACGCCCGAACAGCGCAAGGCCGTGATGGCCCGGAGCCCATATCGCGGAAAATACGACCAGACGATCGATCCCCATTCCGCCTATGAAATGCTGCAGCGGCGTATGCAGGAAGCGGCCGAGGGCGCACCCCCGCCCGCACCGGGCCGGGGCG